>NZ_JBPYDD010000001.1:0-593038 GCF_051847535.1 Psychrobacter sp. 1U1 | reverse complement strand
GAAATTGGTTCAGGCTCAGAAATTGGTTCAGGCTCAGAAATTGGTTCAGGCTCAGAAATTGGTTCAGGCTCAGAAATTGGTTCAGGCTCAGAAATATTATCTATAGCAGTATTAGTATCAGCCATGTTTACAAACTGATTAATATCGGCTGTATTTGTTGAAGATGTACTTTCTGAGAAGTGATCTTCATTGCCCGTCATCTGATTAGCACTTTGCTCAACGCTATTATTAACTTCCTCATTAACAATAGCTTGCTGATGAACATCATTAACATTATCAAGGTTATAAGTTTGTGATTCATGCGATGATGCAACATGACCTACAGAAGCTATAGATTCTGATATATCTGTTGAGCCAGTTGATTCAATCGAATGAGACTTTAAGACTTCATCAACGGGTAATGGGCGAAACGCTAATAGACGTAAGATACACATTTCAAGCGCTTGCATTGGCGTGCTAGCAAGTTTGATACCTTCGCGTGCTTGTACCACAATTTCATAATATAACTGCAATACATCAGGACTAATATGCTGGGCAAGTGCATTAATATTTTGTGCTTGCGCTTCATTTACATTTAAAGCAACTTCCGGTAATAGCTGTGTTAATGCCAATTGATGCAGCAGCTCAGCGAGTCCATCAAACATACTGGTTGCATCGACCATTTGCGCGCGCATTTGCTCAATATGAGCAGCAACAGCTGACTTGTTATGATTATAAATATCTGTAATTAGACTGACCAAATCAGCGGCGTCAATCAAGCCTAGCATTGCATTAACCGTCACATCATCAAGTGACCCTTGACCAAAGGCAATGGCTTGATCAGTTAATGACAACGCATCACGTACAGAGCCTTTTGCTGCACTTGCCAGCTGCCAAAGCGCAGGCTGGGTATGAGTAACTTGCTCTTGCGTCAACACGTTTGCTAAATGCTCACTGAGTAACGTCTGCGGTAAAGGGCGTAGCACAAATTGCAAACAGCGCGAGATAATCGTAATCGGTAGCTTTTGTGGATCAGTGGTCGCAAGTAAGAACTTAACATGTTCAGGGGGTTCTTCTAGTGTCTTTAGTAGCGCATTAAAGCTATGCGTAGATAGCATATGCACCTCATCGATAAGGTATACTTTATAGCGGCCTTGGCTTGGCGCATAAGGGACATTATCAAGTAGCTCGCGTGTGTCTTCGACCTTGGTACGCGAAGCCGCATCAATCTCAATCAGATCGATAAAACGCCCTTGGTCAATGGCGACACAGTTGTCACAGACGCCGCATGGTGTACTGGTAATGCCAGTCTCACAGTTTAGACATTTGGATAGAATACGGGCAATCGTCGTCTTACCAACACCGCGCGTACCAGTAAATAGATAGGCATGATGCAGACGATTATAATCAATCGCATTAATCAACGCTTGTGAGACGTGCGTTTGGCCGACCAACTCGTGGAAGTTTTTTGGGCGGTATTTACGCGCTAGAACTTGATATTGCTGCGACATAGCTATCCATTGTGCCAAGTGGTTAAAGTTCTTATTTTGAGTATGCTTTTTGAGTGTTTATTATAGCAAAAAGCCAGCGCATTCGTCTGGCTTCTTACCGGTTCAAAAATGACTTAACATCCGCTTAGCCAGTGGCCGTTAGCCAAGAGCATTAGTCAAAAAATATTGATCAAATAATACTCAATCATTAATCCGCTTTTCGGCGCATATGCGGAAATAAAATCACATCACGAATACTAGCAGAGTCAGTAAATAACATCACTAAGCGATCAATACCGATACCCTCACCTGCTGTCGGCGGTAAACCATAAGACAAGGCTTCGATGTACTCTTCATCAAAATGCATCGCCTCTACATCGCCAGCATCTTTTTCAGCCACTTGGCCATGAAAGCGTTCTGCTTGGTCAGCTGGATCATTTAATTCGCTAAAACCATTCGCCAACTCACGACCACCAATAAATAGCTCAAAACGATCCGTAATTTCGGGATTATCATCATTACGGCGCGCCAGTGGTGACGTCTCAGCTGGATATTCTGTGATAAAAGTTGGTTGACGCAGTTGATGCTCAGCCGTCTCTTCAAAGATAATGGTAATCAATTTACCGATACCAAAGACATCTTTTACTGGCTGTTTAAGCGTGTTCGCTACATAATCTGCTAGATAATCGCGATCATTGATACGTGCCATATCAAAGTCTTCAGCATATTTTTCGATAGCTTCAGTCATAGTTATGCGCTCAAACGGCGCTTTTAGACTGATACTTTCTTCTTGATAAGTGATTTCGGTCGTGCCCAAAATATCCATTGCAAGCTTATTAAACAAACGCTCCGTCAAGTCCATCAAATCATGATAATCAGCATAGGCCTGATAAAATTCAATCATGGTAAATTCAGGATTGTGGCGCGTGGATACGCCTTCGTTACGAAAGCTGCGGTTAATCTCAAATACCTTTTCAAAACCGCCCACAACCAAGCGTTTTAGGTAAAGCTCAGGTGCGATACGCAAATATAATGGCATGTCCAATGCATTATGATGCGTCACAAATGGACGCGCGACAGCACCACCTGGGATAGGATGCATCATTGGGGTCTCAACTTCCATAAAGCGCTCATTCAACATAAACTGACGAATGCCGCTAATCACCTGGCTGCGAATCACAAACGTATCACGAGTCGTCTCATTGGTCATCAAATCAAGATGTCGATTACGATAGCGCGCTTCTACATCAGCTAAGCCATGAAACTTATTTGGCATTGGACGTAGTGACTTGGTCAATAAGTGGAATTCTTCAATATGGACATAAAGATCGCCTTTTCCTGAGCGACCGATATAACCTGAGACACCGACGATATCACCCAAATCTAGCGATTTGATGCTAGCGCGTGTTTCTTCATCTAGCTCTTTGCGAGCGACGTAGAGCTGAATGCGACCCGTCATGTCTTGAATGACAATAAATGAGCCACGATTGAGCATTACTCGCCCTGCCACATGAACCTGTGTTTTGTCACCCTTAGACGCATTATCTTCAATTTCTTGCTTTGACACACCCTCAAAAGCCGCTTGCAGATCTTTGGCATAATCTGTACGTTTGAACTGGTTAGGATACGGCTGTTTGCCTGAAGCACTAATATCATCGAGCTTAGCTTGCAGCTGTGCGATAAGCTCGTTGGCTTCTTCTAAGGTTGGAGCTTGGTCTTGGTTCTGATTTTGATTATTGGGCTTTGACATAACACTCTCAAAATGGTTGGATATTTATGGGTAGTCTTTTAAAGATAAAAACAAAAAAAGCAGTTTGTGAAAACTGCATAAACATAGCATTGGTTATAGCCATTATGTATTGGGGTCTGCTGACCCTAATGAATCAAACTTTCATACGGAATATGAAGCTCTTGATGGAGCTTTTTTATCATAGACAAGCTTAATGGACGCTTACGATTTAAAACCTCCGATACTTTGCTCGGTGCTCCTAAGTACCTCTCTAAGTCTTGCCTACTTAAGTTAAGGTTTTCCATCTGAAACTTAATAGCCTCAACTGGCTCTGCATGTTCAATTAGATAGTATTGATTTTCGTAGGCTTCAATTAAAGTCACTAATACATCACGAGTATCTGCTTCAATACTGCCTTCAGGCGCTTGAAACACTGCTTCTAATTGCTTAAATGCTTGTTTTAAATCCTGATCGTTTCGGATTGGTTTAATGTTCATTGACCACCTCGACATCTATTTTGTCATAATCGCTATGAGTACCAATAAATTTTATCCAAACAATACCAACTTGATATTGTATCTCTACGACTAATCGATACTTGTTTCCAGCGATATTAAAAACAACTCTGTTATTGGCACATATGCTCGCATTCTTGAAAGCATCTTTGATATCTTGAGGTGACTTCCAGTCTGCTTTTATAGTGAAATCATGCCATGCCTCAAGCTGACCTTTTGCATCATTACATTTAGGTTGTTCCCAAAATTTACGTAACGTGCTTTTCGCTATGATTCTCATATGACTTTATTATATTCCCATTTTGGGAATATAGCAATCCTAACAATCATTTAATAAGCCTTTTATGGAAGTTAAGAGTGTACATTAGCTACATTTTAATCAAGCGGCCTTCTTACTCACCGCCAATACTAGCCATCAAGTCCGCTTGATGCTCACGTAGTAACGAGTCAAGCAACTCATCTAAGTCGCCTTCCATGATGGAATCAAGCTTATATAAAGTCAGATTGATACGATGATCAGTCATACGCCCCTGCGGGAAATTATAGGTACGAATACGCTCTGAGCGATCACCACTACCAACCAAGTCGCGGCGCATCTCATCTGCAGTATCTACCTGCTCTTGCACTTTGGCTTGTTGAATACGTGAGATGAGCATCTGCATCGCTTTTGCTCGGTTTTTATGTTGGCTACGCTCTTGCTGACATTCTGCCACCACACCTGTAGGGATATGGGTTAAACGTACAGCAGAGTCTGTGGTGTTGACGTGCTGACCACCTGCACCGCTTGAGCGGTAAGTGTCCATTTTGATATCAGCAGGGTTAAGATCAACGCTATCATCGATTTCAACTTCAGGCATGACAGCGACTGTACAAGCTGACGTATGGACGCGTCCTTGGCTTTCTGTCTCAGGCACACGCTGGACACGATGCGCCCCAGATTCAAACTTTAAGCGACCATACACACTGTTGCCAGAGACACGAGTGATAATCTCTTTATAGCCGCCATGCTCACCTTCATTAGCCGATAGCACCTCTACCGTCCAGCCCTGATTCTGCGCGTACTTTTGGTACATACGGAATAGGTCGCCGGAGAATATTGCTGCCTCATCACCGCCAGTACCCGCTCTAATCTCCAAAAATGCCGGAACTTTATCATTGGGGTCTTTTGGCAGCATCATGACATTGAGCGCCTCTTCCATCTCGATGATGGTTTCACGGGCGCTGTCGATCTCATCCTGCATCATCTCTTTCATTTCTGGGTCTGATGCGTCCGCTAGCATACTCTCAGCATCGGCCTGATCGCCTTCTGCACGCAGATAATTTTGCCACAAGGTGGTGATGTCCATCAAATCACTGTGCTCAACCGACAGCTCACGGAATTTATTATTATCACTAATAACACTAGGATCGGACAATAAGGCGGTAACCTCTTCATAGCGGTCTACCATCTGGTCTAAGCGCAAGCGCAAGGATTCTTTCATAAAAGGGCTTTTTATAAATAAGGGAAATAAGAATGCGATTATAGCAAATTTTTGCACTGAAATTAAAATCACTGCTTAAACTTAGGCTTTATAGTGATAAATAACTTTAAATTCGCTTAAAAGATAAAACTTGAACCATAAAAAATAGCCAAGACTGCTCTTGGCTATATGATTTATTATAAGCTTTAACCATCAAAAAAGACGACTTTTAAACCTTACGTACTAGCACTGATCCGATAGAGTAACCGGCACCAAATGAGCAAATTACGCCCAAATCACCAGACTTAAGATTATCTTTATAACGATGGAAGACTACCATAGGGCTAGATGAGCTAGTATTAGCAAACTCAGCGATAACGCTTGGTACGATAGCTTTATCCGCCTCTTTGCCCATTACTGTACGTAAAATAAGATCCAGCATATTGGCATTGGCTTGGTGTAACCACATCATCTTGACTTCTTGGGGTTCCAAATCATTTTCTTGTAAATGTTCAAGAATGACTTCAGACACCTTTGGACAGACTTCACGGAAGACTTTACGACCATTTTGTAAAAATAGCTTGTCCGTCACTGGCTCCTTAATATCAGGATACATTTGTGTTTCGGCTGCCAAAAACTCCGAGCGATCCATAAAACCGTATTCATTTTTAATATTGGTTGAAAACTCAGTAAACAGCTTACTGTTTAAAATCTCATAGCCTTTTGGTGTATCCAGCTCTTCTACGATACAAGCGGTTGCGACATCGCCAAAGATAAAGTGACTGTCACGGTTACGCCAGTTTAAATGCGCGGAGGTAATCTCGACATTGACCACAGCCACACGTTTGGCAAGGCCTGATACGATAGAGCCATGTGCTTGTGATAGACCAAAAGTTGCCGCACTACAGGCAACGTTCATATCATAAGCGTAACCACCAACCATGCCGATTTCTTTTTGAATCTCGATGGCAACGGCAGGATAAGTACGCTGAAAGTTTGAGCAAGCCAATATGATACCGTCTAAGTCGTTGGCTTCAAGCTCTGCATCGGCAAGTGCGTCTTTGAGCGCTGCTGCTCCCATCTCCGCCATGACAGACAACTCTTCGCCCAAGTTACGATAGGCAATCACTGGCGCCATGATTTCAGGGTTCAAAATACCGTCTTTTTCCATTACGTAGCGTGATTTAATGCCTGATACTTTTTCGATAAACTCAGCGGATGAATGCTGGAGTGCAGGGATAGTATCATTGGCTATCTCGTCAGCATGTGCTTCGTTATAATTGTCAACGTACTGGTTAAATGACTCTACCAGCTCTTCATTGCTAATGCTAAAGGGAGGGACATACAGGCCAGTACCGGTGATACAAGTCGTCATGATAAGCTTCCTTGTCTACTACTATTTGGCTTATTAATAAGCATAAAAAGGGAGAAAATAGCGCAAGTCTAATTTCGGTGAATAACTGTAAACTTAAAATCAATGTCTTTATTATGCCTGAATATTATTATTTTTCTAATACTTTGTTACAAATAATCAATTTCATGTCAATAATCGGCAAAGGCCTACGCTATTGACGCCTACCTACTATATAATTAACCTCATTTAAACGCACTCAATTTTGGCAAGATAATAGCTAGGGAACATAATGGAAGGTCTTTTTATTTGGTTATTCGGACAATATGCTGACTATTCTACACTCTTTATTATACTAGAAATCATCGGCGTGATCTTTGGCGTTGCCAGTGTATTACTCGCGCGCAAGCTCAATGTACTAGTCTTTCCCATTGGTCTGGTTAGTACTGCTATCTTTGTGTATTTGCTATGGAAATGGCAATTGTTCGGTGACATGTTTATTAACGCTTATTACACAGTAATGGGTTTATATGGCTGGTTTAACTGGTCAAAAAACTCAAAAGCAATCAAAAGTAGTGGTAAAAATTCTAACCAAGATGATATCGATATCGAGCATATCCAATCAAGCGACATACCCATGATGGCACTATTGGCGACTGGGACAGCTGCCTTTGTGGCATTGGTTTATTATTTCCGCCCCGTCATCAACAACAACTTTAGCTTTGATGGTGCAGTGCTAGGAATGCATTTGTTTACTTGGGTCGATTATACCGATATGCTAACCACCGCGCTATTCTTAATGGCGATGTGGCTCATGGCAAGCCGTAAGATTGAGCATTGGTTACTATGGATAGTCGCCGACGCAATTTCAGTGCCATTATATTTTTACAAGGGCCTTACCTTTACCGCATTACAATACGTAGTGTTCACTCTCATCGCAGTTTGGGCTTATTATGAATGGCAACGACGCTACCGCATTCAATCTCACGCAGCATACGCCTAAAACGGTAATTAAGATTGCTATTTTGGGGGCAGAAAGCACGGGCAAAACCACCTTATGTCGTGATTTGGCAACGCATTTTAGTAGCCCTTGGGTACCAGAGTATATGCGTATTTATTTGCAAGAAAAATGGGATAACGAGCAGATGACTTGCACTTGGGACGATCTATTACCCATTGCCCAAGGTCAAATCAAGCTTGAGAATAAACTGGCCCAGCAAGCGGCTCAAGATTTTTTATCTCGCCTAGACATTGATACTGTTACTGACACTCAAAAATATCTATTTTGTGATACCAGTTTGTTTGAGCTAATGGTTTATTCAAATTGGTATTATGGCGACTGTCCTCTTGCGCTAAAACAAGCCGCACTGGCGCATCATTATGATTTAATACTGCTAACAGACGTTGATATTCCTTGGGTTGCGGATGACTTGCGAGATAGTCCGTATGAGCGTGAAGAGATTAGCGCTTATTTTGAGAGCCAATTAAATAAATATAATAAACGTTTTAGACGTATTGGCGGGAATAGAGATGAGCGAGTTCGACAAGTGATTAATTACTTAAGATATTTGTGATTTTTGCTTAGGCTATTTTATTCTCCGTTGATTTAGCCAATAATCGTTCACCCTTCATTTTCACCCTCAAACGCCCTTTTATTAGGAATTTTCTTGAAAGCCACGCTATACACGATAATTGCTTTGATAGCCTTTGCTGCAAACTCTCTGCTTTGTAGAATGGCGCTCGCTGAGGGTTATATTGATCCTTGGAACTTTACTATTATTCGCCTGTTAGGTGGTGCTATCTGCCTTGCAATAATCATGAGTGTGCATCAGCGTCGTCTACAGCAGCCAAATACGCCTCATCAAGATACAGATGTTTTAAAAGAGACTATCTTAAAAGATAAAGGCAGCTGGTTAAGCAGTCTCAGCTTGGTGATTTATGCGCTTTGCTTTTCACTCGCTTACGTGGCACTTGATACTGGTACTGGCGCGCTTATTTTGTTTGCCGCCGTTCAACTTACTATGATCGGCTGGGGTATTTATCAAAAAGAGCAAGTAAGTACCATACAATGGGTAGCTCTTTTTGTAGCATTCGCAGGTTTCGTCTATTTAATGCTCCCTTCAGCAGCAGTACCCTCACTGATTGACGCGATGATTATGGCAATAAGCGGTATCGCATGGGGCGTTTATAGTATACGCGGCAAAGCTTGCGCATCCCCGCTTCGCGCTACAGGTTTTAACTTTATTAGAAGCCTCGTCGCTATTCCTTTATTGTTTTTGATAGGAATAAATTATTTGGCAGGTATCCGTACAGAAGGTGTCATATTGGCAAGCGTGTCAGGCGCCATTACTTCTGGCGTTGGCTATAGCCTTTGGTATGTGGCAATGCCCTTGTTAAAAAGTACTCAAGCCGCGGTTGTACAGTTTTGTGTGCCAGTATTGGCAGCTATCGCAGGTGTGTTGTTTTTGTCTGAACAACTATCTCTGCGATTCATCATCGCAACCATAGTGATTTTAGGTGCTGTTTCAGTATTTGTCTTAACCAAACAAACGCCTAAACCCTCTGCCCATATTGAGACAGTTAGATAAATGTTTTCAAATTACCAAACCTGTAACACTCAGAAACACTTTAGGTACTATATTAACGCCAAACAATAACGTTAAATAAATCTATTACTTGTAACATACTGCTTTACATCTCAAACAACAAAAATCTTGAGGACTATTATGAAAAAATTATTAGCCGTTGCGCCTTTTGCTGTACTACTAGGAGCATGTGCAACTAACGCACCAACCACTACGACAGCCCCTACTACCAATACGCAACAAGTGGTACAGTCATTTACTTGTGAAGATGATGGCGTTGTAACTGCCGCGTATGCAGCTGACGGTCAAGCAGCCAAACTTAACGTTACCCTGCCAAAGATTGGTTTAAATAACGCAGACATCGAGATGAAACAAGCAGTATCAGGTTCTGGTGCTCGCTACATTAATGACGTTAACCCTAAAACGACTTATGACTGGCAAACCAAAGCTGACTTTGGCATTATGACGATCAGCTCAGATAATGGTCAACAATATAGCGTTAACTGTAATATTTAATAGAATGCTTTTATAGTCATTGCAATTAGTCAGTAAAAACCCCCACGTTATATATTACGTGGGGTTTTTTGTGCTCTATCTTAAACAGTAGCAAAAAGACTGCTCACTTATTTATTTTTCTTACCCACGAATTGTACCACTGCACTAAGACCTTGATGGTACTTGCCTTCTAAAACCATACGCTGTTTTTCAACGCCAATGATTTCTTGTAACTCTGTAAGCTCGTTCTGCATATTTTTAAGGGAGTTAAAACGCTCTTTTTGCGCAGCAGGTGGTCCGCCAACAGCTTCCATGGACAGTTGCTGCTCGGTATAAGCTTCAAGGATAAAGACCCCATTTGGTCTCAGCGCTGGGACAATCTGTGTATGAATATACCGACGAACATCAGTAGGCATATGCGCCCAAATGGACACTATACCATCCCATTCATTTTCACCGAATTGATAATCCGCTAGGTCAGCCACTTGAGTGGTAATGGTCACATTTTTATCCATAGCCAGTTTTAACGCTTTGTTCAAGCCCACATCAGATAAGTCCATGGCAGTGACTCGATAGCCTTGCTCAGCTAAAAAGACCGCGTTTCTGCCTTCGCCTTCTGCCAAACACAGCACGCGTCCCCCTGCTGGTATGTGCTGGAACTGCTCTTTCAAAAAATTATTTGGTTCTTTACCAAAAGCAAACCCTGGTTCGCTATAGCGTTCATCCCACATGTCATTTTCCTTTTGTATTTTATTTAGCCTGCTAATTATTACAGTTATAGTACCGTGGGTAAGGCGCAATAGGAACCACAATATCAAAGAGGAGATCACCTATCTTTATAGCTACATGAGACAACAACCAAAGTTCGTGAGAATGGTGTTACTCGTTACTTATAGGATCTGTACAAAGTCAGGATTAGCATTATTAGGGGTTGTTCATCAATAAAAAAGCTGAATTAGCGCTTGCTAGTCCAGCCTTTTCTATTTATAAAATGGAAATTATTTTATATAAAAGTAGCCTCCATTGTGGCGTAAGAGAAAATTTATCATTTTCTAATATGCAATTTTTTAACGCATCTTATCCCACACCTTATTCAGCCGTTTTGGTGATACTGCCATACGCGTTTTCATGGGTTGAGCAAATAGCTGGATACGATACTCTTCTACCATCCAGCGATACTCACTGATGGCCGTATCGCTGGCACGATTAGCCAATCGCTCCATATGCACATCGAGCGCATAAACGCCATCGAGATCAGCATCAAGGTTGTGCTCAAGGCGTTCGATACGAATCTCTAGCGCCTCTAAATAGCGCGGATACTGCTGCCAATGACTATAATCCATCCGATAAACAAAGTCAGACAGACGCAAATCCTCTAACTGGTCTTCGATATCATCGATAGACTCGCCAAACACTTCACGATCCAGCATAAGTAAGCTTTGACGAATACGCTGCCAGCGAGTATAGACATTTTTTAGGGTTTTGATGACACTTTGACCCGTTAATAAAAAGTTACTAACCACGGTCTCAAGCGTCTTTGCATACTCCTCTGGGGTAAATGGCAGCTCCTCGCTCAGTCCAATCGCGACATCATCTGCACTCTCAGGCAGGTCCTCACTATGATCAAATAAGACATAATGCTCCTCAAGCGTCGCATCAAGTGTGGCATCGATGACGATGGTTTTTAGCTTTTCCATATCACCAAGCGGGGCAAAGGCTAATTTAAATATCTTATCGACTTGACTGGTCAGCTGCTTTCTTTTGGCACCGAGCTTACCTTTGATCAAGGTTAAAACGCCAATGCGATGCGCCTGTAGTGCCGCGTTTACATCGGTGTATTGATGAATCGATACCGCTTCGCCCGCCTCATCTGCGACCAATGCAGCAAATTGCTTCATCACTACGCCTGCGCTATGGTGGTTTTTACTAAAAGCAAAGTGCTCAGGGAAATCAGTGTGCGCGCCTTGTTGCTCATTGACCGCTTGACGGGTCTCTTGAGCATGACGAATCTGTAGCGTCTGTAGATCGCGGCCTTTTTCGATAATGCGGTTCTTATCATCGACCACGCAGATTTGTGGTTGCAAATAGCGATCAATGCTGGCCGGATTAAAGCTCTCCTCAGTCACCGACATAATGCCGCGACGATTTAGCGCTTGGCATAGCTGCTTGAGCAGTCCCTGTCCACCAGCGGGTTGCAATTCATCAAATAAGCTATCAGCAGTATCAGGAATCGGGACGATTTGTCGACGGATGTCTTTGGGCAGAGATTTAAGTAACTGCAATACCAGCTCATAACGCCAACCGGGTACGCCCCACAATAACTCAATAGCATCAAGCTGCGGCAGCGCAACAAGTGGCACGCGAATGGTCACGCCATCATCATCACTGGCAGGATCAAAAATGTAGCGTAGCGGCAGTTTCAAATCGCCCAGCTTCCACACTTCTGGGAAGTCACCTGTGGTCGGTGCTTGGCTATTGAGCACATCATCATCAGTAAAGAATAGATATTTGCTATCGTTTTTTTCTACCTCTGCACGCCAATCTTCAAAAGCTTTACGGCTGGCGACATGCTCAGGAATCTTTCTATCATAAAACTGATACAGCGTCTCTTCATCGACAAGTAAATCACGGCGGCGTAACTTATCTTCAATACGCTCAACATGGGCGATTTTGTCCATATTGTGCTGTAAGAATGGTGCCTGACGACCCAAGTTACCTGTAACTAAACCGTCACGGATAAATATCTCGCGCGACTCACTTAGATTGACTTGCTCGTAGTTGGTTAGCTGCTTACTGATGATAATAAGCCCAAACAAGCTAATCTGCGCGTAAGCTTTCACGCGGCCTGTTTTCTTGGACCAATGCGGCTCAAAATAATGATACTTTAATAAGTTACCTGCCGCTGAGATGATCCATTCTGGTTCAATCTTGGCAACGGTACGCATAAAGACTTGGGAGGTCTCGACTATCTCAAAGGCTATGACCCAAGGTGGCACCTGTTTAAACACGGTACTGGCTGGAAAGATTTTGGCCTTTTGCTGGCGAGCAGCGAGATACTCTCCGCGATTTTCGGTTTTGTGAGCAATCGTAGACAATAAGCCCGTTAGTAATGCACGATGCAAATTGGCATATTTGACCGCCTTTACTTCTTCGTCTTCTATACTGGTAGGGTCACTATTATTCGCCTCTTTTTTGCTGTCTTTATCATCTGTCAGCTTAAGATCTGTAACCATCTGCACCAACTGACGATGGGTTTGGCTCCATTCGCGCACTCTTGGAAAGCTCAAATAGTTCTTCTTAGTAAACTGCTTACGCTGATTACCAGACAGCTTATTGCCGTCTGCATCCTTTTCAAACAAGGCTTTCCACAGGCTAAGATAAAACAAGAAGTCAGAATCATCTTGACGAAACTCTGCGTGTTTTTGATCCGCTTGCTGGCGCTTATTGACTGGGCGCTCACGCGGGTCTTGGACAGCAAGGGCTGCGACAACGATTAGCATCTCGCGGATACAATCAAAGTCGCTACCGGCAACCAACATACGTGCCAGTCTTGGATCAATGGGCATGCGCGCCATCTTCTGCCCAGTAGACGTGAGACGCAGATGATCAAGCCCTTTTTGGCGTTTGTTTTTGCTGTTTTTATAAGCAGTATCAGCCTTAGTAGTAATAGCGCCTAGCTCATCGAGCAATTTATGTCCATCTGTGACTAAGCGGCTATCAGGCGGCTCAATAAAAGCAAAATCATCGACACTACCCAAACGCAGATTGGCCATTTGCAAAATAACGGAGGCAAGATTGGTCCGCAGTATCTCAGGCTCGGTAAATTCAGGACGACCGCTAAAATCCTCCTCAGAATACAGACGGATACAAACACCCGGCGCGACACGGCCACAGCGCCCTTTACGCTGGTTAGCGGCAGCTTGTGATATTGCTTCAATCGGCAAACGCTGTACGCGCGAGCGATAAGAATAGCGTGATATTCGCGCAAAACCCAAATCGATCACGTAGCGAATGCCGGGTACAGTCAACGCAGTCTCAGCAACGTTAGTGGCGATAACAATACGTCGACCACGACCTGACGGCTGAAAGATACGTTGCTGCTCTTCATAGGTCTGCCGTGCAAATAATGGCAATACTTCGGTATGCTTTGGTCCATGACGCACGAGCACGTCTTGTAATTCACGAATCTCCGCCTCCGTCGCCGCAAATATCAAAATATCTGCTTGATCAGCGTGGCCCTTATTCTGTGCATCGCTGAAACATTCTTCAACGGCGGCAACCACCGCACGCGGCAAATTCTCCTCAAAGTCATCGTAGCTATCATCATCAGAGCTACCTACTGGCTCATCAGTGAGCGGACGGTAGCGTACCTCGACAGGATAGCTACGCCCTTCGACATTGAAGATGGGCGCAGGGACACTACGCTTTAGCTTATTATCATAACGGCTAAAGTATTCGCTAAAACGCTTGGTATCTAGAGTGGCTGAGGTAATAATGACTTTTAAATCGGGGCGTTTGGGTAGTAATTTTTTCAGATAGCCCATGATAAAGTCAATGTTTAGGCTACGCTCATGCGCCTCATCAATGATGATGGTGTCATATTTACTTAAAAACCGGTCATGACCGAGTTCAGCCAATAAGATACCATCGGTCATCAGCTTCACCACTGATTGCGCCGACCCTTGCTCATTAAAGCGAATTTTAAAACTGACCGTATTACCGAGCTGCTCACCCAATTCTTCAGCGATACGGTTGGCTACGCTACGTGCTGCGAGCCTGCGCGGCTGGGTATGCCCTATCTGCCCAGTAATACCACGACCTGCCAGCATAGCCAGCTTTGGTAATTGCGTGGTCTTACCAGAACCCGTCTCACCTGCGACAATGATAACTTGGTTATCGATAATAGCTTGTACTAAATCCTCAGCACGTTGGCTTACCGGCAGATCTAGGTTTAAGGTCGTAGGCAAATTGTCTGGAATACTATCGATACGTGCTTGTACCGCTTGCTGTGAGCGGGTTTTAATTTTGTCGTACTGCGCACGTTTTTTAGCTAACTCTTTATCTGCTTTATTCTGCTTTTCATTATCAGACTCTTTATTAGCTTTTTTGTTTTTAGCCACGGCAGTGCGCGCCAGCTCTCGCTCAAGGCGACTAAGATAATACTCATCTTTAGCAAGGACTGGTAAATCAAAAGCACTGGCACTATTCACAGTATGAGTGTTTAACCGCGGTACTTTATTGTCAAAATCAGCTTTAAGATTAGTGTTTGTCTGTGTTTCTATGTTTTGCAATTCTTTAATTTGATTCGGCATATCTGCTTAGGCTATTTATTATAAGAAAGTGTCTAGATTATGGGGATGTTTTAGGCGTGATTCAAGATAGTTGTGGTGTTTGGTTGGTAACTATGTAGACTATTACCATGGTATAAAATATTACATTGGAAGTTTTCAAACTCATTGTCTATAAGCTTAAGCTTAGTTAGCAGTCCTTATCTGCACAGTAATAGTTACGTTTTAGAATTATAAAAACGACTAAAACAATAGAGCTAATCACTCTTAGTATAGATAACCTGTTGGTTAGTAGCAGCCTCCATAAAGAAGGTATGCAACTTTTGTAAAGGTACTCGAGGGAAAGGTAGGTGCAAGGAAAGTATTAACCTCTCAAACGCGACTATTTCGTCAGCAAAGGCCTTCGCAATGTCTGGCCCAATCTGCGGATCATCATAGAGATTGTCAATCAACCATGTTAATTGTGGAAAATTGCCATTATTATGAACCTGATACAGGGTGGTAAACAGGTCATTAGGAATGTGGCAGCGCGTTTTGCGAATCATGCCGTTCTTAAAGTACATATCTAAAGCCATATTAAAGTCCCTTCCTTAATTTTCTGATACTGAGATAACCGACGTATACTTTATCATCATGAGTGTTAGCTGCTACTTAATAAACATTAAGTTGCTTTGAATCTACAATGACCGAGATTTATAACGACTCACTCCAGCAATAACTGTCTCCTCAATCACTCTATCATCACCAAGCATCATCAATACAAATAATTGCTCATCAAGTGTTTTAGTCTGTGCCATACGTCTTTTTAGTAATGGCGTTGCTGCCATGTCTATGACTACAAAATCCGCTTCTTTATTAGGCATAAAGTTACCGATTTTATCATCTAACACTAATGATTGTGCGTTACCCAAAGTAATCTGATACAACCCTTGATGGGCGGACAATTGATTGTTTTGTAATTGCTGAACTTTATATGCCTCATTTAAAGTCGTCAGCATCGATAAACTGGTCCCCGCCCCTACATCGGTGGCGATACTGACACCGGTATAGCTCAGCGTCTTAGGTAAATCAAATAATCCGCTACCCAAAAATAGATTGGACGTTGGACAATGCGCTATCTGTGTACCAGTCTCGCGTAGGCTTTCGTATTCTGACGTCTCAAGGTAGATACCATGTGCCAAGGTAGTGTACCGACCCAGTAGCCCCATATCTGCATAGACATCGAGATAGCCTTTATGATTGGGATAAAGCTTACGTACAAAAGCCACTTCATCACGGTTTTCTGCCAGATGTGTTTGCAGATAAACAGTGTCGTAACTTGCATATAACTCACCTGCCATTTGTAGCTGCTTTGGCGTTGAGGTAATCGCAAACCTTGGGGTAATCGCTACATGTTGACGTCCATGTCCATGCCAGTTATTAATAATGTTTTGCGTGTCTTGAATGCTCTGTTCAGCCGGCACGCACAGATGCTCCGGCGCGTTTTGGTCCATCAACACATTACCCGTAATCATGCGAGTATTAAGCCTATGACTTTCAGTGAAAAAGGCTTCTGCAGACTCAGGATGGCTCGTAGAAAACACCATGGCGCTGGTTGTACCGTTAGCGAGCAACTGCTCTAAAAAAAACTTGGCGGTATCATATGCAATCTTTGGATCGGCAAAATTGGCTTCAGTGACAAAGGTATAGTTATTAAGCCAATCGAGTAGCTGCTCACCATAAGCTGCCATCATATCTATCTGCGGATAGTGCACATGGGTATCGATAAAACCTGGCATAATCAGTTTATCTTGATAGTTATGAATATTTACCGGTGCTTGATCATTCGTTTGAGCATAGCTTGCCAGCATAGCTTCGTTACTACCATAATCCACAACGTGACCTGTCACATCGTCGACAACCAGCGCACCATTAGCAATATACTCAGGATAAACGTTCATGCCCGCGATGACTGGTAATAGCGTTATATTTTTATCAACAGTTGCAACTGTTGCTGTATTTGGATAATTAGAAGATGTTGAGTGAGAGTTTTCAGTGTGCGCACGCTCAGCCCTTTGATTCAGATCATCTTCGGTAAGATAGTGTAGGAGCTGCGCTTGATAAATATGTAGAGCCATGGGTAAATCTCCCGTCACTTGGTTATACCGAACGTTTTAGTAGAATTTAAGTTAATAATAGAGATAGAAGTCAGTATCGATGATCTATAGCTTATGACTTATTTTTGATGATAATGCTGCAAAATCTGTGCGGCAATAGATACAGCAACGGCCATAGGCTCTTTGCCGCCAATCGGTAATCCAATTGGCATGGTTAGTTTATCGACTATCGGCTTATCATAACCACGCTGCAGCAGACGACCTTTAAAACGCTCAGCTTTAGTTACCGAGCCAATACAACCAATATAAGGCAGTGATACTTCTGAACTATTATTAGGATTAGTTGCCAAACTGTTTGCGTCTGAACCAGCATCCAATGCGGCACGTACTAACTCAAAATCCAGACTATGATCATGAGTCATAACCAAAATAAAACGCTGAGCGCTTTGGTGGCTAAATGGCTCAATAAACGGGCGGATAAAATCAACAGGATCATCATCAATATGCGGACGGATATGAGCCGGAAGCTTGTAAAGCTTAGGCTGATTTAAATTAGGCTGAGCGTTTAATCGTTGAGACAAATCTTCGGTTTGAATAGACTTATTTGGCAAATTAGAATTGTCTAATAAATAACGCTCAAACATTTCAGGACGACTGTCTACCCAATCCACCTGGCAAGGCAGCTCTGCTAGTATCGTCATTAATGCTGCCGCCACATTCCCTGCTCCAAATACCAATATCGACATCGGTGGCGTCACATTAAAACATTCAAACATAACCGTGACACTACCACCGCAGCACTGCGCTAGCTTCGCACCTAGCGGATAATGCTTGGTATAGACAGCATCGCGTCTGACTGCTTTCGTTGGCTTTGACTCACGAATGTTATCATTATCAATATCATCATTAGCGTTTTTGTCTCTTTTGGATACCTTTGGTACAGTTATGTCTATCTCGTCATTTAGCAGTTGCCTTGCCGTCGTGATAACATCATGCTCAAGACCGCCGCCACCAAGCGTATCGCAGTAGCCATCCTGTGTGACTACCATTTTCGCCTGTAGTGCTCGCGGTGCTGAGCCATTAACCGCAACGACAGTCGCTAACACGTGTGCCAAACCTTGATGCTGATACTGTGCTAGACCGTCATACCAGCGCGTGGGAGCTGCTAATAACTCACTCACTGTGCGTAGGTTCACTATGTGCAGGGCCTCTTGAACCCGCTACGTTAGGATGCTCTATCGCTTCTGGCTGATCGTCGACTGTCTGACCTTCAACCTCCGGTGGATTGATATCTGTAGCGTGTGGCACTAGTTGTGGCTTCACTTTATCGTCGTCAATACCGCAGTTGTCCTCATCTTCGGTCAAACTATCAAGCGCATCAAAGTTTACGTTTGTGTCGATCTCCCACGCCTCACCTTGCATACGCATCACCGCTTTTAATACTGCCTCTGGAGTCGCAGGCATCGTAAGATCCGGGTTCTTTTTATAATCACTCAAGCTTGCGATTGCATTATTAATAGCACACCAAACACTCGCTGCCAGCATAAAAGGCGGCTCACCAACTGCTTTAGAATTATAAATGGTTTGCTCTTCATTTTTACGATCATATAGCTTAACGTTGAATTGTTTTGGCAAATCGTGCGACGTTGGAATCTTATAATTGGCGGGGCTATTAGACGCGAGTGTGCCCTTTTTATCCCAAGTCAACTCCTCTGTTGTGAGCCATCCCATACCTTGCACAAAGCCGCCTTCAATCTGACCAATATCAATAGCTGGGTTAATTGATTGTCCAGCATCGTGTAAGATATCGCAGCGTAGAACTCGGTACTCACCAGTTAACGTATCTATTTCAACCTCAGTACATGCAGCACCTAGAGCAAAATAAAAGAAAGGTCGACCCCACGCTTTAGAGCGGTCATAAAATATCTTGGGCGTTTTATAATAACCCGTAGAAGATAGGCTAACGCGGTGCTGATAAGCCAACTGCACCATTTCCGCAAAAGTGAAGTCTTCCTTATCGCCAATGTAGACATGATTGCGCTCAAAGCGTATATCTTCTTGCGCCACTGCAAAATGCTCAGCGGCAAACTCGACAATGCGTGCCTTAATAGTTAAGCAAGCGTTTTGCGCGGCTTTACCGTTGATATCGGTGCCTGATGAAGCCGCTGTCGGTGACGTATTAGGCACTTTATCAGTACGCGTTGCGGATACTTTTACGGTATCCAAATCCACGGCAAACTCATTGGCGACGATTTGAGCGATTTTGACAAATAGCCCTTGCCCCATCTCTGTACCGCCATGATTGAGATGGATGCTGCCATCGGTATAAATATGTACCAGAGCACCTGCTTGATTGAGCGTCTGTACGGTAAACGAGATGCCAAACTTCACAGGTGTTAGGGCAATACCAAGACGTTTGTCACTGCCTGCAGCTTCGGCTTGCTCATTGACTTTTATGATCTGCTGGCGGCGCTTATCATAATCACAGTCTGATGCCAGCGTATCCATAATCGTTGCCAGATCAAAATGCTCGATTGGCTGACCATAATGAGTACTTTGGCCATTTTGGTAGAGGTTCGTCAAGCGTACTTGCAGAGGGTCTTTGCCCAATGTATAAGCAATTTGATCCATCATATATTCGGCAGTCATCAGACCTTGAGGCCCGCCAAAACCACGATAGGCCGTGTTCGATACCGTATGCGTTTTGCAGCGATGTCCTGCCACTTGCGCAGCTGGATAATAATAAGCGTTGTCACAGTGGAACATCGCTCGATCAACGATAGCATCGGACAAGTCTGGTGCATAACCGCATAGACCAGCCAGCTGCATATCGACACCTAGGATTTGCCCTGAGTCATCAACACCGACCTCATAACGATTGACAAATTCGTGGCGTTTACCGGTCACAACCATATCATCTTGGCGATCTAAGCGCATACTGACAGGGACATTGTGACGCTTGGCAATGATACCGCAAAAGCAGGCCCAAGCAGCTGCTTGGGTTTCTTTGCCCCCAAAACCGCCGCCCATTCTACGCACAACTGTATTGACTGCATGAAATGGCAGATCTGTCACCTCAGCGACCAGCTGCTGCACCTCACTTGGGTGCTGCGATGACGTATAAACTTCAAGCCCACCATCATCGCAAGGCACCACATACGACACCTGCCCTTCAAGATAAAAATGCTCTTGTCCGAGCATGTGAATATGGCCTGCAATACGCTTGGGCGCATTCGCAAGTGCTGCATCGGTATCACCGCGCTGCATAAAATGGCTTGGACGTACAAATTGCTCTTGCTCTAAAGCTTCATCAACACTTAATATTGCTGACAATGGTTCATATTCTATCATGGCTTTAAGTACGGCTTTTTTTGCGGCACGATGAGTGGTTGCCACGACCAAAAACAGCGTCTGACCCACGTATTGTGTGATCTCATCCACCATCAATGGTTCACCATCAAATACCGCTCCGATGTCCGTTTGGGCAGGCAAATCTTTAAAGCTTAGAACATCAATCACCCCATCAGCTGCTTTGACTGCGCTAAGATCCATACTGGTTACCCGAGCATGAGCGTGACTGCTTTTACCAACAGCCAGATGTAGCGTACCCTGTGGCTTTAAGATATCATCCACATAAGTAGCCGTACCCATGACATGGCTTATCGCACTATCATGCTTGGCAGAAGTGCCGATTTTGTTTTTAGGCGGACGTACACGGCGAATACTGTAGCTGTCAAATAAGGATGATTGATGGCTCATGATGACTCTCTCTCAGTTTGCGTCTCTGTTATCAGCTGCTTACCACATTTAATCAATAATCGTTGCACTACATGCAAGCGATACTCACGGCTGGCTCGAACATCTGTTAACGGCGAGACATCCATCGGTAATGCTTTTGCAGCGCTCTCAAAACTTGCGACCTCAAGAGGCTGCCCTAAAAGTGCTTGCTGACAATTTTTTGCTAATAAAGGTATTGCAGCCATACCGCCTAGACCAATCTTTGCATGATCGACACTTTTACCATCTGCTGATAGAGCGACACTGATAGCAACCAAACAAGCAGAAATATCATCTTCATAACGCTTGCTGATTTTATGAATAAACAGGTGCTGATTATCCTGCATAAGCGGTATATCAATAGCGACAATATAACTGCCTGCCCGCAGCTTGGTCTTTTTATAATCTACAAAAAATTCCGTTAAAGATATTATCTCGTCAATATAAGACTTTTTATCATATTCATTTTTATTGACTGTATCTTTATCACTCATCTTTTTTGCACTGTCATTTTTATTATCAGGACCACAATGACGCAAATGAACGCGAGCATCTAACGCGAGCAAAATGGGAGGCAGATCTCCAATAGGCGAGGCATTAGCAATATTACCGCCAAGCGTACCCATATTACGTATTTGCGGTGACGCAATTCTGGCAAATAGCGCAGCAAAGGCAGGAAAGTACTGTTCAAGTATCGGCAGCATTTGCTGATAGGTCATACCTGCACCAAGTCTCAAAGTTTTCGCTTCTACACTGGTATTATTAACACTATCTGATGTAGATTGAGGCTCTAAATCAGACAGTGACCAAGATTTTAGCTCGTCAATGGCCGATAGCTGAATGATTGTTTCATGGTCAACTAAGTGCTGAGTGATACTCAATCCTAAATCCGTACCACCCGCCCAAATAGTCGCCGTTGGGTATAAGGCTAATAGCTCATCGAGCTCGTCCATTGATTTTGGAATAAATAGCTGCCGTATACCTTCAGCTAATGCCAGCGTATTAGTTGACGCCTGATCTACTATATTTGTCGCTGTGCTTTTGGGTAGCGATTTTTTGTCGTTTGCCATGACGTCGGTGACTAGACTTATGGTCAAGTCCTTTGCGACTGTCTGATCAGCGTCTCTTTGTTGGCCGATTTTACCCATCATTAGACCCGCTTCAATGATGGGTCGATAGCCAGTACATCGGCATAGATTCCCTGATATTGAGGCGACGATATCATCATAGCTTAAATCATTGTCGCCTTGTTCACCGTTTATAATGTCTTGCTTGGCAGTGACTGGCTTAACATGGTTATGCTGCATGCGATGGTTTTCATATACATTTGCAAGCGACATCACAAAACCAGGGGTACAAAACCCACACTGCGAGCCATGGCAATCAACCATTGCCTGCTGTGCAGGATGTAATAGCGCACGCTCTGGGTGATGTGTTGGATTATCCGCTAGATAAGATGCGGTCATCAGATGATGACCATCCATGAGCGACAATAGAGTAATACAGGAATTGAAGGTATAAAAAGGAGTACTGTCACTAGACTCGCTGGTTGCATGACTGGGGAGACGCTGCGCCATGATTGTACATGCACCGCAATCTCCACTACCACAGCCTTCTTTAGTGTCAGTTTGACGTTCATACGAGCGCAGATACTCAAGTACCGTCGTGTTTGGATTGAGTTGGGTTATCTCGTGGCGCTTTTCGTTTAGATAAAAACTAATCATAGCAGGACTCGGCTAACAAATTGAGCTTTATAAAATATAGTTATAGGACGATATTCTGAACTTCAACAAATTAAAAGTTCAATAGAACATAAGCCTGACACCTTTATAAACGTGACTATTCAGTCAGGTTTTATTTATATTATCACCCCTATTGCTTGCCTACAAGCAATTAAATATCGTTTATCCAAACTTTTAAAACCCATCTGATAAGTTATAAAATACTTTAAAATTTCCAAAAAAAACGGTTAGCGATTATTTACAGGCAGTTTAAAACCTCGTAAACAAACACTAACCGTTACTTATATGACACTAAGTTCTATCTAATGACTTAATTATTAATTTTTTAAGTTTTGCTATGTTCCAAGCTCAAGCAAGCTTGCATTACCACCAATAGCTGTCGTATTGATAGTTATCACTCGCTCAGTTACAAAACGATGCAGATAATCTGACGTTAGCATGTCTGATAAGCCCTCCATATCTGTCACTGCGATTACTTGGGTTAAGATACCATCAGTATCGGCCAATGTTTGACTGACTTCTTGTACTTCAGCAGCGCTACCTGCAACCGCTACTTGAGCAAGGCGGTCGATATGTAGCAAAGTAATCGTTTGTGAGTCGTTTGCCACACTTAGCACATCATCACTGATACCAGTGTCATAAAGTACTTTGGCGGCTTCTACGCACATCTCTTCTTGGCTTGGACAATGCAAAATGACTTCATTTCCTGTCAATAGTGCTGCGATAAGCTGACCGAGTACCGCCATTGTTTTGGCTGATTCGCCGCCGACAACCATTGTTTTACCACGAGCAGTCACATAAAGATCGTTAGACTCGCCTGTAGCACCCGTCATACGATGTACCTCATCTAGGCTGGGCGCTGCACTCAGCAGATGATTGAACAAGCGACGCGCTTTATTGGCGTCTCCCGTGAACAATGCAAGCTTAGGAACAGCAGCTTCTAGATAAGTGGCACGCTGTACGGCACCAAGTAATCGCCAAGCTTCACAAACTTGAGCATGATTTTTTTTGAATTCGTTCGTCATGTTGCTACTCCTTATGCAAGCTCTGTTTGAGTGGTTGATGTCGTATTGTTTACAGTACTAGATGCTTCGGTAGCCAGTTTTGTAGCGTTTGGTTTTGCTGAGCTAAAAGACTCAGAGCTTAGCTTCATCAAACGCGGCACATAATGCGGGCCACCAGCTTTTGGGCCCGTACCTGATAAGCCGCAGCCGCCGAAAGGTTGAACATTGACTACAGCACCGATTTGGTTACGGTTGACATAAGTGTTACCCACGACAGCGCGGCGCTCGATATGCTCAGCGATGTTTTCAATACGGCTATGGATACCTAAGGTTAAACCAAACCCTGTCGCATTAATCGCATCGATAAGCTGATCCAACTCACGAGCCTTATAACGCAGTACGTGCAATATCGGGCCGAAATGCTCGCCACCAATAACGTCAATGGTTTGCACTTCGATCGCTGTCGGCAATACAAAGGTAGATTGCTCTTCACTGACTACTGAGCTGGCACTCATAGGCGTCTGTGCCAAAATGTTGGCTGTCGGCTCAGATTTCATACGTTCAATATGACTCTCAAGACCCTGCTTAGCATCAGCATCAATCACTGGGCCAACATCTGTTGCAACGTAAGTTGGATTACCTACGACTAGCTCTGCCATATGACCTTGTAGCAATTCAATCAGTCCATCTGCCACATCTTCTTGTACACACAAGATACGACAGGCAGAACAGCGCTGTCCTGCCGAACCAAATGCTGATAGCACGGCATCCTTGACCACTTGCTCAGGCAATGCCGTTGAGTCGACAATCATGGCGTTTTGTCCACCAGTTTCGGCGATCAAAATTGGCAGCTCGCCATTTGCTTGCGCATGATCGTTTAAGCTTTGATTGATACGCTGTGCGGTTTGCGTTGAGCCTGTAAATATCACGCCAGATAAATTGTCTGCTGCTGTCAGCGCGCCACCTACTTCACCTGCACCAGTGACAAACTGTAGCGCCTCACTTGGCACGCCAGCTTGATACATCAACTGGGCACCAAAGTGTGCAATCAAGCTGGTTTGTTCAGCTGGCTTTGCCACCACCGTATTGCCCGCGGCCAATGCTGCAACGATTTGACCTGTATAGATAGCCAATGGAAAGTTCCATGGACTAATACATACAAAGGTGCCGCGCGCCTTATACACTTGACGCGACTGCTTGCCAGCTAAGTCTGTAAATTCATGGATGATATCGTCCAAGCGCTCCGCTTCATCGGCATAAAAACGACAAAAATCGACCGCTTCTTTGATTTCATCAATGCTGTCTTGTGTCGTTTTGCCCGCTTCAATTTGGCATAACGCCATTAGCTCAGCGTAATTTTCTTCGTACAAATCAGCGGTTTTGCGTAAGATAGCCGCACGCTCAGAAGCCGGTACTGCTTGCCAACTCGCTTGTCCAGCGACAGCGGCATCGATGGCTTGACGAGCCAAATCTGCATTGGCATATTGTACTTTGCCAGCCACAACTTCATGGTTCCAAGGCGCACGCACTGTATGACTCTCAAGCTGATGACTTGTGCCATCTTGCTCAAATGTGCTGACCGCTTGACCATTGATAACCGGTGCCGCTGACCATGTATTATGTAAATGACTATCAATCGCTGTTTTGAACGGCTGCCATTGCGACTCTACAAATATATTAGGTCCAAAACTAGCAAGGCGGTCGCCATAGATATCTAGTGGTAACGGAATCTCGGGATTATGCAGAGTCTCATTGGCCAATAGCTTGTCATATGGATGTACTGTGAGCTTCTCAATTGGATACGACTTATCTAATAGCTGATGTACAAACGAGCTGTTTGCGCCATTTTCGAGCAAGCGGCGTACCAAATATGGCAATAAATCTTGGTGAGCACCAACAGGGGCATAGATACGTACAGGGATACTGTATGACTGTAAAATATGATCATAAAGCGCATCCCCCATCCCATGTAGACGCTGGAACTCAAAGTCTCTGTGCGTACTCATGGTCATGACAGATGCCAAAGTATGCGCGTTGTGAGTTGCGAACTGTGGCCAAATTAAACCACGTAAGTGTTCTGACAATAAAAACCGTGCACAAGCAAGATAGGCTGTATCTGTGCCTTCTTTACGGGTCCAAACTGGATAGCCTGACAGACCTTTTTGCTGCGCAAGCTTAATCTCAAAGTCCCAGTAAGCGCCTTTGACGAGACGTAGCGGAATACGGTCGCCCACTTCTTTGGCCAAACGCGCAAGCCACGCAAATATCGCAATCGCACGTTTTGAGTAGCCTTGAACGACTAATCCTAGACCATCCCAGCCTGCGGTCAATGCATCACGATATAGTGACTCAAATAACTTTAAAGAGATCTCAAGACGGTCTGCTTCTTCTGCATCGATACTGATATCGACATCGACTTCGCGTGCCGCTTCGATAAGCAGCAAACAGCGCTGACGTAGTAGCCCTAAGACCTGCGCTTCTTGCGTTGCTTCATAGCGTGGGTGTAAGGCGGACAGCTTGATAGATACAGAGGGCTTAGGCATGCCTTCTTTGACTTTAACATTGGCAGTCGCTTTGATTGCATGTAGATAGTCATTGAAGTAATTTTCAGCATCTTTATTAGTGATGGCCGCTTCGCCTAGCATATCGAACGAATAGGTATAGCCTTTATTACGATAAGGTTGGCTGTTTTTATTGGCCTCTTCAATGGTCTCACCCAATACAAACTGATGGCCCATAATACGCATGGCTTTTTGCATCGCACCACGAATCATTGGCTCGCCCATCTTTTTGGTCATGCGATCCAAAAATCCAGAGGCGGTGGTACTACTGTCAATACTGACAACACGGCCAGTCATCATCATGCCCCATGTTGAGGCATTGACCATAAAACCGTTGTCATCTTTTAGATGTTTTTTCCAGTCGGCTACACTCATTTTGTCACGGATTAGCGCATCAGCGGTATAGCTATCAGGCACACGAATCAACGCTTCAGCCAAGCTCATTAGCAAGATACCTTCTTGAGTATCAAGGCTATATTCAAGTAGCAATGAATCTACCATCTTGATCGCTTTACCATCATTACGCACGTATTCAACCAGTTTACGTGTCTGCTCGCTAGCATCATCTCGCTCTTTATCACTAGGCTTAGCTAGCGGTAGCAATCTGTTCAACCAACGGTCTTCATCGACACTATATAACGGTGATATACGCGCATAAAGGTCATCTGCTGACTGAGTAATATACTCAGGTGCAAGCAAATCGATAGGATTAAATAAAATAGGCTCTTTGGGGGTAAACTGGTCTATTGGGTTCATACCAACTCCATAACTATCGTTAAAAAAACCATAATAAATGGCGCTTGTGGACTCTTAATAACGCAAATATTTAGGATAAAGCAATTAAATATTCCGCCAAATAGCAGCAATAAACAGCCAATAACAGCTATCTATAGGAGACCAAACGGCACCATCACAAAACGAGCAAATCCAGCATAAGCTGGAGAGGGTTAAGTAGGTCGTTCGATTGTTAAAAAAAGTGCTACGTGAACAATTCAAAGGCAACAACGAACAGTTAAGCGGCATTAGTGCCTTCTTCTTGTTTGTAGTGAAAGGAGTGCGATCAACATTTACTGGCTTTTATATAAGCTGATTGAACCAAAATGATGATCTTGTATGACGCTAATTCACTGTAAGAAAAACCTCTACGGCGTTGATTGAGGTGATGCGCTTAACCCCGCCATATTATCATGAAACAATTTTTCAAACTAACAATATCGCTCATTTATATTAATAAATATATTATTTAAAAACAAATAGTTAGCGGTATGAAATTATAGCTAGCTTCTAATTGATGGTCTTTTGTTGATTATTGGTTATTTAATAAGGTTTTTTGCAGCCATAATGTTAATCCTTTGGTCAAAAACTTTTATACTCTGCATAAAAAACCCTCCTTATCAATCAAAGATAAGGAGGGTAAAAAGTAGTTGTCATTAATGCTTATTGGCAGTGTATGTTTACACTATATTCAACCTGCCTTGGTTTAAATATCGACAGACATAGCGCAAATAAACGTCCAAATAAGTTATAGCCATATAATCTTAACAAGTAAGATGATTGTTAGCACCCATACTGGTAGAGTCACTTCATTGACTTTGCCAGACATCAGCTTAACTGCGGTAAAGGTAATAAAACCAAGCGCAATGCCATCAGCGATAGAGTATGTCAGCGGCGTAAATAACAACACGACGACAACGGGTGCTGCATCTGTCAAATCCGCCCAATTGATGTCTTTTAGCGTACCTAACATCAGTACAGCGACGTAAAAGATAGCGCCAGCGGTAGCATACGCTGGAATCATACCAGCCAGCGGTGCAAAAAAAGTACTTAATAAGAACATCACTCCGACCGTTACCGCCACAAGTCCCGTACGCCCGCCTGCAGCAATACCTGCCACACTCTCAACGTAACTGGTGGTCGATGAAGTACCAAGCATCGCACCTGTCACCGTCGCTGTCGAATCTGCTAACAATGCTTTGCCCATATTAGGTATGTTACCGTCTTTATCAATCAATTTCGCTTGGCTTGTCGTCGCCACTAGCGTACCTGCGGTATCAAATAAATCAACGAACAAAAAAGCAAAAATGACACTGATCATAGTGACATCAAACGCACCAGCAATATCAAGCTGCATAAGGGTTGGCGCAACGGAGGGCGGCGTAGATATAATCCCAGCAAACTCAGTATGACCTGCTAGCAGGCTAATTAAGGCGACCAGTAAAATGCCAATCGTCACAGCACCAGGAACTTTTTTATACGATAGCCCGATGATAACAAAGAAACCTATGGATGCCATCATAGGACCAAATGATGTCATATCACCAAGAGTCACTAGCGTTGCATCTTGCCCAACGATAACGCCAGAGCTTTGCAGTGCAATAAATGCTAAAAATGCACCGATACCTGCGATAACCCCTTGTTTAAGAGCAATCGGAATAGAATTAATAATCCATTCACGAATTTTAAATAAGCTTAATAGTATGAATATGCACCCCGACAAAAAAACAGCACCGAGTGCTGTCTGCCATGCATAACCCATCCCTAACACCACACCATAGGTAAAAAAGGCGTTAAGACCCATGCCGGGTGCCAAAGCTACTGGCAAACGCGCATAAAGACCCATTATAAAACAGCCTATCGCAGCGGCAAGACAAGTAGCAACAAACACTGCCCCTTTATCCATGCCCGCTTCTGCTAATATATTGGGGTTGACAAAAATGATATAAGCCATCGTTAAAAATGTCGTTATACCGGCAACAATTTCCGTTTTTATCGTCGTATTGTCACCATTAATTCCAAAATAGCGCTCAATTGCATTCATAAGGGTCAATCCCAACTGGCCAGTGAAAAGAACAAGTTTATTTGTGTCTAAAATAAAGATGACGTCAACAAAGCAATGATGACGTCATAAAAAAAGACAACGGTAACAAAGCGCAACATTCTAGAGAAACCCGTGCACAAATTCAATCATTACCCATGCCTTACACGCCTAAAATCAATATTAAATGTGATCTACAAACAATAGTACACGGTAAAAACACTTTATCAAACTATTAATCTAAAAACTCTCTACTGCCCATTAAACATATTAATAATGACCTTTTGTCTATTTAACAGTAAACTAAGGGGTTGAGATATTATTGTCATAAAGAAGATACTATCATTCAAACGCGGCCTTCTTATTAAGTTATTGAAATAAATAATAAAGTATATTTATTAGCTATCATACAATAAACATAATTTGTACCTTTTAGGGTTATTTGATCAGAGCCTAAGCTTTGGTCAATTGTTGTTAATCATCAGTGAGCCTGTTACATGCCTGAATCATTAAACATTATCGATCTTATTACTCAAGCAAGTCTGCTCGTGCAGATGGTGATGGGATTGCTATTACTAGCTTCTTTGGTTAGTTGGGTTATTATCTTTCGTCTAAGTGCACGCCTCGGTACTGCCAAAAACTTCGATGAACAGTTCGAAACGTGGTTTTGGTCAGGTGAGGATTTGGCCAAACTTTATCAGGGTGTCCAAGGCTCGCCTGAGCGTCAAGGGCTTGAGCAGATCTTTTATATTGGTTTTTCTGAATACTTAAGAATGCACAAAAAACGTCAACCCAAAGATGACATTATCGATGGCGTCGAGCGTAAACTACGCGTTGGACTGGGTCGTCAGCAGCAGCTACTTGAGTCAGGTATTACCACCCTTGCCAGCATCGGTTCGGTAGCGCCTTATGTGGGTTTATTTGGTACGGTATGGGGCATTATGAATGCGTTTTTGGGTCTCTCGCAGACAGAACAAGCGACCCTTGCCTCAGTTGCTCCCGGTATCGCTGAAGCACTTATTGCCACGGCGATGGGACTGTTTGCAGCTATTCCAGCCGTACTGGCATATAACCATTTTACGGCAAAGTCAGGCCAGCTATATGAGTCACGCGCTCTATTTTGCGATGAGATGACAGGGATGCTACAGCGTGAGACCAGCACTCAAAATGCACTAAATAAAGGGCATAAAAGTAATGAGTCCAAAATTGGCACAGCGCAGGTGACAGGGCTATGAAACCAAACCCCTATAGCCGCAAGAAAAAAGCACTCAACGCTGAGATGAATGTTGTACCCTATATCGATGTTATGCTGGTGCTACTGGTGATATTTATGGTGACAGCGCCAATGCTGACTACTGGGGTCGATGTCGATTTACCAAAAGAGCAGACCAATACGATGAGCCAAAACCAGCTGCCTGTCATCGTGTCATTGACAAGTAGCGGTGAGATTTTTATCAGCTATGAAAACAACATAGACATGCCTATTAGTGAGCCTGAATTGATTAACACCTTATCCAACTTGCAATCGCAAAATAGTAACGCTGGTGTGCCCCCTCTGCAGGTGATGATTAACGCCGATCAAAATAATCAATACGGTGCCATCATGGCTTTGATGGCCAATTTGCAACAAGCAGGTATTCAGAAGGTCGGGCTATTAACAGGTGCTCCGCTACCTGCGCCTACGTTATAATGAGCTTAAATCAAAAACAGTTACTTTTACAACTTGATTTGAATAAGTAGACAACCTGATGACACACGTCAATGAGTATCACAACCATGAATAATGCTCCTGCCGTCTATATTCCAACTGCGCCTGAAGGTGATGGGCTGACCCTACCTATGCTATTAAGTCTATTGGCTCATGGCATCGTACTTGGCTTGCTGGTCTATACCTACCAGCAGCCCGAATTAGAAACCGTTGGCAATATTGAAACCACTATGGTCACGCCGCAAGAGTTGGCTGAGATGCAAGGACAAATATTGGCCAACCGTGCAGCGATGCAAGCGCAGGCAGCTAGTAGTAATACAGAGACCAGTGAGCCTATAACTGCAGATAACAACGATAATGTCAGTCAAACAAACGCCTCATCAAGCCTGCAAAGAGAGTCTGTATTTACGCGCTCCGATGCTCCAGCGGACCAACCAGTATTAATGAGTCAAGAGCAGCATCAGCGGCGTATTGAGCAGATGCAAGAGTATGAGCGTAATATGGCCGAGCTGGCAGCGCGGCTAGATGAGACCGCCCTAGAAGAGCTGAACCAAGTAGAACAAGACAAACAAAACCAGCTTGATGCTGAGCGCGCGCGTTTAAAGTCTTTTCGTCATACAGAGAATAATCCGCCTAAAATCAAACGACCGAATAACACACAGGCCAATTTGGAGATAGAAACGGGTAGTACAAATAATGCTAACAAAACCTTTAGCCTAGAAGCAGATGGAAAATCGACAGTCACTGGAAGCCCCATCACTTCTGGGCAATCAACGAACAGTAGTAGTGCATCAGCAAGTAGTCGCGGGGCAAGCAATAGTGAGATTGTAAGCTTGATTAAGCGCAACTATAACCCACCGGTAGCAGCTAAAGGCTCAACTCAGCAGGCAACCTTGACCATAACGGTCAATAGTAATGGAGATGTGGTTAATGTTTCTGTCTCAGGGCCCGATTCAGCTGTCAATGAAGCGGCCAAGCAAGCGGTATTAAATACTCGTCACTTACCGATTGATACTGACGATCCTAAATACCCCACCTTTACCATAAGGTTTAAAGGCAGCAATTAATAAGAGAATAGACAGCTGATTTATTGTTGGTTTTATCTTAAAAAACTTGCACCAATAGCAATATTGTCTTACCGTAATACTCAATTAAAGTATATAAAAAACGATTGTTGTATCATTTTAGGAGCCAAATCCAGTCATGCGTACTCACAAAAAACTGCTGCTTAGCTTACTTGCTAGCACCTCAAGTCTACTTATCGCTTCTAGCGTATATGCGGCTCCCGTCGTATTAGAGTTAGACTACGAGATTCCAGTACAACAAAACCAAGTCGCCTTTGTGCCTTTCGCTGGCGACTCTGTACTCTCACCCATCATCTTAAATGATTTGAGTAGAACTGAGCTGAATGTGACTAGCAAGAATCTACCGCAGCAGCCACGTAGCAGTAGTGAGCTGGCAGAGACATTACCAGTGTGGCAAAGCTTAGGTATCCCCTATTTAGTAGTCGGTAGCACCCGTACCAACCGCAGTAAAATTGAGACTACTTATGAGGTGATTGATGTCAAATCTGGTCGTGTACTTCAAGGAAAGCAAAGCTTAAGCGCTGATAATAATCAAGAAAGCTTACGTTATGCTGCGCACGTCATCGCTGATAAAGTCTATGAGCTGATTACTGGCACACCAGGTGACTTTTCAGGACGTATTGCTTATATCGAGGAGACAGGACGCGGAAAAGACAAGATATCTCGCCTAAAAGTTATGGATGCCGATGGCGAGAACGCCAGAACCATTACTGAGGTAGCAGGCTCCATATTTTCGCCTGCATGGTCACCCGATGCTTCGCGTATCGCCTATACCGTACAGCGCGATAAATCTTATCCGTTAATATATGTACAAAACGTCAGCGGCGGTGCAGCGACCGTCGTTACCCCTTATAAAGGCAGTAACCTAAGTCCTTCTTTCTCCCCTGATGGTAGCAAGATACTCTTCTCTAGCAGCTTTGAAGGTAGTGCCGATATTTATGAGATGAACGCAGGCGGCGGTAACCTTAAAAAACTGACAAACTGGCCAAGCAGTGAAGTCCAACCAAACTACGCGCCAGACGGCAAATCTTTTGTGTTTGTCTCTGATAGAGCAGGCTTTAATAAACCGCAGATATATCGCTATGAGTTTGGCTCAGGTCGGACGACCAAAGTCTCTAATAGCGGTTATGCAACCAGTCCGCAATTTAGTAGTGATGGCACACAAATCGCGTTTTTAAACGGACGCTCAGCTGCAATTATGAATAGCAACGGTGCAGTGACTGCCAACCTTGGTAGCACAGGTATCGACGAGGCGCCAAGCTTCTCTCCTAATGGCAAGCGTGTGGTCTATGCCTCAACCCAAGGCGGTAAAGGGGTCTTAACCATTAAATCCCTAAATGGAGGTAAGTCATTTGGTAAGTCTGGTCAAGGCGTTATCCGCTCCCCAGTATGGTCATCAAGTCCTAAATAAGTCTTTAACTCTATAAACTTATCGCTTTAATACCGGCTTATTTCTTACTTAATACAAATAAAAAAGCGCTCGATCATATTATCGGGCGCTTTTTTATACATTACGATTAGTAGCTATTGCCTAAGATTGGTTGTGATGCACTTATTCGCTTGGATCATAACCTGGTGGATTGGCATGCCTTAGCTGCGCCACATCTTCGGCAGTGACCGTCTGTTTAAAACCGTTCAAATCATTGACGACATATTGAGTGACAGCGGCCATTTGCTCATCGTCCATCATCATATGAAATGACGGCATACCGCGAAAGCCATTAATCAATATATCAATAATGTAGTATTTCGACTGCATTTTGCTGTTATTGGCTAATGGTGGGTAATAACCTGCACCTTGAGCACCCTCGCCTTCATGCATATGACAGCCTGCACATGAGTCATGATATAGCTTTTTACCATTAGTAGTAATAAAGGCATTTTGACCTTCAAACTTAGCTTCCCACTTTGCAAGACTGGGATCGTTTTCCATGCTCGGTAATGAGCTATCATCAACGATATTGATATCAGGCGCTCTTAGCTCATCGCGAGTCATATAGACGCCTCCCCAAGCGCCAGTATTACGACTGGCTTGATTATTAACTGGCAGTACAGCGTCTTGCTTGCTCGCTATTGTCTCTACATCCTCTGATTTTTGGCTACAGCCTAACAATGCTACACTGCTTATCATACTAAGTGATATCACAGTCAGCATCTTAAATGTTGTTTTCTTCATGCTTATATTATCCATGACAGCCTCTGAATTTATTATGGTTATCAACGTTACCCAAGCATTTTTGCCTTTTTGTGCAGACGATTTGCTGCATCAATGCCGGATAAAATAGCGCCCTCTTGCCATGCAGGAATATGTGAACAATGTTCGCCCGTTAATACAATACGGTTGTCGATACTACACAGCTGATCATAATACTGCTCACGGCTTGACTCGCTCCAAATACCATAACACCCTAAGGTCCACGGAATGCGGTGCCATACCACTGACGTACCTGCACGGAACTCTTTTGGATACTGTGGATGGATGTATTTGCCATAAGCAAGGGCGACGTTAATACGCTCCTTTGGTGTTAATGTATTAAACTTATAAGAGGTCGGGCCAAAACCATAAGCACCTAATAACACTCCAGTACCTGTTTTAAACATGTCTTCTGAAGGATAAGCGATTTGCGTAATGGGCATATTAGTATAGGTCAAGCCGCCATAGATCCACTCATCTTCTTCCCAAAAGCGGCGGTTGAACTCGAGGCCCACCTTATAAGAGGTATCATAAGGTACGGCTGCCATTGCTTTTTTCATCGGCTTTGAGACATTGATATCAATTTGAGTCAATACCGTTAGCGGAATATTGCAGACACACCAGTCAGCACGTATGGTCTTGGTCGCACCATCTGGACTATTGCTATCGACATAATTGACAGTTACACCACTTTCGTCTTGATGAATCTTAGTGACTTTGGCATTAAACTCAATCATATCGCGGCACTCACGAGTGAACGCATCACCGATTTTGCCCATACCGCCTACTGGCTGAAACATCGTTGGTTGATGGCCATAAGTCATGTGATTGGCATAAATATCTGACCACATGCCAGAGTCCAATATCTCACCGATAGGTAGAGGCTTCGAGGGTTTTTCGTTGGGCATCAGGCCACCACCAGGAAAGACGCTAAAACCGCGATGCTTGGTAGTCTCATTACTGGCTCTGTAGCGATAGTCTTTGTCTAGTACGCCCCAGCCTTTTAAGCCCTCAAGCAACTTTTCTTTATCCTCAGTATTCACTGAACGATCAAGACCACCAACGTTGACGGCCTTTGATAGCAGCTCAGCCACATTGCCTTGTATGTCGTTTTTTACATCTCCTAAACGCTGCGGCACCCCGCCAAAGTGCGTAGAGCGATGCAGATAAGCTCGGTCGTTAGTCTGAATAAAAGGTTGCATCTCAACACCAAACTTCTTGCAGTAGTGAAATACAGCATAATGATGACTTGGTAAACGCCAAGGCCCGCCATTAAAATAGTTACCTTCTTCAAAATCACAGGTAACTTCCTCACCGCCAAGCTCGGTATATTTGTCACCACTGTTGAGCGTCCAGCTACGTCCACCACCGCGATTTTGAAACTCAAGCACTTTAACATCATAACCGGCTTTACGTAGCTCATAAGCTGCAGTGAGACCACCAAGACCTGCACCAAGAATGACAATACTCGCTCCTGGAGGCGCTCCTTTTAGGTCCATCGATTCTTTAAAGCTAGACTCAGATGCAAATCCTAAGGTAGTCATTGCTTGATACATCGCAGTTGCACCAGCCGTCTTACCGATCATCGAGAGCAGTTGGCGCCGCGTTGGTGATTGAAGCATGTCTTTCATAGTAATATCCTTAAAGTAGACTTTCGTGTATGGCGGTAGGTACTCACTTTTATTATTGGTTCAGCTCATATAATTTATCTATGATGCTAAGCTTTAATACTCTACCGACCTACACTGAATCTATGTCTTATAATAAGCGCCTAACACGCGTTTATTAAGTTGTCTGTATTGCTAGTTAAATTCATTGATTCAACTAACTATGACGCCTAGAACGTATGATCGCTCGTACAATAAATATGATAATGACGATAGCTACGATAATACCTAGTATCGCAAGCAGACCTGCGTACCTAATCAAAAAAGGCTGATCGGCACCAGTCGTTGCCACGCGCTCGACATCAGCAGCATTGACATCACTGCTATTTAAACTACCAAATTTGACACGTACATAATTGCTAATACCAGCGATCTGCTCACTACTTAACTCTTCTGAAAAGCCTGGCATCTTAGGACTGGTATTGGTTGCGCCATCAACACCATGAAGAATAACATTGATTAAACCATCCGGCTTTTCACGGCGGATACTGCTTAGACCCACAATAGGTGCATAACGAGCATCCGGTTGGCCATAACCATCAACACCGTGACAGCTACCACAAGCAGCAAGGTATAATGCTTCTGGCGAATTACTACCACCTTGAACCTCAGCTTTCGCCTGCGCTAAGTAGTCCTTTTGGGCAAGCAGGTCATGAGTGATTGATTCATTGAGTGGGGCTGTCAGACGGGATGCATTGACCGGATGAACCTTATCATCTGTTTGTACGACAGGTACGGTCTTAAGATAAGAGGCAATTGCGTTTAGATCTGTGTCTTTTAAATAGCGAGTACTGTGCGATACCACCTCTCCCATAGGTCCACCAGCAAAGACTCGTTGATCCAGCTCACCTGTACGCAAGTAAGTGACGATGTCTTGCTCACTCCAATTGCCTATACCGCTTGATTTATCAGGAGTGATATTGGGCGCATACCATGTCCCAAGCTGCGCTCCTGACAAATAATTGTCGTTATCAAAACCCATCGTACTGTTACGCGGGGTATGGCAAGTCCCGCAATGAGCAAGGTTATTAACCAAATACTCACCATGCTGCTGCGTCTGTGTCAATCCTTCACGGCTCTCTGTAGAAGGGACATTGAGCATGTTCCAGCCTAACATCAGACTGCGAAAGTTAAACGGAAACGGTAGATCGGTTTCATAATCAGGCGCTTCATCTACGACAGGAACCGTTTGTAGATAGGCAAATAGTGCGCTGATATCTTCATCCTTCATACCATTATAAGAAGGGTACGGCATGGCTGGATAAAGCATATGATTAGGCGCACGACCTTCTTTGAGGGCTTTTCTTAAATCGGCTTCGGTATAGTTACCGATACCATAACGTTTCGATGGCGTAATGTTGGTTGCATAAATCTTACCCATTGGGGTCTCAAGTGCGACACCGCCAGTATAGTCTTCGCGATGACAAGCCATACAGTCAGCTGCACGCGCGATATACGCTCCTCGATTGACCAAATCGCTATTGGCAGGGCTTACGTTGGGTAGGCTGGCGCTTGATAGACTAGCACCTTCAGCCATTACCGTACTGGAAGTGAAACCAATAACAAGCACCGATAACATCATAGAAAGTGGCTTCATAATATCCTCATATAGCTGGCACATAATGGCTGGCAGAACTAAGGTCGTTAGACAACAATTCGTTATACAACAATATTGTCAAATAAAAACAATAGCAAAACACCCAGCAATCTTTAACAGTGAATAGCTTATTAATGTTCTAATTGTTTAATAAATATAAGGTAAACATGGTGAAAGCTTATGTTGTTTTAAGTGCCAGCTGCTTATCCGTAAGGAGCTAGCTTTTGTTAATTATTGCGTTAGTATGACAATTAGCTTCTGTTTACTCATATAAAGGTAAAACTATTTCGCTAACATTGCTTGAATATTAACCTATTTATCTCATTTTTTTACAAAAGTTAAAAAATCATGCCGAAATACTAAGTAACTTTAGATTTCAAGTTAATAAAATACATAATATTCAAAATTTAGATAAAAAAGTCTTTAAAAACATAAACTAAGAAAAATAACTACCCGATAACTTATATAACGTACATTTAACAATCATATAAAATCTTACGTATTTATTCATATATACGAATTATAGTAACAATAGCAGACACACAATACATACAAAGGCTGTAGATAGTTTTCCAAAGAAAAACTCACAATCACAAGTTACCAACTTATACAATCTAAAAAGACAAAAAATGCTGTTTTAAATTAATTTAGCTACTTTTAGCAAAAAAATTCTTGAGTGAAAGTAGATGGTTGCATATTCTTATGTTTGGATTATGATGGAGGCTCACCAGACGCTGTAGCTTCAGTCATGGTTTAAAACTGTCATTTCGGTACGATTAATCAGGTCTTTATTCAAGCTTTAATTCAAATTTTATGAAAGGTAGGCTAAAAACCACTATGAAACCCTTTAACCTTTTTTGCATGTTGATACCGATGCTGCTTTTTACTGGCTGTCAGTCCTTGCTACTTTTTGATAGCCCTATCCCTGTGACTTCCAACCTTAATTTATCCACCACGGATATAGATCATTATTAACTGAGCTCACAAAAAAGCAGACATCAATATTGACGTCTGCTTTTTATGTTTTAATGGTTGCTTACTTATAAATACGAAATTTTAAACTATGAGGTTTCGTTAACTGGCTGATGCTTGATAATTGTCTTTGCTAAGTGATCGCCGAACCAAATAGCGGTATCAATATCACCCTTACCTGGGGTTTTTTCAGGTGGACCATCAAGCGATTGGGTCATCAATCCTAAAAAGCTCGATAAACGGTTTAAGTCGTGAGACTCATGGCCTGTCGGCATCAATGGTAAACCAATCCAGTTCATGCCATGCTGCATAGCGTACAATGAAATCTGCTGCAACACTGCAAGCTTATCCCCACTTAGTCCGCCTGAGTTGGCAAAAGCCGCTGCCCACTTGCCCTCCCATTTGCGGTGATACCAGCGCTTTGAGGTTTCATCCATAAAAGTCTTAAATTCAGCGGTAACACTGCCCATATATACCGCGCTACCAAATACCAGCAAATCAGCTTGATCCACAAAATCCCAATCGACATCATGGACATCGATCGCTTTTGCTTGCGCTGTTGGCAGTTGTTTATGTGCGCCTTGTACGATCGCTTCTGCGACGCGCTTGGTATGTCCATAGTTACTATGAAAAATAACAGCAATCGATACATTCGGCGCGTTTTTGGTAGATAAAAATGCTTTGGTTGGTGTATTCATACAAACTCTAATAATGGATAATAAGTAATTGATTCAGCGGTAGGGTACTGTTGCTCTAAATCCCTCAAAATATGATGGGACAAGTTACCAGTATAGCTAGTGCAAATGCTTGTTACCTGATATGCGGTAGACTTCGGTAAATTCAAGCATATTGTAACAGGCATGTTTTAATGAGTACCAGCTTATTACTGCTCATCATTTATTAATGCACACTGTAGCGATATTTTACACATTATCAATTATTCTTGTGTAATAGATACTACGCTTTATCCATCAGCAAGCAAGAATTAATAAGCAATGTCACCGTCTATCAATGTTAAATAGTCAGTAATAAACAGCCTATTCCATATTGTCATATACTTATTCTTATTCTTCTAATGCGCTAATATTTACTTTGATGACAATAAGATTATGATGGAGCGCTTACTTATACACTATTAAAAGCATCAAACGAGTCTCATAACCCTACTTCCTATTCTTATATAAATACTTATACAAATCACATTCGATCACATGCATCGGAGAAGGATGTCATTGCCTTGAATACGTTAAATACCACCACTAGAGTTCAGCCTGTAAATGATGCAAAAGACCCCATTGTAAGAGGTAGTCTGGCACTCAATGCACCGCAAAAAGTATTAATAGCCGGCGGCGTAATAGCAGGCCTGCTACTACTCATTCATTTACTTGACACTCAGCATATCTCCCAATCTTTGCTACTAGGTATTGGTCTTTTGCTGGGCTATACCCTCTTTCATGCACGTTTTGGCTTTACCTCAGCATTTAGACGTATCATGGCTGTCGGTAATGGACAGGCGATGCGCTCTCATATGCTAATGCTAGCAGTCGCGGTAACATTGTTTGCTCCTATTCTTGCTTATGGCACCACAATATTTGGCGGCCCAGTCGCAGGTTATGTGGCGCCATTGGGTGTCAGCCTCTTAGTTGGGTCTTTTGTTTTTGGTGTCGGCATGCAACTTGGTGGCGGCTGTGCTTCTGGCACACTCTATGCGATAGGCGGTGGACGTTCGGTTATGTTCATCACTTTTATCTTTTTTATAATAGGGGCTACGATTGGCGCTTATCATCTGCCATTTTGGACAGAGGAGATGCCAGCTTATGCCCCCTATTCATTAGCCACTTCTACAGGTCTTGGTTATACAGGCGCCTGGCTGGTGTCGCTTGCGTTATTTGGTTTAATCGCTTGGGTTACGTTGGTCGTTGAGAAAAAAAGAGCCGCACCTAAGATGGCACCTGTACCATCTGAGTCTGGCTGGAAGCGCATCTTTCGTGGTTCTTGGCCTCTATTTGCAGCAGCGATTGTTCTTGCTCTACTCAATGCCTTGACGTTACTGACGCGCGGTCAGCCTTGGGGCATTACCTCAGCATTTACTTTATGGGGCTCCAAGATAGCGAGCGGCTTGGGCGTTGATGTCGCTAGCTGGGGCTATTGGCAAGGGGCGAATGCAGCGGCGCTTGATGCGTCTATTTTTGCAGACTCAACGACTGTATTGAATATCGGTATTATCATTGGTGCGTTTATTGCGTCAGCGGCGGGCGGTCTATTCAAGTTTACTCAGATTACTGTGGGTAATTTTGCAGCATCAGTCATTGGTGGTCTGATGATGGGTTACGGTGCACGTTTAGCATTTGGCTGTAACATTGGCGCTTACTTCGGCGGCATCGCATCTTTTAGCTTGCATGGCTACATTTGGGGCATACTTGCTATGGCCGGTACTTTTTTAGCCTTATACTTACGTCCGCTATTCGGGCTTTCGGTACCAAAGTCCAATGATTCTGTATGCTAATATAAATGAGTCTGTTGAAACGGCAATAAAAAGAGCAGGTTTTAGCCTGCTCTTTTTATTACTGCCTAAACACTTTTTGTTAGTGCTTTAGCTTAACTACGCACAATAATTAATGCCATACGCCCCGTTGCTGGCTGCTGCAAATGCGTCTGGCGCCGATACGAATAATAGCTAGAATCAGCGTAACTACAGCTTATCGAGGTTTCATTTGCTAATGTCACGCCAGCATTGCTTATCTGATCGGCAGCTATCTTTGGTAAATCAAGCTTAATTTTATCTGTATACAAGTCCGTATTAGTCGAGCTATGAACGTCGGAATCTACCGCATATAACTGATCGAAGCGCTCAGTACTACTTATACTTTGTACTGACAACGACTGATTTTCGATGCAACCTGCTAGCAGCTTATCTCGAACCTGACTATCAACCTCGTAGTTCTCTTGACTGATACAAACGCCTATCCACGCTTTGATTTCGCCAGACTCTGTAAAACGCTTTATCGTCGTTGGAATGACCCCGCAGGCAAGTCCTTGCCAGCCTGCATGAATCGCTGCAATCTGGCCGCTTGCTGGTTGATATAATACGATTGGTACGCAATCGGCTGTCATGATAGCAAGTCCCAAACCATCTCGCTTACTGACCATTGCATCAGCATCTACTGGACGCATACTAAGCGGGCTTGCGTCTACATCATAGATCTGCTTGCCGTGAACTTGATTTACCCAGTACACACTACTGATAGGAGCACGCCGTTGGATTGTCAGTTGCTGATTGATAGTCGCTAGCAAACGCATACGATTATCCAATACCTGTACAGGATCATCAGCAACGTGCAGTCCAAGATTTAACTCACCATAGCTTGCTTGTTTTGATTGCAGCATTGGTTGATGTTTTTGATCTTCAAGCGTTTTATGCTTAATATCAGCATGCACAAAACCAGCGGTATGATAGGCGGCTGTTTGGAATACTGTCACTTCATTGAGCTGTGCCAGCATTGTCAGGGGAAGTTTATCTGTCATATTTTATTCGTCATCATAACCATCAGTTAGCACTGATATGAGTTTTTGCATATCTTCAGGAATAGGAGTGGTCACTTCGATATCTTCACCCGTCGTTGGGTGGACAAACCCCAAAGTATATGCGTGCAACGCTTGTCTTGGAAAATTACCAATCGCTTGGCGCTGCTCTTCTGTCAACCCTGCTCGCAGTTGGCGACGTCCTCCATAGACACGATCTCCAACTATTGGATAAGTGATATGGCTTAGGTGTACACGAATCTGATGGGTACGACCCGTCTCAAGACCGACGTCCAGTAAACAGTAATTATCATTAAGCGGTGTGACATTTAACAAGTGCGTTACGGCCTCACGTCCAGCGGTCATCACCGTCATCTTTGTGCGCTGATTGCGATGACGACCAATTGGTGCATCGATACGGCGATGACGCAGTAAGCTTGCTGCATCCCCTGCTACGACACACTGATAGTGACGATAAACAGATTTGTCTTTGAGCTGCTCCATCAAAGCCATTTGCGCAGGCTTGGTTTTACCAATCAGTAAGAGCCCTGAGGTATCTTTATCAATTCGATGTACAAGGCCTGCGCGTGGCAAGTGATGCTGCTGAGGATAATGGTATAGCAAAGCATTGACCAAAGTGCCTGTCTGATTGCCCGCCCCTGGATGAACCACCATGCCGACAGGCTTATCAATCACCAGTACGTCATCATCTTCATAAACGACATCGATGGCGATATTTTCTGGCTGATCTTCACTATGCTGCTGCAATGTCGTAGATAGATGTATCACATCTCCCGCTTTGACACGTTGTTTGGGCTTTTGTACGCTACCGTTATATAACAAACTACCATCACCAACCCAGCCTTGTAACTGCACTCGTGAAAAGTCAGTAAAAACCTGTGAGGCAAGCTTGTCTATACGTAGACCCGCTTCCTTCTCAGTTACCGTATGCGTTATGTCAATCACTTGCGGTAAGACTTGCCCAGCTATAGAGCTGGCGTATTCATCTTGATCTTCATCGTCGTTGATTTCTTCATAATCAGATGCTTGCTCATCATCAGACAAATTCTCATCAAGCGAGTCAACATCAAGGCTTGAGCCATTGGTGGTCAATCCATCCTCTATAGATGACTGTTGCGCCACCAATTCGGTATCAGACGTTTGTTTCGGTGTTATATTTGTGGTCATAGCATTATTATTCATAGCAGATTCGTAGGTGACCTAATTCACAAATGAGCAGGTCATAAGGATTAACTTTATAAAGCGATAAAGCCGCAATTCATTAGATGCTTAAGTAAGAACTTTCAGACTCTCAATAAAAAGCTGGTTAAACATCGTCATAGTGTACCATGCTAAGCGCTTTTCCCCCTATGCTTACAGACAGTTATCTCTTCTTTACTACTAAAAATTTGCCAAATAAATAGCCATAATAGTAACTCTCTATAATATAACGTTGCCGTAATTTACTGTATATTATAGTGGAATAGCCACAATTGTCATCGCTCATAAAAGACGCTCATGCTAAACTGTCCAAAATTTGTTGTGTCAGACTTTGCTGTGCTATCTGGCTACAAAATAGCGCACAGAAGAATAGACGAAGCAGACGTTATTCTATAAAGTAAACGTGATTTTGCTGTATGCTATGTTCAACTATAAGCCACTAGTTACTTTATGTCTCGTTGCTTTGCTGTTTTGGACGTTATTACCTTATAATTTAATAATTAGCCTTTTATCATTAACTTTGTTATTAGTACGATAGCGTCACCGCTATTGTGCGCCTTGTGCCGGAGAAGAAGTATGCGCCCTATTGGCAACACCTTTATCAAAATCTCGTCAGTAACCTTGCTTGCTCTAAGTGTAAACTTGGTTGGCTGTCAGACTTTTAAAAATCTGACGAATACAGACAGTGACGCGGTCGAAACCGCTGAAAAATCAGAGCAAGATTACTATAACGATGCTATTACTCAGATTGATAAAGGCCGCTACATACAGGCGATTGAGGATCTGACCAGTTTACGTACTTTTTACCCGACGGGACAATATGCTGAACAAGCACTCCTTGATATTATGTATGCTCAATATGCAAGTGGTAGCTTTGAGACAGCGGCAGCAAGTGCAGATCGTTTCATCAATCTCTATCCTGCTAACCCGCAAGTAAGCTACGCATATTACGTACGCGGTGTGGCCAATATGCAAGGCTCATCTGAGGGTATTAAGCTGTTCAAAATGGATCAATCTGAGCGCGATACTGCCTATTTACGTATTGCCTTTGCCAATTTTCAAGAGTTGATTAATAAATACCCTAACAGCCCATATGCGCCAGACGCAGCGCAGCGTATGACTTTTATTTACAATCAGTTTGCCCGTAGTGAGCTGACCGCAGCCAACTGGTATATCGAACGTGAAGCACACGTCGCCGCGGTTAACCGTGCCAAATGGGTATTTCAATACTACCCACTTAGTGAAGCGGTACCAGAGGCGGTTGCTATTCTTGCTTATAGTCATCAGCAGTTAGGATTAACTGATTTGGCACAAGAGTATAAAACTTTACTGCAAATCAACTACCCTGAATGGCTCACGAATGATGGCCGTGTCAGACTCTCTACCAAAACTGACCGCTCATGGTTGAATAAGCTAACCTTTGGTCAGCTTGGTCGTGCAAGCTTAAAAGATGTGCCCATGAACAACGGTGAATATACTGGCGCCACCAAAACTCAAACCGTTCGAGCGGCCACTCAGCTCAGATTGCCAGCTGATAATGCTGCTGCCCCCGCCGCTAACGGCGCACCAACCCGCAGCAACAGCGGTGTAAATGTAGGTTTGGGTCTACCTGAAAGCGCAACTGAGCGCGTGACCAATCAGGCCAGCACAGGTTCTACCGCTAGAGAAGCAAGTGTCGACCCACAAAACATGAACCCCATGCGCCGTACCACACTACCAAATGATAGCAATACGGTAGACTTGGATGATAATAACTAAACGCTCGCTACACTTGTTCTGCTATTCTTATACTCGTCTATGAGCTATTAAAAATAAGATCAACTATATAGTTGGTCTTATTTGCTTGTTGGTTTAACAAACCTCATTTATCATTATTTTGTCATTAGCTGAGCTTTGTCTTTTGTGTATTAATACATAAAATTTAGACTATGAGTCATAAGTTCAATTTTTTAGCTACTTAGGCTATTTCTTCATGTAAAGTAGCACTCATTGTGTGTTACATATACATTAATAATCTATAAGTACTTATTGCAAAGAATAAAAGTGTTAAAATAACTTTTGTATTATTCTATGATAAACTGTCCTTTCTCATGAGTATCCCCAATCATATTCTTGAACAATTAAACAGCCAAGCTGACTTGATCAGTATCATTGGTCGTCACACCACGCTTAAACGTGCTGGCAGTGAATATAAAGGGTGCTGTCCGTTCCACGGCGAAAGGTCGCCTTCGTTTTATGTCAATCCACAAAAAAACATTTATCACTGTTTTGGCTGTAATGTCGGCGGTAACGCCATTAGCTTTTTGCGCGATTATGAAAGCTTAACCTTTATCGAAGCGGTCAATGAGTTATCAAAACAAACTGGCATTGAAGTGCCAAAAGATGAACAACGTAACGTCAGTTATCAACGCCGAGCATCTAAGCCTATTCCACCATCAGTGCCCAGTCCGACTGTGGACCGTCACAGCGCAGCACAGACCGCACATACTCCTTCTGTCGTATCTAACTTAAGTAATCAAGGCGCAAGTCAACTCGGGTATAACGACCAACCCGCTTACGATGACAGCAATGGGTACGATGATTATCCACCGTTAGATCCTTACGACTCAACTCCTTACCCAATAGACACTTATGGCGCAGAGTATCAAAACGATACCGAAAATGGCTATCCACCGGCGTGGTTAACAGAGACAGCAATGGGGCTGTCTGGCGACAGCAGTAGCCATGCTGAGCAAGATGGTAACTTATATGAATTATTAAATCAGATTCAACAGTTTTATCAGCACAATCTAACCACGCATCCCCATGCCAAGCATTATTTTATGACCCGCGGTATTACCCAAGAAACTTTTGAGACTTTTGGGCTGGGCTATGCGCCATTTGGTTGGCAGCATCTTGAGCATCAGTTCCCGCAAGATATCGAAGGGCTTAAAGCCTTGGGTTTAGTACGGCAGTCAGAGTCTGGACGTGATTATGATTTGCTCCGTGATCGGGTTATCTTTCCGATTCGAGACAATCAAGGACGCACGATTGGGTTTGGTGGTCGCGCTTTAGACGATGACGTGAAGCCCAAATACATCAACTCGTCTGACTCGCCTGTCTTTCATAAACAACATGTACTATATGGCTATTACGAATCACGCCAGCAGCGTGCAGAGCACTGGCTAGTGGTCGAAGGCTATATGGATGTGATCGCCCTTTACCAAGCAGGTATTTATGGCGCAGTAGCCTCTATGGGTACCGCCATCAATGAAAGCCAGATCTCACGTTTACTGACCCTAAACCCCACACTAACGCTCAGTTTTGATGGTGATAGCGCAGGACAAAAAGCGGCTTGGCGCACACTTGAGGTTGCTCTACCAGTACTCGCTGATGATAAGGAACTACGGTTTTTGACCTTGGCCAACGGTCATGATCCTGATACTTTTATAAAAGCAAACGGCAGTGAGGCCATGCGTGAACAAATCGCCAATGCCAAACCCTTGTCACAATACATTTTTGCCTATTTGAGTGAGCGTTACGATTTGGCATTGGCAGAAGGCAAAGCCAAGCTAATGTCACAAGTGCGCAGCTTGACCACTGCGTTACCGAAAGGCAGTAGTTTTCGGTATTTGCTAAATAACGATATATATCAAAAGCTGGGTGGTAAGCGCAGCCAAAATGTCGAAGCCAAAGACGCGCTGCTTGATTTTGATGGTGACATGACCATCAGCCAACAGCTGCAGCTGTGTTTTTTGTTTCAGCCCCGCGTACTGCAAGAAGACACCATTGAGTCAATCTGGCAAAAAGCAGGTATCAATCGTTTAGACTTCCCTGCCCATATCAAGCAAAAAGCACCTTTAGATGCTTTTCGTCCGCTAGCATGGGAGGACTTGCAGGATACCGCTTTGCTCGATGTTGTCAATACAATCAAACGCTGCTTGTTTTATTTACCAACAGATGCCAACGCTGCTGCGCATTTTATTATGTCAAACCTACAGCCTATCACTCAAGAAACATTAAGCCGTAGTTGGGGCGCTTTTTATAAGACCTTGACCACAAGAAATATTTTAAGCGTTGATGAGTTGATCGAAAACCTAGTGATGCAGCTACTCAAGCTTAATATGCAAAGAAAGATGCAAGATCTTATCAAGAATCCGGATCATGTTAGACTTGCGATCGTACGCAAACAGACGCAACTTCTAAATGATTGGATGCGAGCACAGCAAGCAGAGCAATCTGCATCAATGATCAGCGTTTAGTCTTAATTTAAGACCATTTTAGGTGATTCAATAGCAGATAAAATATTTGCCCTTTAAAACATAGATTATTGCCCCCATCATCTATGATTATGGCAAGCACACATGGACTATAATATATGCAGCAACTGATTGGCTGTCTTGTGCTTGAAAGCGGTGGTCTGTGTTAAACTATGCCGTTGTCAATATTGGCTGTTGTTTTGAGTCACACTATTTTTAAATACCGTTGTTTTTAAAGATAGCCATATTGCTTTATTTTTGAGTAGTATTTTTAGCAAGTTTTTATTTAGCCGTTATATTGTAGTTTTTTGAGCCTTTATTCATATCAACTCATTTTCGTTATTATTGACATTTTCTACGCTTTTCATATGATCAATCTACTGATTAGATCAACGCACCCTACAAGCGATAGTCTGTTATTTTACGAAAATGCCCGACGCAAGCAAGTGAGTATTTATGAGCGACAAGTCAGTTTCCAATTCCACGTCTCAACTGGCCACCTTAATCCAAATGGGCAAAGAGCAAGGGTATCTTACCTATGCTGAGGTGAATGACCAGCTGCCTGACTCTATTACAGAAAGCGATCAGATCGAAGACATCGTCCAAATGCTCACTGACGTCGGCATCAAAATATTTGAGGCTGCGCCTGACGCTGATGATATTTTGATGAACGATGATTCAAGCGATGATGATATGGCAGCTGATGAAGCAGCGGCAGTATTGGCCTCTGTTGAAACTGAGCCCGGCCGTACTACCGATCCTGTTCGTATGTATATGCGCGAGATGGGTACAGTTGATCTGTTGACCCGTGAAGGCGAGATTGCTATCGCCAAGCGTATTGAAGAAGGTATTCGTGATGTACAGCATGCGATGGCTTACTGGCCAGGTACGGTACAATTCGTTCTTGATGAATATCAAAAAGTACATGACGGCGAAAAGAAACTCTCTGACGTTATCACTGGTTTTTTAGATCCTGAAACAGACGAAGACATCGCCGCAGCTAAAGAAGAAAAAGAGCGAGAAAAAGAAAAAATCTTAGTCATGAAAACGAAAGCCAATGCAAAAGCTGAGGCGGAAAAAGATGATGACGACGATGATGAAGACAGCGATGATTTAGAGGTTGATGACAGCGATGAGGCTGAAGAAGAAACGGGCGGTATCGATCCAGAAGAAGTACGCCTACGTTTAGAAGAGATTGAACATTTATTTATCAAAGCCAAACAAGCACTGCTTGATTACGGCCGCGGTAGCGTACAAGCTGACGAAGCCTATGAGCAGCTTGCCAGCCGCTTTATGATGTTGAAGCTTAATAACCGTATGTCAGATCAAGTCATGGCTATCATGCATGATGTGTATGATGACGTGCGCAAGCATGAACGTCAGATCATGCGTTTGGTAATCCGCCGTGGTCGTATGCCGCGCTCTGAATTTCGTAAGACTTTCCCAAGTAACGAAACCAACGTAGATTGGCTCACTGAGCGCCTAAAAGGCAAGCCTGCTTTTGCTGAAAACTTAGAAAAAGTCATCGATGATGTCATTTTGCTACAACGTAAAATCCGTGATTACGAGCAAAAGCTCGACATGGAAATCAACGATATGAAAGATGTGGCACGCGGTATGGCGATTGGTGAAGCCAAAGCCCGCCGTGCCAAAAAAGAGATGGTCGAGGCCAACCTGCGTTTGGTCATCTCTATTGCCAAAAAATATACCAATCGTGGCCTACAGTTCTTGGATTTGATTCAAGAAGGTAATATTGGTCTGATGAAAGCGGTGGATAAGTTTGAATATCGCCGCGGTTATAAGTTCTCAACCTATGCCACATGGTGGATTCGTCAGGCCATTACCCGCTCTATCGCTGACCAAGCACGTACCATTCGTATTCCTGTACATATGATTGAGACCATTAACAAAATAAACCGCGTCTCACGTCAGCTACTACAAGAAATGGGCCGCGAGCCAACGCCTGAAGAATTGGGCGAACGCTTAGAGATGGACGAGATTAAAGTCCGTAAAGTGCTAAAAATCGCCAAAGAGCCGATCTCTATGGAAACTCCTATTGGTGACGATGAAGACTCACACCTAGGTGACTTTATTGAAGATGGTACTATTTCAAGTCCTGTCGATGACGCCACGGCAGCTGGCCTACAAGAAGCCACTCGTGATGTACTTGGCAACTTGACCGAACGTGAAGCACGCGTCCTAAAAATGCGTTTTGGTATCGATATGCCAACGGATCATACCCTAGAAGAAGTCGGTAAGCAGTTTGATGTGACTCGTGAGCGTATTCGTCAGATTGAAGCAAAAGCCTTGCGTAAACTGCGTCACCCTTCACGCTCTGAGCACTTGCGCTCTTTCTTAGAAAACGACTGATTTACTCAGGCATTGTTAAAGGCATAAAAACGTTCTTAGAATTAAACCAAAAAGCTGAGCATGTCTCAGCTTTTTTGTGTCTGTTGGAGACGTATGCTTAATACAAAATAATAGCCAAGCTACTATATTTATCCCCATTCTTATTTTTATATTGATAATGATTCTTATTTGTAATATTATTCGCATCTAATATTTCTAATATCTTTCCTGATATTTATCCTACTTTGCATATATTTTGCACTTATTGAGGTTTTATGCGTTTATCCCATTTAGCTCGAGCACTAGCCATTGTTACTACTGTACTGGGGTTAGCCGCTTGTGGCGATGACCAAAAAGCGACAACCCCTATTATCGATGGGACACCGCCATTACTGACGACCGACAGCAATTTTTCCGATGGTTATAGTGCCGTTGCCGCCGTATTCGTCTCAGGACAAGTGCAAGATAACAGCGGGATCAAGTCATTTACTTATCAACTTAATGAAGAGCCAGTCCATACGCTGAAGATCGATGCTGAAGGCTATTTTAATGAGTCTATTTTTTTAGCGTTGGGCCACAATAAAATAACCCTAGAAGCGACGGATAACGCTGGTAACATTATGCGCTCTACCAAAACCATCTATCTAGGCGATAATATCGCGGCAGGTGGCTCACATACTGCTGCCCTTCGTGACGGACAGTTGTATAGTTGGGGGCGAAACAATTATGGTCAAACCGGTCTTGGACTGACCACGAAAATAACAGATGTCATGGGACACCCAGATACACCGATGCTCATAAACAATGCGCCACAAAACCTAATATCTGTTAGTTTTAATCAAAACCATTCGCTCTCTATTGACCAAAACGGACAAGTTTACAGCTGGGGCGAAGATAAATATGGGCAATTGGGACGCGGCGAAACAGGTCGTAATAGCTGTAGTCAAGTTGAAGACTGTCGCCTTGATATCAGTGCTGTTCAAGGTATCGAGGATGCAATCATGGTGGCAGCCGGTTACAAGCACAATCTAGTACTGACCAAAGATGGCAGTATATGGGCATTTGGTGCTAACGATGTAGGACAGCTTGGTAATGACTCTGCTCCTAGTACAGACGGTAGTAGCATACCGGTCAAAGTAGACTTCTCAGCAGCAACTGACATTGGACATATCGTGCAAGTAGTTGCCAGTGCCAATAGCTCCTACGCTTTAGATGATAAAGGACAAGTTTGGGGCTGGGGTAGCGACGCTTATGCCAATTTTGGAAAAGGTGAAGCCTGTACCAGTGCCAATGATTGCGTCAATATCAATGCAACCCCTGTCCTTATAAATATCATTAAAAACAGTCAAAGTGATGATACTCAAATCGCTGATGATAGTGTTGCTAAAGAGGTAGAAAAAGTCACTCAACTTGCCGCTGGCCGTGACCATGTATTGGCTTTGACCAATAAAGAGTCGGTTTATGGTTGGGGACTCAATGCCACAAGCCAAATAGGCTACAACGGTGAGCTATTTGGTGATACCGAAAAAGCTTGGGACGATATCGTTGCAACACCTACCAAACTACCATGGTTCAAGGGTAAAGATATTCGCCGTATTTATGCTAATGGCAATGCCAGCTACGCCTTACTAGATGATGGCAAGGTATACCCTTGGGGCATGTTTGGCGAAACAAATGGTGCAGGTAAAACCATCTATAATGACCTAGATGAGCCAACTGACAAACTGCCCAATCTAAACAACATCGACAATATGGCAATGGGCGCTATGCATCTTGTTGCTCATGAAAAGTCGCTCAACCCAGATAACAGTCCATCTCTTCAGTATGGTTTTTTATTTACGTGGGGCTGGAGCTTTGAGGGTTCATTGGGTAATAAAGACACCACGCATGTCTGGATGTATAACACCCCTATCCCTGTGAACTTGCCAAGTCAGCTATAAGCAACGATGGCTTATGTCCTTCAAACTTGCTGATTAACACTTATAAAGAGCTAAAAAAACATAATCGTTAAGTAAAAAAAGGGGCTGCATATTTTATGTCGCCCTTTTTAATTAACGATCAAGCTTACTCATTTTTATTCATTACTTGATTGTACTGATTTATGACTATTTTAGGTAATTCCATGTCTTATTGCCTCCATCGACCAACCATTTTACCCATATCAGCACTACCCGCTATGCGTAATGCCCTGCTCTGCTTAGCGACGACCCTGGTACTGAGCGCTTGCGGTGGCTCAGACGATAATGAGGATAATACAGTTAGCAGCCCCAGCTTGCCTAGCAACCCTCCCTCATCAAATACACCTGATGAGACAGAAGCCGATACCGATTGGCTACCAGCAGGCGGCAGCGCCACTATCACAGCTGATATCTCGCAGCCGTTTTTGCAGATCATGCCCAATTTACCGAGTAGTGCCTTAGGCGGCGTTTCGCCTGGGCGTGAGTTATTTATCACCGAATGGACGCCCGCCAATCAAGGCCGCGTGTTATTTGATGGTGTCGGGCCACTGTTTAATGCCAATGCCTGTACTCAGTGCCATAGCGCAGAGGGGCGCAAACCTATCTATGCTAGCGACGGTGAGCTAAGCGACGCTATTTTATTTAGACTAGGCGATAAACAAGGACTGGCTCATGCTTATTATGGTGAGCAAATGCAGCATCAAAGTATCGACGCCAGTATCGCTACCGAAGGTAAAATGCGCTATATCGCTACTGTTGAAGACGATAAAAATTCTAAAAGTATCAGATTCGAATTTACCCCAACGGACTCCAACCAACCTTTAGGAGATACCGCTATTAGCGGACGTATCTCGCCGCAACTGGTCGGTATGGGCTTACTTAATCTCATCCCTGAAGCCAGTATTATCGCTGCCGCCGATGCTAACGATGACAATAAAGATGAAATCAGTGGCCGTGTGCACTGGGTTAACGAAGGTGCTTATGAGCGAATTGGCCGCTTTGGTTGGAAAGCGATTAATTCAAGTCTGCGTACCCAAAACGCCAACGCCATGTCGCAAGATATGGGCTTAACCACTTCGATATTTATGGACCCTAACTGTACCGCTAATCAGCCAATTTGTTGGACAGCCGCCAATGGCGGTACGCCAGAGGTCTCAGACAGCAGTTTGGATGCTGTGACTGACTTTATGACCGCGCTTGCAGTTCCTGAGCGGCGGGTGAGCAATTTATCAACTTTTAATAAAGGTGCCAATCTTTTCACCCAAGTCGGCTGTGCTGGCTGTCATACACCCAAGCAAAAGACTGGCGATAGTGACCGTTTTCCATTGTTATCGCAACAAACCATCTACCCTTATACCGATTTATTACTTCATGATATGGGCGCAGGACTTGATGATGGCGTAAAAGAAAAGAATGCTGAAAGTTTTGAATGGCGTACACCGCCATTATGGGGTATTGGAATCGTAGCACAAGACTCGGACGCGCGTTTTTTGCACGATGGTCGCGCCAGCAGTCTGACTGAGGCGATACTGTGGCACGGCGGTGAAGCAGAAGGTGCAAAAACACGTTTTGAGCAGTTGTCTGTTGAGCAAAAAAATATATTACTGTCATTTCTAAACGGCATTTAAGATTTCGAGCACCTAGTTTTTTAGCATCTAACTTTTAATTATCCAGTTTTTAAGTATTTGGCTTTTAAGTACTTGGCTATGGTAGATAGCCATTTTTAGGGGCGATATCAGGTGGCAGATCGGTTTCTCCCAGTGCCTCTAACAAATTGATTTCGATAGTGCGTGACAAAGCCGTCAGAGGTAACTGATTGGCTGCAAAACCAAACGGCTCTTCTAACTCTTCACTAAGCGCGTCTAAACCAAAGAAGGTATAAGCAATCACAGCACAGGTAAAAGGAGTCAACCAGCCCAGTGAGGAAACCAAGCCAAAAGGCAACATAAAGCAGTATAGATAAGTCGTACGATGTACCAAAAGCATATAGGCAAATGGTAAGGGCGTATTATGGATGCGCTCACAGGCGGCTAAGACGATAGTCATGGAGGTAAGGCGCTCGTCCATGTTTTGTATCATCTGCTCCGATGATAAGCGCTGACGCCGACTATCACCAAGTCGCTGACCCAGCAATCGCATCAAATAATCAGGCAGGTTTTGCGACTGACGCATGCCGGCATGATGTGCAGGCGCCACAAAACGCTCAACATCCTGCCAAGGCGCCGTACCACGTAGTCGATGGCGCACAGCATGGGTAAAAGCAATCGTAAGATAAATCATATAGCGCTGGGAGTCTCGCCCTTGCTCATCTTTTTCATCTATAAACGAGAGCACTTGACGGCTAAAGCTGCGAGCCTCATAGACCAGCTGCCCCCATAATCCTCGTGCTTCCCACCAACGCTGATAGCTTGCATTATTACGAAAGCCAAGAAACAACGATAAAGCAATCCCAAACACCGTAAAAGGCGCCATGGTGTAGGAGGGAAAAGAGCGTGAAAACTCATGCTGAATAACGGTTATAAGCGTACTTAGTAAAGTAACCAACAAAATTTGCGGATAGATCTTTGGAATGATTGAACCGCGAAGGGTAAAAAATATCTTGAGAGCATTGGGTGTTTGCCGGACAATCATGTCAGCTTCCTAGCGAGGTTATCTGTAAATACTGTAAAAATAAAACTGTACTGCGGCTTAAATATCAATTCTTAAGTACTAATTCTTGAGCACTAATCCTCAAGTACTAATTCTTACGTACTAAGACGCAGTTAATGTACTGCATCATAGTATAGCTAATATCTGATGAAAAGATTTTAAATCGCTCATACCATCTATCATTTCATAATGCCTTGTCATAATCAGCACAGCACTTGAATAATATCCAAATGCCACTATAAATAGTGAATACAGCGACCGCCCATAAAAAATGTACTCATTTAAAAATGACATCAACTAAAGAGCTGAGCGCGTCTCAGGTTTTTTATGTGATGAAAACACTATGCAAGCCAATATTTCCATAAAAAATAAGGATCCCATCATGAGTGATGACCCAAAAGACACCAGCAATCAAAACCATAGCGAGCAAGACCATGCGTCTAAAAAAGATGTCAAAGTCACTGAGTTAGTCGCTAATGACGGTATCTTAAAAGGCAAAAAAACAGACGTACAAAACCCTGAGCTTTGGGAATTCCCGATGGACTACCCTATGAGCATTATTGGTCACGAAGGCGAACACGAGACTTTGCTTAACGAAGTCAAGCTGATCCTTGGCAGTCAGTTCCCTGAGTTTGACTTGGCCTCTATAGATGTCAAGCCCTCAAAGACAGGCCGCTTTCATTCAGTGCGTGTCAACTTATACCTGACGACAGTTGAGCAAGTCAATCGCTTATATGCCGCACTTGATAACGCTAAAACTGTGCGCATGGTCGTATAAAATATTTAAAACCAAATTTAGCATTTTAATATCGTAATCGTCACTCATATGGGTGGCGATTTTTTTGGGTCTACTGTACAATCAGCACCGCGATGATTGACTCGATTCTATCTCTAAATAATCAAGAAATTGTCGACTAATAAAAATAAAGTCATAACCACTTTTTTACAAAAAATTTTATTATTTGAGACAATCGCGTCTAACCCTTATCCCATCGTCCTTTGCCAAATTTTGGACATGCTACTACCTTGTAGCAACATAGTTTTCTCCTAAAATCAATATAGCATTTTCAAAATTTTCCCGCTATATTGTGCCTACTTACTAATACAAACGCTATATCTAGTGCTCGGTGATTTTATTCATCACTATGTGCTACGGCAAACTGTTGTCCAAAAACCTTCAGCTGTCGTAACACCTTGTTATAGCAGAATAAAAAACTTTGCGAGATTTAATCGACGTAAAGTACATATCAGCAATCAATAATAGAGGGCAACATGACACATATCGATAAGATTCAAGTGACCAAACGCGACGGACGTTTAGAACCTATTGATTTAGATAAAATTCATAAGGTTATCGCATGGGCAGCTCATGATTTGGATAATGTGTCAGTCTCACAAGTTGAGCTTAAGTCGCACATTCAGTTTTATGAAGGGATCAAGACTCGTGACATTCATGAGACCATCATCAAGTCAGCGGCCGACCTTATCTCTGAAGATACTCCTGACTATCAATATTTGGCCGCGCGTTTGGCAATCTTTCATCTGCGTAAGATTGCTTATAACAAATTTACACCGCCGCACCTATATGACCACGTTAAAACTCTTACAGATTCTGGCAAATACGATGAGCATATCCTAGCCGATTATAGTCGTAGCGAGTTTGATGAATTGGAAGAATACCTCGATCATTGGCGCGATATGAACTTGGCCTACGCAGCCGTTGAGCAAATGGCAGGCAAATACCTCGTGCAAGATCGCGTCACCAAGACCGTTTATGAAAGCCCGCAGTTTTTATATATGCTGGTCGGTATGTGTCTGTTTGCCAACTATGACAAAGCTGAGCGCATAAGCTATGTCAAACGCTTCTATGATGCCACCTCACAGTTCAAAATCTCTCTACCGACGCCTATCATGTCGGGTGTGCGTACCCCATCGCGTCAGTTTAGCTCGTGCGTCTTGATCGAATGTGGTGATAGCCTAGATTCTATCAATGCTACCACCAGCGCCATCGTGCGTTATGTCTCACAGCGTGCTGGTATCGGCATCAATGCTGGTCGTATCCGTGCCCTTGGTAGTCCTATCCGTGGCGGTGAGGCTCAGCATACTGGCTGTATTCCTTTTTATAAGCTTTTCCAAACTGCAGTTAAATGCTGCTCACAAGGTGGCGTGCGCGGCGGTGCAGCGACACTATTCTATCCACTCTGGCATTTAGAAGTTGAATCATTACTCGTACTCAAAAACAACCGCGGCGTCGAAGACAACCGTGTTCGTCATATGGACTATGGCGTTCAGATTAATAAAACGCTTTATACCCGTCTGATTAAAGGACAAGACATCTCGCTATTCTCTCCAGGTGATACTCCTGGCCTGTACGATGCTTTCTTTGAAGATCAAGACAAGTTTGAAGAGCTATATACCAAATACGAGCAAGATGACTCTATTCGTAAGCGTCAAGTGCCAGCCGCTGACTTATTTAGCCTTATGATGCAGGAGCGCGCCAGCACTGGACGTATTTATATTCAAAATATCGACCACTGCAACACCCATAGCCCATTTGATGCGAGCATCGCTCCGATTCGCCAATCAAACCTATGTATGGAAATCGCGCTACCGACCAAGCCACTTGATAATATCAACGACGAAGAAGGCGAAATCGCGCTTTGTACGCTATCAGCGGTCAACTTGGGTAAAGTCGAAAACGTCAGCGATATCGAAGAGCCAGCAGAACTCATCGTTCGTGCGCTTGATGCCCTGCTCGACTATCAAGACTATCCTGTCAAAGCAGCTGAAAACGGCAGTATGCGCCGCCGTACGCTGGGCGTTGGTGTCATCAATTATGCCTATTACTTAGCGAAGAATGGCGTACGCTATTCAGACGGTAGTGCGCTTGGTCTGACCCATCAAACCTTTGAAGCGTTGCAGTATTATCTCTTAAAAGCATCAAACAAGTTGGCAAAAGAGCAAGGCGCGTGCCCTGCTTTTAATGAGACTACCTACTCGCAAGGTATCTTACCGATTGATACGTACAAAAAAGATTTGGATAACATCTGCCAAGAGCCGCTACATCTCGATTGGGAAACGCTACGCACTGAGATTACCACTCACGGTCTGCGCAACTCTACTCTAACTGCCTTGATGCCGTCTGAAACTTCTAGTCAGATTGCCAACGCGACTAACGGTATCGAGCCACCACGCGGTCTGGTCTCTATCAAAGCGTCAAAAGATGGCATCTTAAAGCAAGTTGTCCCTGATATCGGTACGCTGAGACATCAGTACGAGCTACTATGGCAAATGCCGAACAATGACGGTTACTTAAAGCTAGTCGCTATCATGCAAAAGTTCGTCGATCAAAGTATCTCTGCCAATACCAACTACGATCCTGTTCGTTATGAAGGTGGTCGCGTACCGATGAAGATATTGCTAAAAGACTTGCTAAACGCTTATAAAATGGGTGTGAAGACGTTGTATTATCACAACACTCGTGATGGTGCGAACGATGCTCAAGCGGATATGGAAGATGATTGTGCTGGCGGTGCTTGTAAGATTTAAGCTATTGATAGGTGGCGGGTTTAGCTTTTAGGCTGAGCTCGCTGTTTTCTAGTTCAAGTCACTATTTACTATAAAGTCACTGGAATGACTTTTCAGAGAGTAACTACATGCAAGGTAAATTAATCGAATTTATTCGTCAGAAAGATTACAAGTTTATAGAAGAAATTGGACAAGGTGGTACTGGACGTACGGTTCTACTCGAAGACGAAATCATTAATGAACTATTTGTTTGTAAGAAGTATTCACCTTTTTATGAAGAGCATAAACAAATATTTTTTGGTAATTTTAAAGATGAAATTAAACTTTTGCATCTACTAAATCATAAAAATATCGTTCGTGTATTCAACTACTATTTGTATCCAGAGCATCATACAGGTTACATCTTAATGGAACATATTAAGGGTCAAAACATTAATGAATACTTAATTGAGAATCCTGATAAACTTAATGAAATATTTAAACAAGTTGTAGGTGGATTTGTTCATTTAGAACAAGCAGGTATTTTACATAGAGATATTAGACCTGACAATATACTAATCTCTAACAAAGGTATTGTAAAAATCATTGATTTTGGTTTTAGTAAAAAAGTAAATATTGATTCAGATTTTGACAAAAGTATTGAACTTAACTGGAGATACTCTCTTCCATTAGATTTCTCTGAAAAGAGATATGATTTTAAGACGGAAATATATTTTGTCGGGAAGCTATTTGAAGAAATTATTCATACTAACCAATTAAGTACCTTCAAATATTCAAACATTTTAAACCAAATGACTCAGACAGACTATTCTTATAGAACAGACACTTTCTTCGATATAGAAAGAGAGATAATAGATGCAACCATCTTACAAGAACCTATAAGTGATTATGAAAAAGATATTTATAAAACATTTGCAAATGGTTTAGAAGAATCTTTAGTCAGCATTAATGACACTGCTATATATGCAACTGATATATCAGAAATAGTAAGGAATATTGGAACTTTATACAAAAATTCTATTTTAGAAGATTATATACAAAATAATTCAAGCTTAATAAAGTGCTTTATAAGAGGAAGTTTCTCATACAATGGAGGGGAAAACTTAGAAGTAGATGCTATTTTCAAATTTCATAAGTTTTTGAGCAACTCATCTAAAGAAAAACAAAAAATAATTATGAATCATGTTTGGCATAGATTAGATAGGATTAGAAGAGTTATTGATGTTGATATACCGTTTTAATGGTAATAAGGAAAAGTTGTAAGGTGCGCTGAGCGCACCATTAAACATCATTTTTATCTTATTGGTGCGCAAGATTAAAACACAGACAGAACTAAAACGACGGAGGTCATAAACGTGCAATATACCGCAATCATCAAAGACGGTGGTTTGTTTATCCCAAACGTATTTTCAGACCTAAACGATGGTGGCTCGCATATCGTACAAGTCGAGGTTGATATTGCAGAGGTGCGTCAGCAGTTAAGTGTAGATGAAGCACCAAAGCCAGCCGTCACCAAAAAAAGCGTGGCAAAAGCAGCCAAAAAATCAACATCAAGACCCGCTAAAAAAGACGTAAAAACAGCAGCGGAAGAGTCTGATGTGAGTACCTTACGTAAAAGCGCACTCGATGAATTGGAAGCGCTCGATGATAGTGAGCTGAGCGAAATATTCAAAGCCTATATGAACGATGGACAAGAGTCATCGCAGATATCACTAGAGAATTTATGATGTATAGTTAGTGCAATATAACAAAGATACAGCGAGACTGGGGTAAATTTTTTGCAGCCTCTGTCGGCGCAGGCACAGCAAGCCAGAAAAATTTATACCATTTTCGCGTCATTAAATAACGTAACCATTTTGTTTAGTATCGACTGTATTTTTGCTCATACTTTTAAATCTATATTTTTAAAAATAGACTTTCAAACTTTTGATTAACAACCGTAAAACTTATAAAGGCAGTCCCATGACTTACTCGATTTTTTCTCAAACGCCAAACAATGCCCTAAAAGAACCGATGTTTTTTGGTCAGCCGGTCAATATTGCCCGCTACGACCAACAAAAACACCCTATCTTTGAGCAATTGATTGAAAAGCAGCTGTCGTTTTTTTGGCGCCCAGAAGAAGTCGATGTCTCACGTGACCGTATCGATTTTGGTAACTTGTCCTCACATGAGCAGCATATTTTTATTAGCAATCTCAAGTATCAGACCCTACTCGACTCTATTCAGGGCCGTAGCCCAAACGTGGTGCTATTACCACTGGTCTCGATTCCTGAGCTTGAGACCTGGATTGAGACATGGTCGTTTAGCGAGACCATTCACTCGCGCAGCTATACCCATATCATTCGTAATATCGTCAACGACCCGGGTATTGTGTTCGATGATATTATGCAAAATGAGCACATCTTGGAGCGTGCGTCCGACATTGCCAAATACTACGACGACTTGTATCGTAACTCGCAGTTATACAGCTTATACGGGCCGGGTACGCATAATATCAATGGCGAGCAAATCACTGTCGATTTAAAGTCTCTCAAAAAACAGATGTATCTGTGCATCATGGCAGTCAATGTCTTAGAAGCCATTCGCTTTTATGTGTCGTTTGCCTGCTCGTTTGCTTTTGCTGAGCGCAAATTGATGGAAGGCAATGCCAAAATTATTAAGCTTATCGCTCGTGATGAGGCGCTACATTTAACTGGCACGCAGCACATGCTTAACTTAATGCGTAACGGCAAAGACGATCCTGAGATGGTCGAGATTGCAAGCGAGTGCTATGATGAGAGTGTTGAGATATTCCGTAAGGCGGCCGAGCAAGAAAAAGAATGGGCCAGCTATCTGTTTAAAGATGGCTCGATGATCGGTCTAAATAAAGACATCCTTTGTCAATATATTGAATACATTACGAACTTGCGTATGGAAGCGGTCGGCTTGCCATCAGCGTTCCCAAATTCGAAATCAAATCCGATTCCATGGATCAATACATGGTTGTCGTCTGATAACGTACAAGTTGCCCCGCAAGAGACAGAGATCAGCTCATACTTGGTCGGGCAGATTGATTCGGATCTATCAGAAAGCGATTTTGATGATTTTGAGCTCTAATACAGTTTTGAGCTTTAAGACCGTTTTGAGTCTTAAAGATAGAATATGCTTTGCGTAGATGGATACAACGATAACAAAGTACTACTGGGATAGACTATGACTTGGGTAATGACCAGTAAAAAACAGTTTTATTTGCATGATGATGAAAGCCTGCTCGATGGGCTGCTGCGTACAGGGCACGAGGTCAATTATCAGTGCCGTGAAGGTTATTGTGGTAGCTGCCGAGTCAAGCGCATAGCCAGCTCACATGTGGTTGATTATCCGTTTGCACCGCTTGCTATGATCGAAGAAGATGAAATCCTGCCTTGCTGTTGCCGTGTGCAAGGAGTCATTTACATCAATCATGAGCCTATCGTGAAATAACCACTCATTTATGAAAATAAAAATACCCAATAAAAAGCGCGCTACCTTAGATAAGATAGCGCGCTTTTTATTGGGTAATTACCATGCCCGTCTTGCTTATTGCGACGCGGTGTCTTGTTCAAACAGTTTTAGCAGCTCTTCACGCATACGGTTGCGCTCTTCTTCTGACATCATCGGCGCATCTGGATCATCATAGTATTGCTCTTCACCTTGAGCCCCTGTACCGCCTTGACCGTTTAATCTGTCATCGTGCAAGATTCTAGGTGTCTGAACTTCTACGACTTCTTGCACAGGACGCTCTTCAAGCATAATCTTAACTTGTTTGTTTTGACCGTTGCGCAATACTTGAGCGTTTAGCTCAGTCGTTGGCGCCTTACGCGCCACATACTGAATCAAAGTATTGGCATCTGTCATCTCGATACCATCGATGGTCAAGATAACATCACCGACTCTTAGGCCACTTTTGGCAGCGGGACCTTGAGCGACGACATTTAAGACTTCTACTCCTGTCGAGGTTTCAAGGCGCGTTGGATCACGTAGTTGTGATTGAATCTCGATACCTAACCAGCCGCGACTGACTTTACCGTCTTTAATAAGCGCATTCATGACTTGCTCAACGATGGCAGTTGGAATAGCAAAGCCAATCCCCATCGAGCCGCCAGAGCGCGAAAAAATCACTGTATTAATACCGACCAGCTCTCCGCGAGCATCGACAAGTGCCCCGCCCGAATTACCCGGATTGATAGCAGCATCAGTCTGGATAAAGTCTTCAAACTTATTGACCCCAAGACCCGTACGACCAGTTGCCGAAATAATCCCTTGAGTGACCGTTTGACCGACACCAAACGGATTACCAATTGCTAATGCTAAATCACCAACGCGGCTAGGCTCTTCACGAAAGCCAAGCGGCGTAAGCCCTGTCATATCGACCTTGATCACAGCCAAATCACTATCGGGATCCGTGCCGATGACCTTGGCTCGATTTTTACGCCCGTCGTTGAAAGCCACCGTAATCTCATCTGCTTTTTCGATCACATGAGCATTGGTAACGATATAGCCATCCTCCGACACGATGACACCAGAGCCAAGGTTGGTTGGCCCCTGCCCTTGACCTTGTGGCCCACCATGGAACTCAAAAAAGCGACGTAACACAGGATCATCCATGTAAGGATGTTCGGCCATGGTCTGAGTGGTATAGATATTGACCACCGACTGCGAGGCACGAGCGACCGCATTATGATACGAGTCAATAGGTTCAGGTTTATCAGATGCAGGTGCTATAGCTTCTTGCTCAGCCGCGGTCGTTCTTGGTGGCTCCCACGCTGTCTTCGATGGTGTCTTCATACTCATAAACAACCAGACAAACGCTGCAATTATTACCAGCAATAAAACCCAAGGTAACCACTTCCACAGTGTTGCCTTGTTGTTGGTGTTTGGAGATGACGACATATATAAACCTCTATAAATTTAATCAAACAGACGTTATTGAATACAATGGGATGACGACTATTTTTTGCTTGCTATTAAGTACCACACAACCCGTTAAAACCTATTCATCCAGTAGGCTCACGTATGTAAATTATAACTGCCCATACATCAAAATAGTAACGTATCGTGTACCATTTCAGTTATGGGGTTTATCTACTCATTTGCAACATCATGCTAAAATGATTACTACAAATTTATGAACGGTGATTGTTAAATTGGCTCAAACAAGGTCAGCTAGAACAATAGTTTCAACTTAAATCATAAGGACACCCAATGTCAGCAAAAGACCCATCATACGACTCATCAAATGTAGCGATTACTGCCCAAGCGTTAACGCAGTTTTGCGATGACTATTTATCTGCAAATGCCTTTAAAGACTATGCTCCAAACGGATTGCAAGTAGATGGCGGGCAGCCTATCAGACGTATTGTGACCGGTGTTACTGCTTGTGAGGCCTTGATCGATGCTGCTATCGAGGCGAAAGCCGACGCGATTATGGTACACCATGGTTACTTTTGGAAAGGTGAACCTGAGCCTATTACTGGTATGAAGGGTCGGCGTATTCGCAAATTGATGCAGCATGGTATCTCGATGATTGGCTATCACCTACCGCTTGATGCACACCCTATCATCGGTAACAATGCAAAGCTCGCTGAGACGCTAGGACTGACGATCACTGAAGCACTCTACCCTCATGAGACCCATCCTGTGGGCAATATCGCTATTTGTACGCCGCAAAGTGCCGAAACCCTAATTCAGACGATTACTCAAGCACTCGGCCGCGTGCCTCTACATATTTCAAGCGATTGTCGTTTCACAAACGAAGATGAAACAAACAATACAAAAATGATCGAACGTATCGGCTTATGTACAGGCGGTGCGCAAGATATGATTGAGCAGGCAGCTATAATGGAATGCGATGCCTATCTGTCTGGCGAGATATCTGAACGTACTACACATAGCGCACGAGAGCTTGGGATTGATTACTTTGCTTGTGGCCACCATGCGACAGAACGAGGTGGTATTCAGGCGCTTGGGGAGATGGTTGCTCAGCACTTTGGACTACCAGTGACATTTATCGATATCGATAACCCTGCTTAACGCTACGCCGTAGAACTTTCTCAAAAATAGGGCCTTTTCGAAAAATATTGACATAGTACCGCCTGACTGGCGATAAAATAGACTTTATTCGTTTATATGAATATAATAGCTGTTTTTGACCGTCTATTACTCAATTGTTAAGTTTTATCACTCTTTAATTAACTTTACTTGAATAATGGCCTTATAAGCCCTATAAAGTCAACTAGAAAGAGAATGTTTTGTCATGAAACTTCCCATTTACTATGGCCTCCGGTTATAACGCCTAGCTATTTAATAATGATGCGTACATTTACTATAAATTACGTTTGATACTTTTTAGCGAGACGTTGCAACGATTGTATAATTCGATCTTATGAGGTGCGATGTCATTTACATTATAAGTGATTGATGTCTCAAAGCTCGTATAATTCGTTATCAATACTGCTGGACAATATAATATTGCAAGTAAAATCAAACGGTTAGATATTACCGTATTGTTTGATTTTACCGTATGTTTATTATTTTTGTCTCAATAACTTATTCATGACCTTACCTATAGTTAATATAATAATTTAAGTGTATTTTCAGCCATTATCGATAAAGGTGACATAACTGTCATTATTCTTTATCTGTGTAGCTTTATTTGAGCGATGTTATTTTTGACATGCTTAGAACGGTAGCACACGGTTTATTATGCTGTTTTATAAACTTATTATTATATTAATCAAGGTGTTGTAATGCTCATAACACTAAGATCTCTATTAGCGATTTAGATTAATGAGCTGTGTAACATCTAAGCTGCCTTCAAAATGTTTATTTATCATTTACGTACACATTGAGATGATGGCAGCTCCCTGGTAAGCAGGATGGCTAATATTAGGAGACATCCATGCAGCGTATTACTTATCGTGTAAAAGTATCTGCGCAAGGTGCCAAACGTCGTATTTCTTATTTACTGCGTCCATCCAAGCGCTCACTTAGCACCAAAAGTAACCTCGTTTCATCCGTTACCCCTACCAAATTGAACCGTTTTGCCAAAACAAAAAAGATGGCACAAGTATCTAGTATTGCCCTTCTCTCCTTACCTGCTGAGAGCCTGATTACGATGGATTCAACAGTACCAGCCTATGCTAAGGTGATGCTTGAGGAGACTCTTACCATCGCAGCTGTCCCAGGAGACAGCACTTATTTTGCGACCGATGGCTTTCAGCACGGCTTTGGCTTTGATTTGATACGTAGTTATGCTGATGAGCTAGGCGTTGAGATTGATTTAAAGGCTTATGCTAGCGAAGAGGCGGCATTGAGAGCAATAAAATCAGGTGACGCTGATATGGCATTGACGACAGCGAGTACGCAGCTAAAGAGTCAGCTGAATTTGTCTTCAGTTAATGTTAGTTGCGGCTATGATGCTAGCCTAACAAAAAATGGCTTACATCCTAAAGTCAGCTGGACATTTAACCAAGCCGATGATCCGTTATCACAAAAAGCCAGTTACTTCTTATGTGATAGTATCAAGCTTGAAAACACGCAAAAGCTTGCCGCGTTTTATAATCAAAACTTACTAAAAGATGCCTACAGTCAAGATCATTTTAAAAAAACGTTGACTGAAAAGTTGCCTGATTACCAATCTTCTTTTGAAGAACAAGCCCGCAATTATAATCATGATTGGGAGCTGCTAGTGGCGATGGGTTATCAAGAGTCGCATTTAGATGCCAATGCCGTATCGCCGACAGGCGTACGTGGTTTGATGATGCTCACTAACAACACTGCAAAAGCAATGGGGGTCTCAGATCGTGTTGACCCTTATCAAAGCATCGGCGGCGGCGCTCGTTATTTAGAACAGATGAAAGCTGACTTCGCTGATGTGCCAAAGACTGATCGAATCTGGTTTGCACTTGCGGCTTATAACATGGGCCCTAATGCAGTCAAACGTATACAGCGCAAATTGAATGCTGCCGGTATCGATGATAAAAGCTGGGCGAACGTCTATACATATTTATCAGAAAATAGAGCTTCCAATAGCCGTTATGGGCAGGCGATGCATTATGTAAGTAATATCAGAAGCTATCTTGAAACGATTAAAACTCGTATGGTCTAGGCATGTGAGTTTATAGAAAAAACACAAAAAAGCTGCTCTTATGCAAGAGCAGCTTTTTTATTGTTGAATCATATTAATCATAATCAATGATGAGTTAGCGATTAGGTACTGTCAGACGTTGACCACGTTGTAGCATAGTGTTTGCCGCGATATTGTTCATATCAGCAAGTTCTTGAGTTGAGACCCCATATTTACGAGCCAGTCCGATAAGACTATCTCCAGAGCCAACCGTGTAGCGCACTGTTGCCTTAGGGACTTTGATGATTTGGCCGCGCTGTAGCTGGGCATTGGTCGCCATATTATTCGTCGCTGCCAAATCTTCTACTGCAATACCAAAACGACGTGACAAAGCGATTAAACCATCGCCTGACTGTACTCTATAACGTTCAGTGTTACCAAGTACTTTGCCATTACCACTTCTACTGCTGGCTGCCGTACTTTGGCTGCTAGCATTTGTATTATTACTAGTTACGCGAGCACTGCCCCTTGCTGGAATAGTAATAGTACGACCACGTAATAAGTTTGACGTCGTACTTAAGCCATTTGCTGCCGCCAAATCACTGATACCGATATTATAGCGACTGGCTACCCCTGTCAAACTATCGCCGGACTGTACTTTATAGCTTATAGGTTGATTGTTTAATTGGCGATTTACTTCTGCTTTTGATACAGGCACTCTAATGGTTTGTCCGCGTTGCAAGCGCGCGTTAGCATTAAAATTACTATTCACTGCTGCGACTTCTTTTGCACTGACCCCGATACTATTTGCGATACCAATTAACGTCTCTCCTGATTTTACTGTATAACGGCTGCTAGAGACTGAGCTGTTAGCACTGCTGGTATTTGTACTACTAGAATTGCTATTGGTAGAAAGATCGACGCTATCAGGTATTTTGAGCGTTTGACCCACGTATAAAGAGTCTGTTGCTCGAATACCATTAAGACTGGCTAGAGTATTGGCTGACATGTCAAACTGGCGTGCTAATGCAATGAGGCCATCACCAGGTTTTACTTTGTAGTTTTGAGTCGCGTTGCTAGATTTGCGAGCTTTAGTAGATGGTGCAGCAGGCGTTGTCGCTGGGGCCTTGACTTTACCAGGTATTAGCCACAGTTTCTGACCTCTTAGCAAATCAGAACGGCTGCTTAAATTGTTATAACTTGCCAGCTGTGTCACTGATAGACCAAAGCGATTTGCCGTATCGATAAGCGTGTCGCCCGACTGTACAACGTAACTGTCTGGCTGATCTTTGGTTTGTGTATTTGCACTACTCAATGGCTCAATAGTCTTGGCATCGTACAAATATAGAGTACTACCAGACAACAACTTTGCCTCGGCATCTATTTGATTCCACTCAGTAATATCACGCCAGCTGACGCCTGCACGACTGGCGATATTTGATAAGGTATCGCCGCGTTTTACCGTATAAGTTGTACGTTTGCCCTGAGGTTTTGGCTTACTGACTGGCGTTTTTGCAAAGCTCAACTTTTTATCTTCACCACTGGCCTCCAAAATAGACTGCTGTGTCTGTACCGCGGATAGATTGATGTTGCCATCAGCGTTAATGACCTCGGTTTCTGGTGTTTTGACTCGTATCTGATTGGCGATAAAGTCGCGCTCTTCTTTACTAAGTGGAGGCTCTTGGACAATGGTATTGTTTTGTGTAATCTGTGCAGAGGTCGTCGGTAAGCTATTACTGCGTTGCAGTTCAGCATTAATCTTACTGGTCTCTTTACTTGTGATAGGTGGCTCAGTGCTAACAGTCGAGTTACTATTATATCCAGAGCCGCTAGACGATGCCGGAGAGATATAACTGGTCGTTTGCTGCGGCACGCTTGCACTGGCAGCGTAATCTGCCAAGCCGCCACCAGTAGAAGGTAATGACGAGCTGGTATATGGTCGACTATTATAGCTTGGCGTAGCAGTACTACTTGGGCTACTGGTGTTACTTGAGGCAATAACGTTACTCGTACCATTGCCTCTTAACGATATAAGCTTGGCATCAAGATTGGTATTAATATCATTAGGGATGATGATACGCTGCGGGCCTGAGGCATCAACACGTCCTGATGTTAGAGCTGTATTCAGCCTTTCTAATTCATCGTAACTAACGCCAGTTACTTGCGACACTTCAGCCAAACTGACACCATAGTTGACTGGTACACTACGAAAATGCTGTCGGTTGGCAATAGCTGGCAGGTAAACACCGTACTGCTCAGGCTTAGCGACGATTTCTGCTACCGCCAAAAAGCGTGGTACATAATTCATTGTTTCAGTAGGCAGTCTAAGCGACCAGTAGTCAGTGGGCAATCCACGAGCCGCATTGGCATCAATGGCTTTTTGTACACGACCAGGACCTGCGTTATAAGCTGCTAGTGCCAGCTCCCAGCTACCAAACTGATTGTATAACGCTGTCAAAAAGTCATAGGCTGCACGTGTTGATTCGATCACATCACGGCGACCATCATAGGTGCTGCTTTGATTCAAACCATAAATTCGTCCCGTACTTGGAATAAACTGCCACAAACCTGCTGCCGCTGCACTACTGGTGCCGCTTGGATCATAAGAGCTCTCAATTACTGGTAATAAGGCAAGCTCAGTTGGAATATTGCGACGCTCAGCTTCACGTACTGTATGGTAAATATAGCGACTGGCACGCGCAGTCAACCTGTTTAAGTAATCTTGTCTGCTAGTAAACCAGCTTTTTTGCCCTTCAATACGTTGATTGTAGATAGGCTGACCGCCATTCATACGATAACCAGCTCTTAGACGATTCCACAAATCACCATATTGCTGAATAGCCAGTTTATTGTCTTCAACCATGGTCATATCAGTCGCTTCTAATAAGTCTGCCAACTCATCTAAGCTTTCTGCATCCAAAAATGCAGTTGAGTAGTCATCACTCGTACTTGGGCGAGCAGCTCCAGACTGTTTGACTGGGCGCTTATTCACAACAGACGAGCTATTGGTAGCACTGGTATTTTTTACCGTTGACGTATTGCTACAGGCGCTGATAAGTAGGGTTGACACTGCAAGGGTCAATGGTAAAGCTATAAATGATTGGGGTTTTGATGACACAGTAGACATGATGATAGAAGGTTCCTAGCGACAAGAAGTAATGAAGATAATCGACAGTATAATATACAATGTAAGAAACAGACCATCATTCTATAGAAGATGATCTGCAAAATTTAAATTAAATTAATCAATCGCTACTTGGGAAACTGCACGTAGCAGCACAGCGTTGCCAGTCGACAAAGTAAGTGTGACTCTTGATGTAGTCACAAATGAGACCTTTTTGCCGTCTTTAACCCAGCTCTCAACGGTTCTAACGTTTGCCTTTGCTTGTGAGCCAGTCGTAACGATATTGTTGATGCTAATATCATAACGATAATTTGACGTTTGGCTCCAGCTGTCTTGTAATAATTTTAAATACGCATTTTTATCGAGACTGGTAGACTTCCCCTTTCTAGATAAGGAGATCAGTGCATCATCAGATACCAAACGGGCAACTTGGTTGATGTCATTATTATTAGCTGCTGCTTTCATCGCAGTAGCATAGTTTTGTACCAAGCTCTCATTCATGGTCGCAGCTTGAGCAGTAATAGCAGCAGTACCGGCCATTACCGTCAACGTAGCAACGCTCGCGCTTTTTATAAACAGAGCCAATAGCCCTTTATTCCACAGTTGTTTCATTATAATCCTTAAGGTGTTTCTTATTATCTAATTGTGTTGAGTAATTGACACTCTATTAATGGTATTTTTAGCCTATCACTAAATACTCACACCTATGTAACGCCATGTGTAATTATTGCATGTATACCTACCTAGTATCCTACTATTACATCCTAAACGCTTTACCCTTATAGGCTCATGTATAAGTCTTTATGAAGTTTTTATACATTTACTAAGCTTTGGTATTGTCATGTATCGCTTCTTCATCATCGTTAAGCTTCATACCTAAACGCTCCACTCGCCTATCCATCATTTGACGAGCCAGTGCCTGCATGTCTTCGACACGATCTATCTCATCGACGATCTCAAGACCTAAGAGAGTCTCAAAGACATCTTCTAATGTCACCAAACCTTTAACTTCACCATATTCACCTACCGTGATAGCGATATGAATACGATTTTTTAGCATCAATTCTAATAAATCAAACAACTTCATTTTTGAAAATACAAAGGTAATTTCTCGTTCAAATTGCGTCAAAGGTTTATGCATCGCATGATTGACTTTTGCTAATAGCATGTCCGTTTTTAGGACAAAACCGGTAATGTTATCCAAATCGCCATCATAAATAGGTAAGCGCGAAAACGTCAGTTTTGGACGATCAACCAATACTTCAGCGACCGTTTTATTCTGTTCAAACGCAAGCATGACTGAGCGCGGTGTCATAATGTCTTCGACTTTAATGGCGCCAAAGGCGAGTAAGTTACGAATAATTCGTGACTCTAATGGATCAATCTGGCCAGATTCTTCACCTATGCTGGCAAGCGCAGCAAACTCACGGCGGCTAAAAACATGTGTCTCTTTACTGCGTACTAGTAATTTTGTCAAACGTTCTGAAAACCAAATCAGAGGATAGAGTATAAGAACAATACCGCGTACAAAGTAAGCTACTATGCCGCTTAGCTGACGCCAATAAACCGTTCCTAATGTTTTTGGAATAATTTCAGATAAGAACAAAATCGCCAAAGTCATGATTGCAGAAAATAGACCAAACCATGCGCTGCCAAAGACAATCGTTGCCTGTGCACCAGCACCAATCGAACCTAGCGTATGGGCAACCGTATTCAATGTCAAAATAGCCGCTAAAGACTGGTCAATATTGTCAATCTTTAAACGTCTTAACATGTTTGCTTTGTTAGGATTGCTTTCTTCGACATCAGCGATATACGAAGGGGTCATACTGAGTAATGCGGACTCTGCTAAAGAACAAATAAACGATATACCAATAGCGATAGCAACAAAAAGTATAAGTAAAAAAATGCTGGTAGCTGTTGGTGCCGCTGATGCTGGGGTTTCAGCAGCTTGTGATAAAGCCGCCTGTGCTGAATGAGGTAAAGCAGTGATTAATACAGTCATCAATGCTGATAGACCAAATACTACCTTTGTGCTAGGACGAGAATAACGCGTCGTCGGGGGAGGTTCAGCAGGCGCTTCTTTACGATGAGCGCGTGGACAACATAGACGAGGTGTAAACGAAAAAATGGTGAACAAGTTAGGTAACCTAAACAATGAAAAAAGAATGGAAAAGGATAAAATACAATGAGCTTTATTGCTAGTAAATACAGTGACTGCTCGCGTTTAACTCACAATGAACAAAGCTTAACGAATAAAATAGCTCTATATAATAAGAACGACAAACCCGCGACTCCTTACGCTAACAGACGATATAATCAATCATTTGATATTAGCACTGATGCTTATATTTAACAATTAAATGTCGTGCTATCTACCTGTCCAAAAAACACCCTATTTTAAATAAAAAACATAGTAATAAAATTGTATGAGTAATGCTCTTATTGGTGGTGTCAAATTGACACAAATTCAATATCTACTGACTTAGTATATTTCAATATATCGTCATTTTATTTTAGTTAGTTACTGCTTAAAGGGATTGTCGCACTAGATATCGGCTGCTAGTATGCCAGTACGTTAAGGAAAATACCTTCATCCCATGATTAACAGTTACCAAGATTGGGATTTTTTGTTACTATGCGTTTAATTTTATCGTTCCCTATGACTTATTGAGAGAAATTATGAGCTTATTTATTCAAGCTGCCCATGCTGCTGCTCCTGAAGCCGCAGGCGGCGCATCACTGTTTGGTCAAATTCTATTGCCAGTAGCTTTTTTTGCAATTTTTTACTTTTTAGTCATTCGTCCTCAATCGAAGCGTACCAAAGAGCATCGTGCTATGGTAAATGCTTTAACTGTTGGCAGCGAAGTGATTTTCGCTGGTGGGCTTATGGGCCGCATCAAAAGCCTTGAAGGCGACTACGCTATTATTAGCTTAAACAACAATACTGACATTAAAGTACAACGAGCTTCTGTTATTTCAGTATTACCTGCAGGCACCATAGAAAGTGTATAAATAGAAAGCATATAAATATCGATGATGGATCATCGCGTTTAGCATTTATCATTATGGCCTTGACTCATACATCGATGAAAATGACCGTTGATACTCTACGGTCATTTTCTGCTACTAGACTGCCAAATTAATGACACATTGATTCCTCGTTAGTTTCTAGGTTAATCCGTTGCCTTTTAGTTAGTCGATTCATTGTAGCAAACTTACCTTTTATCTGCGTATTGCGGCTCAAAAGTTAGTCGTTCTATAATGCTTAGCGTTCTATTATTATAGCGGATGCTTGCAATGATGAATGATGCTTCATACTGATTATGATCATTGTTCATGATAAATGTAAACACTCCATCTGCTAATCTGTGGCCTGCATCGCCAGTATCTTATCAACTTAAAGAAGTGATTATGCAATATCCCGCTTGGAAGTACCTACTTATCACCGTCGTACTGATCATCGCTGGTCTGTACGCTGCACCCAACCTCTACCCTGATGAGCCTGCTGTGCAGATTACCAGTGCAGCAGCAGGTACACAGCTATCTGAAGGTATTTTGACTCAGTCAGAGAGCCTGTTAGAAGAAGCTGGCGTAAGCCACCACGATGGCACTTTTGAGGGCAACAGCGCCCTGGTACGCTTAGACAATCCAGATGCTCAGCTCAAAGCACAAGAGGTCCTCAAAAAGAACCTTAGTGACGATTATGTGGTTGCGCTCAACTTAGCGCAGACAACGCCGCAGTGGCTACGTGATATTGGTGCAAAACCGATGAAGCTTGGCTTGGATTTGCGCGGTGGGGTACGTTTCGTTCTAGAAGTTGATATGGACAAAGCTTTAGAGCAGCGTCTGTCCAGTGCCAGTCGTGATGTGCGCCGTGAGCTACGTGCTGAGCGTATTGCAGTTAAGGGTATTAAGTCTGAGTCACAAGGTATTGTATTACATTTCGCTAATACAGATACCCGTAACCGTGCACAGAATATTCTTCAAGGCTCGATGGGCAATAACTTTACCTTACAGTCCTCTATTGATGATCAAGGTCCTGCGCTAATCATGGCTTATAATGATGCGACATTGGATGAGATTAACAGTTATGCAGTCAATCAAAACTTAACCACCCTACGTAATCGTATTGCTGAGCTTGGAGTTACTGAAGCCTTAGTACAGTCTCAGGGTGCTAGCCGTATCGTCGTCGAATTACCTGGCGTACAAGACACCGCGGAAGCCAAACGTGTACTTGGACGTACTGCAAACCTTGAGTTCCGTTTGGTTGCCAAAGACAGCGAAAACTTTATGGGTGGTATCCCTCCTGCTGGTACCGAAGCCTTTCCATTCCAGACACTTGACGGTCCACCTGTACTGTTAGAGCGTCAAGCCATCGTCACTGGTGACAAAGTTACTAACGCCCAAACCAGTCTTGATGAAAGTGGCCGTCCTGAGGTCAATATTACCTTGGACAGTGCGGGCGGCAAGCTTATGCAAAATGCAACCCGTACCGCTGTTGGCGATCAAATGGCGGTATTGTTTATCGAAAATAAACAAAGAATTACGTATGAAGAAGACCCAACTACAGGGGAATCTGTTGAAGTGCGTACCCCTTACGCTGAGACCAAGGTCATTAACCGCGCTAATATTCAAGCAGTACTAGGCTCATCGTTCCGTATTACTGGACTAGATAGCAATGCTGAAGCGGCTGAGCTTGCTCTATTACTACGCTCAGGCGCACTTGCAGCCCCAATGTATTTTGTTGAAGAACGGACCATTGGGCCGTCACTAGGACAAGAAAACATTGCTAAAGGTCTGTTTTCAACTCAGATTGGTTACTTACTAGTCTTTGTCTTTATGATTATTTTTTATCGCCTGTTTGGGGTCATTGCCAATGTAGCATTGGCAGTAAACGTCATTATCATTATTGCGATTATGTCGATCTTAGGCTCATCGCTCACTCTACCTGGGATTGCTGGTGTGGTCTTGACCATCGGCATGGCAGTAGATGCCAACGTACTCATTTTTGAGCGTATCCGAGAGGAGCTGGCAAACGGGGTACGGCCAAAATCTGCAATCGTGGCAGGCTTTGATCGTGCTTTTAGTAGTATTTTTGATGCCAACATCACCACGTTATTGGTCGCGTTTATCTTATTTGCGATTGGTACTGGTCCGATTAAAGGCTTTGCGATCACCTTAGCTATTGGTATTGTCAGTTCACTATTTACCGCGATTTTGGTAACACGTGCACTGGTACAAATTGCTTATGGTAAGCGTAAATCTATCAAACGTTTGAGTATCGGCTAGGAGAATAACATGGCGATTGAACAAAATAACAATCCTGAGAATAATACGCCGACGTCTAGTAGCTCAGGCGGTGCGGGCAATAACCCTAATGACAACCAAAAACGTCGCCGCCGTAGTAAGCCGCGTCGTGATGGTAAAGGCAGCAATGCTAAAGCCAATAATCCTACGACGGCAAAAGCTGGCAAAGGTAAGTCTCATGGGACTAACAAAAGCTCAAAAAATGAGCAAGCATTGGCGACTCAAGCAGACAATGCTGCTATCGATAACGATCATAACCAAATAATCGATAGCGCTGCTGATGACGCTGCTGCAAAAGAAGGCGGTATCAAGGCAGTTGGTAATCAGCGTATTATTCCGTTTATGAAGATAGAAAAGCCTATGGCAATTTTGTCTTTATTCATGGTCATTGCTAGTATTATTGCGATTGCGGTCAATGGTCTTAATCTTGGTTTGGACTTCACGGGCGGGGTTTCAGCAGATGTACGTTATGAGCAGCCCGCTGAGCAAGTTGAAGTCGTACAAGCATTGGCGGATAATGGTTTTGATGATGCTGTCGTACAGTATCTAGGCACGCGTCAAGAGCTGCTTGTACGCTTGCCACCACAATCTGACAATATTGACGGTCTAAGCGCCAGCTTAACTCAAGCTTTAGCTTTGCCTAATAACACTGCTGATATTAGTAACGTTAACATTATCGGCAGTCAAGTCGGTAACGAGGTGTATTTAAACTCAGTCATGGCGTTAGGGCTAGCATTAGTATGTATGCTTGGATATGTCGCTCTACGTTTTCAGTTTAAGCTGTCACTTGGCGCGGTCATGTCGTTGTTTCATGACGCTATCGTTACTATCGGTGTCTTTGCATTATTTGGTTTCCCCTTTGATCTGACCGTATTGGCAGCCATATTGGCATTGATCGGTTATTCACTAAACGATACGATTGTCGTCTACGACCGTATTCGTGAAAACTTCCGCCGTGTCCGCGGGATTAGTCCCAGTCAGACGGTTGATTTGTCATTAACAGAAACGCTGCGCCGTACCATTATGACTATTTCAACAGTGCTATTAGTTGTATTAGCCATGATGTTCTTAGGCGGTGACGGACTGTATTGGTTCTCAGTAGCGCTATTCATTGGCCTGCTTGCTGGTACTTATTCGTCAACCTATATTGCAAGCTCTATCCCTCTTAGAATGGGTCTATCACGCGATGACTTCGTTGTAAAAGTGAAGCCTGAGTTTGAAGAAGAAATCGTGACTTTCAATGATCCAAAGATGTTTGAACAAGACTAATGGTACACACCTATTTTGATAGCATTGGCTTCAATAACGGTGTTTAATAATAGTAGTATTGACTAAGAGACGACTAAAGAATCGAGTAAAAGCACCTAACCGTTAGGTGCTTTTATCTTTGTATGACCATCCAATATATTTAGTAGTAAAAGCTCATCCCGCAGTCATGTAGCAAACGGGCGGGTATTATTAGCTGTGTTTACGCAGAAGTGATCATCTTATGTCAACGTCTACCCCATCAACAGTCACGTCGCCTATTGACACACGCTACAGGCGTATTGTCGCGATTGCTGTTCCAGTTTTATTAGCTAATCTAGCCATGCCGCTCCAAAGTGTGATTGATACTGCCATCGTCGGCAATATGAATGATGCCGCAAAGCTTGCAGGCATGGGCCTGGCAATACAGCTTTTGTCCCTACTGCTTGTTAGCTTTAACTTTTTACAATATGCATCTTCTGGTTTATCTGCACAGGCATTGGGGCAACTTTCAGATAGTAGCAACTCTATAAACTCGCAGCAAAAAGCATCGCCACTGCTATCTATTTTGCAGCGTGCGCTCTTATTAGCCGTCGTCATTGGTTTGGTGTTACTACTAGCGAAGCCTTGGCTCATAAACTTTGGCTTGCAAGCGTTGTCTGCCAATCCTGATAGTGGCGCTGCTGCCAAGATTTATTTAGATGTACGTTTTTGGGGAGTCATTGCTGAGCTGATGAACTTTGCTTTTATTGGCTGGTTTGCAGGTCAAGGCAAAACGCGTTATATGCTCTATCAGCAAGGATTTATTGCTGTATTTAATATTATTTTGACACTGTTTTTTGTTTACAGTATGCAGTTGGGAATCGCTGGCGTTGCGTTAGGGACTACCATTGCATTTTGGTCAGGGGTTGTATTGGCCTTGTGGCTTAGTCGCCGACATTTACAATTGACTTGGCCTACTTTCTTTCAAGTGGACCCGCAGCATTTTACTAAAGATAAAATGCTTAGGTTATTCTCTTTGAATAAAGATATTTTTATTCGTACGCTTATCTTAACAGTGAGCTTTGCATGGATTACTCGCCTCTCTGCTCAAAGCGGCGATTTAGTATTGGCTGCTAACGCAATATTATTGCAAGTATTAAGCATTTCAGCCTTTGCACTTGATGGCGTAGCAGTGTCAGCTGAGACTTTAAGTGGACAAGCAGCGGGACGTCGTGACTGGTTGCGCTTTCGTGTTATTGTCAAGCGTACAGGCATTGTCAGCTATGCTCTTGCTTTACTATTAAGTACGATTTGGTGGCTTGCCATGCCAACTTATTTAGATTTGATGACCAATATCGAAACGGTTTTTACCTTAACTAATAGTTATCAAGGTTATGCCATACTACTCCCAATCGTCGGTGTGGGTGCTTATTGGCTTGATGGTATATTTTTTGGTTTGACGGCAGGACATGTCATTCGCAATGCCGCTTTGATACTGGCTATCATATTTTTCCCCCTTAGCTGGCTACTTTATCAGCAGTGGGACATGACTGGTATTTGGCTTAGTGTATGGTGCCTGTTGTTATTACGCATGCTAATTCTTAGTGGTTTTTTGTACTATGCGCATAGAACTGGCAGTTATGAAGAATTACAACCAATTTGATGAGTTATTAAATATACTTTTATCCATATTATAAACGCATATAGTAAGAAGCATTGTTTACAAACCATCATGTCTATAAATCAATATTTCGACCAATCTATTAAGCTTGACGATCTTAGGATATCTTGTGAATACTTACTCTGAACAACAGCAAAAATCCGCTTATCAATGGGCTGAAGGCTTTAAAAAAAGCATTCCAGTCGCTATGGGCTATTTACCTGCAGGTATCGCTTTTGGTGTCTTGGCACAAATCGCTGGTGTGCCGATATGGGCAACGATTATGCTCAGTATCGTACTGTATGCAGGGGCGGCTCAGTACGCTTGTCTACCCATGCTTAGTGCCGGCCTGCCCATAGGTAATATTGCAACTAACATTGCAGCCATTAACCTGCGTCACGTATTTTATGGGATGCCGCTGCTACAGTCTCTACCAAAAAACAAAATAGCCAAAACTTATTGTTTATTTGCGCTAACAGACGAAACATTTTCAGTGATGACGAGCTTACCACATGAAATACGGCGTGCGATTATATTACCCATTAGTTTGTTTAACCAGAGCTGGTGGGTATTGGCAAGCGCTATTGGGGTAATGATCGGCAGCACTCTTGGTGACTTGGTGCCGCATTTGGATTTTGCGTTGGTTTGTTTGTTTGCAATCTTAGCTTACGAGCAATTTCAAAGTATTAAACGCTACTTCCCTATTGGCATCGCGGTCGTTGCTTTGGCTATTGCCTCGTTATTCACCAGCAATTGGTTACTTCTGGTAGCGATTACCATCTGTATGCTCATGATTTTGGCACGTGGTTTTTGGGTACAACATAAAGTGACAGGAGAGAACGATGAATAGTAGCTATTTGATTGCAGCCACTTTCGCGATGGCTGGAGTTACCTTTATTACTCGTGCTATTCCAGCATTAATACCAAAAAAGCTTCTTGATACGCCTTGGCTACATCGACTCAATGAGAGCTTACCGCTATCTGTCATGGTCTTATTGATTTTGACCAGTCTCTCCTATCAAGACTTGTCTGCCAGCACTGGGCTAAATAGCGCTGAGGTGCAACTATTACTTGCTCAAATTGGCGCATTGTTATTAGTGCTAATTATCTATCATATTAGCCGTCAGTTATTAATAAGCATGGTCGTGGGTATTGCAGCAATTAACGGCCTACTTTGGATGTTAACCAACGTTTTGGGTTAATCGTATTCATAAGTTGATAGATTATCCCTTAATACTTAGTAAACAAAAATAATAAAAAAGGCTGAATTCAATTAAGAATCCAGCCTTTTATTTTATATAATACCTTTAAGTCATACTATAGTTAATTCGCTATAAAAACGATACAGCGATACTGGTATAAATTTTTTGCAGTCTCTGTCAGCGTAGACACAGCAAGCAAGAAAAATTGATACCAGTTGCGTATCATATTACAACGCATCGGTTTTATTCGATATCGACTATACTGACTAAAAATGGTTATTTAAGACTCTTCTACACCCATCATATCGACAGGCGTATCTGCGACAATTTGTACCCCTTTTTTACCAGCTTTAGCGATTTCGCTACGCTGCTCTTGCAGGTGATCAAGGTAAGCTTCATTGATTTGTCCAGTGATATAGCAGCCATTAAATACAGCACAATCAAAACCTTCAACGCGGCTATGCTTTGTATCTTTTACCGCATCGATAAGATCATCTAAATCTTGAAAAATCAGACGGTCAGCACCGATGATTTTACGTACCTCTTCCACACTGTGCCCTGAAGCGATAAGCTCACTACGTACCGGCATATCAATCCCATATACGTTAGGATATTTTACTGGTGGCGCAGCACTGGCAAAAAACACTTTTTTCGCCCCTGCATCGCGTGCCATTTGAATAATCTCATGACAGGTGGTTCCACGGACGATAGAGTCATCAACCAACAAAACGTTTTTGTCTTTGAACTCCAACGGCACGGCGCTAAGTTTTTGACGAACTGATTTTTTGCGCTGCTGTTGACCTGGCATGATAAAGGTGCGACCGATATAACGGTTCTTCATAAACCCTTCACGGTACTTAATATTCATCTTCAGTGCCAGCTCCATCGCTGAAGTACGCGACGTATCAGGAATCGGAATCACCACATCAATATCGTGGTCATCGCCCCATTCATCGAGGATTTTTTGTCCCAGTTTTTCGCCCATACGAAGGCGCGATTTGTAGACAGAGATATTGTCCATGATAGAGTCTGGACGCGCAAAATAGACATACTCAAAAATACAAGGCGTATACTCTTTTTGCTCTACGCATTGATACGTATGTAGATTGTGATCCAAATCGATAAAGATAGCTTCACCAGGTTTGACATCACGAATAATACTAAAACCGCAACCAGTTAGGGCCACTGACTCAGAGGCAACCATATACTCTGTGCCGCCATTGGCAGCTAAACGTTCGCCAAAGATTAGTGGACGAATGCCATTTGGGTCACGAAACGCCAATAAGCCATGACCAGTAATCATCGCTACTACGCCATAAGCGCCTTCGCAGCGAGCGTAGACCGCTTTTACCGCTTCAAAAATATCATCAGACGTTGGATGAGTCTTACCTAGATTTTGCATCTCATGAGCAAGAACGTTTAATAGTACTTCAGAATCTGAGTCAGTATTTAAATGACGACGATCATCTTGATATAACGATTTGGCCAAGCTTTCAGCATTGGTCAAGTTACCGTTGTGCGCCAAAGTAATGCCATAAGGTGAGTTTACATAAAATGGCTGTGCCTCTGCACTGCTTGAAGTACCCGCAGTAGGGTAACGAACATGGCCAATACCGAACTTACCCACCAGTCTGACCATATGACGGTTCATAAAGACATCACGAACCATACCGTTTTCTTTACGTAGATATAGGCGACCATCCTGCAAGGTCACAATACCTGCCGCATCTTGACCACGATGTTGCAACATAGTTAAGGCATCATAAAGAATTTGGTTGACTGGCTCATGAGCTGCAACCCCAACGACTCCACACATAGTTATGTCCTATTTAAAACCACACATTAGTAACACTATAACGGCAAACTGAATAGCAGTGTCGCCTATCAGTTGACCGATGACCTGATGATATATATTTACTGATATTTATTTCACTGAACTGAGCATTTTATTGGCTCTAACTCACTGATTCAAGAATAAAGATACTGATTGATTTAAGAATAAAGATACTGATTGATTTAAGAATAAAGATATTATATATGATGACATATTAACGACAATATTTAGATAGTGCATTATCAACAATGGCGATTTAAATTGTAGATACCACAGATGTTACATAATGATGAATGCCAATTTATCAAGGTATCACTTGTCGTAACTAGAGTCGTTAGAACTAATTTTGCCCTTAATTTTACCATAATTAAGACTGATTCATCTGCTCCCACGCACTGCCTAATACATCTGATGCAAGCGTTTTTGCCATTGGCGCATAGGGAAGTAGCTCAGGGGCCAGTACAGAAGTTTGCCACTGCGGAAGCTGTACTAATAACGGCGCACTGACACTAAGAATGACTAAAACCACAAGAGTGTTTTTGGCCGCCCCTAATACACCGCCTGCCATTTTATCTACCATGCCCAAGCCTAAAGTTTTAAGCACTCCTGAAAATACAAACGCTACTAAATGCATCACAGCTAACACTACGATTACGATGAGCAAAAAAGCCATTGCCATTTGTAATACAGAGCTTTGGGTCAGCCCCGATAGCTGCGGTGCAATAGGACCAGCTAAACGAGTCGCAACAATCAAAGCGATAAACCAACCAACTAAGCCAACCGCCGTCTTGACAAGTCCTATTTGAAAACCACGCCATAAGCCAATAAGGACCACAATGGCAATGACGATATCTAGACCACTCATACTTACCGCCTCATGGCTTTATAGGACCATCTTAATCAAATGTCTTGGGCATCATAATAGCCGCCAATAGCTTGAATACAAGACTGTACCAAGCCTGGGCCTCGATAGATAAGACCTGTATAAAGCTGAACCATATCTGCCCCAGCTTTAATCTTTTTAACTGCCTTCTCGCCACTATCGATGCCACCAACGCCTATAATAGTCACTTTACCCTCTAGCTGATCTGAGAACTGTTGCAAAATTTGAGTACTAATATGACTGACGGGACGGCCAGATAGACCACCTGCTTGATCGCCATCGGTCAGATCCTCAACCCCCACTCGGCTCAAGGTCGTATTGGTTGCAATCAAACCATCAATGTCAAAATCTAACAATTGCTGCGAGATATAATCAACTTGTAGCGGCTCTAAATCAGGGGCGACTTTTAATACTAACGGCACATAGAACCCGTACTCTGTCGCAAGCTGGCTATGACGATTTTTAATCACGTCTAATAACTGCGTTAACGCCTCGCCGCTTTGTAAATCACGTAAATTTTTTGTATTAGGTGATGAGATATTGATTGTAATATATGAGGCATGGGGATAAACACGTTCTAGACAGTAAATATAATCGTCAGCCGCATTTTCGACGGGCGTACTGGCATTTTTACCAATATTGATACCGATGTTGCCTTTATATTTACAGCGTTTGACATTTTCAATCAGATAATCGACACCCTGATTATTAAAACCCATCCGGTTAATAATAGCATCTGCCTGTCTTATTCTAAACAGACGTGGCTTATCATTCCCAACTTGCGGCTTTGGCGTGACCGTACCCACCTCAATAAAGCCAAATCCAAGCTCAGCCAGTGCGTCAATGTAATCGGCATTTTTATCCAATCCTGCAGCCAGACCAACAGGGTTAGAGAACTGCAAACCCATACAGTTCGTAGGTTGCATAGATTGGCCATAAGCCAAGCCCAAAGCCCGTGCTTTATGAGCTTTTGCCAGTAAAGATAGAGTCATATCATGAGCATGTTCAGGATCCATCTTAAACAAAAAAGGGCGAAGCAAGGCGTAAGACATAATAACGATAAACCCGGTCTGGATAGAAATAGTGAATGAAATAAGATGGATGAAACATTGAGCGTCATAAAGCGCTGCAATTATATCAGCTTAACAATAATAAGACCAAAGTTTCATTCTTAATATCATGGGCAACGACTGAATACTAGCTGTGTTTTGACAAGCATAGACGGACGCATTAGTAGTCAACTAAATTATGGTACAGGACGATTGTCAGTAAGCGCGATCCAGCCTCTGATAATACGGTATAGGTGCCAAATAAAAGTAAAGAGCATCAGTAACGCGCCAAACCCGGCCAACAAAAATGAACCGATAGCTATATTACCACTATCAGCCAACATACTGACGCCAACGCCACCGAGCGCAAACGTTATGATAATCGTTCCTATGATAAAAAAGACTATACTGTACCAAAAAGTCTTAATCTGCCAGTCAAAGTGTGTCGCAAGCCATGTACCTTCGGCATCACGGCGTTTGCCATAGTTCATTATGATTGGCACAATCCACAGCAGCCCTGCCGTAAAATAGCTGATCACATAAAGCAGATAGGTGATGTGATTATAAGTGATTAATGCGCGCTGCTCTTTTTGAGTCAACAGTGGTCTCTCTTGCTGCATAATTCTGTGTGTCGTTTGTGAGTCAATAAAGGGTTCGGTAGTCCGTGTTTTTGTATATGAATGCTTATCGGTTTTATCGTTAGAAGACTGGTTCATAATTTTTATCCATAACTGACAGTAGCCATTAAGTACTCAATTGTGGCAAATAGCGTCGCTTTCAAGATGAAAATTACCATGTCCTGATAATCTAACTTACAGTAACGGTTAAACGTAGATGAATATGTAAAGAGCCTTTGAGACAAGTTTTCAAAAATAAGGTTTATTAAGACGTGACAGTCGCTTGTACTTGCACCTGCTTGGTCGCCACATCCTGCTGCATCAACAGCTTTGTAAACTGCCAGCCTTGTTGCTCAAGCTTACCAAGTGCAGCACTGACGGTCGCTTGGCTCGGATGACTAAAGCTCAATTGCACCCCTGCACCATTAGCCACCACTTGTGCATTATCGATACCTGAGCTGTTTAATGCAGTATTCACGCGGCTTGCTGGTGGCATTGCATCAGCACCATCTTGATTACTAGCAGCATTTAATGCATTGGGGTCGATATTGGCTGCTTGTGAGCGTAACCAAAAATAATCAGCGACCTGCTCTTGGTAATTAGACTTACTCTCTTTAGCGGCTTGATGAACACTATAGCCACCGTAACCACCAACAAATAACAATAAAAACACCAGCAAAATAACCAATGCCATCTGATCACGAGAAGAGAGTACTTGCCAGCGTGACCATAGTGCGTTTTGATAGTTGTTCACACGTGCTGACAAGGCATTGGTTGCTAACGATCTGTGGGTGGTACGGCGCTGTAATAGTTTCATCACTTGACCTTGATGGATGGTATAAAATTTAAAAACTAAAAATTTAAGATTGTGCCATATTGTCTACGGCCGCAGGATCATTGGCGATATCGATGGTAATCTGTCCACTAAACTGTCCTTGCTCATTACTGTTGACTCGCTCTAGGCTTGCTTGAATACCTTGTGCCGTCAATGTGCTGGCGAACTTATCAAGACTACCACGGTCTGGCGCTATTAAGGTAAAACTTAAGACAGATGGCTCCATAACCAATGCCTGTGCATGTAACGATGACTGCTTAATAAGCGGTGATATCCGCGCCAATACCGCTAAGTGTGAAGCCGACTCTTGACTGTCGCTACGTAGTTTTGGTTGCATCTGCACTTGCAGCTTGGTGCGACTGGTATTGAGCACCTCATCTGGGAACCATGACTGGTACTGCTTCGCGGTTGCCATCTGTGCGACATCAGCGGCAGTATTATAACGATAAGTTTGTAAGGCATCAGTTGCCATTTGCAATACCAATGCTGACAATGCAACCATCATCGCCACTCGTAAATAGGGCGATAGATTTGTGGTTGATGACTTGATGAAAAAGTTAAGTGCGTGGCGTTCTGGTATCTCTATTGGCATAGGGACTGTAGATAAAGGCGTTGATAATATCTGCTGTTCTGCCAGCAAGTTGGCCGTTTCTGTCGCGATACGTGTTTCTGCTATAGAGTCTGATGTAAAGCCTGACTCCAAGTCAGTTTTTTGCAAGTTATTGCTATTATCTGTCAAGTCATCAAATGCATCAATTGGAGCGCTAATAGATGCTAAATCAGCCGATGATATCGAAGGCAATATACAAACTTCACTCAAATGCGGCAAGCGCTCAAAAATAAGTGGCAAGTAATTTACTGCCAAGCCCTGATATTGTGACTGTCGTAATAAAGCAGTATATTCATCTTGATATAAAATTATCTGCTGAGCGGCCCCCTCTTCAGGAATTGGCAACAGTAAAAAGTCCGGCAGTAGCGCGTTGATACTTAGGCCGACTAAAGCTGCGCTTTGTTGCCATGACTCTATATTGTTTTCAGCCAGCGCATAAATGTGATGTGCATGCGTATCGCCAATCTGCCTAATTGCCAATTGCTCAACTGGAGTTAAAGAAGCTTCTTCAAATAAGTACTGCTTACCTGTGTTACCAAGCTGTTTTAGCTGGGCTGCATTTAGCTTCGTATCGACTTGCAACAGATAGCTGGAGGGAAAATAAAGACAAAGTGATGGAGCACTGTTTTTGTTATTACCATAAATATCATACAGCTGTTGCCAGCCGGTCACAGACTGCCATTCTTTTGTATCAGCGTGCCAAACTGCTAACGGACTATGCTGCGATCTTATCCAAACATGTAACACCAAGCGTGTCCTTACTTAACTTATGAGATAAATTATTAAAATAAAACCAACCATCAGACATTTCAGTAGTTAGTCATGGTCGCCAGTTAAATCAAAGCGCGGTATTGACTTACGCCTTTATAATATCAATGGGGCTGCTGCGGCACAAAACGGTCTATTTCGTTTGCCATACCAGTCATGACAAATTCCATCTCAAAGACACGTGCTTCAGCCAAAGCGAACGACTCAGGATTATCACCAGTTAATAACCCAGCAAGGTAGGCAATGATAGACATATGACAAACCACCACCAAACACTCGGCTTCAATCTTTGCAATATCTGCTAATGCCATATGGGCATCATCGGACGGTGTAATATTGTCTTGTACTATAGACGGCACTGCAGTAGCACGCGATTGTAGCGCAGCCAATGTTTGCTGCGCGCGTTTATAAGGGCTTACTACAAAATGGTCTGGCGCATAATGCTCAATAATATATTCAGCCGTTTGTGCTGCTTGCTGTTGACCATACTCAGTCAATTGCCGTGCGCTATCTGGACGAGTCTCATCTTCTGCTTGTCCATGACGCATTAATATAATCTTCATAATATCCCTTTATTACCGCTTATTACATAACTTTTAGCAAACTTATTTTTTGTCTTTGCTAGCACTGTCATTTTTAGCAGTACTTTTTTTAGCATCTTTATTTTCAACCGAATCATCGTCAGTATTAGTAACGTTTTCAGCATCGTTTTTAGAGTCAGAATCTTGTTCTTGGTCATCTGGATTACTAGCAGCCGCTTGCATCTGTGCAGTAAGCGCCGCATTACTATAATCGTGTGGCATGACAAACTCGACATCGCTACGAAACCCTGCTTCCATCAAGTGCAGTGCTACACCAAGCGCTGCTTTATCTTCATAAATAACAGCGTACAAAGCATGGGTTATCGGCATATAAATACCGTCTTTGGACGCTTTTTCATGCACTTGCTGGATCGTATTAACCCCTTCGGCAGTTTGTCCCAGTTTTTTGACCGCTGCATCAATATTCATACCGCGACCGAGCATATTACCAATTTGATAGTTACGGCTCAGCTCCGAGCTACAGGTAGCGTACAGATCACCAACGCCTGATAAGCCTAAGAATGTCAAAGGATTGGCGCCAGCTTCTACCCCAAAACGACTCATTTCAGCCAACGCTCGGGTTAGTAGCATGGCTTTGGTGTTTTCGCCCACATCATATGCAGCAGCCATACCCATGGCAATGGCATAAATGTTTTTGAGCGCCCCGCCAAGCTCTACTCCGCGTATGTCATCACTGGCAAATACTCGAAAAAACGCACTGTGTAGTGCAGCTTGCACTGCATGACGCAAAGGCTCAGAATGACTGGCTATTACTGTCGCTGAGGGCATGTTTTTCATAATCTCAATAGCAAGATTTGGCCCTGACATCACCCCAAAATTTACTTCTGGCAGCTCATCTTTAATGATGTCACTCATCAGCGCAAAGGTGTCTTTTTCCATGCCCTTGGTCAAAGATACAACCGACTGTCCTGTAATAAATGGCGCAATACTCTTAAGCGTCTCACGAAATGCCAAGCTCGGTACTGCAAGAAAAATAATGTCTTTATCTTTGACGGCAGATGCTAAATCGTGACTGTATTTAAGGCTTTCATCTAGCTTATAACCAGACAGATATTTTTTGTTCATCTGCGATTTAGCCATAGATTTAACCGTACGCTTGTTACGAACCCAGAGGGTTGTATCACAGCCATTACGGGCGGCTAAGTTTGCCATCGCTGTACCAAAACTACCGCCGCCTAAAAACGCCAAACGTAGCTGATCTGGATTATCACGTACTTGTTCCATATTTTTGGCGACATCGGCTTCAACGGCACTAGGATTAAGCTTTCTTCGGCCAAGCCCTGATTTAGTTGCGCGCTCAATAATACCTGCCAGCAGACCACTAGACTTTTCAGTACTAGCGGTATCCAAACTTATGTCGTCTGTCTTTTGATTGGGCGCTACTGTATCGACAGCTTCTTTATTTGGCTTTTCGTTGGATGTATTGTTTTTGGTAGAGCTTGTCATATCTAATTATCCGTGTTGACTGCTTATATCATTGAGGCAGATTACACTGTCTGCATAAAAAGGTATAGCGTTATATGATGCTTTAGTTCTGATACATCACCACACCAGCTATGATTAAAACCAATAAAATGACGCTTATGATTCAAAGCGTACTAACGGTTCGATATCGATCGGTTTACGTTTTGGCTCATCTTTGGAACTAGTGCCAATATAAACAAAAGCGGTGACATAATCATCTGGACCGACATCGAAATACGCTTTTACCGCAGGCTCGTTACACAGTAACCCTGTGCGCCATACGGTACTAAAACCTTGCGCTTTTAGAGCCAAAATCAAATTTTGTACAGCAGCACCAGCACTTAGCATTTGCTCAAAAGGTGGGACTTTTTTGTGTGCTTGCATTTGAGTCGCAACAGTAATGATAAGGGGGGCGCGTAATGGCATATTTCGAGTTTTTTTGATGGTTTTTTCAGACAAGTCCTCGCCATCTTGCCCCGCTTTTGTCTTTGCAGCTTCAAGAAGGGCAAGACCCAGCTCATGACGAGCATCGCCTTCCGTCACAATAAAGCGCCATGGGCGAAGCTTCTTATGATCAGGCGCAGTTGCAGCGCATTCAATAGCCTCTTGGATTTGGGCACGAGTTGGTGCTGGAGCATCCAGATTTCCCATACTGCGTCTTGAATTAATCCAGTTGATTAGTTGCTCACCAGTAATGTCTGTATTATCAACTCCTTTATCATCAACAACTATCTCTTTATTATTCTTATTTTCGTCAGATACATTCATCATCTATCCTTAATTATTATCATTATTGTCGCTCAGTATGAGTGGTATTCTACAACTAAATACTTGATAGTTAAATCAAAAAACAGCTACGCAGCGTCAACGTTTTCAACACGATGCTGCATTTTTAAATAATCTTCTGATTGCATCTCAAGCAAGCGTGAACGTGTACGTTCGATCTCAAACGCGAGCTTTTCTCCTTGGTACAGCTCTAGAATCGATTGTTCCGCTCGTACCAGTAGCTTGACACGGCGATCATAAAACTCATCTACCAGATAAATAAAACGACGAGTAGGATCGCGCAAGTCATCGTCTAGTGCTGGTACTGCATTGACCAGCACAGTGTTAAATCGCTTAGCAATTTCAATAAAATCAGAGGCAGAACGCGGCTCCATACACAGATGACGAAAATCGCAGAACAAAATATCTTCGGTACGAGCATTGATTTTTATTTCACGGCCATTGATAACGATGGGCTCGTTACTGATTTTTTGATTATTAGATAAGCTGGCAAAACGGTTGGCAAGCCAGTGATGATTGGCTTTGGTCATCGGCGACTCATACAGCTCTGCTTGCTGTAATACACGCAAACGATAATCAATGCCTGAGTCAATATTCATCACGGTAGTATGACGCTCAACCTCAGCAATGGCAGGCAAGAAACGATCTCGATGTAAGCCATCTTTGTACAAGCCCGATGGTTCAATATTAGAAGTGGCAACCAAGGTAACACCGCGGTTAAACAACATAGTAAACAGATCCCCTAGGATCATTGCATCAGAGACGTTAGAGACAAAAAACTCATCGAAACAGATAATCAGCGCTTCTGTATGAATAATATCAGCGACTTTTTCTAGCGGATCACTTTGACCTTGTAACGTATTTAGCTCGCTATGTACGCGCTGCATAAAATGATGAAAATGCTGACGCATCTTACGCTCAATCGTCAAAGAGTCATAAAACATGTCCATCATCCATGTTTTACCGCGGCCAACGCCGCCCCACATATATAGACCTTTTGGTACGGCAGGTTTTGACTTTAAAAAACTGAAAAAGCCCTTTTTTTGTTCGGCACTACTATTAAGCTGATGATAAAGATCATCAAGGTAGCTCATAGCCTGATATTGTTGCTCATCTCGAGTAAACTCATCAGTACTAATCGCTTGTTCGTAGCGTTGCAATGGCGATAATCTCATAATGCGACTCATCGTTAGACAAAATAAATAATAAAGTAAACTGTTGATCTTGCTTCACCACATCTCGGCAAAACTGAGAACCAGTTATAATTAAGAGTAATACTGATAGATAAAACTATTAAGTAAAATCTATGTATCACTACCAAAGCTGTGCTCTTCTAATAAACCCTTAAGCTCAGATAAACGTCCATGGAAAAAATGCCCTGCACCGTCCACCACACTAACACTGATACCTAAGCGTTCAGCAAATGCCTGCATAATGGCAGGCTCAATCACCTCATCAGCATTACCATAAATCTCAAAGGTCTTGTCGGCTGGTAAATACAAATCACTGCTGTCGTTCTTCTCCACTGATGGTGCGATAAGGGCGATTTTTGCAACTTCAAAATCACTCAACCCCCAAATATGAGAGGCTTCAAGTATTTGCTCAGCGACGCGCGCTGTCACATAGCCACCAAAAGAGAAACCACCAAGCCATAGCTTGCGTGCAGCGCTTTGTTCTGCAATCCATTGTAGCACGGTCATTGCATCTACTACTTCACCGTCGGCATAATCATGCTCACCAGTCGACTGCCCGACTCCGCGAAAGTTAAAACGCACTACATGCATACCGTTGTCACGAGCAAAACGATACATAGTCGTGACCACTTTATTGTTCATCGTACCATCAAAAAGTGGGTTGGGATGGCAAAGCAGCGCCACTGTATCGGTATCTGGATCATTAGGGTTATCTTGTTGCCATAGTGCGTCAACTTCAAGCACACCAGCCGGAGCAGGAATCAATTGCATAGATTTACTTATAAACTGAGAATAGATAGGTTAATTATCCTAGATATGATTTATATTTCAAGTGATTTGCTGTGTACTGTTGCTGTTTGTTTGACTTTTGCTTGTTATAATCCATCATTTTGAGTAATTAGTGAATTTTCGTGCCTATCATCTAGAAACAATGTACAAAAATTAAGGATAATTTATGAAGACCCTTAGTAAAACCACAGTATTGACGGCTACTGTCACCGCAGCCCTCACCTTGAGTGCGTGTCAAAGTACGCCTTCATCACCTGTTATCCAGCGTGCTAACTCTATTTATGAAACGACTGGTATCGCAGATACCAAAGTAAAGGCTCAGCAAAATGCGATAGACAGCGCGCAAAAGACTTGCAAGAGTAAGCAAGTGATTATCGTCGATGACAAAGTGACGTATAACGGTATCTTGGATGAGCGCACTGGACGTATGGTTGGACAAGCTGGTGCGGTTATCGGCTCAATCTTCGGCACTGGTACGCCAGATTTGTCCCGTAGCGACGATTATGAGTACAAGATCAACTTTCGTTGTCAGTGATTGACAGTCAGTCTATAACCAACAAGATGGGTTAATTGCAGCATTACTGTTCTCTCTTTTTGTATGTCCGTTTTTGGGTTAAACTGTCGTGTCAAATGTTTGACCCATCTTATTTCGTCTAAAACAATCAATTTATAAATAAACAGACTACAAACACCCAGCTTTTAATCTCTCCTTACCTTTGGTTTATTATTATGCGCAAACCCAATCTCTCAAATACTAAACAAGCGAAAGTATTGGCTCCTGCTAAGGATTTGGCGACATTGGAGGCTGAACTTGCTGAGCAAGAAAACAGTCCTGAAGTCAATTTAGAAGACACCGTTCTGCGTCTTAGCGATTATCTATCAGCAGTTGATATGGTTATCAAGCAAACCTTTAATCATCGCGTGTGGGTAAAAGCGGAGATTCGCAACCTGTCTAGCAAAGGTGGACATTATTACTTTGAATTGGCAGAAAAAGACGACGATGGTAAAGTTATCGCAAGCTGCCGTGGCAACCTGTGGCGTTTTAAAGCCGCCCGCGTCTTAGCAAAGTTTGAGCGCGCAACTGGCATGCCACTTGAGCGCGATTTAACGGTACTGCTCAAAGTATCGGCAGGTTTTCATGCACAGTACGGCTTCTCGCTTACTATCGAAGACATCGATCCCAGCTATACGTTAGGCGACTTGGCGCGGCAATATGCCGAGATGATCGACCGCTTAACCGGTGAAGGTTTGTTACACCTGAACCAGCAGCTGCCTACGCCATTTGATATTGAGCATGTGCTGGTCATCGCACCCGAAAAGGCCGCAGGATTGGGTGATTTTCAAGCCGACGCAAACCGCTTAGCCAGTACCGGTGCGTGTCAGTTTCATTATCATCATGCTACCTTTCAGGGCAATCATGCCCCAAGCGAGATCCGCCAAGCAATTGTTAGCGTCCAACAGCAATTCCAAGATACTTATCAGCGTCTACCAGATTTGTTAGTGATTATTCGCGGCGGCGGTGCCGTTGGTGATTTAGCCTATCTCAATGATTATGAGCTAGCGGCCCTAGTCGCTGAGCAGCCTATCCCTGTGTGGGTCGGTATTGGTCACGAGCGTGACAAAGTTATCTTAGATGAGGTCGCGCATACTAGCTTTGATACGCCATCTAAAGTGATTGCAGCTATAATGGCGCATTTAGCCCAGCTAGTCACTCAGACGCTGCAATACCAAGCACAGATTAAGCAAGCAGCAAAGCGGCAGTTGAATATGGCTGAGCAAAGAACGTCACGACAACTGAGCCAAATACAATCGCAAACTGTCGGTCAGCTAACCGCACTGCGAAAAGACAGCGATTATGCGTGGCGTAGCATTCAGCAAAGCGCACAGCGCCAAGTTAAGCAGGCAGCAAGACGAACTAGTGAGCTACGCGCGCAGACCCAATCCTCAGCTTATCAGCAGTTGGCAACGGCTGCTACAAATAGTAAGGATTATCAAAAAACTGTTATGCAAAATGCTCAGCAGCGCGTCATACAAGCGCAGCGTAACAGCGAGCATCTACGTGATATTGTACTACTACATCGTCCGTCTCGCGTACTCAAACAAGGCTATACCATGCTGACTGATACAAAAGATAAGCAGATATTGACCAGCAGTACGCAGCTTTATCCCGAGCAGACCATTCATATTGTCTTAAAAGACGGTAAAGCAAAAGCGCAGATTATTGATATCAAAACTAATAACAAGATGACAGAATCTGCTAATACGCTAATCGAATCATAAAACAGTTTTTAATAATTATTTACTTACTCAAACCATATTATCTACTTAGACCATTACAAGAAACTAGGAAACCTTATGACAACCCCTGCTCGCCGACGCAAAAAAGCCGCCCCAAAAACCTTTAAGGCGGCTTACGATATTCTAAAGACCAATGCAGCTGAACTACAACAACAAGATGAGCCTGATATTGATAACCTAATGACAACCGTTGAAGAGTCAATCGCCGCTTATCGCGTATGCGAAACTCGTATCAATGCCGTGCAACAAGCATTAGATGCAGCATTTGCTGAGGAAGAGAAAACAGAGAATAACGATCTTTAGACGGTCGTTACTCTGGCTCATCGACCTCAAAGACTTGGCGCAAATAGGCAAGATACGTATCATTATTGATCATCGTCTTACCTGGGCTGTCAGACAACTTAGCAACTGGCTGCCCATTGCATTCAACCAGTTTAAGAACGATATTAATTGGCGTGATGCCCATATCATTAGTGAGATTGGTGCCGATGCCAAAGCTGGTTTTGATACGATCTTTAAAATACTGATGCAGCTCCCACGCCTTATTGAGATTCAGACCGTCACTAAAGGTCAAAATTTTGGTCTTGGGGTCTATCTTTAATTTTTTATAATGAGTGATTGCTTTATCACCCCAAATATAGGGATCTCCGCTGTCGTGACGCAGGCCGTCAAATAGCTTGGCAAAATACAAATCAAAGTCGCGTAAGAATGCATCCATACCAACGACATCTGTTAAAGCAATGCCCAAGTCGCCGCGATACTCATGTACCCACGCCTCAAGCGCCGCTTTTTGTGAATCACGCAAACGCACATCTAGTGCCTGAAACGCTTGCATAAACTCATGTGCCATCGTGCCGATTGGCGTCATTCCCAGCTCTTTTGCCAAATATACATTAGAGGTACCGCCAACTATTTTTGGAGCAGCTTTGTGTAGAGTCTCAACTACATGCGCTTGCCAAGCTTTGCTAAAACGCCGGCGAGTACCGAAATCAGCGACAATAAAAGGCGGTGTGTCATGACTGTATTGGGCTTGTTCTATTGCATAATTATGCAACAAGGCAACTTTTGCATCCAGTCTACGCTGGCCTTCTTTAATCACACTAGGATCAGACAATGCATTAAAATATAGCTCATTCACGATGGCTAATACAAACACTTCAAAGAACATCGCTTGTATCATCGGTCCTTCAATATCAATACATAACCTGCCTTTTGAGTCAGTACTGACCGTAATAAATCGACGCTTTAGCTGAAACAGCTCAAGATAATCAACGAAGTCTGAACGAATAAAACGCAACCCTCGTAAATATTCCAACTCGTCTTCTAAAAACCGCAATTCACATAAACTGTCGAGCTGCTGCTCAAGTGACGCTTTAATATCTGCTAGCGGATAAGCGGTGTCTTTATTATTACGGCAACGAAAACGATAAACCCCATGCGTCTGTGGAAACTGATGTAGCATGGCTTGTAGCATGGTGAATTTGTACAAATCGTTATCAAGTAACGAGGTAATAATAGGTGCATAGGTAACGGTCATGCTAGGGCCTTAAAACGCAAAAATAAGAAATAAACGTCACCTAACACTTAAAGCGACATAATAGGTGATTGATAAGCTCAAAATGATTACTGTTCATGAGTCATCAATAAAAGGTCAAGTATAACGAAGTTTGTTGTTTTTTTCAGAATTCGCTGTTGATTGCAGCAAAATTACTACGATTGCCTAGAGCGTATTCTCAATAACCAAACGGGAAGGTATCGAATGATCCTTCCTCTCGCTGTTTTGGCAGCGCTTCAACGGCACGCGTGTTATCAAACCAGATGTACTCATCGAACTGGGCTGGCAAAGAGGCATAAAAGTAATGACTCTGTAACTCAGTTTCAGGTCTATAAATGACGCCTATCGCTCGCTCTAATCGCTCTGGAAGCAATTTTTTACGAATGTCCTTATGTAGTGGATAGCGCAGTGGTAAAAGAAAATTATCAGCAGCGACCTTGTGAAAAATACGTTCATAGCTGTCAACATGTGATGGCTGTACTTGTTTTATCTTCATGGGCCCGCCCCAGCTAGACGCAGCAGCAACCGTACCATGATCAGTACCAAAACCTATATTATAAACTTTGTCAGCATATTCTTGACGCGCCAATTGGCCTATATTTAATTCGCCACGTGTACTCATTTGGGTTGCTCGAGCATCACCAAGGTGGGAATTATGTGCCCAAACAACTGCCTTTGATTGGGTGCCTCTAAACTCAAGCACTGCCTGTAGTGTGTCAAACATGTGCTGATCGCGCTGGTTCCATGAGTTGTTTTGAGCATAATATAGGGTACGGTAATAGCGTTCGGCATTGGCTATTAGCTGAGCATTTTGCTTGGCGTCAAAAAACTGCTCTTCGTTAGCTTTAGAATGCTCTAACTCTGTTTTGAGTAAATCCTGCAGATTTTTGAGTACTTCTGCTTCACAACTTTTATGTTGCTCGGTCATCACTGCACGGCCGTACAAAGCAGGGTCATCTGCCCAAGGTATCAGACAATCATAACGCCCGCGGACAATTTCTGCCGTCTTCGGATCCACTTTTTGCAAATAGTCCAATACTCTGTCAATAGAACTGTATAAGCTGTATAAATCCAGACCATACAAACCTACTTTTTGTTCTGAAGATTCAGTTTTAGCATTCTCAATTTTAGTATTGTATGCATGAAGCCAATGGGTAAACTCAAGCATAGATTGATTGGCCCACATCCAAGTAGGGAATCTTGAGAAAGGTTTATTCTGTAGCAAAGCATCTTGCTCTCTTCCATGAATATAATGATTAATATGTGCGGCATCTGTCCAGTCCGCTTCAGCAGTGACAATAGTAAAGCCTTTCTTTTCTATGAGCTCTTTGGTAATACGTGCGCGCATCTCATAAAATTCAGCCGTGCCATGTGATGACTCGCCAAGCAATACAACACGGCTGTCTCCAATACGCTCCATGAGATTATCTAGATTGACGTCATCAATACTTGCAAAATGTTCACTTGATTGACCAATCAATTCAGACAAAGCTCTATTAGCTTTCATCCCTTTTCTCCTTCCAACCTGCTGCACCAATCAGAGGTACAAAACGAACACTTCCCAAATCTTTTGTCTCATATTCATCTTTACTGATACGCCGAATACGAACCAGTTTTTGTGACTTCAATGTTGAGCCAACGGGAATGACCATACGTCCGCCGATGGCGAGCTGTTCTTTGAGGATTTGCGGCGCTTCAGGTCCTCCTGCTGCAACTATAATGGCATCAAAAGGAGCATAATCTACCCACCCAATTGTCCCATCGCCATGCTTGACCTGAACATTGGTATACCCCAATTTTTTTAGTCTCATCTGGGCAGTATCTGCCAAAGCTTTGTGGCGCTCAACCGTATAGACATGCTCACAAATCTCTGCAAGCACAGCTGCAGCATATCCCGACCCTGTACCGACTTCCAGTACGCGGTCGTCTGACTTCAACTCAAGTGCCGCCGTCATCAAAGCAACGATAAAGGGTTGTGAGATAGTCTGGTTTTCTTCAATAGGTAGGGGTGAGTCTTTGTAAGCAAACTCGATGAGATCTGTAGGTATGAATGCTTCACGTGGTACCGTACCTAGCGCATTAAGCACTGTTTGATCGTGAATGCCGCGAGCTGCAAGTTGGCGATCTATCATTTGCTGTCTTAGTTCTTCAAAATTATCCATGATGATTTCCTTAATTTTCATTTTGGAGTAGTCAATACCATTGATATCGTCAGTCCCAAATAAAATAGATAAACATACATAACTGAGAAAAATTTATTTGTTGGCTATACGCTTTTCCAAAAACTATGACAATTGCTTTTAGCTGGCTTACATTCTTTTTAGTTTATAGATGTTTTACTTACTTTAGGCTTTAGCACTCATAAACTGGGCGACATAGTCGTCGGCTGGATGGTAGCGTAACTCATGCGGTGTGCCCGTTTGCACTAAGCGCCCACCATTTAAGATACTAATACGTTGACCGACTTTGACCGCTTCATCGATATCATGCGTGATAAAGACAATGGTCTTATTCAACCGCTCTTGTAGCTCAAGCAGCTGATCTTGCAATTGAGCACGGATCAGTGGATCAAGTGCAGAAAACGCCTCATCCATCAGCAAAATAGGATTGTCTGTTGCCAGCGCGCGCGCAAGCCCAACACGCTGCTGCATACCACCTGATAACTCATCAGGATAGCTGTGTTCCAAATTTTGCAAGCCCACTTCATTAAGCCAGTGCCGGGCAACCTCATGGCGCTCACTGACACTCATTTTACGGACGCGCAAACCATAAGCGACGTTTTGCATGACGGTCATATGAGGCACTAAGCCAAAATGCTGAAACACCATGCTAACGGTTTGCTGGCGATAGTGTTGTAGCCCTTTATCGTCAAGCTTTAACACATTGATCGCAGAAGATGATTTTTCAGATCCTACTGGGTCTTTAATGTTGTCAGCAGTCATTGTAGTTGGCTGCACATTGGGAGTATTTTTTGTATTGATATTTTTTGCATTGATAGAGGTATCTACCCATATTTTGCCGCTGGTTGGATCAATTAAGCGGTTGATATGGCGTATCAATGTTGACTTGCCAGAGCCTGACAAACCCATAATACAATGCAGCTCGCCCGCTTTAACATTCAGATTAATATCATATAGCCCAACTGAATAGCCAGTTTGCTCTTTCACCTTAATGCTGTCCATACCCTCAGCCAGTAACGTCAGTGCAGACTGTGCTTGCGTACTATTGGCATTATAAATCTTACTGATATTCTCTAATTGGATATGATTCATCGTGGTTCTCGCTATTGGTATTTATTGTTGTCGTTGTTATGGTTTTCGTTATTATCAATTTCGCTGTTTGTTACGCTCATTTTTAACGGGGCATGTGCACCTTAACGCCAAGCAAACTCCTAACCAATCGGACGTTTGCCCCCTTCAATGGTTTTTTGACGCGCACGCTTACCTTGACCAAAAGCTTGAGTAATACGGTCGATAATAATAGCAACGATGACAATAGCGGTACCTGCTTGTAAGCCTTGACCGATATTGAGCGTTTGGATAGATTGCAAGACATCTTCGCCAAGACCAGGTGCACCAATCATGGAAGCCAGTACTACCATAGCAAGCGACATCATTACTGCTTGATTAATCCCCGCCATGATACTAGGCAGTGCTTGGGGCAGCTTAATCCAGACAAGCAGCTGCAAATGAGTGCTACCAAATGAGCGTCCTGCCTCGACCATTTCATGATTGACTTGAGTAATACCCAAAGTCGTTAGACGTATGAGTGGCGGCAGTGCATAAATGACTGTGGCAAACAGCGCCGGTACTTTACCAATCCCGAACAACATAAGTACCGGAATAAGATAAACAAAGCTTGGCATGGTCTGCATCACATCTAGTACAGGTGTCACAATCTTACGAAGTATCTTGCTACCTGACATGGCAATACCAATAGGAATACCAATCACTACCGTAACCAATACTGATACAATCAGTAGCGCTAAGGTATCGATGAGCGCGCCCCATAGACCAAAAGCACCAATTAAAAATAGCCCTGCACCACAGGCTAGCGCAAACCATATTTTGCGGACACCAAACCATCCCAGTATCGTCACGAGCGCGATAATGATCCATGGGGGAATAATAGTTAACAGACGCTCAATGGGGAGCAACAAGTAGGTCAGCGCCATCGTACTGATGGTACGAAACACATCACCATAGTTTTGAACGACGCTTGCTAAAGTATTATTCAGCGGAGTCTCAAGTGACCACGAAGGGAAGCTTGATGCTAGACCTAATCGGTTGTCACTGGCTGCACTGTCATTAACAACGCCAGTATTAGTAACAGCCGCGCCTGTTAAGCTTATACCCAACTTAGCAGCTAAACGATTAGCTGCTTCATCAGACAACCACTCTTGCCAAACATTTGGGTTATCACGTAAAAACGCTAACGCTTGCTCATCCCCACTACGCTTAGTCTCACTCATCTCTAAGATAGCGCCATTAAGCTCATCAGGGGTAAACTGAATTCGTTTAAAGACCTCAGCCAGTTCGGGATTAGATTCTATAAAAGGCGTGGATACTGCAATACCTAAAGGAGACACCGGAAAGCCAGACACACAATCAGCGGTACCATCAGCTCGTAACAGATCTTGCCAGCAGGCATTATCATGAGCTGGGAACTCTAATGACGCAAAGTCATATTTCGCCATCAAGCCCGTAGGCTGCCAGTAATAAAATAATAGCGGTTTGTGCTGCTCAAACGCAGAGGCAATCTCAGCATCGAGAGCTGCCCCAGTACCAGGATGGGCATTGTTAAAAGTACTGTCTAAACCAGTATTTTTGAGCAAACGAGTATTAAAAACCTCACATGCCCAGCCTGATGGACAGTTCATAAAACGTGACTTACCAGGTTCTTCAGGGTCTGGAAATAACTCAGCATATTTAGGCAAATCTTGATAACTGCGTAAACCTGGGTTTTCTTCTAAGACATATTTGGGTACATACCAACCTTGAGTTGCGCCGCCCTTGAGCGTATCGCCAATGACTGCCACTTTATTCTGTTCAATGGCTTGTTCCATAATCGGCGAGCGTCCAACCCATTGCTCACCAATGACTTGAATATCGTCCTGTGACAATGCCGTCTCAAGCGCAGGGCCTGCTCCTGGTACTTCTTCGATCGTACAGTCATAGCCATCTTCAGTGATGTACTTAAGCACACCAGAGATAAACTGACCACTCTCCCAAGTCAGCGCGCCAAATTTGATAGGTGATTGGCAGGCTGCTGATGCCGATATTGGCAGTAACAACGCGCTCATACAAAGTAAACTTAACGCAATCCATTGGCGCATGTTATGTCCTATTTATTATTATTTTAGCCAGTCATTATCAATATTAAAGTTTATTGCTAACCAGAAATATAAATTTACCACAACTACCATCTAGTAATATTACGAAGTGTAGCGATTTATAGTATTGATGACAAACGCTTACTTATTCATCACTAGTGCTTTTTTTGACTAAAAAAAGCTTATAATTGGTAGTACATGCTAATGGTTTTAGCTCTTTTTTTAAAAACTGACTATATTTCAAATAAAAAAACAGCGCCTATGCTAATAGACGCTTTGATACTTTAAATAACGAAGCTTAAATATTAACTACTTTAACAGCAGAGCCATACCTTTTTTAAATAGCTCACCATAAGGCGGCAACAACAAATTCATACCATTAAGCTTCGATTGTACGAAGACAGGCTTCATATGACTTAAGCGCTCAAATCCTGCTTTACCGTGATAGGCCCCCATACCTGAGTGACCTACTCCGCCAAATGGCATATCATGCTGGGCCACATGCAAGATGACCTCGTTAATACAAACACCACCCGACACCGTATGCGTGCGTACTTTATCAACGTCGCGATCATTATTACCAAATACATATAATGCTAACGGACGAGGTCGCTCGTTAATGAAACGAATGGCATCATCAAGTGTTTCGTAGTCCATTAATGGAAGAATCGGTGCAAAAATCTCCTCCTGCATCACGTCACTGTCCGTTTCAGGATCAGTAACGACAACCGGAGGCATCAAACGTGTCTCAGAACTTGCCTTAACATCAGTAAGCGGCTGTACACGTTCTTCTGGCAATTTTTGTAAATAACCTGCTACACGCTTAAACTGGTCGTCATTAATAATGTGACTATAGTCTTGATTGTTACCAATATTAGGATAATGTTTTTGCATCCACTCTTTTGCTAGGCTAATAAAACGCTCATGATATTGACGTTGAATCAACACATAATCAGGCGCGATACAAGTTTGACCAGCGTTAAGGGTCTTGCCCATCATTACGCGATTGACTGCGTTCTCTAAATTCACATCATCGAGCACGATGACTGGCGACTTACCGCCCAGCTCAAGTGTCACTGGTGTTAAGTTCGGTGCTGCTGCTGCCATGACTTTTTTGCCGACCGCAGTAGAGCCAGTATAAAGCAGATGATCAAACGGCAGCTTACTAAAAGCTTCAGCAATATCGACTTCTCCCAGTACGACACAGACCATATCTGATGAAAAATAATGCGCGACTGCTTTAGCAAATGCCTCAGCAAATTTTGGTGCAGCCTCACTCATTTTAACCATTACTCGATTGCCAGCAGTCAAGGCATCAATCATCGGCCCTATCGCCAAATATAATGGGTAATTCCATGGCACCATGATACCGACCACGCCTAAGGGCTGCGGCTGAATCTCGTTATGCGCAGGCATATATAAAGCTGATATGGATGCGCGGCGGGTTTTCATCCAAGCTTTACCATGTTTTTTGGCATGACTGATACCTGTAAAGCTAGGGAATAGCTCTGCAAACTGCGTCTCTGACTCGCTACGATAGCCAAAGTCTGCACTAATAGCCTTGGCTAAGGTTGTTTGATTATCGCTCAATAGCGCTTCTAGATTGTCTAACTGACTCTCACGCGTGCTCCAATCAGTAATGGGCTGATGACGGCTCAAGGTTTGTAGGCGCGAAAAATTTGCTTGTAATTGCGCTATCGTCGTAATAATACTCAATGGCTTTTGAGAGTCAATTGACGTTTGATTATTTATCGCTTCGCTGTTTATAGTTTGGTCATTATCTGTCATGTTGCTTCCTTGTCATACATGCTAAAGTGAAAGCACTCTAGCCAGTTGCTACTTAATGTAGCGTATCGAGTGAGGAATGAAAAGGTTGATTCACATACTGATAGGTTTGCACCAGCTGTCTTTTAAAGCAGTACTTGGCTACATTAACCTATTTATAAAATAAGCTGTCATCTACAGACTGGGTGATAATAGCAAAAACTGCTAAACTCGTTATTATCTTTAATTATGTATTATTCTCTCTTAAACAAATCATAAATACGACAAATTGCACCTACCACAATAAGAAGCTGACCCTCATGCCAAAGCACACACTAAAAACTATGCAAACAACCTCACAAGAAACATCGCAACAGGCTTCACAAATAAGCGATATGCTTGTCAGTAAGTCATTATCTTCTGCAGACTATAATGCAACTCATAATGCGATGCTTGAGCGCACACTTGAGCGCATTGCTTTAAAGAAAGAGCAAAGCTTACGTACGCCTGATGAGTTATGGATAGTTGATCATAATGATGTCTATACCCTAGGTCAGGCAGGTAAAGAAGAGCACATACTACAGCATACAGACACGCCTATCATTAAGACCGATCGCGGTGGACAAGTCACGTGGCATGGCCATGGACAACTGGTAGTATATTGGCTATTTGACTTACACAGTCTTGGCTGGAGTGTTCGAAATCTAGTATCACATGCCGAACAAGCGATAGAAGATGTCGTCAACGACTGTCTACAAATCCTGCCGCCAACGGATAGTAACGATGTTAGTAGCACTATTAGCGCTCATTCGCGCCGTGATGCGCCGGGTGTCTATTTATATGCCAACATGTCTCATACGTCCAATGGCGATACTGATGATGATAGCGATATAGATAAACAATCTGACTCGTCAGTAGAAGACACTATTATGTTAGGTAAAATTGCCTCATTAGGTTTTAAGATTAAACATGGCTTTAGCTATCATGGCATTGCACTTAATTTAGATTGTGATTTGTCAGCGTTTAATGCGATTAACCCTTGCGGTTATGCTGGCATGCAAATGCTACGATTAGCGGATTTTGTGACAATGAATAATGATGCAAAGCGAGACCAGCAAATAGGAGCAGCATTGAGTTATGAGCAAATTACCCAAAAGTTTATCGATAATGTCGCCAAACGTCATGCTGGTTTGATCGATTTGCGCCCGATTGCTTCTTATAAATAGCAGCTGCCTTACTACTTTATATTAAATATTAATTATTTTATGCCAATCTAAAGTATTGAGTCTTATTTTGCATAATATCGTGCCTTCTTAGACTTAAGCTTAACAAGAAAATTTAAGTCAAACTTGCTATACTCGCAGGCGGCACAGATGAGGCGCAGCGATACACATCCTACGCCACATATCATCCTGTAAACATTTTTAGCCAATCAAGCATTTATAACAAGAGCAGATAGGAGTATTTTATGGCAGATTTCAATAAAATCTTAGACGCAGGCGATGTTGATGGCGGCATTATTAATGTCGTAGTCGAAATCCCAACTGGCAGCAGTCACAAAATTGAGTGGAATCGCGAATTGGCTGTGTTCGAGCTTGATCGTATTGATCCACAGATTTTTGCCAAACCTTGCAACTATGGTTTTATCCCGCAAACCCTTGATGAAGATGGCGATGAGCTTGACGCACTGCTTATTACAGAGCAGCCATTAACGACTGGTATTTTCTTAAAAGCCAAGGTTATTGGTGTGATGAAGTTCGTCGATGATGGCGAAGTAGATGACAAAATCGTTGTCGTACCAGCTGATGATCGCAACAATGGTAATGCCTACAACAGCTTAGAAGATTTGCCAGAACAGCTCATTAAGCAGCTACATTTCCATTTTAGCCACTACAAAGACCTGAAAAAAGCAGGTACTACCGTGGTCGAATCATGGGGTGATGTCACGGAAGCGAAAGAAGTCATCAAAGAGTCTATCCAACGCTGGAAAGATATGTAAACTACTGCTTTAGGTGATAAGTAAGCATTATTTAAAATACCGCAATCATCTTTATGACGGCGGTATTTTTTTGTGTAAATTTAGGTCATATTGAAAAACTATCAAGTTGTAAAGGTTTTGCTTTATAGTCAGGCCAATAAAAAGAGAGTCAGTAAGACTGGGACAAGTTTTGCGCAGTCTCTGTCAGTGTAGACACAGCACGCAAGAAATTTTTTTCCCAGTCTCGCGTCATAATCTGGTGTATCCATTTAATTTAGTATTAACGATACCATCGAACAATAATTTTATAGAGATAACATTGCTATAATGGTTGGCATTCTTAACAAGCGCTCTAACGTCATCAAATAGCAAGGACCATCATGTTTAACTCCGACTCAAACTCAAAACCTGTCAGTGCAAAGCTACCCAAGTCTATTGGTATGATGGTCGAAAAAGGCAATCTAGTGATGGCAATCAAGACGTTGGCTCAAGACGAAAACATCAGCATGGACGCAGCAAAATTACGTATTGACGCCTATGAGACCGAGATTAAGAATAAACAACATCAAAACCTAACTACAATTGCCAATAGACAAGGCATCCCAAATGAAGCTTTAAGTTTCGATAGAGAACCAGAGGTAGAGACCACGACTGAAACGCTTGTCAAGCACCGCGTCAAAACAACGCAACCTGAGCAAGGTTTTAGAAGCTTACAAAAAGGCGTCGATAGTAAATTGGATGATATAGGCTATAAAAAACCGCTCATCCCTTATTTGGCTAAGCGGCTTTTAGTGATTGCAGCCATCATGGCAGGATTGTTTTGGATATTATGGCGGGTCTTTGGTTAACTAGTTCTTTACTTAACTAAGATTTTTGATAATAAGGATATATTTTGATAGAAATGCTAGCCCATTATATCGATTTGGTTGCCAAGGTAGTTGAAATCATTGGTGTACTTATTATGTTTTTCGGTTTGTTCTTTGCGTTTTATCGCGGCATACGATTAACTAATGGCTTCAATCATGATACCTATGTCGAGATTAGACAGACCGTTGGTAAGTCTATTTTATTAGGCTTAGAGGTGCTCATCGCTGCCGACATTATGGCAACCGTGGTCACAGAGCCGACGTTACGCGGCGTTTTAGTATTAGGTTTTATTGTACTCATTCGAACTTTTTTAAGCTTATCACTACAAGTCGAGCTAGAAGGACGCTTCCCGTGGCAAAAAGAAAAATCACCGCAGGGGGCACAGCGTGTGAATCAAAAACTTTATAATGAAAATTCTGATAATCTAAATCCAAGCCCAGATTTAGACCCTTAAGCTCAGACTCAAAATGCGGATTATAGATAATACTTTTGGTATGACATTTATTTAAGTTATTCGTGCGTTTGCAAAAAATCTTCGACCACGCGAAACTGTCCAGCGGTACTTTCCTCGCCATACATTGCTTGGCGAAAAGCATTAGAGTTGGGAATGCCAGTGGTGTACCAAGCGATATGCTTACGGGCAATACGGCAACCTGAGTATTCACCATAAAAATCATATAACTCTTGTAGATGGGCCAGTACGATGTCTTTTATCTCGCTAACACTTGGCGCGTCAAGGCTCTCACCAGTACGTAAAAAATGCTCAATATCCCGAAATAACCACGGTTGTCCTTGGGCGGCCCGTCCTATCATCACCGCATCACATCCTGTCATCTCATAGACCTGTTGGGCTTTTTGCGCGCTATCGATATCGCCATTGGCAATGACGGGAATACTAATACTCTCTTTGACTTCTCGTATCAGCTCATAACGCGCTTCACCGGTATACATATCCTCACGCGTGCGCCCATGAATAGCAATGGCAGCAATGCCTGCTTGCTCTGCTCGCTTCGCCACGCGCAAAATATTCTCTCGTCCATTTTCAAAACCTAAGCGCGTTTTTAATGTCACCGGCGCATTGACGCTATTTACCGCAGCATCTAATAAACGCGCGACCAAGTCTTCGTCTTGCAACAACGCCGAACCTGCCAGCTTGCGACAGACTTTTTTGGCAGGACAGCCCATATTGATATCGATAATCTGCGCGCCATTATCAATCTGATAATGCGCTGCCTCGGCAAGTTTATCCGGCTCAGCTCCTGCTATCTGCGCAGAAATTGGCGCGATTTCATTATCAAAATTGGCACGATAGAGAGATTTTTTGCGCGCATAAAGTGCTGTATCAGCGATAATCATCTCGCTGACTGCATGACCTGCGCCAAACGACTTACACAGCCTACGAAAAGGATTGTCCGTCACCCCTGCCATAGGTGCGACCATCAGACGATTTTCAATCGACAAACCGCCAATATTAAGCGGCTGCAACAATGGATGATCGCTGGCAGATTGTACGACCGATTCAGCGTGGGCTGGATTATTTATAGACATAAAAAACGGCTTGATTTGCATAGAAAACAAGCCGTTATTCTAAGGGTTCTTGGTTTTAATGCAAGCCATTCAGGTGAATAACTTGCAACAATAAACATTCAGTTTCAACAATGAAACCAACTATTTATCAAACATGCTACTTATCAAACACACTGCCCTGCTCTAGCGTAATATCGTCATCATGTTCCTGCATACGCCAAGGTAAGCTATTAGGCGACTCTTCTAAAAAGTATAGATATTTTTCAAACTGATCGATGATATCGTTAATCACCGACTCTGATTGATAACCGTACAAGTCATAAACCTGACCACCGCGGCGCAAATGGACCTTGGCACGGTAATAGTGATCTTGCGATATCTCACTGCTGACCCTGTCCTTATAGTAATCAGGTATGTCTTGGTGCGTCAACCGCACTTCATACCAAAACTCCACATCATCGCCATACTGTAGTTCTAATACTGCCCGGTTATTGGTGTCATCGTAATTGACTTCAGGATTCCAACCCGTTTCCTTAAACTTCTCCGCCACCTCCTTCATCGATGTCATGACCGTCCCTTTAATATAGCCCAAAACATCCTCGCGGCTTGGCTGCTCAGTGATGTAATCAATCCGATTGCGCCATGACTCAAGCTTAAGCAGATGCGGTGGCAAACGGTTTTCATTTGCTAAGCTTTCATCACGGTGACCTTCAATACGCAGCGCCCGCCACATACCAAACATTGCAATCAAGATAATCATCGTAAACGGTAAAGCACTGACGATGGCTGCCGTTTGCAGAGCTTGTAGCCCACCTGCCAGCAGCAGCACCGAGGCGACAACACCCAATATCACCACCCAAAACGTACGCTGCCATGCTGGCGTGTCACTACGCCCTCCTGCAGCTAGCGAGTCAATCACTAACGATCCAGAGTCAGAAGAAGTGATAAAAAAGGTAATAATAAGTACGACCGCTAGACCAGATACCACTTGAGTAAATGGTAGGTTTTCAAGCAGCTTAAATAGAGCGATAGCTTGGTTGTTCTGTACTTCAGTAATTAGTGACTCATAGCCTTGTACCATAATCATATTTAGCGCCGTATCACCAAACACGGCAAACCAAAAGAAAGTGAAGATAGTCGGTACTAGCATTATACCGGCGATAAACTCACGAATAGTACGCCCGCGGCTAATCTTGGCAATAAAGATGCCGACAAACGGTGACCATGAAATCGTCCATGCAAAAATAAACAGCGTCCAACTGGTGATCCAATCGCCTTGCTGATAGGCTTGCAAACTAAAGGTACGTTCAACGATATTGCCCAGATAGCTGCCTGTGTTCTCCATAAAGGCATTTAGAATAAACACTGAAGGACCGACGATAAATACAAACAGCATCAGGGAGGTCGCGAGTGTCATATTTAAAATAGACAGGCGTTTGACGCCCTTATCCATACCCGCCAACACTGATATCAAGGCCAAGCCTGTTATTACGGTGATTGCAATAACCTGTACGGTGGTATTAACTGGAATACTCGGCACCAAGTAGTTCAAGCCAGTGTTAATTTGCGAGACAGAGATACCCAAACTGGTTGCCAGACCAAACAAAGTACCCAAAATAGCAAATACATCAACCGCATGACCGATGGGGCCATGGATTTTTTCGCCGATTATCGGATACAGCGTCGAGCGCATTGACAAAGGCAAACCATGTCGAAAAGCAAAATAAGCTAAGGTGAGTGCCACCACACCGTTAATGGCCCAAATATGAAAACCCCAATGAAAATAAGCAATTTGCATCGCCTCTTTGGCTGCAGCAATAGTTTGCGGCTCTGACAGCGGCGGCGTAGCAAAATGAATCACAGGCTCAGCAACACCATAGAACAATAAGGCGATACCGTATCCTGCCGAAAACAGCATAGAGATCCATTCAATAAAATTATATTGCGCCGTGCCATGGTCAGGTCCTAGCTTGATGCCGCCATAAGGCGAAAACGCCAGAATCACGATAAACATCAAGAACAGCGCTGTGGCCAGCATATAAAACCAACCAAACGTCTCGGTAGTAAAGCCCAGCACTTGTGCAAACAAACCACTTGCCAGTTGTGGATTGACCGAAGCACCGATCACCAACAATACCATGACCACAGCAGTCGGTATAAATACCGGCATCAAAATAGTCGAACGAGATAGCTTACTCATAAAGGGTTCTCAAAAATCATAAATTTGAATGGGTATATGATACGCTTATATAACATCTGTTTTTTTAAAGTATTTATATGTCTTTAGTATGCATAAATAACGCTTGTCAACAATTCATTCATCCCTAAGCCTAGTAAGCGATAGTTTAGAATAGCGTTAACCATAGCGCTTTTAAACTATAATGAAAAGGGTGTTTTCTATAGAAAAAAGGCAGCCATCTAGCTGCCTTTAGTGACAATCAAATGATTCGATACTTACTTATCAAACACACTACCTTGCTCAAGCGTAATATCATCATCATGCTCTTGCATGCGCCAAGGCAAAATGTCTGGCGACACATTGACAAAGTGTAGATATTTTTCAAACTGATCGATAATATCGTTAATCACTGACTCTGTTTGATAACCATACAAATCATAGGTTTGACCACCACGGCGCAGATATACCTCAGCACGATGATGATGTTCTTGTGGTAATGTATTAGCCATATCTTCAGTATAATAATCAGGAATCTCATGCTCGGACAAACGAACCTCGTACCAGAACTCAACGTTATCACCACGTCTTAATTCAAGCACTGCACGATCATTAACCTCATCATAATTTACATCAGGCAACCAGCCTGTCTCTTCAAACTTTTCTGCAACTTCATGCATTGAAGATAAAACCGTGCCTTTAATATAGTCTAGTACCTTATCACGCGTTGGTTGATGGGTTATATAATCAATACGGTCGCGCCATGCATCTAGTTTGAGTAAATGCGGTGGGAGATGATTGTCATTGGCTAAGCTCTCGTTGCGATGCCCTTCGATACGTAGCGCACGCCACATGCCAAATGTAGAGATCAATATGATGACCGCAAAGGGTAGCGCGCTGACAATAGCAGCAGTTTGTAGGGCACTCAGACCGCCAGCAATCAGTAGCGCTGCCGCGACTGCACCTTCAGTTACCACCCAAAACGAACGCTGCCACCACGGCGTATCACTGCGACCACCTGCAGCAAGTGAGTCAATGACCAGCGACCCTGAATCTGATGACGTCACAAAAAAGGTGATAATCAATAGAACCGTTAATGATGAAACTATCTGTGTAAACGGCAAATTTTCTAATAATTTAAACAATGCTATCGCTTGGTTATTTTGCACCTCCCCAATCAAAGCATCGTAACCATCAACCATAATCATATGTAGCGCGGTATCACCGAATACTGAAAACCAAAAGAACGTAAACAGCGTTGGTACTAGCATCACACCTAGTACAAACTCACGAATGGTACGACCGCGACTAATCTTAGCAATAAACAAACCGACAAATGGCGCCCATGCAATCGTCCAAGCAAAGATAAATAACGTCCAACTACCAATCCAATCACTCGACCGATAAGCTTGCAAACTAAAAGTACGCTCAACAATATTGCCCAAATAGCTACCCGTATTTTCCATAAAGGCATTTAAGATAAATACTGATGGACCGACGACAAATACAAATAGCATCAGCGCTGTTGCCAAGACCATGTTTAGGATAGACAACCGTTTAACACCTTTATCCATTCCAGCCAGTACAGAGACGAGCGCCGCTGCCGTAACCAAAGCGATAATAATGACTTGCACTGTCGTGCTTACTGGCACCGTGTTAGGTAATAAGTAATTCAAACCTGCATTGATTTGCGCTACCGATAAACCCAAACTGGTGGCGATACCGAACATCGTGCCTACAATCGCAAACACGTCAACCGTATGCCCAATAGGCCCATGAATTTTGTCACCAATTAAAGGATATAACGTTGAGCGCACTGACAATGGTAACCCATGACGAAAAGAGAAATATGCCAATGACAAACCTACCACGCCATATATCGCCCAAATGTGGAATCCCCAATGAAAATAGGCAATCTGCATCGCCTCTTTAGCAGCAGCAATCGTTTGAGGCTCTGAGAGTGGTGGACTGGCAAAATGTAGTACAGGTTCAGCAACGCCATAAAATAGCAACGCAATACCGTAACCTGCTGAAAATAGCATGGCAAACCATTCAAGAAAATTGTACTCAGCCTCCGCATGGTCAGGACCCAGCTTAATACCGCCATAAGGTGAAAAAGCTAAAGCAATAATAAACATCAAAAATATAGCGACTGCCAACATATAAAACCAACCGAAAGTATCGGTGGTAAACGCCAGTACTGAACTAAATAACTCGCCAGCAGCTTCTGGATTGATTGCGGTGCCAATTACCAATAGCAGCATGATGGCAGCAGCTGGTACAAATACTGGCAACAAAATAGTGGAGCGAGGTAATTTACTCATAAAAGACATTGTCCTCAAATTAAAGGCACTTTTATCGAACGAAAAACTCATTCGTATAGGTGAAGTAGAACAAACGCGCCCAATAAAACATATTTTTTACCACACTATCCGATCAAACCCCAGATATAAGCTTGTCTTGTAACACTAATTTAACGATTGTTACATGACTATTACCAAGCAATAAAAAAGGTAGCTTGTCAGCTACCTTTTTATATCTATGGTAAGTTTGTTAGGACTTAACGCCTTTATCTGATGTAATTAATTTATATAACCAAAAACAATAGCACTATATTAAAAATCTGAAATCGCTGCTGCAAGTTTCTTTGCCATATTAGCAAGCGCTTCGCCATCCGCTTGTTTGGCAGCATGAATACCCAATTCATGTATGTTTCCTGGTATCAGGTGTACATGATAATGAAACACTGTTTGCCCTGCTTGTGCGCCATTTAGCTGCATCTGAATAATACCTTCACGCGCAAATACCTGACGCTGCGCTTGCATGACTTTTTTAGAAGTCATCAACACAGCTGCTGCATATTCTGGCTCAAGATTTGCCAAATCAATGGCCTTTTGCTTAGGGATGACCAGTACATGACCTTCTGCCTGCGGCATGATGTCCATAAAGGCGAGCGTTTTGTCGTCTTCGTACACCTTATGGTACGGAATATCGCCGTTTAACATTTTGGCAAAGATGTTATTGTCATCGTACTTGACTACCTGATTTTCCTGACTCATTATATTATTCCTTAAATATTCATTAGCAGTTAATACATCATCTTATCTAGTTACCTATCATCTGCCATATATAGTGGACGAAATAGAGTCTGAGTACAAGATACCTTCTCACTATTATCATTTATAACACGGTGTAGTCATCAAATATTAAATCGTTATATCGATCGTTTAAACACTTATTTTGTTCGCGATGTATGTGCTTTAAATGTTATATTAAACCTTCACTCTGCCAATGCTAGGTTTATGAATTTGACTACCCTACCTACTCAGTTATCATCCCATTCTAATGCCGATACATTTTCTGACTCTGATAAACTATTATCTGCATCATCAGATGATATAGTGTCATCAGAAAGCGGTGCCGTCACAAAGACTATTGCGTCAAATGCCATTATTTTGGCTGACGCTCTAACTGATACAACCATCAGCTGGCGCATTCATAACTGTAAAATTAGTGAAAAAACGCTCACTCAAGATATGCCTTTGGCGTTTTTATATTACTACGACAGTTTAGATGACGCGATCAGACAGACTCATCCGTTAACACCTGCCCTACTTGCTCAGTTTAATACACCCATGACAGCCAGTGAGGCCGCCAAGCTCATCGGTATTGATAAGGCGCTTATCACCAGCCCGTGGCATGTAAAAGTTATCGGCTCGCTGGTTGTGTTTAGCGAAGCTCTGCAATTAGCGGTACGCCTACATTGGACAAATACGGGCAAAGCAACGCAGCAGGTATATACCAAAGACGCAGACGATGCTACGACAGCGGCTTTTGAAGAATGGCAGTTTTTTGGCCGTGTGGATGTACTGTATAAAAATGACAAGCAAGATTTGGTCAGCATTGATGAGCAAAGCGCAAATGATGAGCCGCTAATCATCATTAATGCTAGTACAGACTATCAACAGCTATTGGCTACTCATGCTTTAACGATTGTCGCTAAGCTAGAAGCGGATAAAGCAGAATTGCCTTGGTTTGAAGCAGCCATTCTAGAACGAATCGCTTAAAAATGTGACGCCAGTTTTTATGTAAGATGCCTTCACATTACCCATGAATTGTTTTTAGTTATTCATATCTAATGGTATGGTAACGTCTTAGTATTATTCACTAGTATTCACTTTGTATAAAAAGCACACTATAAACATCAAAGCTAAAGCTGAGGCTATATCTTTAACGAGCCTCGCCTATTTGTAAGGAATATCATATGGATTATCGCTCAAAAACTTCTACTGGTGGTCGTAATATGGCAGGTGCCCGTGCACTATGGCGCGCCACTGGCATGACTGATGGCGACTTTGGCAAACCGATTATCGCTATTGCCAACTCATTTACGCAGTTTGTACCTGGACATGTGCATTTAAAAGATCTTGGACAAATGGTCGCGCGTGAGATCGAAAAAGCGGGCGGTGTGGCAAAAGAGTTTAATACTATCGCCGTCGATGACGGTATCGCAATGGGTCATAGCGGTATGTTGTATTCACTGCCGAGCCGTGACCTCATCGCTGACTCAGTAGAATACATGGTCAATGCTCATTGCGCTGATGCTTTGGTTTGTATCTCTAACTGCGATAAAATTACCCCTGGCATGCTAATGGCTGCAATGCGCCTAAATATCCCTGTGGTGTTTATATCAGGTGGCCCGATGGAAGCAGGTAAAGTCATTGCCAGCACAGTGGCTCATAGTCACAACAACGATGGCGGTAGCGACGTCCATACTACTGACAGTAAAGGCAATGCGATTCGTAAGCTTGACCTTGTTGATGCGATGATGGATGCCGCTGATGATAGCATTAGTGATGAAGATGTAGCTGCTATTGAAGCCTCGGCCTGCCCGACTTGTGGTTCATGTTCTGGCATGTTTACCGCCAACTCTATGAACTGCTTGACCGAAGCCTTAGGTTTGGCATTGCCTGGTAATGGTTCGCTACTAGCGACGCATTCGCTACGCCGCGAGTTATTCTTAGAAGCGGGGCGCACTATTGTTTCACTAGCCAAACGCCGTTATGAGCAGGACGATGATTCGGTATTGCCACGCTCTATCGCGACCAAAGCTGCGTTTGAAAATGCCATGACCCTAGATATCGCCATGGGTGGCTCGACCAACACTATTTTGCATTTATTGGCGGCAGCTAACGAAGCAGAAGTCGATTTTAAAATGCATGATATTGACCGCTTAAGTCGTGGTGTACCTTGCCTATCAAAAGTGGCTCCTGCTTCACAAAAATATCATATGGAAGATGTGCACCGTGCTGGCGGAGTAATGGCATTACTTGCTGAGCTTGATCGAGCAGGATTGCTCACCACTGACATACCGACTATTCATAGTCCGACGATGAAAGAAGCCATCGATAAATGGGATATCATGAATCCTAATAATATTGAGGCGCGTGCTCGCTACATTGCTGCTCCTGGCGGCGTACGTACCACTGAGGCGTTTTCACAGTCAAAAGAGTGGCCTAACCTTGATGTCAATCGTGAGTCGGGTTGTATTCGTAGCGTCAAGAATGCCTATTCAGCAGATGGTGGTCTGGCAGTATTGTATGGCAATATCGCTGAGCGTGGCTGCGTGGTCAAAACCGCAGGCGTCGATGAGAGTATTTTAACCTTTACTGGTCGTGCGCGTATTTTTGAATCACAAGACGCTGCCGTAGCAGCCGTCCTTGACGATCAAATTGTAGCAGGTGATGTGGTCATTATCCGTTTTGAAGGACCAAAAGGCGGTCCTGGAATGCAAGAAATGCTATATCCAACCACCTATCTTAAGTCAAAGGGCTTGGGTAAAGAATGTGCATTATTAACTGATGGTCGTTTTTCTGGTGGTACCTCAGGTTTATCTATTGGTCACGCTAGTCCAGAAGCTGCTGAAGGCGGTGCGATTGGTCTGGTCGAAGAAGGTGATACCATCCATATCGATATTCCAAACCGTACTATTAATATGCAAGTCAGCGATGCAGATCTAGCAGCACGTCGCGCCGCAATGGAAGCACGTGGCCGCGATGCATGGAAGCCTGTGAGTCGTGAGCGTTATGTCACACCTGCCCTACGTGCTTATGCTGCTATGACCACCAGTGCAGATACGGGTGCGATACGAGATGTGAGTCAAGTGGAGCGCTAACTACAGAGCAGCTATCCAAATTTTTGAATCAAACCAGCTTTTATGCTGGTTTTTTTTCACCAAAAAACAACGTAGCTGACGTTTTGATAACGATTTTTTGCGAAACTTATTGCGTTTTTTCGTCACTATAGGTTTTTGACCGCTTTCATAGATTACGTTTATGTTCTACATCTTACAACTTCTACAGATTGCTATTATCAACTTTCCATTTTAAATTTTAAAAATATTTTAAATGGACCAAGCGGCATGCATAAACCTTATGATCGAAAATTATAATTTATTCTTATTAGTCTGCGGCATCACCTTTTTATTCGGTGCCATTTTTCCTATTGTCTTTAAGCCTATACCTGTATCTCTACCCATGCTTCAAGTTACTTTTGGCATTGTAGTTGGCTATCTATGGCTCTCATTGTCATTTTTAGACCCTATGGAAAATGGCGTTGTTATCGAAAAACTGACCGAAATTGTGGTACTGGTATCACTGGTTGGAGCAGGTATTAAAATCGATACGCCACTATCTTGGCGTTTGTGGCGTCCTACCACTCGGCTATTACTTATTACTATGCCTATTGGCATTTTTGCAATGGCTGTCTTAGGCTATTACGCCTTTGGTCTGACTATAGGTGCAGCGATTCTACTAGGGGCTGTACTTGCTCCTACCGATCCTGTATTAGCATCTAGCATTCAAGTTGGACCGCCTAATACTGGGGGCGAAGACGCCCCACGTTTTACCTTAACATCAGAAGCCGGGCTCAATGATGGCTTAGCATTCCCCTTTGTGTATTTGGCCATCAAAATAGCTGAAGCTTATAATGAAGGTCAAGGGTTCTCAGGTGAGCTACTTTGGACGTGGTTTACACACGACGTATTATGGAAGATTGGTGCAGGTTTAGTCGTCGGTATAGTCGTCGGAAAGACTTTGGCAAAAGTGGTGTTTTCTAAGCATACTCGTGAGACTACCATCTCTCAAGGTTATGTAGTCATTGCATTGACATTATTAGCTTATGGCTTGGCTGAATATATACATAGTTATGGCTTTATTGCTGTCTTTATCGCCGCTTTTGCCTTTCGCCGCTCGGAGCATGAACACAGTTATCATAAAAAACTGCATGATTTCGCCGAGCAATCAGAAGGTTTATTGATGTCTTTAGTGCTGGTAGCTTTTGGCATGCTTATTGGACAAGGCTTACAATCAGGTGTTGAGCTAACATGGCGGGTTTATATTGTAAGCTTTGCGTTCTTACTACTTATCCGTCCGCTAGGTGGTATTATCGCATTGACGGGACTAAACCTACCTCGAACGGAAAAATATGCAATATCCGCCCTTGGTATTAGAGGTATTGGTACTTTATATTATTTGTCTTATGCGCTTAATCACGGGTTTTTTGGAGAAGAAGATGCGCTTAAGCTTTGGGTGGTATGCTCTATTGTTATCTTATCCTCTATCTTTATGCATGGTTTAAGTGCGCCAAAATTACTAAAAATGACAGCTAATAAACCACGCTCATAGTTCAAGTTAGTAATCTCAATTCGTATGTTTAATCTGTATTGATCAAATCTAATACCGCTTCCGTCAGGGCAAACTGGCGGACATCATTTAGCATAGTTACATCAAAGTTATGTATAAAAGCGAAAGACAGCTGCCGAGCAGGATCACACCAAGCGACTGAGCCGTTGTAGCCCATGTGTCCAAAACCCGCTTCGGTATTAGCACAAACGCTAAACAGACGATGATAACCCAAGCGCCAATGCATATGAGCAGGCATTACTGCATCCATCCCTGTGACTTGCGGAGTAGATAGCTGCTCGAATGTTGCCTCATCGATTAGAGTCTGACCTTGCCATTTACCAGCATTTGCTAACATAGCATAGATGGTCGCCAAGGCTTGTGCTGAAGCCACACCATTGGCAGCTGGAATAACTGCCTGTAGCGTTTGACGATTATAGTAATCTATAGGTTGCTTGTTGGCCGGTATAAGTGCAGCCTTATAGTTCTTTAAATTTAGCTGACTTGTATTAAGGTATAGACGGTTGATCTGAGCGGTATCTAGTATCGAAAATTCTTCTGTATTTTTGTCATCACTATGTTCTTTAGTTGTTTGAAGCTTTGCAGCGTGTTGCTTCCAGCATTTATAACTTGACAGATTTGCATAGGTACGCAATGTATTTTTAGAGTCAGGTTTTAATACTGGCTTATTTCGATGAGAACTAAGCTTAGGTCGCTCTACACTATGATCTTGCTTAAAGGTTTCAAAATCTTTTACCAATACAGCCACTTTATCTACCTTATCGCTTGGCACACCAAAGTAGCAACTATTAGCAATACCTAGCGGCTCCGTTAGATAACAACGTAACGCTTCGGCCAGCGTCATATCGGTGACCGCTTCTATGACACCTCCTAATATCCAGCCATAAACCAGCGCACTATAAGCACTATCATATCGCGTTGCATCCTCAGGCAAGGTTATGGGCATTGCAGCGACCTTAGCAAGCATACTGTCCCATTCGAGCAAGGTTTCGCTATCAGCATCAATACTATTGATCGAAAACAAATTGGCTTGGTGCGACATTAATGAGCGTAAAGTGATATCAGCTTTGTCATTGGAGGCAAACTTAGGCCAATAGTTGGCAATTGGTCTGTCATAATCAAGTAGTTTTTGTGACACTAAAACATGGACCAACGTTGCTAATATGCCTTTGCCCGTTGAAAAATTTAGGGATAAAGTTTCTGGTTGCCATGAGACATCAGGTTGTGCCATGCCGACACTGGCCTGCGCAATACACTTGCCAGCTTGATAAACGACTATTGACCCACCTGCTGGCGCGTCATCTAGCTGTAGATCGGTCAGTAATTGTTGTAGGCGCTGCTGTATTTTGGTATCAACCCTACCACTTCGATCATAGTTGTTAGCAGTATATGGCATTGTCGTTTTACTCACTTATTAATTATCACTTGGTTTTTGATGATAGATAGTTTTACTAGACAATAATAAAAAAGGCCACCCATTGGTCGCCTTCTAAAACACACCTTTAACCCTACTATCACATTAACGCGGTACTAGCAATCGATTATGTACCTCTTGCTCAAGACCAGCCAGTCCATGACTACGCCCACGCTCCATAGCAGTATCCATCTTACGCCCGCGTAACCAGCCAGCACGTAGGGCAATCGCTGCCCCTGCTCTATTTCCTGACCCGCAATGCAATGCGGTTTTTTTACCATGGTACTGGCGCAGTATATTATCAAACGCTAATATATTGAGCTGCTTTAAATCTTTGGCGCCACTTATAGGTAGCTGTTCGTAATGCATACCAGCGCGCGTTACTGCCCCTGACTCATCGAAACTAAGCTCATCATCAGGCTGCAAATTAATAACAAGCTCAACCCCTGCAGCTGCTAACGCTTTTACTTTGGACTCATCAAGCGCACCGCAAACGATTGTCTGTTCATCAGGGCGAAAATAAGGCTCAAGTACTTCTGAAAGATTCATACCATTGTCAGCTACCGGGTCTTGATTATCATGTTCATCTGTAAAGGATTGGGCATTTGTATTTAGAGTCATAGTCGTATATATATTGGTAGATATTAAGATTTGAGTTAAGATTATACTGATTAATCTTCTGAAATTAACTTAACAACACCAGCAAGATGCGGCTTATCGTTTTTGGCGCTATACAAACCAAAATTACAGCTGTCATCACTGCTCTCAAGCTTTGCTAGGGATTCAGCAATCAGCTCAACCTCAGATGGCAAAAATATAGGTAGCTTAAATGATACCTCAGCAGTACATGCATCGGGTAGTTCGCCCATCATTGCCAAACATTTAGCCTTAGACCACATACCATGAGCGATTGCTTTGGGAAATCCAAAAGCGCGTGCTGATAATGGATGTAAATGAATAAGATTAAAGTCGCCAGATATAAAGGCATAACGACGACCAATATCTTCTGGCACTTCAAAGACCGCATGGGTGCCTTCTTCATCGACCATTGGCTTGACAGTAGCGGGACGCGGCTTGTTTTTGTTGCTTGCATTACTAGCAGGTTTTTTACCACGAGCTAAATAAGTTGATACCCCTTCCCAAATGACATCATCTTGTGACTTGACCGTAGTCACAAAGTCAAACTGCTGACCTTGCGCATGATCACGTAAGTTATCGAAAGACACTGACATAGCGATCGTCTCACGCTCGCCAATAGGACGATACTGCGTCACACTATTATCTACATGTACCAGCCCTAACATTGCAAAAGGAAATGGTTCTTTAACCATCATATTCATCTGTAACGCTTGCGATAGTACAGAAAAATAGGTAATAGGGATTTTACCATCATCAGCGAAGCCGCAAATCTTACGGTAATCTTCTAAATTATCTTGATCGATGTGCAAATCATTCACATAGTAGGTCGCTTGTGGCAGCTCATCTTTGCCAACTTTTGCGTTGTCACCGATAGGCAACAGGCTCTTTATAATATTAGCGTAAGTGGTATGCGCTTTTGGCAACGCATCATAGTGTTTATCTGACATAAATCTATCCTGATTGAGGCTTAAGCGAATTTTTAGCACATCCATTGGCTGTTTAGTCGCTTATTTTGCAACATCTTGGCTCAAAAATACAGAACTAAAAAGTTACTAAATAAACAAAACTAAAGACAAACATGAAAATATCTATTAAAAACAAAATTTTTATTAACCTTGTCAACCTTGTGGTTTTAACATAAAAAAGCCACCCATAGGCAGCTTTATTACAATAAGTTAGCAAATTTGTCATAAGTAACGATGATTTATACAATAAATCAATAGTAACATCATCAACTTAGTACAGAATTAATATCTATATATTTTATGTATGAAAAACAACAGTTATATATAAATATTATGCACCTAGCAAGCTTTGACCACAGACACGTACGATATTACCATTTAAGCCGCCTGATGCAGGAGAAGCAAGCCACGCAATCGTTTCAGCCACATCAACTGGCAATCCACCTTGACTCATCGAATTCATACGGCGACCTGCTTCACGAATCGCAAATGGAATGGCTTCAGTCATCTGAGTCTCAATGAAGCCTGGAGCAACCGCATTTATCGTCATGCCTTTGTCATTGTCTGCCAACTGTTTTGCAGTCGCATCGACCAGCCCAATGACACCAGCTTTGGAAGTAGCATAGTTGGTCTGACCAAGGTTACCTGCGATACCAGAGATTGAAGACACACATACAATGCGAGCATCTTCTTTTAATACATCATTATCAAGTAAATAACGATTCAATCTAGCAATACTGGCAAGGTTAATATTGATAACCATATCCCACTTTTTTTCATCCATTTTGGCAAGCGTTTTATCACGAGTAACCCCTGCATTATGAATGATAGCATCAAGACCGCCACGCTTTTTGGCAGCTTCAGCGATTTGCTCGCCGGCATCATCACTAGTGATATCAACCATCAAAGTCGATCCACTAATCTCGCTTGCAACCTTTTGTAAGTCAGCTTGTTGCTGTGGTACATCTAGGCAAATGACATGTGCGCCTTCACGAGCCAATACGCGAGCGATCGCCTCACCAATACCGCGACTGGCGCCAGTGACTAACATCGTCTTGCCACCTAATGGCTGCGTCCAGTCTACTTCAACCGCATTACCCTTACCGACACGTACGACTTGTCCTGATACATAAGCTGAACGCGCTGAGGTAAAGAAGCGCAATGTTGAATCAAGATTGTTTTCAGAGCCTTCAGCGACGTAGATCAATTGAGCGGTAATGCCCCGTTTGAACTCTTTGCCGACAGACTTCACAAATCCTTCAAGCGCACGCTGGGCTAAAGCTGTTTCTACATCAGTGATTTCTTCAGGTGGACGACCAATAACGACGACGCGACCTGACTTCTCTACGCGGCGAGCCACAAAATGAAAGAACTCATAGACTTGCTTGAGTTCATCTGCATTGCTGATATTGCTGGCATCAAATAATAATACCTTAAAGTTGTCTTCACTGCCTGTATTGGCCTTTGCTTCTACGTTTGCATCAGCAAGGGCATCTTTAATACTGTCTCTACTATTGACAAACACTTCAGCATGCAATTCTGACAAGATACGCGCCATAGACTTGCTCACACGATTGTCATTACCATCGGCTGAACCAACTAATACACTGCCGCGTACAAGACGTTGTCCGCTCTCAAAACGATCAAGACTTACTGGTAGCGGTAGACCTAAGTTTTTAGCCACTTTTTTACCAATAGAAGATTGAACAAAATCACCATAACGGTCTGACATAAAATACTCCTGTATCTAAAATTAAAACAATAATGAATGAAAACAGAGGGGTCTTTAATAAGTGAATTTAAAGTTGACATAACTATACACGCCTAAGCTAAACAAGTCCAAAAGTCAACGATATAAACATGAGTAAACGCGCAGACTTACAAACGCAGCAGTTACTTTCTCTTTCTTTGAAAAACAAACTTATATGCTAAAATAAAACCTAGAAGTTATGACTCATTCATATACTGATAACAATATATTATCAGACAGCCATTTAGGCAATACTAATAAGTAATACTGCTCAGTCTATGTATTTTTGGCTTATGTAAATTTGAGTCTTTGTTACCTGAATTGCTAAAGGTATACAATAACAGGGTAAAAACTATTACGATAAACGGCTACCATCTTCTATATTGATGACCTACTTTGTTTATGACAATATTTTATTACCTTATTATCTACTACATTCACTCGTTTTAAGGATAACTTTATGAGTAACAAAAAGAATAGCCCAGTCGTTGAGAGTACAGTTATCAAAGGTAACACTCCAACAGTGGACGACACACAGAAAAACCCTCAATCACAAAAAGATGTCCAAAAGAACAATGACCATTACGATTCAATTGCTGAGTTAAAAAAAGCCACTGATATTGTTGATGCTGACGGCAATCTAGTTGATGACAACTCTGAAAACGATCAAGCGCAGAAAAAAGCAAAAATTAAAGAAGATTTAGTTAATGAGTCTAATATGAGTGAATCAGAAGACCTCAATGTATTTGATACTACAGCAAAGTCTGAAGCGGCCAAAACGCATGAAGACAATACACAAAACCAATCAGTAAAATCAGAGGATCGTGCTGATGATAATACCGATGAGGCAGCTGCTAAGACTAGCAAGCCAAATACTGCTTCTAAAAAGAGCCGCGCTACCAAACTAAGCTCGGGCCAACATCGCGTTGCCATTTTAGGGGGCAATCGCATTCCATTTGCTCGCTCAAATGGACCTTATGCTGATGCTAGCAACATTGATATGTTAACCACTGCACTTAACGGTCTTATCGAACGTTATAATTTGCAAGATGAGCATGTGGGTGAAGTGGTCGCCGGCGCCGTTTTAAAGCTTAGCCGTGATCTTAACTTAACACGCGAAGCGGCTCTAAATACTGCTCTAGACCCACACACACCTACTTATGATGTCTCGCAAGCTTGTGGCACTGGCCTTCAATCTGCGTTTGCCTCAGCCAACAAAATTGCTTTAGGAATAATCGATTCAGCCATTACGGGCGGTGTCGATACGACTTCAGACGCGCCCCTCGCGGTTGGTGATGGCCTACGCAAAGTCATCCTAAAGTTAGGAGCAGCAAGAAACAACAAACAGCGTTTGCAAGCACTGATGGGTTTGAACCCAAAAGACTTAATTGAATCACCACAAAACGGTGAACCGCGTACTGGCTTATCTATGGGTGAACACCAAGCGATTACTGCTCTTGAATGGAACATCAGCCGTGAAGATCAAGACGAATTGGCTTTTAATAGTCACAAAAACTTGGCACGTGCTTACGATGAAGGCTTCTTTGATGATCTTATTACGCCTTATAAGGGTCTGACACGCGATAATAACCTACGCCCAGACTCTACTCTTGAAAAAATGGGTAAGCTTAAACCAGCATTTGGTAAAAAGAATGCCAACCCGACCATGACAGCGGCCAACTCAACACCACTGACTGACGGTGCCTCTTGTGTACTGCTAGCCAATGATGAGTGGGCAGAAGCACATGGTCTTAAGCCTTTAGCTTATATCGTTCACCAAGAAACAGCAGCTGTTGATTTTATTGGTAAATCTGGTAACAAAGAAGGTTTATTAATGGCACCAGCCTATGCAGTACCGCGTATGCTTGAGCGTGCTGGTCTTACTCTACAAGACTTTGACTTTTATGAGATTCATGAAGCCTTTGCTTCACAAGTTCTTTCAACCCTTGCCGCTTGGGAAGATGAGACATTTTGCCAAGAGCGCCTAGGTCTTGATGCACCGCTGGGCTCTATTGATCGTAGCAAACTAAACGTCAATGGTTCATCACTTGCTGCTGGACATCCATTTGCGGCAACTGGTGGACGTATCCTTGCAACAGCAGCCAAATTATTGGATCAAAAAGGTTCAGGTCGTGCGCTTATCTCGATTTGCGCCGCTGGCGGTCAAGGCGTCACTTGTATCCTAGAAAAATAATCTGGTATTTATTTGCTTAATAGACAAATAGCTTAGATATTTTGAATTTTTGACACCCTTTAATCGTTTGATTAAAGGGTGTTTTTTATGCTCCCTTATTCTTAAATGCAGTGACAAATCTGCTAGCGCGATAACGAGCAATTCATGATTACATTGCACAATAATAGAACACAGTCATCGCACAGTCATCGATTAGCTTCATCAACAGATATGCTAAAGTAGAGACTAAGGTGAATACAATGATAAGAATAGTTATTAGGAGTTTTCTATGAGTAAGATTCCCTCGGCAATTGACCCAAAGTCTTTAACACCGCAGGAACACAATGAGCTAAGCAAACCTGAACAAAGCAACTTTATTACACGCATGGATAAAGAAGTATTCAACGATGAGCTACGCCGTAAAATGCATCAGGACTTAATCGACGCTTATGATGAAGAGCTTGAAAATGAAATAGATGATTATGTACGTGACTTTCGTTTTGATGGACTTGAGATGACAGAGCAAGAAAAGCTTGCTCGTCGTACCTATTTTCAAGAATTGGTGCGCTTACAGCGTGAGCTAATCAAACTACAAGATTGGGTAGTCGATCGCGGTGAGCGCATCGTTGTCATATTTGAAGGGCGTGACTCAGCAGGTAAAGGCGGCGCTATCAAGCGCATTACTCAACGTCTCAATCCCCGTGTTTGTAGAGTTGCTGCCCTGCCGGCTCCGACCGAGCGTGAACAATCACAATGGTATTTTCAGCGCTATGTGGCGCATTTGCCCGCCGCTGGTGAGATTGTATTATTTGATCGAAGTTGGTATAACCGTGTCGGTGTTGAGCGTGTAATGGGCTTTTGTACCGATGCACAATACGAGGAGTTTTTTCAATCTGTGCCTGAGTTTGAGCGTATGCTCGTACGCTCCGGTATTAGGCTAGTCAAGTATTGGTTTTCTATTACCGATGACGAGCAGCATTCGCGGTTTATGAGCCGAATTCATGATCCGCTTAAACAATGGAAGCTGTCGCCAATGGACTTGCAATCAAGGCGTCGTTGGGAAGATTATACCAAAGCCAAGGAGACTATGTTTGAGCGTACTCATATTCCAGAAGCACCGTGGTGGGTCGTTGAGGGCAATAATAAAAAACGTGCGCGTCTAAACTGCATCGCTCATCTTCTCGAACAAATACCTTACAAAGAAGTGCCGCGCGAGGAAGTAGAACTACCTGAACGTAAGCGCGACGACGAATATTATCGAGAGCCTATTCCAGATGATATGTACGTTCCACCCCGTTATTAGACCATTGTAATACTATATTGATAGCTTGTAATACGTTTACTTATATAAAGTGATTTACTATAGTCTGTATTACACTATAGTCCGTCTTACATAGTATAAGTCGCTTGCTGGCTATCAATCTTGCCTGCTAGTAAACGTTCAACCTCATGCTTTATCTTTTGTCCTGCAACGTCCGTACCGATTTGGACGGCAAACCCTGCGGGACGGTTGGCCTGTGCTTTATGATTGATCCAAACGACTTTACCATTCATTGGTAAACGCTCGCTAGAATTGGGCAAAGTAATAGCGATAAAAACTTCATCGTCCAACTCCTGTACACGGTTGGTAGGTACAAAAAGGGCGCCATTATCTACAAAAGATAGATAGCTGGCGTATAGTTTTTCGACATCTTCAATATGACAGGTAATAATACCGCCACGTCCTGGCATTGCCATAATAAAATCCTTAATTTTGATATACGGTTAGATATCGCTTGATTGTCACTTTAGTTTTACTATATAGAGTCTATATGCTCAGGTAGATTCTATAGATAAGCCAAGTCTTGCATCAGCTTATCATAAGCAAATTTTTCTTGCACATTTTGTTGAAGGGCTGTTTTTGTTTGCCGCAACTGGCTTAGCAATGTTTCTAATGCGTTGTCTGTAGGCTGATATTTTTCTAAAGCGGCTGATAGAGCAATATCTTTTTGGCTACTATCAAGACCAAGACAAACACGCCGAACATCAATCAACATAAGCTCAGTCAGCTTGAGAAAGTCTGGTAGATCAACCTCGGCTTGCCAATAGTCGCTAGCAGCTATACTGCTACGCTTACCACTACGTAAAGCTTGCCATGTGGTCAACCATAGAGCGCGTTTACTATACCAGGTAGCTCTTGCCAGCTCTATTGCTGCAAGCGGCGCACCATTTGCTAGCTGTAACAACTGCGTAATTTGTATCGGACTTACCACTTCACGATTGATCATGTTGCCAAGCTCTTGAGCCACATAGTCATTTGCAATAGCGGGCTCTACTCCCTGCAATGGTAACTGCTGTACACGACTTTTAATCGTTGGCAGTAGTTTTGCTGGCACGTCGCTGATTAAAAACAGATGGACTTGTGCTTGCGGCTCTTCTAACGTTTTTAAAAGCGCATTGGCGGCAGCGATAGTCATTTTTTCAGCATGATCTAACACGCAAATGCGCATCCCCTGTCCGCCCTGATAGATAAAGGGTTGCAATGCGCGAATATCATCTACCTTTACTGTCAACGCAGCACTATTGGTTGCTTTTACCGACTTGGTATTGGTCTTCGTTTTTTTATTATTACTGACAGATTGGTTATTTTCCTGACTTTCAGTGCTGATAGGCATACTGGTAATAGGCAATACTTGTAAGCTTGGATGCGTACCAGATCTAAGCCATTGGCAACTTTGACAATGACCACAGGCTCCAAGCGGATGCTGCTGACGCTCTTGGCATAATAGCCAAGCTATCAGTCGCCAAACAAAAGCACGCTTACCCATTCCTTGCATACCAGCAGCAAGTAATGCATGCGGCAAATTATGGGGCGGTGATAGTACACGACTTGTAAGCTGCGTCCACAATGCTTGCTGCCATGGTAATAGTGGCGCAAAATAAATATTGTCTGTCATACGATTCACGCTTGTTGCCTACTATTTTGTTTAAAATTTACTAAGCTTAGTACTTATCCTATCTTATAGACACTTTCAAATATCAATTGCTAAGTAAACGCTTAGGCTATTTATTATGTATTGCTTGTAAACTTATTGACACTTATTGCATTTAAACGATCCAGATCTTCTTGCGTGTCCACGCCAGCAGGTAGCTGAACTTTTGCAGCCGCAATAGCTATGTTGCCACCGTTTTCTAAAATGCGTAATTGCTCTAAGCTCTCAAGCGTTTCAAGCGGTGTTTGAGACCAATGGACAAATTGTTGTAACAAACTTACCCGATAAGCATACAATCCTAAATGTCGGTAAGCCTCTTTTGGGGCGGGTAGCTCTGCTATATCTAAATTACCCGCAGCCACTGCCAACGCCACATCACGATCACAAGGAATCGGTGCACGGCTAAAGTACAGCGCGCGTTGTGTGTCATCGGCAGTTGCACTCACAACCTTGACTACCGACGGTTTTATGAACGTCTGATAATTTTCAATGGGCTCGTATAAAGTCGCCATAACGCTGTCATCATCTTGTACCAACAAGTCTTTGACTTGCTGTAGTAAGAGCGGCGGCACTAATGGCTCATCTCCTTGCATATTAATGATAATGTCGTGCTCAGCCCAGCCTTTAATCGTCGCAACTTCAGCCAAACGATCTGTGCCTGAAGCATGATCAGCACTTGTCATTACCACTTCATACCCTGCATCCGAGCAAACCTTAGCGATACGCTCATCATCGGTTGCAATACACATATCATCGGCAAAATGCGCGGCTTGAGCCTTTTCAGCGACCCACAGAATCATAGGTTTGCCATGAATATCTAACAAAGGCTTGCCTGGTAGACGTGTACTCTTAAAGCGCGCAGGAATAACGATATGAGTTTTGGCGGGTGCTAAAGCGGATGACATACATAATTCCTATAACAAACAGTTCATAAATTTAAATAGGTAATATATAAATAAGCGGGTAATTTAGACGAACGCTTAGATATAAAAACAACTATATGCATCGACAATCTTAACTGTGACTTGACGTAGCCATTTTGATGTCAAGTGCGGTCAATTGCTGCTGCAATGTCTGATAGCAAGCGTCAGATAGTGTGGCAGTCACAGGTAGTATCCATAGCCTGTTTATCAAGGCTCTAATATCATTGCCATTGTGACTGTCAATGGATTCAGTGGATTTTATAGCATTTATTTTACTAAGCTCTGTTAATAGCACTGTTCGAATTTTTACAGCGTCCTTAGTCGTCACAATCATAGGATGCTCAGTGTATTGCAGTAGCTCGGTCAGACTAAAATTATGATGATCTGGGTAAGGATGCCCTATGACATCAAAACCAAGCGTGCTTAGCGTGGCAAAGAAACGTTGAGGATAGCCGATACCACTAATCGCATGTACCTTATCACCTTGTGACGGTACTACCTTAGATGACAAAGGTATGGCTGACTTTGCAGCGTTCAACTCGACTAATTCACCATCAGACAACAAAGGATATAACTCATCTGGCTGTAACTGCATCGTTAAACGCTGTACTAAGTTTTCATTATCGTTAAGAGCTGGTACTACGTTGGGTTTCTCATGATAGATAACGGTTGCATCCTTTAATCGCGCTATCGGTTCACGTAAAAACCCTGTCGGTAATAGCTGCTGATTGCCAAATCCACGTGCTACATCTACTACTATCCATTCGATATCACGTTGCAACGCATAATGCTGTAAACCATCGTCAGCGATAATTAATTGTAAGTCAGGATGCGCGTTTAGCAAAGTCGTAATTGCCTGCTTGCGGTTTGGGCATACTGCCATTGGCGCAGCAGTGGTGTTGACAATCAAACACGGCTCATCGCCTACTGTATTTGGCAAACTCTCTTTGGTTACTAACGCTGGCATTTGGGATGTATCGCCGCCATAACCACGGCTAATCACGCCAACCTTTATGCTTTGCTTCTGCAAATAACTGACCAAAGTGATAATTAAAGGCGTTTTGCCACTACCGCCAACCGTAACATTACCGATGACCATAACTGGTACAGGCGCACGAAAACTTGACAGTATTCTCAGTCTATAGGCTTGCCGGCGCAACCAAACAAGCAAGCCATATAGCCAGCTAAGCGGCAATAGTAACCAAAGCCAAGCTGCTTTTTGCTGCCAAGCACGAGTAATTGTCGTCTCAATACTCATTATTTAGCATCCATCTGGTTTTGCCCGTAATTTGTAACCCAAACTGTTTATTATTCAAAATCTCGATCATACATTTGCGCATAATAACCTTGCTTTTGCATAAGCTCATTATGGGTACCAATTTCAACGATTTGCCCGCCGTCCATCACTGCAATACGATCTGCTGACTCAATCGTTGTGAGACGATGCGCAATGACTAAAGTAGTACGATCTTTCATGACATTGTCGAGCGCTTGCTGAATAAAATACTCTGACTCATTATCAAGCGCACTGGTCGCCTCGTCTAATATTAGGATTGGCGCATCTTTTAATAGGGCGCGTGCTATCGATAGGCGCTGGCGTTGACCACCAGACAACTGCAAGCCTTCTGCTCCAATCTGGCTTTGATAGCCTTGCGGCATTTTCATGATAAAGTCGTGAGCAAAGGCATCTTTAGCAGCAGCTTCAACTTCAGCTTGCGACTTAGTCGCTAAACTGCCATAAGCAATGTTATTAAAAACGGTGGTGTTAAATAGTACCACTTGTTGATTAACCATAGCAATTTGCGCACGCAGACTCTCTAAAGTAATGTCTTCAACAGGCATGCCGTCCATCGTAATCTGCCCTGAAGTTGTGGCTAAGGTGCGCGTTAGTAAGTTAACCAAGGATGACTTGCCAGCACCACTACGACCAACCAATGCGACAGTCTCACCTGCCCGTACATCTAAGCTAAAGTCCTGCAACGCGACAGTTGAGTCAGGATAGATTAGGCTAACGTTATCCAACTGAATCTCACCTGACAATGAGGGACTAAGCGTACCCGTATCGCGCTCTTCAGGCTCATCAAGTAATGCAAATATAGACTCACCTGCAGCGATACCTTTTTGCAGTTTTTGGTTGACATCGGTCAATGAACGTACAGGTTTACTTAGAAGACCTGCTGCTGCAATGTAGGATATAAACTCGCCTGCTGAGATATTGTCAATCACCGACGGGCGCAGAGCAAGCCAGACTACCACAGACATCGCCATTGCCATCAACAGCTGCACCGCTGGAGTGTTGATGCTATTGGTAACGACCACTTTCATACCTTGACGCAGATTCTTTTTTGATGTGACGTTAAAGCGTTGAGCCTCGTAAGCTTGCCCGCCATAGTTTTTTACTACTTGATAACCGCCAATCACCTCATTAGTGATGTGACTCACATCACCCATGGTTTCTTGGATACCTTTGGACAGCTTTAGGTAACGTTTAGAGGCAAAACGAATCAACCATAAGATCGGTGGCAATACCAAAAACAAAATCAACGTCAAGCGCCAATTACTATAAAGTAAAAAACCAATCAAAGCGACGACTGTTAAGCCATCACGCAACACAGTCTTCATAGAGTCGGTACTAGCCGCCGTTACCTGCTCGACATCAAATATTAGTTTGGAGGAGATGGTTCCTGCAGGATTGGCCAAATAAAAAGAGCTTGGCAAGCGTAATAACTTATTAAACACTTGTACCCGTAGCTCGTAAACCAGATTCCGTGAGACTAATGCAGAATAATAGTTACCCAAAAAGCTACCAACACCGCGCACAAAGAATAGTGCAATAATCAAAGCAGGAAACCAATTTTGCTTTGCTTGATTGTTTTGATTAATAGCATCGGTAATATATTGTAATAGTTTGGCAATCCAGATCTCTGTAGCCGCATTGATAGCGAACCCTATTACGGTTAAAAGAAGTGCCCACCAGTAGGGTTTTAAATATCTTAACAGACGCAGCAACGTCTTACGCTTAGGCGGACTCGATGGCTGTTCAAGTTTAAGATTGGCAGAGGTTTTAGTTACGTCAGATTGACTCATAAAAGCCTCGGGTCAAATATTGGTAGATGGATTTATGACATTCATCGCATTGGCAGCGTCATTACATGTAAAAGAATATGGATGTATAGTCGATACCGAATCAAACCGATACATTGTAACGTAATATGCAACTGGTATAAATTTTTCTTGCTTGCTGTGTCTACGCTGACAGAGGCTACAAAAAATTTATACCAGTCTCGCTGTATCGTTTTTATAGCGAACTAACTATAGTAATGAGAAAATAAATAGCTCACCACTGCCTACTATGGCAACGTTTGACCGAGCGGCATAACCGTACTGATATTCAAATTTAAAAAGCCTAGCTTGCCCGCAATATCCATCACTTTTACCACAGATTGATGAGTGGCGTTGGCATCGGCAGCAATAACAAACAAAATGTCCCGCTCACTGCCCGCTTCTTGTTGCAACATATTGGTCAGCTCAGCCTCACTATTATTAGCAAGGCTCATACCATTGACCATATAATTGCCATCTTCTTGTACCGCCACCTCAATACTATTGGCTGGCTCAACGAGTGCCACACCTTCCGCTTCAGGCAAAACTATATTTAAGCGACTAAAGTGGTTGAATGACGTTGCTAATAACAAAAACACGATCAAAAACAGTAAGCAGTCAATCATAGGTGTTAAGTTGATTTCTAGTGGTTCAACGGTAGGCTTTCTAAAACGCATGGCTAATTCTCTGATGACGTAAGGCTAGAAGGCGAAAATACAAGTATCTTCTATGCAGGTTGGTGCGTATTTTCAGTATCAAAACCCAATGTATCACCTAACTGCTCATCGTCTGTATGTTGGCTTTTTACTATCGTAGCGGACGGTTGATTGAGCGGTAAACGAGCATCAGCCAAGAGCTGATAGTCGTAAAGCTCTTGAATCATTAGTCCAGCTTCAGTCTCAAACCTAGCATTAATATCTACAATCCGGCGCTGAAAATAGCGATAAGCGACGAGCGCTGGTATCGCAACGACCATACCAGCTGCCGTGGTAATCAAAGCTTGCGAGACACCGGCGGCCAGCAAAGTAGGATCCTGCATCGCACCATCTGTAATGGCTAAGAATGAAGATATGATACCCAGTACAGTACCCAATAGACCAAGTAGTGGAGCAATTGCTCCTATTGTACCGAGCATATTAATGTTTTTTTCGAGCTGATGTATCTGTACACTGGCTCTATTTTGCATGTGCATAGTCATTGAGTCTAGACCATACTGACGATATACCAATCCTGTCGCCAAGATATCGCCCAATGGGGTTTTTTCTTTAACATTCATTAACTGAGTGCGACTAATATCGCCATTTTCACGTAGGCGCGTTATTAGTTGTTCACGTAATCTGCCAGGTACGATTTTACTAAACTGTAGCGTACTGCTGCGCTCAATGATAATGATAAGCGCAACTATCGAACATATGACGATTGGCATCATCAGCCAACCACCTGCTTTTACCAACTCCCACATAATGACTCTCTTATATCTTATCTAAAACGTCCAAAAGCTTACGACCATTATGTAATGAAATTCATTATTAGCGCAGCATGTACCACAGTACAACATTGACACACTGATTAAGTATGTTGTTTTTAATACGTCAGTTTCAATGAGTGCATTAGCGCTGCGCTTCTAGCTGTTTGATTAACGCTGCAAGCTCATCTTGATTGTGAAAAAATATCTCCACACTACCCTGACCATCTTTTTTATGCTTAAGTTTTACTTCTGCCCCTAGCATATCTGTGAGGTGCTGCGTTAAACGCTCAGCATCGTGAGACTGTGATTTTTCAGTACGATCGGCTTTGGATACAGGATTTAAGATTGACTTGACCAGCTTTTCAGCCTCTCTTACAGTCATTCCACCATCAATAATTTTTTGTGCAATGATAGGCTGCTGCTCAGAGGATAACGCCAATAACGTACGCGCATGTCCCATGTCTAAAGCGTTGTTTGCCAGATGATCTTTTACCGCGTCATGTAACTGATTAAGACGTAGTAAATTTGATACCGTCGTTCGCGCTTTGCCTACCACATCTGCAATCATTGCATGACTCATGCCAAACTCAGTATGAAAGCGCTGTAATGCTGCTGCTTGCTCGATGACTGACAAATCTTCGCGTTGAATATTCTCAATTAAAGCAAGTGCAATCGCCAGCTCATCAGATAAAGCACGCTCAATCGCTGGAATTACAGGCTTACCTGCCATTTTTGCTGCACGCCAACGACGCTCGCCTGCGATGATTTCGTGAGTCACATCGACTGTACTTTTATCCTCATTTGCAAGTAGCGGCCGGATGACAATAGGCTGCATCACTCCATGTTGTTCGATAGAAGATGCCAGCTCCGCTAACGCCGTTTCACTCATATCACGGCGAGGTTGGTATTTACCTGCTTGCAGTTGGCTTACTGCAATTTGTACCAAACTGATTTGGTCCTCAGAGGCACCACTATCTATTCCATCGCTTGTGGTTCTAGTATTGTGTTTAGAATTATGACGGGTTTTTACGCTATTACGGGTAGTACGCGGCGTGGTAGGCTCACTTGTGTCCGTAGCTACTTTTTTATTATTTTTTGTCGTCTGAATTTTGCTCTGCGCAGTAGATAATTCTGATGTCTGAGCACTAGAGCTGGCAGTAACCGTATCGTCACCATCATGTGTAACAGAATCGTCTTGCAAAGCAGAGGCGGTAATTTGCTTTTCTTTTTTGATTGATCCTAATAAGGCATCTAAACCTCGATTGGCAGCCAATCCTCGTTTTTTCGCCATGATTACCTATCCTCTAACGCTAAATAAAAGCCAAATGTTTATTAATAAATGCTCACTGATAAATACGCAACTTAGTACTTTATCGCTCAGCTAGCTGATGATTACGCTTGCTATATCTTCTTAATGTTAGCCTCTGCTAACGGCTTTGTTTGATCACTTCAGCTGCCAGTTTTTGGTACGCGCGCGCCCCTTTTGACCATCTCTCATAGGCAATCACTGGTAGTCCATGCGCAGGCGCTTCGGCCAAGCGAATGTTTCTTGGGATATGAGTTTTGTACATAATGTCGCCAAAGTGAGCTTCGAGTTCGGCAGACACATCGCGCGCTAACGTGTTGCGTGCATCAAACAACGTTCTTACCACCCCTCGAATATACAGTTTAGGGTTGAGCTCGGTTAAGCGTTCAATCGTTTGCGATAAATCAGCCAAACCTTCTAATGCATAATACTCGCATTGCATCGGAATAATGACGCCATCAGTGGCTACCAAAGCATTGATTGTTAACAGGTTTAAACTTGGCGCGCAATCCATAATGACATAATCGTAGGGTCCTTCTTTAGAGCTGGACTGAGCCTCTACTAAATTGGTCATTGCAGTCTGCAATAGCTCATGACTGTTGGTTTGCCCCATTAATGTGACATCCATACCTGCCAACTCACGATTGGCTCCAATCACATCAAAACCTGCCGGACTCATAACAGTCGCATCTTGTAATGAGACATCATCAAGTAGCACATCTGCTATTGTCAATTCTAAATCATTTTTATCAATACCAGTACCACTAGTAGCATTACCTTGTGGATCCAAATCAATCAGCAGTACGCGCTTACGCTTCGCCGCCAAACTGGCAGTCAAATTTACCGCCGTGGTCGTTTTACCAACGCCACCCTTTTGATTTGCAATTGCTATGATTTCCATACACTTACTCAATTTGATTAAGGTCTGTTACTCGTTTTCGCTTTAATAAACTTTTGTTTTACATTCTTATTGTCATGTTTCACAAAAAATCTGTTCGTAATTTTATTATAATTTACGCAAAATATCACACGAAAACCTTAAGATTAAGGTCTCACGTTTTAGCCATTGTGTTAAATATACACCGAGCTGACCATACTAAATGTCGCCCAGTTATCAACGTGCTCATAGCTTAGTCATTTTTGGCAGACAATTCAATCAAATGACGACTATCATGTAAACGTGGCACATCAAGAATAATGGTTTTGATTTGCCATTTTTCTTCTAAAACTTGTAGCTCATCATCCGTTGGCGTTTTGCCTTTCATAGCGCACAAACGACCACCATTCGCCAATCGCGGCTGCGCCACTTCAACAAAGTCTGTTAAACTTGCAAACGCCCTAGAAGTGACCACTTCATAAGTCGTTTCATGTGCTTCAATACGTGCAGCAATTGGTTGCACGTTACTCAAACCAAGCTCACTACTAATTTGCTTGATAAAACGAATCTTTTTCTGATTGCTATCGAGTGCAGTACATGAGCGTTCAGGCTGACAAATCGCGATAATAACTGCAGGCAACCCCGCTCCTGTACCGATATCTAGCAGCGACCCTTGAGGCAAATGCGGTATAATAGCCAGACAATCAATGACGTGCTTAATTAAGGCTTCGACTGGATCCGTAATCGCGGTCAGATTATACGCTTTATTCCATAGTAAAAGCTGATCTAAGTACAATAATAACGTGCGCTGCTGCGTTTGGCTCAACGTTAGACCAAGCTCTTGCACTGCTTGAGCCAAAATATCAGCAAGCAATGGCAACTGCTTACCAAGTTTTGTAAAACCAGCAGCATCTATACTTGTATTACTTATGCTCGTAGAAGGTAAAGAGGTTTTAGCAGAAGCTGACATATGGCGAATCATCCAGTTTTGGCACGTGAACCTTCTATTTTATCATGCAGGCCACATATTGAATAGTTGCAGATTGCGCTAATGTCCATCATCTTATACTATCAGCGCTAAGATTAGAGGGTTATTCCCTTATCTTTTTATTTTTTATGTCTTTATATAGAATTGCCGTTTTGTTATTACCTACTTTAATATTATGTTCGTATGACTCAAAATACTAAGATATCTTGTAAGATATCGTTATTAAAACTTATCACCTTTTAAACTATTATATGATGAATGACCACACGCCTATGACCGAACAGCCGATTGCCTCTACAATGCAACTTTCAGACGATATTGACCTGATAACAACCCCTACTGTTGTGACAGATCCTATATCAGTAAAAGCAAAGTACACAGATGACAAACAAGATACTTCATTACCTCATCCGATATTTAGAGCAGTTGATCAACGCTGTCTTATCGCCGCCAAGCAATTGAAACGTTATAGTGCTGCTGATATCCTGCCTACTGACACCCGTACTGCGCCCGATTTGGACATTGGTTTTGGTCAAAAACGGGCGCTCAAAGCCTTGCACACTGCGCTGGATATAAAAGCCAGTGGCTATCACGTCTTTGCCGCTGGCGAAAATGGGCTTGGTAAACGTACCATTATCAGCCGTTTCTTACAGCATATCGCTATGGATGCACCCACACCAGACGACTGGGTCTACGTGCACAATTTTACTGACCCTCGTACCCCTCTAGCGATACGGTTGCCTGCTGGACAAGCGGTATTACTACAACAGCAAATTAGCGACTTATGGACACAGGCAAAAAAACGTCTCAGTCAACGTTTTCGTAGTGACCAATATCAAAGTAAGATCGAGGCGATAAAAAACGACACGCACCAAAAGGAGAGTCTTGCTTACGACGCCCTAAATGCTGAAGGTAAACAATACGACTTGGCGTTGACGTTTCGCGCAGTTGATAATAAAGCGATGTTTGTGCATCCAAGCCAATTGCCTATAGAGGAAAATGATAAAACGACATCTACTACCTCTAAATCCACATCCACCGAGACGACTGAGCCAAGAAATACTGCCACACAAAGTGATTATGAGTCTGAGCTGCATGGCTTTACACAAAAAAATCACATGCAAAAGCGTCTTAGCCAGCTCACTATCGCTTTAGAAAAGCTAGAAGATGAAGCGAATGACGCAATAGAAGCGTTACATCGTAGTATTGCTCGCCGTGCGTTACAACCCTTATTTGCTCCCATACAGGAGCAGTTTGCTAACCTACCAGCTGTTATGAATTATCTTAATGCGATATTCGATGATATGGTGACCCATGTCGAACATATTGTTAATGGCGATGATGAAGAGTTTACTCCTGCTGTACTAGCGACTACCCCTAGCCGATACGCTGTCAATGTCATGGTAAATCATGAGCCTGAAAGCGGCGTGCCAGTCATCTTTGAAGATCTGCCTACTCATCTTAATTTATTGGGACATGTCGAGCAAATTACCCAATTGGGCACAGTGACTACCGATGTCAGTATGATAAGAGCTGGCGCACTACACCGAGCAAATGGCGGTTACCTGCTGCTTGAGGCCAGTCACGTACTTGAGCACCCCTATGCTTGGCAAGGTCTAAAACGCGCTCTACAATCACGTAAAATCAAGTTGTCTAGTCTTGAGCAAATGCTGACTTTAACAGGCAGTTTATCACTAGCACCGATGCCAATCGATCTTGATGTTAAAGTGATTTTGCTTGGAGAAGCAGATTTATATTATGAACTACTGGAGCTAGAGCCAGAATTTGATGCTGTGTTCAAAGTTCGTGCTGACTTCCATGATGATGTGACACGTACAGCTGAGCATGAGCTAGCGTTGGTCGCCAAAATGGCGGATATTATCGATTATGCCAACCTATATCCTTTTGACAATAGCGCACAAACTACTCTTCTTGAGCATTTAAGCTTACAAGCTGAAGATCAAGACCGTCTTAGCCTGCACAGTGACCGCCTCATCAAGCTCTTACACGAGTCGAACCGTCATGCACGCCTCAATGAAAAGAGCATCGTCGATGCCAGTCATGTCGTCCAAGCCATCAGTGATATGGATGAGCGCTCAGGATACTTGCGTGATCTATACTGGGATGAGCTAAAAAACGGCCAACAGCTCATCAATACTCAAGGAGAGGCTGTCGGTCAAGTCAACGCCCTTACTGTTGTCAGCTATGCTGATAGTGAGTTTGGCATGCCAGCACGTCTTACTGCTTTGATTCAACCCAACATTGGTACTGGTGAGATTCTCGATATCGAGCGTGATGTCGATTTGGGCGGTAGTTTACATGCTAAAGGTATGTTGATTATGACCAGCTATTTGCGTGCGCTATTTAGCCAACATCATGCGCTAAATTTTAGTGCCTCCCTAGCCTTTGAACAAAGCTACGCTCATATTGATGGCGATAGCGCGACAGTCAGTGAAGCTTGTGCGCTCCTCTCAGCTTTAGCGAATGTACCTATCAACCAATCCTTTGCTATTACAGGCTCTATGAATCAGTTGGGTGAGGTGCAGGCCGTCGGCGGCATAAATGCCAAAATTGCAGGATTTTTTGATGCTTGTCGCGAGCAAGGTATGACAGGTCAACAAGGGGTAGTAATACCAATGGCCAATGTCAGCCAATTGATGTTGCGAGACGATATTATTGCTGCGGTCAAGGCAGGCAGCTTTTCTATTTATGGCGTGCATACAATTAGTGAAGCCTTGACACTGATGACATGCTTGCCTATCGATACAATGAATAAAAAAGGTCGTTATCGTAAAGATACTTTATTTGGTAAAGTCTTGCGCCGATTGATGATATGGGACGACAATCAAGATACAGGTGAGCCTATTGAAGAAAAAGAATCTAAAAAGAAAGCCAACAAGAAACGTAAATCTAAACGTCGTAAGAAAAAGGATAAACAAAAACAGCGTAAAAGCGAGAACGCTGATGACGGTCAATGATGACGCAAACCGAGTATCGTCCTCTTCGGCAATCATTTGCATTCATACTTTGTGTTAAAACTCTTTCGCTAAAATCATTCAGAAGATTGCTGGATGACAATCTTCAAAAGCCAAACTTAAACCTTCTAGACGCTTAAGCTATTTTCTGCGATGATAAACGTCTTTTATGCCAAGCAGGCTATGTTTTAACATGTTACTGTTTATGACAGACTCTATATAGGTTATCTCTCAATGACTGCGCAAAACGCTAACGCAACAGAACTCTCTACCTCTAACGCTCCTGATGAGCAGACAGTACAGCCTGTTTTATCAGCTACCGAAGAAACGGAGAATGTAGCGAACGATACAGCGGCTAGCCGTCATGGAGCGGCGACTACTGCGCGGCAATGGCAAGTGTTGTCACAGCTCCAGCGCAACCGCTGGGTGGGCACGACACATATTTATGAGCAGCTCAAGCTTGCTGGGTTCGATATCAGCTTACGTACAGTACAAAGAGATTTGAACGCTTTGGCCAAACGTTTTCCAATTGAAAAAAATAATGCCAACCCGCAAGGCTGGCGCTGGAAAGACGACGCTCCGCTGCAAAGCTTACCACATATGAATTTATCGCAAGCGGTTGCCTTTAATATGGTGGAAGCAAATCTTACTCAGCTACTTCCGCCAGCTATTTTAGATGAGCTATTCCCATGGTTTGATCTGGCACGGCGACAGCTTAAAAATAGCAAAGTCACGCACTCATGGATAGATCGCGTACGCATTGAAACAGCAACTCAGCCATTAATTGCGCCGCATATTGATTTGGACAGTAAAGACAATATTTATCATGCGCTGTTTTATCAACTACAGATTAAAGCCTGTTATACACGCAGTAACAAGTCAGAGGCCAGTGAGTATGTCTTAAATCCTATTGCTATCATTCAACGTGGCGTGATTATTTATTTGCTCGCCACTCGAACTGATGATCCAAAAGCCATTATCCGTACCTTTGCGCTGCATCGATTTGCTAGTGTTGAAATACTAGATAGCACTGCAGTAACACCAAATGATTTTCACTTAGACAGTTATCTGGACGCCGGTAGCATGGGCTTTACACATCCCCTATTGAGTCAGCTGCCTGATCGAGGTAAAAATACCCCTATTGAACTGCGCTTTACCAAAAGGGCTGGCAAAAGTCTAACAGAAAGTAAGCTGAGTGACGATCAAATCGTGGTGTTTAATGACGATGAGACTTTAACGATTCATGCGACCGTTAATCTGACCTCACAACTGGTTTGGTGGCTGCGCGGTTTTGGAAAAGGCTTATTAGAGGCCAAGCCGCCGCTTCTTTATCAAGTAGTCTTGGACAAAACATCAGACAATGAGTAACAAAATAATCAATAAAAGTTTGAGTAAAAAAAAGGAATACCATGTCATCTACCGCCTCATCACCCCTACTTTCAAAAAGCTTAAGCACGTTGGGCTTGACTGCCGATATGTTGTTTTTTTCGCTCAATTACGAATTTACTAAAACCGAATCCAAAGGTATAATGAAGCGCTTTAAAAAGAGTCAAAGCGCAATGGATATCGATATTGCTTGCATACTATACGACGAGAATTGTACGATCAGTGATATGGTCTGGTTTAAACAACTGCGCGATAAAGCTGAGTCTATCCGTCATCAAGGCGATAGTCTCAATGGCAAAGATCGTGGTGAGCAAGCGTTGTACAATGCGCCAATGGATCAAGAACAGATCCGTCTGTATCTAGATAAGGTTCCATCTCATATCAGTCATATAGGGTTGCTTGCAAGCTCATATCATGGCGAACCTTTTGGCAAGATAGAGGCCGGTGAGATCCATCTAAGCGACGACGAAGGCAACTACGCTTTTAAGGTCAATCTCAAGCAACTGCCACGTGATTGCAGTGCAGTTTGGGTCGCAGGTTTGCGCCGTGATATTGATGATTGGCACTTAACCTTACAAAATCTTCCACTCTCTGAAACTGACCTACAAAAAGCAGCTCAACAAGTTGCACATGAGCTTGCACGTGCTTTGCCCATCCCAGCACTGCATACCACCAATTAAAGCTCACAATGTTATCAAGAAAAACGCTATTCCAATGGCTCTCCGCAATTAGGACAAAAATTCTTTTTGCGCACTTCTTGTTCGCGGCGCTCAAGCTCTTGTTCACGTAGGACTTGCAACACAATATCTTGTGCTTGCTCTTTATCCAATCCAAGCTCACGGCGAATCTTATCAATCATCACTTGGTTTTGCACTAAGTCAAAATCACCATCTACTAGCTGTTCGCGAAAGTGTTGCTCAAGCTCATCTCGTCGCTGGGCAAGCTCATTGGCGAGACCTGTTGCCAAAATACCAGCTGGTAATGCTGCCAGACCCACACCTAAAATAGTAATGATTGCCCCTAATATCTTACCTGCATTGGTAATTGGCGTCACATCGCCATAACCGACAGTTGTAAGTGTGACAACAGCCCACCACATCGCTTTGGGTATCGATTCAAACTCTTCTGGCTGTGCATGGTTTTCTACTAAATAAATACCGCTAGATGCCGTTACAATCATAATTATCAAAATAAAAATGACGGCTTGGAATGAGCCTTTTTCTTTACTAATAACAACTAGTAAGATACGCATTGAGGCAAAATAACGTGTGAGCTTTAGGATTCTAAACAGACGTAGGATTCTAAGAAAACGCAGATCGAAGCTGACAAAGAAGTTTAAAAATGCAGGAACAATCGCTATCAAATCGATCAAAGCTGATGGACTTTTTATCCACTCCCAGCGTTGACGCCAAGTAGTATTATCTGGCTTGGCTTCAGCCACACTCCAAAAACGTAATAAATACTCAATAGAGAACACCACAATTGAGAAATTTTCAAACAACGTAAAGTATTCTTGATAAGGGTAATACCATTGATCAACAGACTCAGCAATCACTGCTGCAACGTTGGTCATGATCAAAAAAATTAAAAAATAATCAACATAACGACTAAATAAGGTATCGTGATCATCATTTTGCAAGACATCATATACAAAGTGACGCAGGCGCCGTATAGATTGGAATAGCATGCCGTCCCTATGCGGTAAAATACCGTGATTGAATGAATAAAAAGTAAAAAATATAATCGTTAATTTATTAAACGAGCGAACAGACATACGTATTTTACGTATAGAAGAATAAGGTCGCTTCTACAATAAACGAATCAATCATACAAAATTTGCATACGATATATATATCAAAGCCAGTAGTAACATAATAGTAATAGCCAAACTTATATGCAAAAACTGTAGTTCCATCCGAGAGCTACTACTCGAGCTTGCTGCAGGCACCAGTGATAACCCGCATTCAGAACAGCTGTTATCAGCTTGATTCAATATAATCAATGAATATGCGTTTGTACAACGCATAGGAGAATTACTACAATAGCCAGTCATAAATATATTGTCGCTCCTGTCACTTGTACTACTTTATAAAAATACTTTAATAGATCTTTTCGTTGTCTAAAATGTTCTTATCTATATTAGATAAGAATATAGAATAACGACTAAAATCAATATATATAGCCTATAACACTCTTTTATCTGTTACCACAGATAATTTGCATAAATCCTAAAGACTTATTCTACTTCTAACTTTTCACGTTATAAATAATATTTGGATACTATTGGTTAGATAATAGACGTTATTCACTATTAAAGACTTATTTACTACCATATATCAGGTATTTTGCTTATTACGCTTCACAGCCCTACTCTTAGTAAGGGATATGTATTATAATGAAACAAGTTAGTTACATTTTATAAAATAAGTGTGATTATTCCTTATAAGTAATTAATGTAATCCCTCATTGAATACTTACTTTCCATCATTTATTAGTTCAAGGAACCACCCGATGAAACTACAATCCCTAGTTTTAGCAACTGCTACTGCACTTACCATGACTACTGCTTTTGCTGTCCCTGCTGGTACTTGGACCGTTGCTGCTGGCGCCCATATGGTTGATCCAAAAAGCGATAACGGTACAGTATTAAATGATGCCTACTCTGTAGATGTAGACAGCGATATTCGTCCAACGGTCAGCGGCGAGTACTTTGTTGCAAACAATATCGGGGTTGAATTGCTAGCTGCTGTTCCGTTTCATCATGACATCACTTTAACTGATGCTAATGATAATGAAATTGAAGGTAAAACTCAGCATTTACCGCCTACTCTATCTGTACAGTATCACTTCGATGGCTATAACATGCCAATGAACGTAAAACCATTTGTTGGTGTTGGTGTTAACTACACGACTTTCTTTAAAGAAAGAATCTATCTTGGTAATGGCAACGATTTAGAGTTAGATGATAGCGTTGGTATCGCCGGTCATATTGGTCTTGATATTCCATTTGCAGAGACAGAGTCTTTCCGTATTGACGCTCGTTACATGGATATTAAAACAGATGCTAGCTTAAACGGCACTGACATTGGTGAAGTAGACATCAGTCCTTGGGTATATGGCGTAGCTTTCGTTAAACAGTTCTAAATTAGCGCAGCCATAAGATAAAGATACACCTTAAAAGCCAGCTTGATTGCTGGCTTTTTTGTGTCTGATGATTGGTGTAAAAATATCAATACCATAAAAAAGACCGCCCGTAGACGATCTTTTAAACATACTACTCAATGAGCTTTTCTATAGCAAGATACGACGCGGATCAGCCAATAAACTTGCAACATAACGAGTAAATACGGCCGCATCAGCACCATTAATCACGCGATGATCATAAGATAATGATAATGGTAGCATCAAGCGTGGCTCAAAGGTCTGCTTATCCGCATTCCAGCGTGGCTGCATTGTTGCTTCAGAAGCACCCAATATACCTACTTGTGGCCAATTGACCAATGGCGTAAATGACGTTCCACCCAAAACACCTTGGCTCGAAATCGTAAAGCTAGCCCCTTGCAAGTCCTTGGTGCTAAGCTTTTTATCACGCGCTTTTACAGCCAGCTCGCCGATCTCAATCGCAATTTGCTTGATGCCTTTGTCTTGCGCATTTTTAATCACTGGCACAATCAGACCGTCGTCAGTCGCTACTGCAATACCCATATTGACACTTTTACGCAAGATAATTTGCGTATTATCATCACTTAGATGACTGTTAAAACGCGGATGCTGAGTAAGCGCATAGGCAGTTGCTTTAACGATGAAGGCTAAAATAGTCAGACCAATACCTTCTTTTTTCATACCGCCTTTTAGCTCGCCACGTAGATTTTCAGTCTCTGTAATATCTGATACATCAAACTGAGTAACCTGCGGCAGGTAGGTATTGTAATTAAGCTGCGGTATCGAGACCTTTTGTAGACGAGTAAGGTCTTGTATTTCAGTCTCGCCCCAAATTTCAGTATTACTCATGTCTGGCAGTGCAGGCAAACTTGCACGCGTACTACCACCACTAGCTGATGCGACCTGCTGTTTGTTGGTCATCAGCTTATTGACATGTGCGAACAGATCTTCTTTTAAGATACGATCGTTTAGCGCAGTACCAGTTACGTTGGTAATGTCTACACCCAGTTCGCGAGCAAGCTTGCGAACAGCAGGTCCGGCATATACTTCTGCTGATTTTTCGTTAACTTCAGCTTCACTTAACTTGTTGCTTTCTGTATTTGTAGCAGCACTCGCTTTATCAGCATCTGCTTTAACCGGCGCTTGCTTAGGTTCACCTGACGTTTGCGAAGCTTGATTATTTGGACTTGCCGTTTCAGAAGTCGTTGACGCAGCGACTTTAGGCTCGTCACTACTATCACTCGTGCCACTACCAACAATGATAATAAAGTCTTGACCATTGGCGACCATGTCACCCGCTTGTACCAAGATTTTTTCAATCTTACCATCTTCTGGTGCTGGCACTTCGACCGAGGCTTTATCAGACTCAATTAATAATATTGACTGATCAGCGGTGACCGTATCGCCCACACTAACCATAATTTCAGCTACTTGTGCTTCATCAACGCCTAAGTCTGGTAATTGATAGGTAGACGCCGATCCTGACGCTGTAGCTGCAGGTTTATCATTACTTTCAGACTTACTTGATTCCTCAACAGTAGGCTTAGCTTCTGGCTCTTTACTACCTTCATCGCTATCTTTACTTGCCTCACTATCTTTATTTGAGTCAGATTTGTCTTGGCTGTTATTATCTGTTGCGTCTGCCGCATCACTTTCAAGCTCGATAAGTACCATACCTTCGCTAACTTGATCACCGACAGCAACACTAACCTTAGTCACTTTACCAGCAGCAGAGCTCGGTACTTCTACCGAGGCCTTGTCTGATTCTAATAAAACGATATTATCGTCTTTTTCAATGATGTCGCCAACCTGTACCATAATTTCACTGACTTCGGCACTATCGACACCCAAATCGGGGGCTTTAATTTCCATCCTTTCTCTCCTTGTCTATAGGTATTATTCTTTGACGTCACCATCATTGAGTAAATTGGCATCGGCTTGATCTTCAGCACGGCCTTCATTACTGATTTCGTCATCGTCTTCACCGACAAACTCAGGTACAGGTTTCGGGTGGACATTATCAGATGCTGGAGCTGGTGCATCTGGGAAATGATCATAATAAGGCTGTTGCTGCCATGCTGGCGGCTGATCTACTTCAATACCAAAGCTTGAAATAGCATCTTTTACCAAACGCATCTCAACTTCGCCCTCATCTGCTAAGCATTTAAGTGTAGCTACTACAATGTGGGCTGCATCAACGTGGAAGAAACTACGTAGTTGCTCACGCGTGTCTGAACGTCCAAATCCATCTGTACCAAGCGTGGTGTAAGGACGGTTATCTGGTAACCATGCACGGATTTGCTCTGAATAATTACGCATATAATCAGTTGCAGCGACTACGATACCTTCGTGCGGCGCAAGCTGCTCTGTTACCCATGAGACTTTTTCTTCTTCCATAGGGTGCAAACGGTTGTAATCATCACAAGCCATACCATCACGAGTCAGCTCATTAAAGCTGGTCACACTCCATACGTTAGATGTGATATTAAACTCATCTTTTAGTATTTTTGATGCTTTTTGGACTTCACGCAAGATCACACCAGAACCTAACAGCTGAACTTGGGTTGAACCATTGTCTTCAAGCAAGTACATGCCACGTTTAATACCTTCCTCACTTCCTTCAGGCATCGCAGGTTGCTCATAGTTCTCATTCATTAAGGTCAAGTAATAATAAACACGCTCACCTTCGCCATACATTCGGCGCAGGCCATCATGCATCACTACTGCCAGCTCATAACCAAAGCAAGGATCATAAGTCACACAATTAGGTACCACATTAAATAGTAACTGCGAATGGCCATCTTGATGCTGCAAACCTTCACCGTTTAAGGTAGTACGGCCAGCAGTTGCACCTAATAAGAAGCCCTGAGCCTGACAATCGCCTGCCGCCCAAGCCAAATCACCAATGCGTTGGAAACCAAACATTGAGTAGTAAATATACATCGGAATCATCGGCAGCGCATTGACAGAATAACTGGTTGCCAAAGCAATCCATGCACTCATCGCACCCGCTTCATTGATACCTTCTTCTAACATATGACCATCGATGGCTTCTTTATAGCCCATCAAGGCTTCACTATCTTCTGGCGTGTACTTTTGTCCAACGGCAGAGTAAATGCCCAATTGACGGAACATACCCTCTAAACCAAAGGTACGCGCTTCATCAGGTACGATTGGCACTACACGGTCTTGAATGTCTTTATTCTTTAACATTGCTGATAATAGACGTACAAATACCATGGTAGTCGATTGCTCTTTACCTTTACTGCCTTGTAGCACACGATCAAAAATCGATAACTCAGGAATATTAAGCGGGATGTGACCACTACGGCGATTTGGCAAATGACCACCCAACGCTTCACGGCGACCTTTGAGATACTTCATCTCCGCTGAACCTTCTTCAGGGCGATAAAATGGTAGGGTCTCTAGTTGCTCATCGGTAAATGGCAAATCAAAACGATCACGGAAATACACCAACGCTTCTTGATCAAGCTTCTTAACTTGATGTGATTTATTGACCGCTTGGGTGGTGGATAAACCATAACCTTTGACTGTCTTAACCAATACAACGGTTGGCTGACCTTTGGTTTTCATGGCTTCACTAAATGCAGCATACACTTTCATAGGATCGTGACCACCACGGTTCAAACGTGAAAGATCCTCATCCGTTAATTCATCTGCCATTTCTTTTAATTCAGGATATTTATTAAAGAAATGTTCGCGAGTGAAGTCAGGCGTACGTGCTTCGTAAAGCTGATATTCGCCATCAACTGCTTCTTCCATACGATGTTTCAGCACACCAGTATCATCATTAGCAAGTAGACTATCCCAATTACCACCCCAGATAACCTTAATCACTCGCCAGCCAGCACCGCGGAATACAGACTCTAGCTCTTGGATGATTTTGCCGTTACCACGTACCGGACCATCAAGACGCTGTAAGTTACAGTTGACGACCCAAATCAGATTATCAAGCTTTTCACGGCCAGCAAGTGAGATGGCACCCAAGCTTTCTGGCTCATCGGTTTCACCATCGCCTAAGAATGCCCAAATCTTACGGCCTTCTTTTTCAAGCAATTTACGGTTTTCCATATAGCGATGCACATGCGCATGATAAATTGACATGATCGGACCCAGACCCATCGAGACGGTTGGGAACTGCCAGTAGTCCGGCATCAAATATGGATGTGGATAGCTAGATAGACCTTTGCCACCTACTTCGCGGCGAAAGTTATCAAGTTGCTCTTCAGTCAGACGACCTTCTAAATAAGAGCGGGCATAAATACCAGGTGCTGAGTGACCTTGATAGTAAATCATATCACCACCGAAGTGGTCACTAGCAGCGCGAAAGAAATGGTTAAAACCAGTCTCATAAAGCGTCGCACTAGACGCAAATGAGGCCAAGTGACCACCCAAATCGTCATCGTTTTTATTAGCGCGCATTACCATTGCCAAGGCATTGTAACGAATCAAGGCGCGAATCTTACGCTCAATACTTAAATCGCCGGGATACATGGGCTCGTCTTCAACCGCAATGGTGTTGATATAAGCAGTATCAAGGCGATTAAATGGCAGGCCTTCTTGTACGCCCATGTTATACAACGCTTTTAACAAAAATTGGGCACGGTCTTTATCAGCGTGCTTGATGACGGACTCAAACGCATCCAACCATTCTTGCGTTTCGGTGCTATCAGCATCCTTATAATAATTCATCTTTGTTTGTCCTTTTATATCAGTCATTCCCACCTTATGGTAGGGGGTTATTAAATAATATGTGATGAGAGATGGGTTACTTTACGACGTCCTTGCTGCGCTCAAGCACTCCATTGTCCTATGCAAGTATATGAAAAATTTTCTTTGTAATTGAACAACCAATAAGCACAAATACAATATCGATCATATATTTACTTTGATTGTTAAAATCAGTTGTCAACCATACTCAAAATGTCTATAGGTATGATCATAAAATAATTATAGGCATCCATTATAAGCGCTTATTACTTAAATGTTTATGGCTGTAGAGAAATGACAACATAACAAGTATTTTGTAAATAAATAGCGATTAGTTTTTTTTAAAATGTTAGCAAAATATATGTTTTGTTCCTTGTATCTATATTTTAATGACGCTTAGACATCGACTGTATTTATTCTATAGTTGCCGGAACTTTCATCGTGTCGAATCAACCAGCAATGATTTGATGGGGTTATAGCCAACAATGCTGCCTTAGTATCGAACAAAGAGCAAGCGGCAAACGGTTGTAGCATTATTCAAAAAAAAATGTAGGAGCTATATTTAATCCAACTAAGTTTTTACTTTTTATCATTTTGTTTAACGAACTATGAACCCAATATTGATAATAAAAACTTAAATAAGGTTGATTTTTAACCGCTACCGCTTAACAAGTCCAAAACTCCATCCATCTGATTTCGGGCGCAATAGCAGTAATTTGCGTTTATATTCTTTATTAACTATATAAAGACACTTAACGAGTCTTATTAATATAAATATACATTTTACAACATGAAATGTACGTATACCTTTTGTCTGTAGAAAGGCCATAAAGTTATTCGTATTTTCAGAAAAGCTAGATTTACACCATATCAAGGCTTTTGTAATGCCGATATCAATAAGTCGAGAAAGGAGTTAATTATGATTATAGCTGCCAAACGTTATTTAAAAATACTAATGACAACCACGATAGTATCTACAGCGTTCTTTCATACCGCTCAAGCAGCTGATGCATTAAAAATGGAACTACAAGCTACTAAAATTATAAAAAAAGCTGATGGCAAAGCTCGTTATGTCGTTGCATCACACGCTCAAAAGGGTGAGACCGTACAATACCGTGCCACCTATACCAATACTATCAGTCAGCCAATTAGTAATGTCGCTGTAACCCTGCCTATTCCTGCCAATATGACCTTTACTGGTGAAGCACAACCAAAAAGTGCGCAAGCGACTATCGACGGTAAAAACTATGCAGATATACCACTCATACGCAAAGTAGATGGCAAAGCCGTCAGGGTACCATTGACCGAATATAAAGCATTACGCTGGAATATTAAATGGCTTCCTGCCAACAAACTGGCAGACGTGTCCCTCAATACTATTATCAATTAATAATTTTAACCACTTTTTGCAATACTTTTAGGAGATTCTTTATATGAAAACCACTATGTTCAAACGTTCAGTATTAACAGCTGGTATTGTAGCCGCTATGAGTATGACTGCTGCAAACGCTGCTGATGTAGTATATGACGAAGAGAATGCTTTTTCTGTGACGAACAAGGCAACAGCTACTTATACTGTCGCTGACAATGCTACTGAGCAAAAGGCGGAGTCAAATGAAGTCGTCATCAATGTAACTGAAACAGGCGCGTTTAGCTTAGTTGCCAAAAACGATGATGGTATCATTGGTGACAATATAAATGAAAATATTGAAGCGACCCCCAGCTCTGGCTCTTCTGTGGACTTTAGCCATACGCTCAGTAACGACGGTAATATCTCTGATACCTATACCATCTACCTATTTAAACCATCAGACAATTTGCCTGTTAGCGTTATCATTAAATACCAAATAAAAGAAGGTACCACCAATGTTGGTAACTCTGAGACCATTGCAATCGGTGGTAAGATAACGCTTAAACCAGGCCAAACTGCTGATATTACTATCACTGCCACATCAAATAGTGATCGGGTTATTGGTCATAATACCTCCTTTATGGTAATCGCGGCCAGTAAATATCTTACAGATAAAGGTCAGACGACAGCAGATAAAAGAGCGACCAATACCAATAACGCTATTACGACTACCCCTGTTTATGCCATTACTAAGTCTGCGACCACCAATCTTAACAATAAGATATTCGATACCAACAATGCCAACGCCTATGTTGACTATACGATTACTATAAAAAACGAAGGTAATATTGATGGTACAGCAGTCAAAATTACTGACACCCTACCTGCAGGTTTGGTGGCTATAAAGACTGGAGAAGACAACTATATAGCGCCTACCGTAGTCGCCTCTGGTACAAGTACAGCTAAAGATGCAAATATTTCAACCACTGGCAAAGAGATAACTGTTATTGGTCAAGATATCAAAATGAATGAGACCATTACCGTGACTTTCCGTGCAAAGAAAGATACGACTACGCCGGCTACTGGTACCAATATCACCAATTATGCACTCGTTGAAGATGATGTTGATGACAATGGTTCTTTTGATCTTGTCGACAGCTCAGGTGATGCTGCAGATACGTCAGTCTCTGAAAAAACCTACGAAGATACCACTGCTACTAATTACAAAGGTAAAGATAGCAACTCTAACGCTACTATTACTACCAGTAGCCAGACTCGTAATTTGACGGTTAAGAGCAATACTCTAGACAAAGAAGTTGCCCTCATCAGCCAAAACAATACTTATATCTATACTATTACCAACAAAGGGACAGATATCACCGAAGCTGCTAGTCCTGATAAAGTTTACTTTACAGTTGTCCCAACTGTTGATGATGCCAACATTACTATCAATGAAGCAGAAGTGTTTGTCGATGCCAATGATAATGGTAGCTATGATAGCGACGAAACTGTTTTGACCAAAACGGATAAGGGGTATGATCTTAATGAAGCAGCCAAGTCTGGCCTAGCGCCTGATGAGTTTGTAAAGATCGGTGTAACAGTAAATACAAATGGTTCAGGTAGCAACCTTGTAAGTGGCACAAATAATATAGATGACTCTGAAACCATGGCTATTACTGTATTGCCGCAAGGCCCAGTTGCTGGCACCCCTGCCCCTGCTAACACCAGTGTGAGCTCGACTACTACTATGAAAGGCGTCAGTCTACTCAAGTATCAGGCAGTAGCCGCCTGTAAAGCAGATTTGACTACCCTTAGCTGGACAAGTGACCCTATCAGTGGTGGTGAAGCCAAGCCTGGCAACTGCGTTTATTATAAAATTACTGCAGAAAACACTTTTACCGATGCAACTAACGTGATTAGCGGTCTAATAGTAACAGACACGTTAGAGACACCTAAAATCGAGTATGAAAAAGACTTTAGTTCTGAGACATCAGGAAGTTCACTTGAAGCTACAGCAACTTATAGTAAGCCAAACTTAGTCGCTACATTCGATAACTTAGCTGCAAATGAAACAGGCACTATTTATTTCTCTGCCAAAATATCTCAGACAGGTACTAACCAACCTTAACTCAATTCTCATATATTGTATCTAAGACATATTATATTTAAGACTCAAAGCGCTACCTTAATCGCATATTAAGGTAGCGCCAACTTTAGTTTCCTGACTCCTATTTTTTAACGTCCGTTTTTCAACCACAATCTCCTACCTAGCTTTTATCGGTACTTATAACCTATCACTTTGTTATACATATACTCTTTTCAGAATATAAGCTCACATTTCAGGTTTGCGTAACCGATTTTGCGTAACGTGCCAATTTTCAGCAAACAAACTACTGTAATTCTACTTAACTTTATATTTCTAAATTTAATTTAGCTTATTTAGTTAGGCTAACCGTCGTTAATGTCAACTTAAGTCAATATTTAGTTTATGGCATATATCTTGCACCTATATCTTGCATAAGTTATTTGAATTTGGCGACTTTTTGCCTTTAATAATTGCCAATCTACCGTCTACGACACAAACACTTTGATCATTCAGTATTACGATGTTTAAAGTGAATTTAGCCTCGAGAGAATAAGATGCAAGAAAGCAGCCATACTATTTATAGAACATACATCAGTGCTCGAATAGCGCTTGGTTTAACGACATCTACCATGCTGTTCATAGGGCTAAGCGCACACAGTCAGAACGTACAGGCCAATCCCTTTTTGCCGACAACGACTCCAAACTCCGCAGTAGGTAGCTGTCCTTCGAATCATAAGATGTATTACATTGGCGCAAACCCACCAGCGTATAGTCCGATTAATTCGCAAACCCTTAATTGGACGACGGGCAATCCTTCCAATACTTTTACCTTTGTAGAATCATCTGGTAATAAGACTTTTTTGATCAATTTTCCGCTGCTTTTAGATTTAAATAGTAACTATGGCGGCACGCCTCCGATTTATGGATCTCTTAACGGTGCTACCACCTCAGCAATTAATTTGATTCACAACTCCCCTGCTACCAGAATTAATCATACTTTAGATATTAGCGTTAATCGGTCAGTGAGTAAAATCGGTTATAAAATACAAGATTTGGATTCAACTGGCAGCTCTGGTCAAGTGCCCTATATCGAACAAGTCGATGTCTCTGCTAATAAAGGACAACTGACTGCTAATGCCAATTTTCACAATATTAATACTGCCAATAATATCGTAAGAGCGCGCGAAGGACTGAACTGTGGTAGTGGAGAATGTACTATTGACGCTGCTTGGAATTATAACATTGCTGATGCTCTTCTCAATCTAAAGCATAGCAATACGTTCACGCAAAGAAATAGCCCTCATGCTATTGGCTATTCAGACTTTTACTTCTGCCTAGCGCCTCCCAAACTTATTGTCAAAAAACAGCTTGATGGCAATCGCGTTAACGACACTAATATCAATCGTGATCAGTTTTCTATCAGTGTCGACAATAGTGCCACATCACTAAAAACGTTTGAAACGACTGGCTCAGGACAAGTCGTTACTAATGATAATAGTGGCGTCGTAGATCTGGCAACCAATAATACTTATACCATTACTGAGCGGGTCACAAACAATCTAAACAACGGCGATATCGTCACTTATAACGCAGCTTATACGTGTAGTAATGCAACGACTGGCAGCACAACTATCATGCCCACGACCGCGATGAACTACAACGCAGCGGCAAAAACGCGGTCATTTACCCTTGCTAATGCCGCTTATGGCGACGAGATTACTTGTACTATCACCAATAGTCCATCTGTTCCGTTGAGTTATACATTTGCAGGTATCGTTTTTAATGACAATGGTGGCATCATCGCTAACGCCAATACCAAGCAAGACATTTCGACTACTTTTACGAGTAATAGCAATTACTACAATGGTGTCTTTGACAACAATGAATCAGGTATTTTTGACAGTGGTTTACGAATCAGGCTGACTGACTGCAATAGCAACAATATCGTATCTACCTCACCAAATCCACAAACGGTTTCAAGTGCAGCAGCCAATACTGGTAGGTATAGTTTCAGTGTTAGTCCAAATGCGCTAGTGGGTAGATCAAAAGTGTGCTTAATCGAAACTGAGCCAAGCTCTTGGGAATATAGTGAAGATACGACTGTGAATACTAAAGAAGTTGCACTAGTCACCAATGTTTATAATTACAAAACCGAAAAGGACAGCTCAGGCAATATCACACGCAATCTTGATTTTGGTGAAGTAAAAGCAGACAACACCGCGCTGGTACTTAAAAAATCTCAATACGTGCACACTTGTGACAGCGCGCTCAGCTATCCCAATGTTGCCACTACCAATCAACCAACGACAGGATTTAGCACCAATTCTGCCAATGATGTCGAGCCAGGTAACTGTATCGCTTATAAATTGGAAGCGTATAACCGTGGTCACGTTGACTTAAATGAGGTTAGTATCAACGACTCTTTACAGCGCACTCCTGTTGAGTCAATCTTTAATCTACCCAAACCGCTAGGGAACCCTTCATCAGTATTTAAAAGTACCAATACGTCAGCGCCTATGGGCCAAAACGGCACCATCATATCTGATAGTTTTAATTTATTAAAAACGTCTGCATCCTCGACAGAGCCGACCAAAGCTACTTTATATTTCAACACCAAATATGGCGCCAAAAATACAACCCCATAAATAAGCTTTTATCGATTACTACTTTGGAAAACTAAAGCTATAGCTTGTTAAATATTCTCTTATATCCATTAAAGAACCGATAAACGTCGTTTATCGGTTCTTTAGTGTTTACTTATAAATTTTTTGTAAGAATAAAAATGTAGAAAAAGCCGCTAGCACTTATAGTAAACAATTGTTTTTACTTATATTTTTATAAGTTGGCAAGAATATTGCATGTAGATATTATCCAAACGAGGAACATGATATGAAATCATTTCAATTTTTACGCCATGCTCTTGTTGCCACTACGGTGTCTGCATGTCTAATCAATATATCTTATGCAGCGGATGCACTAAAGATGGAGTTACAGGCTAATAAAGTTGTCAAAACCGCTGATGGTAAGTTCAACTATATCGCAGCGTCAAATGCTCAGAAAGGTGAAACCGTTCAATACCGCGCCACTTATACCAATATCATCGATCAGCCTATTAGTGATGTCGCTGTAACCCTGCCTATCCCTGCCAGCATGACATTCACTGGTGATGCAAAACCAAACAGTGCACAAGCGACTATCGATGGCAAAAATTATGCTGATATGCCGCTTATGCGTAAAGTAGATGGCAAAGTCGTCAAGGTTCCATTATCTGAATACAAAGCCCTGCGCTGGAATATCAAATTACTTCCTGCAAATAAGTCAGCTGACGTATCACTTAATACCTCCGTTAAATAAACCCTTTGACCTTAGCTTTTCATTTTTTTACTCAGGAGAATCTCTGGATGGAATCCAGTATCTTTAAATACTCAGTATTAACAGTCGGTATTGCAGCAGCTTTTGGCATAACTAATGTCGCTAATGCCGCTGAATCCACAGCTGCATCGACCCCTACTATTAAAAACGTAGCAAGTGCAACGTATAAGATAGGCACTGTCGCGCAAACGGCCGTTCAGTCCAATCCAGTAACTGTCAACATCACACAAAGTGCAGCTTTTAGTTTAACGGCTAAAAACGATGATGGTAATAGCGCCGATGACTATAACCGTGACTTGCCCGTAACGCCTAAAGGTCGAGTGACTTTTAGCCATACGTTAACCAACACAGGTAACGTAGAGGACACTTTTAAGCTTAACTTGGCTCAAGGCGGTACTATTCCAGGTAGCCCGCAAGATGCCAGCTCATACGATTTGGACACGACTAATGTTACCTACACTATCTATAATGCAGATGACTCTTTAAAGAGCACAACCACTGTTACTGGCACTGTGTTTCAAGACACCAATATTACTCTTAAACCTAATGAACATGCTGACATTTCAATCGCAGCAAAAACAGCTGGAAACGTCGGTGGTGACTCACAGAATCTAACATTATCAGCAACCAGTGAATTCTTTACAGGTGCTGATACTACCAAAGCGACACTGACGAACATTGACAACAGTATTACTAAAGTAGCTGTGTTCAAAATCACCAGTAAGGTAAACAGTACCCTAAACTTGAATGATCCAAGCTCTAAGGTTACTTATACCGTAACGGTTCGTAATGACGATACTGCTCCTTACGCTGCCGCTGCCAACAACATTGTTGTCTTTGATGGCTTACCAGAAGGCTTACGTTTAGCAGATCAGCCAAATCTAAGTGTGAGTAATAATGCGACTATCGTACCGGGTAATGAAGGTAAAGGTACTAGTGATTCAAACGATAGTATCAGAGTTACTCTCCTGAATTTAGCGCCAGGTGAAACAGCCACTATCACGTTCGATGTGCAAAAAGATCAAGCCGAACCACTTGCTGACCCAAAAAACATCATTAATCATGCTTCTGTCACCCTCAATCTTGGTGAAAACCAGACCATCTACGACACGACAGATAGCACTGACACCAAGCAAAACACTGCCAACTTCTATCCAGCTGCTGATGATAGCGAAGTCACGAACGGTACTGTTAGCACAACTACTGGTAGTGACTCAGCGGCCCCCTTAGTCGCAAACCAGCGTGCTGTTAGCATAACAGCACCTACTACCAGAGGTATTCCAACTACTACTGACGACACCACACAAGTCACACATTCAGCTGTCATCAGAAATACAGGTAGAGAGACCGAAGGCGATCAACTCGGTGAGATTAAGTTTACCATCACTGAAGGTGCCAATGACCAAATCACTCAAATACCGAACACGGTAGAAGTGGTATACGACGCTGACGATAACCCAGCCACTGCTAATGTTACCTACACTGTCACAAAAGACGGTAACGGTGATTATGATCTCAGTACGGCCGTCCCTAAAAATGGCGGAGCAGCATGGACTGGTATGGCTCCGAACTCAAGTGTCACCATCAACTATAAAGTAGAGTCTACACAAGCCGTTATTGACTCAACCGAAAAAACCACAGTTACGTTAGTCGTTGGCGGGCAAGACGCTCCTTCTACAGGTGCGCGCTCTGTTGAAAACACGACTGTAGTCAAAGGTCTCAAACTGGTGAAACAACAAGCATTAAATGAGACTTGCGATGCTAATGCGTCGCTAGTCTTTACGCAGGCTGATGTCGGTGCTAAGCCTGGCGACTGTATCGTTTATAAGATCACAGCGTTTAATAACTTTGCAGCGTCGGATGCACGATTTAACTTCACCGATCTGATCATAACGGATACTACTGCTCGCTTTAATAACAAGGCTCAAGTACTGACCTCTAGCACTACTCCTGCTTTTGCAGTCAAACTTGCTGAAGTAGACGATGCAAATGACTCACCTGCAAACAACACTTATGGTGCAGCGGCAGGCTCTACTGCTATTAGCGGTACGGTACCAAGCTTAGACCCACAGAAGTATGCAGCACTTATATTTTCAGTAAAAATTAATCCTGACGGCGCTGCTCCTGGCTCAATTTAACATTGTGTAAATTATTTATTTTTATATACCGTTATCTGTAATTAGATTATAGATAACGCAAAAATTGTCTTTGCTTAGATTACTCTACAAGTAAGCAAAGACAATCCCTATGTTTTTGGATTTGATTGGATAATCACGTAATATGACACTTCACTGTATCACTCAGTCTACTCGTCTATCGGCTAAAGCAGCCAAATTATCTGCATTAACTGCGGCTATACTGATTATGCAATCAAATTCCGCTATGGCAGCTACGTCTGATGTACTTAGCATCATTGATAATATTGCCAATGCTCAATATTATGTCAATAACGATAAAGACGTATTACTGACCAGCACCTCAAACCAAGTAAAAGTCCAAGCATCAGCGTTAGAGAAGTATGACCTTCGCCTAAGCCAATCACCATTACAGACTGTAGCGTCTGGTAGTGAAGTGATATGGAAAAACGTGCTGACTAATAACAGTTATAGTGATGAAACTATCGCGCTAAGCTATGATATCCCAAGCAGTCTATCCAACTTTAAAGTCTATCAAGATATCAATAAAGACGGTCTGATTGATTCAGATGATTTATTAATTACTAATGTTAATTCAATCAAAATCGGACAAGGTGAGAGTATCCAGCTCATCGTACAAGCCCTTACTGACAGAAACGCGCAAGATGGCGATACTGCTGACATTAAGATCGGCGCAGTCGTCGTTGAAGATGAGTCAGTAAAGGCAGCAGTGTCCGACAGCCTCGTCATTGTCGAGCCTAGTATTAACTTTATGTCTTGGAACTTTACTGGTGGTAAAAGAAACTCGCAAATTGGTAGCGATATTTATGTTGAGGCCGGTTACGCACAGTGTAATGTACAGCCTGATAAGCCAGATCAAACCTGGGTGACTATTACTTCACCGAAAACGGGAGACACCTACTCTCTTAAAGCTGTCGAAACGGGTGACAATACGGGTAAGTACCGTTTGTCAGCACCAACACAAAATAATGCCAATGCACTCAATGACAATATCATCCAAACATTAAAGGGCGATACGCTACAAGCCAAATTGGTTGCTTGTATTGACAAAAAAGTTGGGTTAGATGAGCAACCTAATGCGTCTCATTTTAGCTATATTGATGAGCAAATCAGCAGTGATATCGCCATCATCAATGAGTCTCCTAACTTACAGGTGACTAAAGAAGGTGATGTCAAATCTGCCGAGCTTGGTGATTATGTTAACTATAGTATTACCGTAAAAAACGATGGTGCAGCGACTGCTTATGACGTCCAATTAAAAGATGCGCTACCACGTGGTTTCGATTATGTGACCGGCAGTCTACGCGTTGATAACAGCCAAATCACTGAGTTTAAAACTGAGGGAAAATATCAAGTTTTAGGTTTGGGCGATATGGCCATTGGTGAGAGCAGAAGCATCAACTATCGCGTGTTGATTGGCTCATCGGCATTAGGTGGTGACGGTATTAATAGAGCTATCGCTCAAGGTCGTAATGAAAACGACCAAGTATTAGTCTCTAGAGAAGCACAATGGAAAATTGATGTAAGCCGCGGCGTCATGAATACCGATGGTATTATCGTTGGTAAAATTTATCATGACATCAACCGCGACGGTATCCAGCAAAAAGACAATGGTGAGCTTGGTGTCGCTGGTGTCCGCATCTATATGGAAGACGGCAACTATATCGTTACAGATCCTGAAGGTAAATATAACTTCTACGGTATCAGCGCCAAGACCCACGTACTAAAAGTCGATCGCACGACTTTACCGAATGGTACCGAGCTCATTACTCAAAGCAACCGTAACGCAGGCGATGCGGGCAGCCGTTTTGTCGACCTAAAATATGGCGAGATGCATCGTGCGGATTTTGCGCTAGTGGGCGGCATGGGCGATAGTACTGAGCGCCTAAACCAAGAGCTTATGACGCGTAGTAAAAGCATTAGTGCCAAAAATGACGCTCTTGAGCAAGCCGTCAAGAGCGAGTTAGCTTTGGAGCCTGATTACGACCTTAATAATGACGACAATGTCGATGCCAGTGGCTGTAAGTCTAATGATGAATTAGATCGTGGTATTCAGTGTGATTCAGCGATCGTTGCCGATATGGCTAACCCTACTGACGAACGTATTAACCTAACAGTCAATACTGTCGTACCGCCCAAACAAACAGAGCTTGAAAAATATCTTAAAAAAGTAGCCAACAACGATGTAGCATTTATTAACTTAAGTGCAGGTCAACAGATAAACTCGTACAAGCAATTGGTTCAAGTTCAAGCGCCACTAGGCTCAAACTTTACTCTATATGCGAATGGTAAAGCGGTACCAGAAGAGAAAATCGGAAAGACAGCCGAACAAGCAAACCAAAATGTCACAGCTTTTGATTATTATGCCGTTGATTTTAAGCGTGGTAGCAATACTCTACGCGGCGTCGCAACTGACGTCACAGGTAAGGTTATCTCAGAGCAAACTATCGAAGTCATCGCGCCCGATAGCTTGCAGGCGATTAATTATCGTACTCAAGAGCGTTTGATCGAAGCTGATGGTGTGAGCGAATACCAAGTCGTCATTAGCCTAAAAGATCGTAACAATCTTCCTTATATCTCATCGACACCTATTACTATTGATACCAATATTGGCCGTATCAATCTAAAAGACAACAACAAAGATCAAGCTGGCACCCAGTTTAGCGTAGACGGTGGCGAGCTACTGATTCCAGTAATTGCGCCAAATGCTCCTGGTAAAGGTGAGCTAATTATTGATACTGGTAGCAGCAAGCAAGTGATTCCGCTGCAGTTTACCGCAAAACTACGTCCGCTTATCGCGGTAGGTATTGTAGAAGGCGCTATATCACTAAAAGACTTTGATAGCGGCAGTATCACTGATGCTCAAGGCGCATTTGAACAAGAGCTGCATGAATTTGCAGGCAGTGACGACTATGCAGCATCTGTTCGCGCGGCAATGTTTTTAAAAGGGAAAGTACGTGGTGATTATCTGTTGACCCTAGCTTATGACAGCGACAAAAAAGGTGAGCGTCTATTTCGTGATATCGATCCAGGTGAATACTACCCAGTATATGGCGATTCATCCGCCAAAGGTTTCGACGCTCAATCTACGAGCAAGCTATATATCCGCTTAGATAAAGGCCGCTCATTTGCTATGTACGGCGACCTAAAAACTCAGATCGACAATGACGAAGGTATCAAGCTTGGTCAATACAACCGTACCTTAACGGGTGTTAAAGCCCAATATGAGGATGCAGATACTCGTGTTACGACTTTCATTGCTGAAACCAGCTCATCACAACGTGTAAATGAAACTCGTGGTCTCGGTATTTCAGGCCCCTATCCACTCGCTGGCGACTTTGACGCGGTACTCGAAAATTCTGAAACCATCGAAGTCATCACCCGCGATGCAAACAATCCTGGCTTGATCGTGCGCCGTGAGACATTAACGCGCTTTGCTGACTATGAGATCGATCCTATTAGTCGCAGCCTATATCTCAAAGCTCCTATTGCTAGCCAAGATATTGATGGCAATCCTATCTACCTGCGCGTCACTGTTGAAGTAGACGAAGGCGGCGAAAACTACTGGGTCGGCGGCGTAGCAGCCAAACAGCAGCTAACTGGCAAAATCTCTGTCGGTGGTAGCTATATCAATAGTGATGATCCACTAAACAAAGAAGAGCTTGCCAGCATTAACAGTGTCATCAAATTTAACAACAATTTGAATCTGGTCGCAGAGTATGCCAAGAACAAAGCTGAAAATCCTAATTATGAACCTAGCAATCAGATCAATGCAGAGTTATTAGAAGGCGACAATACTGATGGCGATGCCCTACGTATCGAGCTAAATTACGACGACAAAAACCGCACGCGCGCTAAAGCTTATTATAATAAAGCTGATGAAGGCTTCGTTACAGGTGCCTCTCCTCTAACCGCTGGACGTACTGAATCTGGGATAGAAGCCAATCATAAATTTAAAAACAAAACAACTGTACTAACGTTTGAAGGTATACGTACCGAAGACCATACTACCAATGCCAGTCGCGAAGGCGTACAGGCGAGTATTGAGCAGCGCTTAAGCCAAAACATCGTTGGTGAAATTGGACTACGTTATTATAAACAAGAAGCGACTGCTGCCTCACGTAATACGCAAGCAGCGACCGACGTCGTAGACACTGATATCGTCGATCAAAATGAGAATCCAATATTTAATGACAGTTTGATTAACCAGTCAGCACTCAACGGCGTGAATACTTTAGAAAAAGATATAGAAGGCATGACAGCCCGCGCCCGTATCACTGCTCGCCTACCTAAGCTCAATAAAGCCTTGGTATTTGCTGAATATGAGCAAGATGTTGAGCACAGTGCACGTAACGCAACGTCTATCGGCGGTGAAACTCCACTAGGTAATCTAGGTCGTCTTTATGCGCGTCATGACCTAATCAATAGCTTATCAGGTAGCTACGGTCTTGATGATACCGATGAGCGTCAACGTACTGTTGTAGGTTTTGATGCGACCTATATGAAAGACGGTAAAGTCTATAGTGAATACCGTGCCCGCGATGCCATTAGCGCACGTGAAGCCGAAGCGGCTATTGGTTTGAAAAACAAATGGTATGTCCAAGAAGGTCTAACCCTAAATACTTTATTTGAGCGGGTTGAATCGCTTGAAGGCGAAGAGGACAGCACGGCAACCGCTGCTGGCTTTGGTGTTGAATACTTGGCTCAAGAAAACTACAAAGCATCAGGTCGCTTAGAGAAACGTTGGGGCAATTCTAGTGATACATTATTAGGTAGTGCCGGTATCGCCTATCGCTATACTGATGACATTACCCTACTGGCAAAAGACATCTACTCACGAGTAGACTATGATGATGGTCATCGTACTATCAACCGCTTCCAGCTGGGTGCAGCGTATCGTGATTATGATAGCAACCAGTTAGATATGCTCGCAAAGCTTGAGTATCGCTTAGACGATAACAGTACTGGAACAGATCCATATCAAAAAGACTCACTGATATGGTCATGGAGTGGCAACTACCATCCAACCCGTCCATTAACATTATCTGGACATTATGCGGGTAAATATAACCAATACGAAGCTGATAATTTAGAAAGCGAAAACACAGCTCATGCTGCTTATGTACGTGGTCTATACGATATTAGTGAGCGTTGGGATATTGGCTTACAAGCAGGCACCTACTGGAACAATCAAGCCAATGATTTAGCTTATATGCTTGGTGCGGAGGTTGGTTATAGTCCAATGACCAACTTATGGTTATCACTTGGTTATAACTTTATGGGCTTTGAAGACGAAGATATCGCCTATGATGACAGCACCCAAGAAGGCGCTTACTTTAGGTTACGCTTTAAGTTTGATGAAGACTTATTTGAACGTACCGACCCACGTAAAAACAAACATATAAGCGCTAAGCCTAAGACCTAAAAAAACCTATTGTTGAGAGCATGTTTGTTGATAAAATAGCTTCATATATAACGATATTTTGTAAAAATTATAAGTTGGCTCATGCATATGCATGAGTCGACATACAACAAGGCTTGCACTATGTTAAATACTTCAGACTTGACGACGATAGTATCTGTCTACAAGCTTTGCAAACGTACTGCACTATCTGCAATGACGCTAATAGCATTTTTGCCTTTGGCAGAGGCTGCAGATAGTAATCGTCACAACAAGAACCCAGCTAAAGACAACCCCAGTACAATTAACTATTGCTATGATAATGAAGTAAAACCAAATGCTCGCTTACAGTATCAGCTGTCTGAGCCGCAAACTATTGATTGTATGCTGACCGAGCTTGCTTCATACCAACAAAACCCTCTAACCGCACGCCAGCAATACTTTGCTTATAAAGCCCAAGCTTGGCTAAACTACGCTTCTTATGAGAACAGTATAAAAAGCCACTCATCTGCTGGCAGACAAGCATTAGAAGCTGCCGCTACTATTTTACAAAAGCTACAAAGTAATGCCGATGAGGAGCTACGTTTAACAACTGATATTCCATCGACATCTGCTTTGATGAGGCCTGATCTGTGGGCAATAATAAGTGCCTTGAAAGGTAGCGCTTCAACAAACAGTGATAACAAAATCATTGCTCCACGTGAGTTAGCATTTAGTGAAGTCGCTCTCATTTGGGCAGCAGCTGATCAATGTGCGCATGGTAGACGTGAGTCTGGTACGCATTTTCGGATGGCTGAGCGTTGGTTAGAGCAGGCACGTGAAGCCTACGTTAACGCTCATGATTCAAAGACCAACGTAGCACTTGAGAACTCAATCGTCGATTACTATAAGCAATACGTACCATTAGATCCGCAAGATGATATTTGTCGTGGTCAATCATTGTCTTTGACCTCCCATACATCAAACATTAATGACGTTAAAAACTCGTCTTTAACTCAGTCTATAACACTAAATATGACTATGCCAACTGCCAAATATAGTATTGGTCATAACACCATAAAACATCTCATCAACTAAGTTATGGCTCTATAGAGATCTGTAAAACAAAAAAAGCCGACATTATGTCGGCTTTTCAATATCAGTTGTTTCGTTATTTATTCATAGTAAACGGTATTATCTATGATGAAATAAAGCTTAAATGAGTACAACCGAGTCTTAACGGTTTTTACGAGGAAGCTTCTCTGGTAAATAGCAACGTAGATAAGCAATAGACGCTGTGGTAGCTTCTTGTAGATAGTTATCTGTGATTCGTTCATGACGACGATAAGACAAAGTAAATACACCATTGATAATACTGTAAGTTACTAATAGTATATCTTGTATGTCTTCAAACTTTGGCATCTCATAGCGTTCTGATAGACGCTTATACACTAGCTCAACAATTTGATGATCCATGTCTTCACCAAAACCATCACCTTCAAAATCTGGTGTATTGGTATCATAGATCAATTTGGCTTTGGTCTGGTCATCATGGAAGATACTTACGCAGCGCTGGATAAGAGCCGTTAGATAACCCTGCCATCTATCATAATCTACGGTCTCAACCGTGGTTAGTATTTCTAAAATCTCGATTGCATTCAAAAAGCGTAATGCTAAAAATATCGCTTCAATGTTTGGAAAAAAATGATAAGCAGAGGCTCGCGGAATACCCGCTTCTTCACACACATCAGCCAAGCTAATATCATTAATAGAGCGAGTCTCACTCAGTTTTTTTGCGCCCATCAGCAGTTTTTGACGGCGTACTCGACCTTGCTGGCTTGTAAACTTGAACTTGTTTGGTACCAACTTCTTAGCCAATTCTGAATCGACCAATATGTCTTCTATTTTGTCGTCTTTATGATCACTCATTATGAACCTCTTGTTATTACGCCCTATTATTTATAGATATGATCTTCATCGAATAACACTAACATTAAACCAGCATACTAATGTCAATTTAATAGTAAGTATTGTTGCTACTAAATTCGATGAGGGAGCATCATAAACACTTGCACATTATCAAACAAGGGGCGTGAATAGATTAGATGATAATGTACCTATTGATAATTTGACTCGTTATGTTGTACGGTTAATTGTGAAGTCTTATCTTTGCTCGAACAATACCATGGTCAGTGACTCTATCATCATAATCCCACTTTAAGTGATCATTAAAATAATCCACACGTTCTACATGGCCTAGCGAAAACTTACTGTCAAGCAAAAACTCTTCTGAAACAAATAATTGGTCGATAACTTCTGGCATGCCCTGATGAATATGTGTATATGCCACGTCTTTCATCCAACCATAACGAGCCTGAATACGCGCCGCATCGAACAAGGCTGTGTCACGCATACTTTTGTCATAGTTCACCTCTCCTGTCTCAGACATTAACTGCGTAGTCACACTACCAGTGACATCGTTCATATCACCTAACAATATCAACGGTTCACGGGTATGCTGTAATCGCTGAATGATAGACATACGTATCGATGCAGCTTCTGCCGCTCGCATACATAAACTGCGTAACTTAGCGCGCACACGAATATTAGGATCATCCATATCTTCTAACAAATCACCAGACTCATCTCTTAAAAAGTATGCACGTTTACTTTTAAGGTGGGCCGTGATGATTGTCATTGGCTGACCATGCACATCAACCCGTAATAACAGTGGTGGGCGATTAAATTGACGATAAGCTCCAACATCAGGAATATCAATGACAGCTTCGGACACTATATCTGTCAATAGTGTGCTCTCTAACTGAGCAAAACGGCTAATAAAACCAACAGCTGGCGTCTTTTGTGCGCCTTGACCGTAGGTATGTTTACTAGAGCTATCGTTACTAGCAAGTGGAATGATCGCATGTTCTGCTTTAAATCCCAGTGATACTGCCAGCGCTTCCAACGCCTCACTGTCCCATACTTCTTGTACTGCGATAATATCTGCATGAGCCTTGGTGAGTAATTCAGTTATTCCTTGCAATTTATCTTGATAGGTCTTTTGATTGTAAGCTGGCGCATTCTCATAATAAATTCGATTTGGATTGGCAAAATTGAGTAAATTAGCAGTCGCTATATAAAATTGCCTTTGTTCATTTTTACCTGTATGACGATCCATAGATTACCTATTTTTATTTTTATATGGCTTTAAATGACTGTTTTAAATATTGTGTTTCGATCCATTATTGCTCAATATTTATTGATACTAAATAAAAGCAAACAAAAAAGCCTCCAAAGTTACCTTTGGAAGCTTCAACATAGCACAAATTACATTAGTTGGGTATATTCGTTATACTGCATATACATTTGTTCCCTTGTGACTCACAAACCAGCAATATCTTATACACAATAATTACCGCCCTTTACTTTTAAGTAGTAATAATGTATACAACTTAAACTATTTGTAAACCTACGCTGTTAGACGACATGTAACTTACTAACAGTAATTACTAGCTAACACGGTTCCATGCATCACGTGATGCAAGGCGGGCATCATCCCATGCCAAACGTGAATCACCTTTCACCTCTTCCCAAGAACGTCTTAGGTCGTGCTCATGATCTTCAAAACGTGCATCAGCAGGATAACGTGCTCTGTTGGCATAACCTACTGCATAAGCTGGGTGTAAGTCACGCTCAAAATCATGGCCTTGCTGATAATAGCTAGTATTGGCATGTTCTGCACGCCAGTAAGCTTCTTCGCGAGTTGGATCTATCGCTTCTGCTGCTGCATGTCCTGCGCCGCCACCAACAACTGCACCGATAGCACCACCGATTAAGGTACCAAGTGGTCCTGCCATTGTACCAATTGCTGCTCCTGCAGCTGCGCCACCAACACCACCGACACCTGTACCTACCGGATGAGATCCTGGCTTGCCAGTAATAGGATCTGCATTAAGATCTTTCTTTGTCTCTTTAGACATATTTTTTACTTCAGTCCGATCAATGTTGTCTCGATCATTAGTAACTACTTTTCTGTCGACCACTTCAGGATCGGCCGTTCTACGGGCATTGTCAGCAATGATACGCTCTTTATCAGAGATTCCTAAATCATCATCAGTGACAATGTGCCCATCTGTACTAACTAACTGGTCACTAATATGAGTAGAGGGATGTGAGTTGGGATCTTCTATGATAGAACCATCGGTACTAACTAATGGGTCACCAGCAAAAGTTTTATTATTTTGATAGTCATTTATGTGTTCATCTTCTAAAATCACACGGTCGCTACGATTTATATTTTTATTACTCATAATTTTATCCTTAAATTGGTTATTATTTATAAATTTAGATTGATAAGCCAAACTTCTAATTGGCTACTATTCTTGGTTAACCACAATTAAAGTATAAAAATCATCAACACTTATCGATAGAACGTTTATGTAAAATATGTCGATGTCATGATGACCTTAGGTTACAGGATGTATAATTGTTAGTCAGCCATATAAACCTTATATTAAGAATGTTAAACAAAGGCATCTTATATTTGTATATCTCTCAAACTTCCATTAGCGCTTTAGCAATCACTTGTTGCCATTTATCAATGTGCTGCGCTCGTCTATCAGAAGGCATTTGAGGCTCAAAAATCTGGTCGACTTTCCACGACTCCTTAATTGTTTGATCGTCATATAAACCATTCTTTAGACCAGCCAATAATGCTGCTCCTTTAGCGGTAATTTCAGTGTCTTTAGGTCGTAAAACAGGGACATTGAGTAAATCTGCTTGAAACTGCATAAGTAAATCATTGTTTGCCGCACCACCATCGACTCTTAGCTCCGTTAATGAATGCGGACTGTCTTTTTGCATAGCAATCAGCACATCATAAGTTTGAAAGGCAATTGCTTCGAGTGCGGCACGAGCGATATGTGCTTTAGTAGTACCGCGGCTCATACCGCTAATGCTAGCATGTATATCCGAGCGCCAATAAGGGGTGCCAAGCCCAGTGAAGGCTGGAAGCAATACGACATCTTCGCTGCTGTCTACCTGCCGCGCTAAATCTTCAACATCGCAGCTTTGTTTGATCATGCCAAGATTATCACGTAGCCACTGGACGATAGCGCCTGCCATAAAGACGCTACCTTCTAGCGCGTAAGTAACTTCGCGACCAAAGAAAGAAGCGGGCGCTTGTATCATACGTTTACCAGACTGCACAATGTCACTGATAGATAGGTTATCTACACGATTAATAGGAGCTTTACGCTGCCAAGCTATCGTAGTCAGTAGTTGGTGCTCACTAAGTTTGGGTATCTGACCAATATTCATCAGCATAAAACACCCAGTACCGTAAGTATTTTTGGCCATGCCAGGCTTAAGACAACCTTGTCCGAATAACGCTGCTTGCTGATCTCCTAGCACGGCATGAATAGGAATTTGTTTGGCAAACAAGCCTTTTTTGGTCTTGCCAAACTCACCATCTGATGGCAGTACTTTCGGTAATATATTCATTGGAATATCAAAGCGCGCGCACAGATCTTCTGACCATGCCAGCTTATGAATATCATATAATAGTGTGCGTGAAGCATTGGTGATATCGATAACATGCTCGCCACCAGTCAGCTGATAAATTAGCCAGCTGTCGATGGTACCTACCGCTAACTGACCGCTGGCAGCGCGCGCTTTAATCTTGGGATTATGTTCAAGCAGCCAAGCAATCTTACTGGCACTAAAGTAGGCATCTAAGCGCAGGCCTGTAATCTGTTGAATGTGCATCGCTACATCATCAACACTATCTCTGGCCAAGTTTTTACAGTAGCTTGTCGTACGCCTATCTTGCCAAATAATCGCTGGCGCTAGCGGTGTACCTGTTTGTTTGTCCCAAACGACAATAGATTCACGCTGGTTGGTAATAGCAATACTAGTGACATCAGTTGCCAGTAACCCCGCTTGATTAATGACATCGTGCGCACAGCTAATTTGAGTTTGCCAGATTTGCCGCGCATCTTGCTCTACATAGCCAGCTTTTGGCGTGTGTAACGTAGTGGGCTGCTGGGCAATCTCGATAGGACGCGCACGATCATCATACAAAATCGCGCGGCTCGATGTTGTTCCTTGATCCAATGCCACTATATATCCTGCCATTTTTTACTCCTCAACTTTATCAAGCAATATCTTTGGCTCTACTTACCCGATGTTTTTAAGACCAACCGTATTAAAGCCAGTTATATAGTTGTCTGTTTTTATGATAGTCCCTAAAATAAAGCATACACCATCATTCTACAAAATTTATAGCGGTATAGTATTATAATGCCCCTATCTCTTGATGCATATTATATAAAACCTCAACACTGAATGAACGATAAGTAAGTAATAAGCATTGACCTGTTACAGTTGTATCTCTACAGTATACGCCTTGCTACCTGTATTAAAGCTTCTACTATAGGTGACAGTGGGTTCAATTGTTTTTTACTTAAGTATTCTGTATCGCAATACCTTATTATACGACGACCATTTGCTTCTTGATTGACGGTTTATATTTCATGAAATCTGCCATCTTATCTCTGCCATGTACGATTGCAACTATTATGCTAGTAGGAGTATCAACTCATAGCACAGCGAACGACCATACTGTAAGTACAGATGATGGCCAAAAACTTGTTTCAATGAATAAAACTCATCCTAAACCAGTTCACTCGGTTTTACTGCAGCCATCAAGTAGCCCTACTTTAGACACTCTCATTGACCCTATTACTCATAAAGAAGTCGCTAACAGCTATCCATTAGATGTATCTAGCTTTTTAAGTCTTGAGCAAGCACAAGAAATCTTATTACAAGTTTCACCCAAACTTGCTGCCAATCAAGCTGCCATTGTAGCCAATGAATATCAAACCGATGCTCTTAAAACAATAGACAATCCTTTTGTATTCGCGCAGTTATCGGCCAATGCCTACAATGTACAAGAAGATATTGACTTATCAACGCTCAAAAACGGTGTAAATAATGCTGGTGCTAATACTGGTGACGTTATTCCTCCGATGCCATCTGTACCAGATTTGCCAAACTTTGGTGAGATGATTGGTGATCGTATCCCTGACTCCTATGACTTTAAGCGCTCAGGCTCTACAGCAGGGGCAGGTCTTGGTTTTGCTTGGCCTGTTTATACTGCTGGACGCACTTCAGCACTCACTGGTGCATCAGATGCGCGCACTCAAGAGGCAGTGGCAGACAGCGTACTTGATAAAAATGCGCTTTATAACACGTTGATTGAGCGTTACTTTAAGGCGCAACTGGCGATTATTGCCGCTTACTTGCGTGAAGACGCTTATGACACGCTGCAACAGACCGATCATATGGCTAAGCGCTTATATGAAGAGGGTTTTATCTCACGTGTTGATAGATTGGAGGCGCAATCAGCATTAGCAGATGCAAGAAGTGAAGCAGTCAACGCAAATAATGACGCCCGCCTTGCTATGATTGCGTTGCAACGTCTGTTACGTACTGACTATCGTATCAAACCTACTACCCCCTTATTTGTCTCCAGCCGTCCTCTGCCAGATGTAAGCTACTTTCAAAACTTAGCACTCAACCATCATCCTGGCTTACAGAAAGTCGCTGCTAAACGCGCGCAGGCCCAACAACTACATGAGCTATCTGATACTGGTTATAAACCAACCGTTATGCTGTATGGCTATGGACAAGTTGAAAAAGATCCCAGCTGGATTGCGGGTATATCAGCCAGTTGGAAGCTATGGGGCGGGCTTGATAAAACAGCATCACTAGCATCCAGTAATGCCAAAATTCGCCAAGCTGATCTATCCGAAATTGAAGTCAGTGACAATCTACTACTACTGGTGGAAAAAAACTGGAACGATGTTAATAATGCCCAGTCGCGTTATCAAGCATTACAAAGCAATGTTGACTTAGCCACAGAGGTGCTACGTTTACGTCGTCTTGGATTGCAAGAAGGCGTGAATACCACTATCGAAGTGGTACAAGCGCAAACTCAGGCCCTTAAAGCTCGCACCGAACAAGCACAAGCAGCAAACGATTATGTACAAGGGCTAGCTGCCTTAATGCAAAGTAGTGGTACGCCATTCGCTTTTAACGCTTATCTGAATGTGGCTGATATTCGATTGCCAACTTTGTATACTAAACAGTGATTTATGACTAAAAGTAATAAGCTACGTTGATAGCCTTTTGGACTCATGACTGTAGATAATCTCATAACCATTCCATCACCAATCCTATTGTGAACCAATTTTTTATGAAAGAAATGACTTCTAAATCGACCAGTAGTTGGCTGCAGATTTTACTACAGACATGGCGTACCGCGAACAATTCTAATGTTTGGGCACATTGTGCAAACGTAGGATTTTTTGGTTTTTTATCGATTTTTCCAGTAATGGCTGTGTTTGTGCTAGTTTATGGACTCGCGTTTTCACCGACTGAGATTCAAGAGCAGATTTTAATTTTGCGTCCATTTATACCTGACACAGTATATGAAGTCCTCAACTCGCGTTTAAGCGAATTGGTCTCTAGCACCACATCTACATTAACTTTCAGTCTTATTGTATCGACTTTGCTCGCCCTCTATGTTGGCTCTAAAGGTATCAAGTCATTGATTATTCTTATCAATCTTGCCTTCCATATCACGCAAGAACGCAGCTTTATACAAGGTACGATTCGAGCCATCAGTTTGACCTTTGGAGCAGTGGTGATTTTAATTATAGCGATCTCTTCTATCGCTATAATTCCTTTAGGAGCGGCTTATTTTCCCTTCCCTCAAGTAGCCAAGACGATTGCGCTTTGGAGCAGATGGCCGATATTGGCAGGTATCATATTTTTAAGCTTTCTAAGTCTTTATCGTCTAGCGCCAAACCGTGATGCTGTAGCATTAAAGAAACTGGTACCAGGCGCAGTTCTTGCAACCGTTCTCTGGATTGTATTGTCTGTGCTGTTCTCGATTTATGTGCAAAACTTTAATAATTATAGTGCCGAGTTTGGAGCGTTGTCAGCAGCTGTGGTCATTATGCTGTGGCTTTATTATTCCGCATTTGTTGTCGCCTTTGGTGCTATTTTTAATTCTAAAGCCATAAGAAACGACAAACCTTGTACTATTCGAGTGTATTAGAGCACCCCTAGTAATAAACCCCTTTATCCTCAACTTAGTTGCTTTAGGAATATCACCATCATGACTAAACTTCCAAACGAATCAGACGACTCACGCAAGCCAACTGATTCTGATGAGTCGGCGCTGGCTGCTGAGCCTATAGAGGATATGTCAGATGCAAAACAAGAACAGGCTACGCCCAATTATCATCACAATAAGCCGAAAGCAAATGACTCGGCCATGATAAAAAAAGTGCTGCTTACTATAGTGTTGCTCATCATCATTGGCGTCATTGCTTATGGCTTGTACAAAAGTACTGGGCAGAGCAAGCCGCAAGTCATGACACTACAAGGACAGATGCAAATGCAGCAAACGTCCATCGCAGCGAAAGTACCCGGGCGTATCGCACAGATTCTGGTCACAGAAGGCAATAAGGTTGAAGTCGGTCAGCAACTGATTGAGATGGACTCACCTGAAATCAACGCAAAGATTGCTCAAGCTCGTGCCGGTAAAGATATGGCTCAAAGCCAATTAGATAAAGCAGAAAATGGCGCGCGCCCGCAAGAGATCGCGCAAGCAAAAGCCGCTTGGCAAGCCAATAAAGCGGCTTCTGATTTGGCACAAAACACCTACCAACGTGTCGATCGCCTTTATGAAGAAGGACTTATGGCAAGGCAGAAGCGTGATGAAGCCTATGCGCAGTATCTGGCTACGCAAGACCAAACTGAAGCGGCGCGTTTGCAGTATGATCTAGCATTAGAAGGCGCACGTAGCGAAGATAAGTCTGCTGCCACTGCACAAGTCGCGCAAGTCGATGCAAAGCTAGATGAAGCACTAGTGGCAAAACAAGAAGCCAACCTCAAAAGCCCGATTGCTGGTATTGTGGATGATGTCATCGTCAGCGCAGGTGAAGTCATTGGACAAGGTGTACCAATACTGACCTTAGTCAATACGGACGATCAATGGGTTGTGTTAAACGTCACCGAAAATTATTTAAACCAATTCGCCATTGGACAGCATTTTACGGGTACTATCCCAGCGCTATCGTCTACAGATAAGCCTTTTACTAAAGAGTTTACAGTTTATGCGACTTCAACACTGTCTGATTTCGCTACTTGGCGACCAACCAACAATAATGACGGCTTTGATGTACGCACTTTTGAAATCAAGGCCAGACCTTCAAACCCAAACAGCCGGATTCGCTCTGGTATGAGTGTTATTGTACAGATTGACTCGGCCGCTGTTATTCAGGCTCAAGAGTAAAGCATGCGTCTGTCAAAAGCATTCATACGTAGTGCTGCGTACGAGCGGCGGTTTTTAGCCAAAAACCCATGGGATTTGGCAATGGTAGTCTGGATACCATTAGCGACGGTATTGCTGGTTTGGTGGATATTTTCGCAAACCCAAATCAAAGATTTGCCTATTGGTGTGGTTGATCAAGATAACGGCCCTATTGCCAATACGCTGGTGCGCTATTTAGAAGCCAGTCCTGAGCTAAGCATCTATCAACAGTACCACTCGCCAGCCGATGTCGAAGCGGCTATATTGCAACTGGATGTTTATGCGGTCGTCGTCATACCTGAGAACTTTTCACGCAATATCTCATCTAGTAAACCAGCACCAGTCATTCTGCAAGTGAATGCTCAGTATGGTACGCATTCAGGCATCATTCAGACCAGTGTACAAGCAGTCGTCGGTACTTTATCAGCAGGCGTTGAGATACAGCGTATGGTCAAGCAAGGGATGGCACCTTCGCAGGCAGCAATCAACTACTCTCCTATCGCCATTCAGCGTACCAGTCTATTTAATACCATCAATAATTATCAGCAGTTTTTGGCATCGACGGTGATTCCTGCACTATTACATATTTTAGCAATGGTGATTGGCGCAACGACAATTGGCCGCGAGCTGCGCGATAAGCAGCTTGGACATTGGTCTCGCTTTATTGATACAGGTACGCCTGATTTACCTTATTTAAAGTCAACCAGCGATAGCAACCAATATAACGAACACAGTAAATCTGTGACAGATACTCAACACGAGCTAAGTAGTGTACCAAATATTAAACCTACTAAACCTATAGCTGACGTCAGAAAATCAAGCTTAGCTGTATTATTTGCAGGATTATTAGGTAAGTATTTTTGGCCCATACTGGCCTATAGCATCTGGTCTGCATTGGCATTATGGCTTGCCACACCGCAACAAGGTGTAGCCATAGAGTCCTTGATAGTCACTTATATCAGTCTAGTATTACTAATGATGTTGTCATTTTGGCTTGGTGCCGTGTTTACGCTCGGCTCGTTTTCATTACGTATGGGATTATCTGCGACGGGATTCATCTCCGTACCTTCCTATGCGTTCGCAGGCGTGACCTATCCTTATATCGCCATTACCGACAGCGCCAAATATTGGGCGGATGCACTACCATTGACGCATTATCTACAGCTGCACATTGCGCAGCTACAAATGCAAGCTCCGGTTGCGGTATCACTGCCCATTGTCTACGGCCTACTTTTAGCAACCATCATTGCGCTGATATTGATGGTTTTTTTGACCAAACGTGCCTTGTCGCATCCTGAGCGCTGGGGAGCCCGCTAATGTCAAAGCCATCTAAAACCAATGCTATAAAAACACCAATCTCCTTAAAGAAACCATCAGTGCCACAGTCATTTTGGACAAACTTTACCCAAACGTTTAAAGACGTGTTTACCGATAAAGGCGTGCTCTTAATGTTGGTTATAGCGCCTATTATTTATGGTTTTTTTTATCCATGGCCCTATTCATCTGAGGTAGTCAATCATGTGCCGGTCGGTATTATTGATTATGATAACAGCGACTTATCGCGTACCATTGTGCGTTATAGCAGTGCCAGTCCGCAACTAAACACCAAACGTTTTTTAAATGAGCAAGCAGCCAAAGAAGCCATTTGGACAGACCAGATTGCAGGCTACATGATTATCCCAAGCGGACTTGAGCAGCAAGTGTTATCAGACAAAGCCGCCAGCGTCAGCGTACTCGGTAATGGTGGTTACTTTTTATTAAATAAAAACGTGCAGATGGGATTCTTACAGGCGGTCAGTACAGTATCTGCAGGTATAGAAGTCAAAAAAAACGTCGCTCAAGGGGCTTATGCGCCTACTGCTGTACAAAATACTCAAGCCGTACCATTACAGATTATGCCTTTGTATAATCAAACTGAGGGTTATGGTGCTTATGTGGTACCAGCAGTGTCTATTATTATTTTACAACAGACTTTATTGATAGCCACGGCAATGCTGATTAGTACTTGGTACGAGCAGCGTCGTCATAGTACCAGTATTCGCGGCTGGCTCGGCCGGATTGCAGCCATGAGTATACTTAGCTTTACAGTTGGCTGCTTTTATTATGGCTGGACCTTTGAGCTGCATCATTATCCGCGCGGACAAAACATGCTTGGTAGTTTGCTATTTCTGATGATTTTTTGTCCGACAGTAGCGACGCTTGGTTGTGTGTTTGGCTTGTGGTTTCGCTTGCGTGAACGCAGTATGCAAATCTTGATTTTCAGCTCACTGCCGATGTTTTTTATGAGTGGTTATCCTTGGCCTGCTAATCAGTTGCCAGAAATACTACAAATTTTACGTTGGCTAATACCTACTACCCCTGCGATCAATACTTCAGTACAGCTCAATCAGATGGGCGCCAGCCTCTCGCAAGTCGCTATAGGGTTTTATGCCTTGTTTGGTTTATGGCTGTTTTACTTTATCTTGCTTCTATTTATGCGTAAGCGCACACAATCAAAACAATCTACTTTTAAATGCCCTTGACCCAAAAGTATTTAATGAAGCAATACTCATTTAGAAAAACAAAGTTAAAAACACTTTGCCAAAAAAAACACTTGTTACATCAATAACAAGCGCTTTTTTATGTCTTTTCTCAAAATCTAAAACACTCGGTTGAGTCCATTTAACGCCGCTACCCGATAAGCTTCTGCCATCGTTGGATAGTTAAACGTCGTATTGACGAAATACTCAAGGGTATTATTACACTTCATCACGGCCTGTCCGATATGGATGATCTCTGACGCATGATTGCCGTAACAATGGATACCCAAGATTTCAAGCGTTTCACGATGAAACAATATCTTTAATACACCAGAGCGCTCGCCGATAATCTGCGCACGCGCCAAATGTTTAAAAAACGCCTGGCCCACTTCATAAGGAACCTTTTCGTCTGTCAGCTCTTGCTCAGTTTTACCGATACTCGAGATTTCAGGAATGGTATAGATACCAGTCGGTACACTTGATACTGGTTCGGCATCTCTATCACCGACCATAAAGGCAGCAGCGCAGCGTCCTTGGTCATAAGCTGCAGAAGCAAGAGATGGCCAGCCTATAACGTCTCCAGCTGCATAAATGTTTTTAACCCCTGTACAGTAAGTATCATCTACTTTGAGCTGTCCACGGCTATTAGCCTCTAAACCTATAGCTTCTAAATTTAAGCCCTCAGTATTACCTGAGCGCCCATTTGACCATAAAATTGCATCAGACTTGATTTTTTTACCACTTTTGAGATGTAAAATCACACAATCGTCGTGAGTCTCAAGATGGTCGATCTCTTCATTACTACGAATAAGGACACCGAACTGTCTAAAGTCATGCGCGATGGCATCACTGATTTCACTATCAAGGTAGCTTAGTAGCTGATTTTGGTTATTGATTAAGTCAACTTTGTAGCCAAGACCGGTGAAGATGGAAGCATATTCACAGCCGATGACACCTGCACCATAAATGATGATTTTTTTGACCACATAATCCATTTGCAAAATTTTATCAGAATCAAAAACGCGCGGATGATCAAAATCTAAAATCTCAGGACGATAAGGTCTGCTGCCAACCGTGATAATCGCCTTATTAAAAGTAAAGGTCTCAAAGATATTTTCGTCAGTTTCAACACGCAAGGTATTGGCATCTACAAAACTTGCCCAGCCATGAATGACCTCAATACGGTTACGCTCATAAAAGCGCGTATGAGTACTCACTTGGCTACGTATCACGCGACGAGCATTGGCCAGCACCTTGTTTAGTGGCACTTGCTCATATTCAAGCGCTTTGGTAAACATAGGATCTCGGCGAAAATTGATCAAATTAAATACGGATTGACGCAGCGCTTTACTAGGAATCGTACCGACGTGAGTAGAGTTACCACCGACCTGATCGCGTGGATCAATGACCGCTACCTTTTTACCAGACTTAGCCAGCTTCATCGCTGCAGCCTCGCCAGCAGGACCTGCGCCTAGCACAACTGCATCGTATTCAAAATTATGCTGATCGCTTTTTATACGCTGCGAATCTTTAGTAAAGCCTGATTTGATATCGATACGCGTATCATCTAACGGATTGACTAAATCGGGATGATGCATAACATCTTCTGTGACTTGTTCGTGGGTTTGCTCGATTTGTTCTTGTTTATTCTTTTCTTTGGTCTGCTCAGGAGATGTAGCAGGTGCAGCACCGCTGTCTTTGTTTGATACTTCAGTCTTTTTATCACGACCAGTATCGTTAGTTGCATCATCTTTGCGTTTGCTTCCCATGATAACCTCTTTAATTATTTATTTACTGACTTGTCTGTCAATCTACTCATACTGTTATGAAGCCATCTATACGTGAATCAATACATTCATGCGTTAATAGCCAGTATTATGGCGTGCCCACCATACGTTGTGACAAAATATTTTGCAATGTCCAATGCCCATTTAGGCTCTGACGCCCCTCATCAACCTGCGGACGCGCACTAATCACATACTCTGTACCAAGACTTGGCGTAAAGTCATCAATCCAATCATAGGGGATTTGAAATACCGAACCATCTTTATTGGACTTGGCTAGCAGACACTGCATCGGTAATGCTGAGGCACAGGCCACGCGGTTTGGCATAACGGTTAACGTTTGCGCGTCACCTAAGACGATAGTAGGTATATAGCGCGGCTCGGGTACAGGCTTGCGCGCAAAAGGTGACGTTTGACAAGCACTAAGTAACGTGACACTGCATAGCAGGCCTAACAAAAACAAGGGCGATGTTTTAGGTTGATGGGATAGACTCATAACACTCTCTATGTGGTGATAAATGTATAGCGATACTTATATAAAATGTAGTATATAGTGATAATAATGGTCGACTATAAACACATGTATCAGATTAACCAATGCGACGTTTTAGGCCCGTCATTTGCAAAATGCGAGTGGCAATCTCTTCAACAGACATCTCGGAGACATCAAGGCTTTGAATACCTTGTGAAGTATAGATACCTTGTATAGCGCGCTGCTCTTGCTGACACTGCTGATAGCTAGAATAGCGACTACCTGCGCGGCGTTCTTGGCGGATTTTTACTAGACGATCCGTATCAATCAACAAACCAAACAGCTTGTCTTTATGCTCGCGCAATGCTTTTGGTAGCTGATTGTCGTATAGATCATCTTCAGTCAATGGGTAGTTAGCGGCGCGAATACCAAACTGTAAAGCCAAATACAGTGAGGTTGGCGTTTTACCTGAACGTGATACGCCAATTAATATGATATCTGCCATATTGTAATGACGCGTACGTGCTCCATCATCATTATCCAAAGCAAAATGTACCGCATCGATACGCTCTTTATAAGTCTCAGAGTCGACGTTATCGTGAGCATGACCAGAATGAGCATCTGGCTCTATACCAGTTTCTTCCGCGATACGGCCGATCAAACCTTCGTACATATCTAAATTACAGCTATGAGCAGAATTAATCTTTTCGCGAATTTCTGGACTGACAATAGTATCAAATACTAACGGCAATAATCCATCGCGTTGATAAGCGATGTTGATTTGCTCAACTGCGTTTTCAGCACGTTCGATACTATCGACATAGGGCAATACTCGAGTTTCGAATGGCACTGAGGCAAATTGACTCAATATAGAACGGCCCAACGTTTCGGCTGTAATGGCGGTACCATCAGAGATAAAGAACGCGCTTCTTATCGCCTGTGAATTGTCCAAACCTAAAGCATGACGGTTTTGAATAGTCGTTTTATCTTGCTCAGACAGACTGTTTGAATACATAACTTGAAAACCTTAGTGTAAACCTCAATAGTAAGCTTTAATCGACTCATGATATTTAGTGTGTCAATTTTTAAAACTGAATCGCTATGTGGCAAATATATGGTGAATGGTAATAACGTATATATAAATAGGCAACTTATTTAGTACACTGATAGTTGTGTCTCTAATGAATTTACTAGCTGCCATTAGGGTCTTATACGCTTGTTACTTTATGTCCTACATTATACTCATAATAGACACTTAATAGGAATCAAAGTTAGCACAACTATAAAATCTAAATGACAGACATTTAATACAATCCTTTATGTGGATTTGAGCACATTAAACGTTGCAGATGACAGAAATACATATCATTTACGAAAATATTTATCTCAAGTTGGCTGCTTTATATTCGGATAAGTGAGACAATAGTTCGATTATTTACTCACAAATTATTGCTAGACTCTATAATTTGTATCTTTTTCATAAGTTTTTCGGTCTAACCCCTCGAAATTGTCCAAATATAGCGGTATAATTCACCGTTATAATCTTTACTAAATAACCTTATTTTCTGGAGTTATCATGGCAGCGCAATCTACAGCACTTGTGATCAATCTTGATCAGTTAGGAAAAAACGACATTGATATGGTCGGTGGTAAGAATGCCTCGCTTGGCGAGATGATCAGTCATCTGTCCGATCTGGGCGTTAGCGTCCCAGGCGGTTTTGCTACAACTTCAAATGCTTTCAATCGTTTTCTGACTGAAACAGGTTTGCTTGATAAAATCAATAGTGAACTTAAAGCGCTCGATGTAGACGATGTAAATAAGCTAACTGCCACAGGTAAAAAAATCCGTAATTGGATTATCGAACAAGAATTGCCAGAAGATCTTGAAAAAGAGGTTCGCCAATCATTTGAAGAGATGAGCGATGGTAAAGACATTGCTGTGGCGGTACGTTCTTCTGCAACTGCTGAAGATTTGCCAGACGCGTCATTTGCCGGTCAGCAAGAGACTTTCTTGAACATTCGTGGTATTGATAACGTGCTACTCGCTATTAAAGAGGTATTTGCTTCTTTATACAACGACCGTGCTATCTCTTATCGTGTACACAAAGGTTTTGAGCACGAAGGCGTTGCCCTCTCTGCTGCTGTACAACGTATGGTACGCTCAGAAACAGGCGCAGCTGGCGTTATGTTTACGTTAGATACAGAAAGTGGTTTTGATAAAGTAGTGTTTATCACATCGAGCTATGGCTTGGGTGAGATGGTCGTTCAAGGTGCTGTTAACCCTGATGAGTTTTATTTATCAAAACGCCTACTCACGGATGGTAAACCTGCAATTATTCGCCGTAACCTTGGTAGCAAGCACAAGAAAATGATTTACGGTGATGAAGGTAGCACAACCAAATCTGTCAAAACAGTCGATGTCGAAAAGCAAGAACGTATGCAGTTCTCGTTATCTACTGAAGAGCTGACTGATCTTGCCAAACAAGCCATGACTATCGAAAAGCATTATGGTCAAGCGATGGATATTGAGTGGGCAAAAGATGGCGATACTAATGAGATATTTATCGTACAAGCTCGTCCTGAAACGGTAAAAAGTCGTCAAGACAGTACTGTTATGGAGCGCTATGTCATTGATACAGCTGGTGCTAAAGTATTGTGTGAAGGTCGCTCAATCGGTCAACGTATTGGCGCTGGTAAAGTACGTATCGTGAGCAATCTAAACGAGATGGACAAAGTCCAAGACGGTGATGTTTTAGTATCAGACATGACAGACCCAGATTGGGAACCAGTCATGAAGCGTGCTTCAGCTATCATTACTAACCGCGGTGGCCGTACTTGTCACGCTGCTATTATTGCGCGTGAGCTTGGTGTCCCAGCCATCGTTGGCTGTGGTAACGCTACTGAATTACTGGTCGACGGTCAAGACGTGACTGTCTCTTGTGCTGAAGGTGACACAGGCTTTATTTATGAGAGTCAAATTGATTTTGAAATCCAGACCAACTCTATTGAATCTATGCCAGAACTTGCATTTAAAGTCATGATGAACGTGGGTAACCCAGACCGTGCTTTCTCATTTACCCAAATGCCAAACGAAGGTATCGGCCTTGCACGTCTTGAATTTATCATCAACCGTATGATCGGCGTGCATCCAAAAGCACTGCTTAACATGAATAGCTTGCCACGTGAGATATCACAAGCGATCAATGAGCGTATTGCAGGCTATGCATCACCTGTTGATTTTTATGTCGATAAATTGGTCGAAGGTATCTCAACGCTCGCTGTTGCCTTCGTGGATCAACCCGTTATCGTTCGTATGTCAGATTTCAAATCAAACGAATATGCTAACTTGCTTGGTGGTAAATTATATGAGCCATCAGAAGAAAACCCAATGTTGGGCTTCCGCGGCGCCAGTCGTTACGTGTCTGACAACTTCCGTGACTGCTTTGAGCTTGAGTGTAAAGCACTAAAACGCGTACGTGATGAGATGGGTTTGACTAACGTCGAGATTATGATTCCTTTCGTACGTACCGTTGGTGAAGCAGCAGAAGTCATCGAGTTGCTTGAGAAAAATGGTTTAAAACGTGGCGAAAATGGTCTACGCGTTATTATGATGTGTGAGCTACCTACCAACGCCTTACTAGCAGAAGAATTCCTAGAGCACTTTGATGGTTTCTCAATCGGTTCAAACGACTTGACTCAGTTAACGCTTGGTCTTGATCGTGACTCAGGTATCGTCTCACATTTGTTTGATGAGCGTGATCCTGCAGTTAAGAAACTATTGTCTATGGCGATTGAAGCTTGCCGTAAAGCGGATAAATACATCGGTATCTGTGGTCAAGGTCCATCAGATCATCCAGACCTTGCGTTTTGGCTCATGGAGCAAGGTATCAGCTCTGTATCACTAAACCCTGATTCAGTCCTTGACACTTGGTTCTTTTTAGCGGGTGAAGAAGCACAATAAACTGCAGTATTCAGTCACCGCAGTAATTCACACAGTCATTAAAGTTACTTTGATTAGGGTCTATTTGATTTTTTCGAATAGACCCTAATATAATGATTTAAGATATGACTAATTATGTAGGCAACTATGCAGATTTTCCTTGCTCGAGACAACGTACAAGCAGGTCCATATACATTGGATCAGTTAAATATTATGCTGACATCTGGTGAAGTAGTATTGGATGATTTGGTATGGCATGAAGGTTTAGATAAATGGCAACGTATTGGTGACTTAACAGGTAACCAATATTCTTATCGTCCTGCTGATATCTCTTCTCCTTCTAACGACTCTATTGTCAACAATGTGACAGTCTTTCCAGAAGACAATGCTAGTAACCCCCAAAGTAGTAAATCGGTATCGCTAGATAGATTATATGGTAAGCCTGAACGCTCAAAAGATACCGCCAAAAACACAAAAGCGGATATGACAACCAACCGTCATCACACGCCTCATAGTAACGTGTCACTAAATAAGTCAACTGTCAATAAGACTGGGTCTCAAAAAGATAAAGTTATTGGTAATGTCGTCTTGGCACCTATCATGTCACGAGTATTAGCCACTGCGCTTAATGGCCTATTGTATGTATTAGCGATTTTTCCGCTGGTACTGGCATTAACCAAAATGGACATAGACTATTCAAAGTTTCAAGATATTCAAAACATGGACGCTGCATACCAGTACTCAATGACACTCATGGAGAGCTTACCTAGCTCTACTTTAATGATGTCACAAGTGATGGTGTTTGGACTGTTTGCGCTACAACTGGTATTTATTACATTACGTGGACAGTCGCTTGGTAAGCTTATCACTGGCATTCGTGTTGTCGATCAAACCACACATCGTATACCCTCTTTTCTTAAGCTTATCGGTATGCGAACCTTGCTACTCTTTATTATCTACAACCTATTATTTTCATTTACAAGTTTCTTAGGATTTGTCGTCATTGCTGTTCACTACTTTATAGCATCTAAAAGCCCTGAAAATATAGGGTGGCATGATAAGATTGCTAAAACTTTGGTAGTTAAAGCTGATAGTAGCCAATTGGCTAAGCAACCTGTAGTAAAATAAATATATTTAGCCACTTAAAACTATATAGACTCACTAAAAGCAGCGCTTAGTCGTTGCTTTTTTATTTATCGGCAGACAACAGTATTAACCTTTGTGTTAAGACTCGACTACTGCTATAATACGGCGCTTTATATCCTAAGCTTATTTTCAACTTTTCTTTAATGATTTGTTTGAGAGGCAGCTTACCTTATAAATCTCCTTGCTATTAACATAGGGTTAATAGCTACTAATCCGTAAGGAGTCCAAATGAGACATTACGAGCTGGTGTTAATCGTACACCCAGACCAAAGCGACCAAGTGGTCGGCATGGTTGAACGCTATATTAAGTTGGTTCAAGACAACGGTGGTGTTATTCATCGTTTAGAAGATTGGGGCCGTCGTCAACTGGCTTACCCAATCAACAAGATTCACAAAGCTCATTACGTTCTTTTCAATATCGAAACTGACGGTGAGACTTTGGCTGAGCTTGAAGAGTTATTCCGTTATAACGACGCGATCATTCGTAGTCTAGTTATGCGCCGTGACGATGCTATCACTGAAGAGTCACAGTTAGCTAAAAATGCCGATGAAAAACGTGCACGTAAAGCAACTACTCGTCGTCCAGACAGTCGTGAAAACGACGACAACGACAACAGTGAAGACTAATTAAAGGAGAATACTTATGGCACGTTTCTATCGCCGTCGCAAATTCTGCCGTTTCACTGCTGAAGGCATCACTCACATTGACTATAAAGATGTTGAGTTGCTAAAACAGTATATCAGTGACAATGGCAAGATTGTACCTAGCCGTATTACCGGTACATCTACTAAATATCAGCGTCAACTAGCCACTGCTATCAAGCAGGCTCGCTATTTATCGCTACTTCCGTATACTGACAACCATCAGTAATTTAACCGTTAACTAGGAATGACTCATGCAAATTATTTTGTTACAGCGTATCGTCAACCTTGGTAAACTCGGTGAAACTGTCGATGTAAAACCAGGTTACGGACGTAACTTTCTTATCCCTCAGGGCAAAGCACTACCTGCTACTAAAGCTAACATTGAAAAGTTCGAAGCACGTCGTGCTGAGCTTGAAGCTGAAGAAGCAAAAGAGATCGCTGTTGCTCAAGAGCGTGCTGATGCACTAACTGACGTTAATGTGATCATGCGTGCAAAATCTGGTGACGAAGGCAAGCTATTCGGCTCTATCGGTACTCGCGATATCGCCGAAGCATTGACTAACTCAGGTCTAGAAGTTGACCGTGCTGAAATCAAGCTGCCTGAAGGCACTCTGCGTCAAGTTGGCGAATATAATGTTGATATTCAGCTACATCATGACGTTACTGCTAGCATTTTAGTAACCATTCTTTCTGAAGATGGTGATGAAGAAAACATTGCAGTAGAAGATGATGAGACACAAGACGAGAGCGAAGATTACTCTGAAGAGTAAGTTTTAGAATATCTCGTTTAGATCAAAAAGAGCCAGTGACTTTAAGTTGCTGGCTCTTTTTTTGTTTAGGAGACGCGGGTTCAACTCCCGCCATCTCCATCATAACGAACAATCTTTAGCAGTTTGGTTCTTATCGTAGTATGGTATAACTTATATCTTATAAATCATTACTCTAAATAGATCTAAGCACTGAGACGTTCATATGACATATTATTCAAAGCCAAATTATTCAAAGCACTTACACGATTGGCTTAAACGTGGCCGCAATTGGCATATCGAATATGACGACTATCTGTCCAATCATATTACCCATAATTGGATTGCGCTTGATGCTGCAGGTGTCAGTCAAAATAAAATGCAATGGTGGCAAGACGTATATATTAACAATGTCATAGATAAAGGTGCTACAAGTACGGCAAAAGGGTCTGAAATGCTTGTGCCGCCGCGCCAAAATGCGCTTGACTACACAGCGATAACGGATGTCAATTGGCTATACAATATACAGTCTACACGTATCGCATTTGAAGCCTATCGTGACTTTTTTGATAAGAAAATAGCAAAGCTTGGGTTAAATACTTGCTTAAAACGCTACTACCCTGCGTTATCAGAGGGTATGGCAGGAGCGGCAATGCATCCAGTAATACATACAGGTTGGGCGGTCGATGTTGAGTCCGATAATATGGCAGCGGAAGGACTGGCCTATATGGCAACTGCCTTCCAGCCCTTAGCGACGGGCGCACATCATAGCTTGTATCAGTTATGGTCACCTGATGCGCCGCACCCTATTGACATGCTTGAGCAAATTTTAGCTGACGATAGCCTATCTCAATTAACCAAAAGAGCTGTTCAGCTGAGTCAAACTGAAGATTATAAGCAATTGAATAGAGGCGGCTTCCAGCAGCGTTTAATTACCTTCGATAACCCTAATGAGCCAATGGCACAGTTTCTTAATGATAAGGTTGTACTAAAGCTACCTGAGACTGGCAATAATTTGACTAACTCTATCGAAGCGCTAACCGTGATGGCAGCAAGCATAGTGTACGGTAGTGATAATGAATTTTTTATCATTCATGGATTAACCAGTTTGCACAGCGTTTTATGCGTACTACCCCATCTCAACGAGTTAGCACAGCGCGATGCATTGGGTTATTGGTTTCGCGCCTTGGTGGCAACGTTCATCATTCAAGACCGTCCTAACCATAAAAACACGCTAGCTATTATTAAAAGGTGGCAAGCAGATAAAAATACATCTAACAACCATCAACTAAGTGATGATGACAAAGCTTGGTGGCTACAGACCTTGCAAGCGACTACCGATAGTCTCGATGAGCATGTACCTAAGACCGTTTATGTGCTAAAGCGCTGGGCTGAATGGCAGGCTTTTTCAAAGGCATCGCATGATATATTCGCTAAAACCGCGCTTAATATTGCCACGCCTCATAAAAATGGTAAGTTGCATGAGAATTTATGGTTTAGCAATTCATCTTCTTGAATTAATAGGAAAGTAGACAACCTCTCTTTATTTATCGTAAAAACGCCCCATATAATAGGTCTATGAACGAACAATAGTGTTCATCAGGCTAGTATAATATAGTATGTTATTAAGTGTAATGTCCGTATATAAGACCATTGCCAAAACCACCATTATATATTATAATACGTCGTTCTATTGGGGATGTTCTGGCTTCGACGCTGGTGATGAAACTCAATGATGCATGTCGAGAGTGTATGTCCTCTCGTAAATCAAACATATATTGTTATAGTCGCAAACGACGAAACTTACGCTCTAGCAGCTTAAACCCTGCTTACTGCGCTGCCGATTACCTATAGTTGACCAGCCCAGTTGAAGCGTCCGTATATAGGTTCGCCACAAGGGATTGTCTCAATCGCTTGGGTTCAAAAGTAGAGAATCGTCCAATCCATCCTGCCTGTCGGATCGGTGCGGACTAAAATCAAAGACAGAATCTAAACATGTAGAGTCATGAGCGTAATGCTGGCGGACGCGGGTTCAACTCCCGCCATCTCCACCAAATATATTAAATTAAGTCAATCATTTAGGTGGTTGGCTTTTTTTATGACACAATTTTGATAGGTTTTGATCTTAGAGGTTGATTATCTACTGCCCATCGATAGAGCTTTTTAAGACCATAACTTGCTGGATCGACCAGCTCTAACATATCAGCGCATGCTTCAGAATAGAACAATCGGTACTCAGGATTATAAAACCCTGGAATTATAGTTCTAATCAAAGCCAAATAGTCGTATTTAAGGCTTTTACGTTTGTTGAACCAACGTATGGCATAGTCAATATCACACATAACTGGAATCAACACCCAGTGGCTAGGCTCCATATAAATCGTCTTACGTCGCAGTCTACCATCGCGATGACTTGAGCTAATACAATCGTAACGTTGCTCGCCCAATTCATTAATCACAAGCTCACAATGACTATAGGGAGAACCAGTCAAATTACCTGACTGGCTTTGATATTTTGTTGCTTTTTGGCCTTTAAGCCAAGACTTCATTTAGCCATTTACCAATATTTTGTATTTGCGGCATACAGACCTGATGCGCCATTGGATAAGTATTATATTCAACGTCATATCCCTTGTCTGATAACAATTGCTGTGCTTGCTGACCCAAAATTACAGGAACGACTGGATCGTGAGTACCGTGTTCGATCAATATCGGTATCTCTTTATTAGCAGTGCTATAGTCAATGTGATCATCGGTTGCCAAATACGTAGATAAGGTCATCAATCCCGCCAGCCGCTCAGGATAGCCAAGCGCGACATGATAAGCCACTGCCCCGCCCTGCGAAAATCCTGCGATAACGATATGTTCAGGTTTGACGCCGCGTTCAATCTCACGACAAATCAAGTCATGGATTTGCTGAGAAGATGTCTCTATCTGAGCCAGATCGACTTTGCGCTCAAGGCTCATCTCTAAAATATCATACCATGCTGGCATCACCATACCACCGTTTACTGTCACTGGACGCTTGGGAGCATGCGGAAAGATAAAGCGTACAGCCATGTCATTCGCTAAGCCTAACTGCGGTACCACTGGCTCAAAGTCATTGCCGCTAGCGCCCAATCCATGCAGCCAAATCACTGCTTTGTCTATATTCTTTTGTGATGGGTTATGTTCAACAATGACCGCATCTAAATAATTACTCATATTTTCTGTATTCCTTTTATAGAAAACCACATATTTAAAAAACTCATACTTCCAATAGTAGAGGTATTTGCCATGCCTCTAGTTTCTTCTTTATTATCATAATGCCCGTTATTTTACAGCCTTTAGCCGAAACTGCTAATCAAAAACTCATAGATTAACCAATCCAATTTCCATCAATTTTTCACATCGTTTGATAGGAGATGGCAAAATATAACCATGCTTTTATGCTACGATAATTTAATAATTTTGACGTGGCGTGCTAGCTACTTTATGACGCCCTATTATTATTTTTCAATGTTCATATATATATGAGCGTTATTTACACCAATTCACCATAAATTACTTTTTCTCATATAACGATATAAAGCCTATGACCCATATTTTATTGGTAGAAGATGACCCTGCTATTGCTATGTCTCTCAAAGTGACTTGTAAGCGTGAAAACTGGAAAATCACTTGGCTAGACAATGCCAGTAGCGTGTTGCCCATGCTATATAGTAATGAGGCGCAAGACTTATCAGCTATTATTTTGGATGTTGGGTTGCCGGACGGTGATGGTTTGAGTTTATGCCAACAAATACGCCATACGCCTGATATCGGTACGTTAAGAGATGTGCCTGTGGTGTTTTTGACCGCACGTAGTGATGAAGTCGATCGTATTTTGGGTTTAGAGATGGGCGGTGATGATTATTGCGCCAAGCCTTTTAGTCCGCGAGAATTAGTCGCCCGTCTAAAAGCCATCTGGCGACGTGAGCAGTTACTATACGAGCAAACTGCTGCTCATACAACAGCAACAGATAATGCGACTGACGACACTTCACTTAGCCCCTCAACTAGTACAGTCTCTTCTCATAACATGTCAGGGCAAGCATTAACGTTTAAATGCCAGTCTGGTATCTGGCATTACCAACCACTCAATTACTCTTTAAAGTGGCAACAGCAAAAACTTGAGCTTAGCAATACTGAACGCAAAATTTTATTAACCTTATTACAAGCACCCAATCAAGTCTTTAGCCGTGAACAGCTGTTAAATGCGGTGAGCGATTATCCAGATCATCGTCTAGCGCGGACGATAGACAGCCATGTCAAGTCGATTCGCAAGCAGCTGGCAACCATCGACCCAAGCATTGATGTCATCCATACGCATCGCGGACTGGGTTATGCATTGTGCCCTGCTTAGCTATATCTTACTTAATAATGGCATTTCACAACTTTAAATAGCGCTTCCAACTATATGAACCCTAAAGCTAAAGAAGACGTTAATAGCCATACCAATAAAAGCGTCCATACTGATCAAAGTAATTGGTATGCAAAACTGCATCCTATTGGCGTTGATCAACAAACGACTGAACCTAAACGATTACTGAATTTGAGTATTTTTTTCAGGATTTGGCTAGCGGTTGCTTTAGTACTTATCTTTTGCGGTGTGGTAGTGTTTACTCAGCTATTTGGTTATGTCAAACCGACAGCGCAGCAAGTCATCGAAGATACTTTATTAGATACCAGTAAATTGCTCGCAGCAAGCTTACAAGTGCCATTAACGTCAGGGCAACTATACGATGATGCCTATCATGCCAAACTTGATGCTGCTTTTATCGACGTACCAGCCATTGATAAACCTATAAAACCAGCGGATAAAAATAAAAGTGGTAGCAGCTTTCGCATCTATGTGACAGATGGTGATGGTAAGGTTATTTATGACTCATTGCCAACATCTAAAAATGCTGAAGGTGAAGATTATAGCCGCTGGAATGATATTTATCTCACCTTGAAAGGACTATACGGGGTTAGAAGTACTCCAGATATTAATAGCACGCGTGGTAGCTCAATTATGTATGTGGCACAGCCTATCAAAGATGAGATAGGCAATATTATCGGGGCGGTGAGTGTTGGTAAGCCTGTCGATAGCGTGCTGCCTTATCTGGACAATACACGCAATCGCATGCTTCTCACGGTCTTGCTCATTAGTATCGTCGCCCTTATTTTAGCAGGACTGGTGGCATGGTGGCTGAAGCAGAGTATTACCTTAGTTACTCAATACACTGGGGCTTTAGCAGAGGATACTAAAAAGCCTTATTTTTATTTAGGTCATGAGCTCAACAGCCTAACAGACACGATTGAGACCATGAAGCATCGCTTAGAAAATAGAGCGTATGTCACTGACTATGTCCATACCCTAACTCATGAGCTCAAAAGCCCTTTGACAGCAATTCGTGCCAGTAGCGAACTGTTAGAGGATGACGAACTAGATACTGAGGATCGGCAGATGCTCGTTCAAGCCGTTGGGGAACAGAGCATCAAAATGCAGCAGCTGATCGATCGTCTGCTCCTGCTTGCCAAAACTGAGCAACCGACCTTTAAGCTGAATCGACAACTGACTCCTTTATTACCATTGCTACAGAGCTTAGCAAAAGACAATGCGGCAAAGTTACAACAGCAGCAGCTCTCGCCTATTAGCATTTATATTGATGATAAAGATATGTCAAAAGCCACTGCTTTATCAGCAGATATATTGGCAACTACCAGTATTTTCGCTGATCAGTTTTGGTTGGTGCAGGTACTACAAAACGTGTTAGACAATGCCATTCATTTTGCTGACAGCATTGTCAGTATTCATATTCACAACACAACGCAAACTGTAATCATCGATATCTTCAATGACGGAAAATTATTACCTGATTATGCGATTAATAAAGCTTTTGACCGTTATTTTAGCCTATCACATCAAAGTCAAAATGAGCATACCTCTATGTCTAGCGGCGCTCTAAAAAAAGGCACTGGTCTTGGTCTAACCTTGGTCAAACAGGTGATTGAGCATCATGGAGGCCATGTGAGCATTCGTAATATTGATGGTAGCGCTAATGATACTAATATAAGACAAAGTTCTGGCGTGATGGTAAGCATTACCCTACCCTTAGCTAAAGATTAAAAAGGACGAGTATTTATTACAGTTCATCAACTTTCCATCATTCCTACACATGCTTTCTATCTTCTTGTTTTACGATAGCGCTATTCAAATGCGTAAATAAAACTTAAGAGAGAAATTATATGCAACATATTGTTATTAACAGCTTGTTAGGTCAGAACCGCCATCATTGCATACAGACTTTATCAAACCAAGGTATCGACAGTATCGAATTCGGTCATTGGTTAGCCATTCCCAGTCAACGGTTGTTATTGGTTTTTCGTCATCAGCAATGTGTGACTATTAATGACTATCAATTGGCAGTTTAAGACCTCTATTAACCTACCAACTAGAGCATATCATGAACTGATTAACTACTCTTTGAGAGTCCACAAAAAAGCCCTGTATCATATCTAATAATATTTCATTAAACATGATACAGAGCAGATAGTTTTGCAGTGTACGTTGAGACGACGTTATGTAATCGACTCTACCGGTGGCTCAACATCCCCATTTTGACCACGATGACGCAGATAATGATCGAGCAATACAATCGCTAGCATGGCTTCTGCAATGGGCGTGGCACGTACCCCCACACAAGGGTCATGACGACCTTTAGTTAGCATATCAATTGCTTCACCATCTGTATTTATGCTCTTACCAGGGGTAGTAATGCTAGAAGTCGGTTTAAGCGCGATACTGACGCTAACATTCTGACCTGACGAGATACCACCTAGGATACCGCCAGCATGATTGGCAGTAAACCCATCTGGAGTCAGCTCATCGCGTGAACGATGACCAAACTGCCCAGCAACAGCCATACCATCGCCAATCTCTACCCCTTTGACGGCATTGATGCTCATCATCGCATGGGCAATATCAGCGTCTAAACGATCAAAGACAGGCTCTCCAAGTCCGACTGGTACGCCACTGGCAATAACTTCTAACTTCGCCCCGCAGCTAGTACCTTCTCGGCGTAGGCTATCTATTAATGTCTCAAAGCGACCAACCGCCTCTTTGTCAGCAGTGAAGAACGGATTACTATTCACAAAATCCCAATCGATCTGGCTTGGGTCTGTGACGTTACTATATTCATTACCAATTTGGGTGACATGACCACGGATTTGCACACCCAAGCGCTCTTGGAGATACTTCTTAGCGATAGCACCAGCCGCGACTCGCATCGCTGTCTCACGGGCTGATGAGCGACCGCCGCCGCGATAGTCGCGAAAGCCATACTTCATACTATAAGTATAATCAGCATGACCAGGACGAAAAGTATCTTTAATCTCACTATAGTCTTTTGATTTTTGATTGGTATTACGAATAAGCAGACCGATGGACGTACCCGTGGTTTTACCTTCAAACACACCGGAGATAATCTCAACTTCATCAGACTCACGGCGCTGGGTTGAATACTTAGAGGTGCCTGGTTTGCGGCGGTCTAAATCTACCTGTAAATCTTCTGCAGATAATACTAAACCTGGAGGTACGCCATCAACGATAGCCAACAAACCTGCACCATGTGACTCACCGCAAGTGGTGACGGTGAAAACCTGACCAATACTATTACCTGCCATAACTATCCCTAAACCAATAAAAATCTGTTTATATGTATTTACTAGTGGATCAAAAGCGCTGATTCGTTATTGACTCTTGTCCAATAACTGTACGTAATGTGCGAACAATTCACGATGCGCCATTAGCTCATCAAAAGTAATCGCAAAAATACCATGACCACCGAGTGCAAATTTTAGCCAGTCAAACTGAATGTCTGGATAAGCTTGTCTAAGCGCCCACTCACTATCACCCACTTCACACACTAACAAGCCTTCAGGACTTAGATATTCTGGCGCTTCAAATAAAATACGATGCACCAAATCCAGTCCATCTTGTCCAGCAGCCAGTGCTTGCTCAGGCTCATATAAAAACTCAGGCGGTAAGTCGGCCATGATAGCAGCATCAACATAAGGAGGATTGGTCACAATAAGTTCATATTGATTTTCCGCTGGAATCTTTGCAAATAGATCTGATTCGATCACGTTCACTTGATGACCAAGATCGTGATGATCAACGTTGACCATCGCCACTTCTAATGCTCCTTTGTCAATATCAACCGCATCGACTAAGGCATCGACAAAACGTGTCGCCAGTGCAATAGCAATACAACCTGACCCAGTGCATAGATCTAAAATACGCTCTGGTTGTGACAATTGTTTCATATCAAGCCCATGATCATAAAACACAGCCGGTTGACCATTAACAGTTGCACCTAGAGGCTTTGCAAGCTCATTGACATCAAAATATGGGTGAAACTGCTGGCGGATTAACTCCGCTATGGGCGAGCGCGGAATAAGAACGCGTTCATCGACATAAAAAGGCAGATCACAAAAATAGGCCAAATTGATTAGGTAACTCAGCGGTTTTCGTTCAGCGATACGCTCTTCTAATAAGCTTAGCACCTGCTGTTTTTCTGACGTCGTCAAACGGCAATCAAGTATTTGCTCATTGGCGGCCCAATCTAAAGACAGAGAATGCAAAACAATCGCTGACGCTTCAGCAAACTCGTCAGTAGTACCTTGTGCCACAACCACATCATAATTGCGTAGTTGAGTGACTGAAAAACGAATGAAATCACGTATGCTAGATAATTGTTCACGCGCCTCTTCAAGCTCGCTATGTAAGTTTGCAAATTGATCTTCTTCAGTGATTAGATCCGTTTCATCTGTATCCAACCCATCTTGTAGATTCTGCTCAAAATATTGAGACGCTTGATCGTTAGAATATTGATTTTGAAACTCTTCTGCACTCATAGTCTGGTGTTCTGACATATCGCACCTTGTTGATTACATGCTCGTTAGTCACATGATAGTGGATTAAATAAAACGCTGTGCATGCATTATAGACGTAAACGCTATATAGCGCCAATGACTATAAATCTTACTGCAATAAAACTTTGAAGTAAGAGTTTACAGCTATCTATAGCAATAAAATTAATTGATCATTATTTAGTAATTGACCAGCATTTATTCATTTTTTGGAATTTTTTATAAAAAGATAATCTTACTTAAAAATTGCTAATCAAACATTTTGAGCAACATGCCAGCCAAAATATCAGCCAAATATAACTATATTGTATGTCATACGTCAGCTATTGACGCTTAGCACTCTACAGGTACAAAAAGATGTATCAAAAGTTTGCTTAGAATCTTAATTGTGCGCATAATAGCTCCATTGTAATAACCTACTATGGTCAAATATGATGAAAATAAAACCTCTTATTGCTTCTATGTCTATCGCTATCATTAGCGCTAGTATGAGTCTCAGTGCCGTTGCTGCAACCGATAATACGCGTACAACGCCAGCACGTACGGCTGACAAATTACCTGGTATTGCTGTATTGGCAAGCCTTGATGTACAAGAAAGTCGTAGCACATCAATTGATAACAATAACACAGTTGCTACGCCTAGCATCAAGCCTAAGACCACTGACAGTATGAGTGATCTGATCGACACTAAGCAAGATAACAGAATACAGTCAGCATCAGAGCCAGTCGCTGCAGACAATATGAGCGCAGCTGAGCTGACGCGTAAGGATGAACAATCTGATCGTACTGACGATATTAGTGAAGGCCAAGCTGTGGCGGGTCCTAGTGACGCCTCATCTATAGACGCAACAGATCCTTCATCTTTTGAGATGCCTCAATATGAAAAGAGTCTAGATTTCAACACTGATCCTGCGATCAAAAATATCGAAGATAAGGATGGCAAAAGATATACCACGCTTAATTTGTCAAATTATGCCAAGCAAGTAAACAATGCCACATGGTCGCCGAATATGAATGTCAATTCAGCGATGACCATCAAAATGCAGGCTTTGCTTGACTGGAACTATGCCTCTCCTGGTCCAATCGATGGTGGTTGGGGCATGAATAGTAAAAAGGCGTTAATCAACTTTCAAACGATGAAAGGATTACCAGCGACTGGTACGATGGACCAAAAAACATGGGATGCATTGACTAAGAATATCCCTGCCAATAAGCCTGTTTTAGTCACGTATACGTTGACTGAAGATGATATCAAAACCAACTTTTTGACTACGCCTTCAGGCTCGGAAGCCAAGTCAAAAGTGAAAGGTTTGTATTATCAAGACATTAAAGAGATGCTTGCTGAGCGCTTTCATATGGACATACGCTACCTTGATAAGTTAAATAAAAATAAAAACTATCGAGCGGGTGAAACCATTACCGTACTTAACACACGTAAGCCGCTCAATGAGCGTATTAATCGCGTGGTTGCTGATAAAGCAAGCAAAACACTATATGCTTATAATGATGATAAGCTGGTTGCTACTTATCCAACGACGATTGGTAGCGATGCCACTCCTTCACCACAAGGTACCTTTAAGATCATTAATAGAGTTAAGATGCCATGGTATAAAGCGACTGTCGGTGAAGGTGGCGACAAAAAAGTACATATGTTACCACCAGGGCCAAATAACCCCGTTGGTGTCGTCTGGATGGGTTTATCAAAGCCTTCTTATGGTATTCACGGTTCACCCAAACCTGAAGGTATCAGTCGCCAAGCATCAGCAGGTTGTGTTCGTCTAACCAACTGGGATGTATTAGAAGTTTATGCCAATATCGAAAATGGCGCGACAGTCGAGCTTAAGTAGTAGCTGACTCGATAATACTTCATTGATATATTTATCGTTCATTTTAAAAAGGCCTTTATTTTAAAGGTCTTTTTTTGTTTACTGATAGATTTTTATTCATAAATTATAGGGATCAAATATGAAGACAGTGATGTTCATAGGTTATGGATCGATGGCAAGAAAGGTGCACGAGATGCTACCTAAAAATGTCAAATTATCGACTGTATTAGCCAGTCCAAGGAGCGCAAATAACTTAACGATAGAGATGGGCGAATCTATAAATGTGATTACTTCTGTAGACGACTTACTAGAAGTTCCTGATATCGCTATTGAGATGGCGGGACAAGATGGGCTCAAAGAGCACGGTATCAAAATCTTAGAGAGAAACATACCTCTTGGGATTGTCTCAGTGGGTGCTTTTACTGATGAAAAATTTGCGATTTCGCTACATGATGCTGCAAAAAGACATGGGGTAAAAATTCATATTTTAGCAGGAGCGGTAGCAGGTATAGATGGCATCAATGCTGCAAGCTTGGCCGGACTTAGTAAAGTTATTTATCAAGGTAGAAAAAGCCCTTCGAGTTGGAAAGGCAGTTATGCTGACAAGCTCATTGATTACGACTCTTTAAAAAAATCGACCGTATTCTTTACAGGTACTGCTAGAGAGGCTGCGACTTTATTTCCTGCCAATTCTAATGTCGCCGCAACCATTGCTTTAGCAGGGGTTGGCTTAGATGAGACACAAGTAGAGTTGATCGCCGATCCCACGCTTTCTCACAACATTCATCATATAATAGCTGAAGGCATATTTGGTAAGCTTGAAATTAGCATAACTGGACTACCATTAGCTGAAAATCCCAAAACTTCAAGCTTAGCTGCATTTAGTGCTTTACGTTTGTGTCATCAGATTAATCAAGCTCTACAAATATAAAGCATCAATGAAGCGAGGTTATATGGTCAAAAACTCCAAATATTTCAAGTTTTATAAACCTCGAATAGCTCATATAGCTGAAACATTATACTCGCTGACCGTCGTTATTTTCTTCACCAGTAATGCTGCCTATTTTTTTGGTAAAGAACAATCCGACTGGTATTGAAATTAAGATACCAACGACTACAGCAATCTTAATGTGCGGTATTTCATTAAATCCTGACACCAACGCTGCAATCATAAGTACGCCGATGGTAACTGTTGCTGTCATTGAATAGATCATAGAAAATAATGTCCAGTTCATAACCTAATCCTCATAGTTTGTGTGGGTATATCTCCTTTATACGTTAAATCCACACTAATAGTAAGCTTTTACAGTATACTCTTAGAGCACACATACCAGCTGATTTACTTATAAAACCATGCTAATATGAGGGATTAGTTGTCGGTCTATAAAACCTATATTTTTCTTCCTTGATTTACACTTATCAACTCTTGGTATCATGCTTATAGACATTATTTATAAAATTAGTCATCTGATATTTTTTAGAATAATGTCTGTTGTCAAAAAAACTGCTACGCTCTTTATGTTTTATCATTACAATAGCAGTCCTCTCTAGCAGTCCTCTCTTACCTGACATGTAAAGCCATAATGCCATGACATCATCAATCAACGACTCTTCTGAACCTTCGCCGTCAAAAAAAAATGTATCTGACTTTAAAAACAGTACCGAAAAAAATAGTACCGAAGCTACCAAGACCAAACAGCCATATCCATTGGACAGCGATAATTTGGTTAAAGATGATAGGCAACACACAGATAAAATAGAAACTGGAGCTAAACATCCCGATCCTGAAATAACCATGACGTCGCCCAGCCCAGATGTGGTCATCGCCTCTGTCAAAAATATCTCACCTCAATCGGAAACTGCGGCAGCACAAGCTGATGATAAAGATAACAACCACCACCGCACTACCGAATCAGAAAATACTTCTTCGTCTCAAACGCCTCCTACAATACCAGCAGAATCCAATAATAACTCATCATCACCTGCGCCAAATTCGGCGTTGAACGATGATGTTGATGGCAATGTTAAGCCACATCAAAGCGAGGATGAAAACGAAAAAAGTGCGAATGACACAGAAAGCCATCTAACAGACGATGATAAAGTCGATAAAGTCAAAGAAGAAAAGGAAGCAAAACTTGAGTCTTATAAGCAATTTATAGCGGAGCAATTTAGCAATCAAAAGGTAGACTATCCAAAGGTGCGGCTCACTATCGAGGCCAATGCCCTACCCAACAAAATGTATTTTATGATGAATACCCTTTCTGCCATCATCGCCAGTTATGGATTGATAACCAATTCAGCGGCAGTCGTTATCGGTGCAATGTTGGTCGCTATGGTGTTAGGGCCTATTACTGGTACTGCATTGGCTATCATTGACTATCGCATGCCGCTACTGCGCAGAACGCTATTTACCGTTATAGCTGGCGTTTCTTTAGTTATCTTGGTAGGTTTTATTGTTGGCTATATGCATCAAGGCCAACCGCTTTCCTCTGAAATTCTTTCGCGTACGCAGCCGACTTCAATGGACTTAATGATTGCACTCGCTGGCGGTACTGCTGGTGCTTACGCAATGGTTTCACCGCATCTGTCTGTCGCAGTGGTTGGTGTGGCGGTTGCAACCGCTCTTGTACCGCCCCTTGCAGCAAGTGGTATCTTATTTGCCAATGGAGAAACTACGTTAGGTTTTGGTGCAGCTCTGCTTGCTTTGACCAATATTATTGCCATTCAATTTACGAATGCGATGGTGCTTTGGTTTTTGGGCTTTCGTCGTTTAGTCGATGATGACTACAAATCAAGCACCTATTTAACGTTCTTTCGCCGTAATGCCATCGCTTTATTACTATTGGTCGGCTTAGGTATTTATTTGTCCATTAACTTAAACGTTAGCGCCAAACAGCAAACCTTTGAAAATAACGTAAAGGACGCTATAAACAGCCATTTTATAGACAAAGGTAACGTATTAACCAACACCCAATTCGAAAAAGTTGGAGGCTATCAGACTGTACGTGCTGTTATTCGTGGTGAAAACAGTCCGACATCCTCTGATGTGCAAAAGATTGAAGCGGTTATTACCCAAGATATGGCAGATAACTTTCCTGATTACTTACCTATCAAGTTACAACTGCGCTATTTGCCTGTAAAAATAATCGAATCTGACCCTCTGATTCAGAATCAACTTGACGAAACTGATGCCGCGATTTTGACCAAGTAATGTTAGGGCTAAACCTCTCATTACTTGTAGGTGCAACACACAAATGTAACTAGTGTTTACTAAGCGTCTATTTGTGAATCTTCAACACACCTTATGTGTTTGTGCTAAAATCGCTTGCAAAATTATTTTCTTTATTTTGTCCTTTTTATTTATCTCTATTTGTCAGTAAGGAGCCGCTGTGAGTCAGCCATTTCGCTCAGCCGATATTCGCCAAGCTTTTCTAGATTTTTTTGTGAGCAAGCAGCATACCGTTGTGTCTTCATCGAGTCTCATCCCGCATAATGATCCCACACTGCTGTTTACCAATGCCGGTATGAACCAGTTTAAAGAGACGTTTTTGGGTATGGAGCCACGTGACTACACACGGGCAGTATCTTCACAAAAATGTGTCCGTGCAGGCGGCAAACACAATGATCTGGACAATGTTGGCTATACCGCGCGCCATCATACCTTTTTTGAGATGCTGGGTAACTTCTCGTTTGGGGATTACTTTAAGCAAGCAGGTATTGCTTATATTTGGGAGTTTTTGACATCTGATGAATGGCTTGGGATAGATAAAGATCGCTTGTATGTGACCATTTACGAAACTGATGACGAAGCCTTTGATATCTGGAATAAAGACATTGGCATTCCTAGCAATCGTATCATTCGTATCGGTGATAATAAAGGTGCACCCTACGCATCTGATAACTTTTGGACGATGGGTGATACTGGCCCTTGTGGTCCTTGTACTGAGGTCTTTTACGATCATGGTCCTGAGATTGAAGGTGGACTACCAGGTACACCTGAAGAAGATGGCGACCGCTTTATTGAAATTTGGAACTGCGTGTTTATGCAGTTTAATCGTCAAAAAGACGGCACTATGCTGCCACTACCTGCACCTAGTGTCGATACTGGTATGGGGCTTGAGCGTATTAGCGCGATTATGCAAGGCGTCCATGGCAACTACGAGATTGATTTATTCGTACACTTAATGGATGCCGCTGCTGACATTTTAGATATCCAAAATGAGCAGCAGTCATCGCTTAAAGTGATTGCTGATCACATTCGTGCGGTTGCCTTTTTGATTGCTGATGGTGTCCTGCCAAGCAATGAAGGTCGCGGATATGTGTTACGCCGTGTCATTCGCCGCGCTGTACGCCATGGCAATAAGCTTGGTGCAGAAAATGAGTTTTTCTTTAAGATGGTTGCACCGCTTGTGGCTGAAATGGGAGCAGCTTATCCTGAACTAAAAGATAAGCAGAGTACGATTGAAAATGCCATCAAAAAAGAAGAAACTCAATTTGCCAAGACACTGGCACAAGGTTTACGTTTGCTTGCCAGCGAGCTTACCGACTTACAAGACGGCGATACCCTCTCTGGTGAAGCTGCTTTTAAACTTTATGATACTTATGGATTCCCGCTTGACTTAACCGCTGATATCACTCGAGAGCGTGGTATTGTGATCGATGAAGCTGAGTTTGATGAGCATATGCAGGCACAGCGCACGCGAGCACGTGATGCTGGCAAGTTTGACGTTGATTATAGTAGTGTCATTCAAGTTGAGAGCCCTACCGAATTTATCGGTTATGAGCAACTGGAAGAAAACAACGTCAATGTTATTGCCTTATACCAAGACGGTAAATCTACTGAACACTTAGATGAAGGAATGGAAGGTGTCGTCATCATTGATCGCACACCATTTTATGCTGAGGGCGGCGGGCAAGTTGGCGAGCTTGGCGAAATTCGTACGACAACAGGGGTGTTTGAAGTACAAGATACTAAAAAGTCTGGACAAGCTATTATTCACTATGGTGTCGTAAATATGGGCCGCGTTAGTGTGCAGCAAACGGCGGACGCGCACGTGCTTTCTGATGTTCGTGCCGCTAGTGCCAAAAACCATTCTGCCACGCACCTATTGCATGCAGCATTAAAAGTGGTATTGGGCGATGAGGTTGCACAAAAAGGTTCGCTGGTATCAAGCGATGTATTACGTTTTGATTTTGCTTATGACAAGCCCGTCAGTAGCGCTGAAATCATGCGCGTAGAACGTTTAGTCAATGAACAAATACAAGCTAACGCACCTGCTTGTATTGAGAATATGCCCATCGATGAAGCCATGCAAAAAGGCGCAGTCGCGCTGTTTGGTGAAAAGTATGGTAGTGACGTTCGGGTCTTAACTATGGGCACAGAAAGTATCGTTGATGGACAGCGTCAGCCCTTCTCTATCGAGCTATGTGGTGGCCTTCATGTACAGCGTACCGGTGATATCGGTGCCTTCAAAATTGTCAGTGAGTCTGGTATTGCCGCAGGTATTCGCCGGATCGAAGCCGTTACTGGCATGGGCGCGATAAAATACATCCAACAAAACGATCAGCAGTTGAGCACTTTAGCCTCCCAGCTCAAAGTCAAACGCCCTGAAGTTGCACAGCGTGTACGTACCATGGCTGACAAGCAGCGCGACTTAGAAAAACAACTGGAGCGTCTGCAACAAAAAATGGCCAGTGCTCAAGCGGCCAGCTTACTAGACGATGTACAGACCATTGCAGGCACGCCAGTATTAATTAGTATTGTAGAAGGCATTGATGGTAAGTCGATTCGCCCATTGATGGATGATATTAAGTCCAAACTGCAAGACAGCGTGATCGTCTTAGTGGGTGATAAAGATGGACAGCTAGCGTTGGCGGCCAGCGTAGCCAAGTCAGTCACTGCTCGTATTAAAGCTGGTGATATCGTTCGTCATCTTGCTGGCGAGTTAGGAGGTAAAGGCGGTGGTAAGCCTGATTATGCCCAAGGTGGCGCGTCCAAGACCGATAACATAGGCGCAGTTATTACAGCTCTACCAGCGTGGATTAAGTCACAACTTGGTTAACAAGAGGCTCAGAGTTCTATAACTTATCTGATTGGTTATAACAGTTATAACCAATCGCCATGTATCTAATGGCTGTTGCGACTTAAAATCAGCGTGCTAGTGTGGTATAAAGTATGGCGGTCAGCTCTTAATCCAGTCTGCCAACGAAAAAAACAATTAATAGCACAGCAGTTTTTATGATCCGGCTTTATCTTTGTTAGTGTTTACCTCGAGCAATAGGAATAAATAGACTCATTACAGGTTAACACTAGCAACTTATAGACAGCCATTGACGAATAATAGGTAAATTTTATGGCTTTAATAGTGCAAAAGTATGGTGGTACGTCGATGGGCAGTATCGACCGTATCAAAAATGTCGCAAAGCGCGTCAAACGTTGGCACGATAATGGCCATCAGATTGTCGTTGTAGTTTCAGCCATGAGCGGTGAAACCAACCGTTTGATTGATCTGGCTCGCCAAATTAGTAGCCAACCAGATCCTCGTGAATATGATCAAATGGTCTCAACTGGTGAGCAAGTTTCTATCTCACTCTTAGCCATGGCAATTAAAGACCTTGGCGTGGGTGCTCGCTCAATGACTGGTCGTCAAGTAGCGATCAAAACGGATAACGCGCACAATAAAGCACGTATCGAGAGTATTGATGATAAAAACATACGTGAACAACTAGACGCTGATAATATCGTTATCGTGGCAGGCTTTCAAGGTATCGACGAGTATGGCAATGCTACTACCTTAGGACGCGGCGGCTCTGACACTACAGGTGTTGCGATTGCAGCTGCCTTAGGCGCAGATGAGTGTCAAATTTATACGGATGTTGATGGCGTCTATACCACCGACCCACGTGTGACCTCAAAAGCCAAAAAGCTTGAAAAGATCACCTTTGAAGAAATGCTCGAAATGGCCAGTCTTGGCTCCAAGATTCTACAAATTCGCTCTGTAGAGTTCGCTGGTAAGTATGGTGTGCCTTTACGTGTACTCTCTAGCTTTGATGAAAATACCGACGGCAGCTTTGATCAAGATTTTCAAGACAATGTCGGCACCCTAATTACAATAGACGAAGGAGACAATATGGAACAGGCAATCATCTCAGGTATCGCATTCAACCGAGACGAAGCAAAAATTGTAGTACGCGGTGTACCTGACCATCCTGGTATTGCCTCTGCTATCCTAAGCCCGATTGGTCGCGCTAACATTGAGATCGATATGATTGTGCAAAATCTTTCGGATCAGGGTACAACAGATTTTACTTTTACCGTCAATCGCACTGACTTAGACAAAACCATGAAAGTGCTAAATGATGAGGTAAAAGACGAGATTGGTGCAAAAGAGATACTAGGCAATAGCGAGGTTGTCAAAGTGTCACTGGTTGGTGTCGGTATGCGCTCACACGCAGGTGTCGCTAGCCTTATGTTTCAGACGCTCGCTGAAAACAATATTAATATTCAAATGATATCGACTAGTGAGATTAAAGTTTCGGTTTTGATTCAAGATCAGCATTTAGAAAAAGCCGTTAAATCACTACATACGGCCTTTGGTCTGGATCGTGAAGACGGCGATAGCAAAATTGCGGGTTTATAAAACCAATGCAAAATACTGTGGCTCGATGATTTAGTATTGATCATTATTGAAACCGTTAAAACTGTAAGTCTATTTTAGTAGCATTGCTTTGACGGTTTTCAATTAAATAGCTATTTATCGTTTCTAATAAGCATTTGGTTAGGAAGGTACTTTTTATACCCTTTTTGTAATTTTAACGTTATTAACGTTGTAGTTTACCTAATAGTTTTATGAAAACCCGTGACAGCATCTGTTATGCCACCTATAATGGGGGCTCATTTGGGCTAAATGAACCTACCTATCATCATCGCTTATCGTGTAACACTTTACTTATCGTATGAGGCGCCTATATTACTTTATGGTTGTCGTATATAGGTTCTATGTCATGACGATTTAGTGATGATCTGTAATTGAGATGTAATGTAATGAGTAATAATTTTTTAATGCGACATAAGGAGTGTGACGCATGCTAATTTTGACACGCCGTGTGGGCGAGACGTTAATGATCGGTGATGAAGTCAGTGTTACTGTTCTGGGCGTTAAAGGCAATCAGGTACGTATAGGTGTTAATGCACCTAAAGATATTGCAGTACATCGTGAAGAGATTTATCAGCGTATCCAGCAAGAGCGTACAGTACAATCACAGATGCAACATCTTGAACAAGGCAATTTTGCGCCATCATTTGATGATGAAGACTACTTTAATCGTTAATTTAACCTGCTTTGAGGTCATTTACTTATGAGTATCCGCCAATCAGACGTATCGGCTTTGCTTAATGGATTGAACAAAAAAGCCATTGGATTTAATGATGTTATCAGCTTTATTGATGATTTTTATCGCTATGCACCAATGCCATTCGTGAATGGCTTACTGCATAATGATGCTGGTGAAAATGAAGGGAGTGCAAAAGTCTTTGGCTTTGCTAGACATCATGGCTTAGATCAATTAGATACCCTAAAGCTTTTCGGTGAGCATTACGAAAAGGTAAAAGCTACGCCGAATGGTACAGACCATGCTAACATTCGTAATTTTTTACATTGGGGCTGGCAGGGATTTTTAATGGAAACAAATCCACTGACATTACGTCCAAACGTAGATACTACTGCATTGTAAGCTATATAGTGTCTGCCACTATAAAAAAGCCACGCTATGATGATAGCGTGGCTTTTTTATATCAAGTTGATTCAGATTATTCAACCCAGTGTTATTCAATACTATTCAATTTATCACATTACTTATCGCGAAATTTGACCGGTTGAATCGCCCCCTTAGGATTGGGCATATTAGGATAATGATGTTCATGCTCTACATCACACTCAGCTCCAACGGTTGAACCATCGTCTTTTATAGGTTTATGAATGAAGCCAGTACGCTCAGCAGGTGCTAGATGTTCGTGCTCCCAAATCATGACTGCCTGCATACAAGTAGCACGCTGTTCAGCATTTAACTTAGTGCCATCAGCCCATTTACCTAGCTCAATAGCAACGCGGAACTTATCGACCAACTCTGGGGTTAAACTCGCTAAGATTGTTTGTTTATCCATTATATCTACTCTCTACTATTATTTTAGATACGTTTACTCGTCATCTATAATATCATCATCACTGTCGAGACTAAATTCTTCAGCGTGGACGTTCCAGTGTAGCTTAGTACGGCAAGCTTCATAAAAGTCAAAGCCTGGAGGATGCAGTAAAGTCAGCTTATCTGGATGTTTACGAATGTATAAACGCTGCTCTTGCTCAAGTGGCATGCTCGCTTTGCCGTCTGCACTGACCATCGGCTGCGTACGATTGTCCTCATGAATGCGAATACAGACTTCGCTATTGCCACTGACTACAATCGGTCTGCTCGATAGCGTATGTGGATGCATAGGCACTAGACATATTGCATCCATACTAGGATGGATAATAGGGCCGCCACCTGACAAGGCATAAGCGGTCGATCCTGTCGGCGTTGCAGCGATTAACCCATCGCTATGCTGTCGATAAACATCTTGACCATCAATTTTCATTTGAAAATCAATCATATGTACCGATTTTCCGGCATGTAAAACAATGTCATTAAGCGCCATGTCTTCATGGATAATGTCACGTCCTTCTCTTATCTCCATGGTTAATAAAAACCGATGGTCAAGTTGATAGTCGCCCATTAATACTTGACGTAGCTTAAAGGCAGCTTCATCAGGCTTTACATCAGCCAAGAACCCAAGTCGGCCACGGTTGACACCCAATACAGGTACACGGTAGCGCGCTAGTGCTTCAGCTGCATGTAAAATAGAACCATCTCCCCCTACTACGATGACAAGATCACAAATCTCGCCTATCAAACTACGCTTGACGATTTTGACTTTTTCTACTTCCGTCAAATCTAGAGTAGGCAAGTTAGCAGTTTGTACGTCCATAATTAACATCAAACCCATATCATTAATGGTTTGTGCAATTTGAACAAGGCTTTGGGTGACGCTACGTTTCCCAGCGCGGCCCATCAGACCAATACGCCTAAAAGCTGGGTTTTTTATAGCATGAAATAGCTCTGATTCGTGCAAATGCGGCAATCTTTCTGACTGCGCTGAGTTTTCCATAAAACGACTCGGTATCACTGTAAAGTACAGAGTAATGATAGCGATAAATGAGCGTTTAAACTAGCATGTTTTATCAATTATCGTTGTTAACTGTCATAATCGACCCCATATAATAACTAACGTACGCATTTTTTAGATGTTTTTTTGACTACTAAAAGTATCGTCTATATTAGTCAATAAGCGATTTAGCAGTCGCATAAAACCTCTATCTCTAATGCTCTCATGGTGTCACGCAAACACAGTTGACAATAATAACGGTTTTGCTAAAGTAACTGACATCTGTATTATTTTATTTATATTTTTTATTAAGGATACATGTATGGCCAATCCTATTGTCAGTCGCGCAGAACTTGCGGTCGGCGGTAAGTCGATGACCGTCAAAGGTGTGGTACAAAAGACAACAATGCTATTAGGCTTGTCAGCACTCTCTGGTTTAGGCTTTTTCTTTTATGCAATTGCTGCTGGATTATCTAGTAGCTTTATCTATATGACTGCAATCGTTAGTATGTTTGCAGGTGTTGGTTTAGCGTTTTTTATGATTTTTAAGCCTCATATGGCTAAGACCCTAGCCATTCCTTATGCTTTACTAGAAGGTTTGTTCTTGGGCGGCATCTCGATGATATTTATGAGTATGTATCCAAGTGTGCCGTTGACTGCGTTATGTGCAACCTTTGTGACAGCCGCGGTTATGTTAGGTCTATATCGCTCAGGCCTAGTAAAGGTCACGGATAAGTTTCGCTCTATTATGATGTCAGCAGTTTTTGCGATTATGATCTTATACGTTGTACAGTGGGGTTTTGTGTTATTTGGCTCAAGCTTACCGTTTTTGTTTGATGGCGGGATGATTGCTATTGGCTTTAGCTTGTTTGTCATCGTTATCGCCTCATTCAGTCTGTTGTTGGATTTTGATAACATCGAGCGCGGAGTAGCAGCGGGCGTTTCTGAAGACTACGAATGGATATTTAGTGTAGGTATCGTAGCGACTTTAGTATGGATGTATATCGAGTTCCTACGTTTGCTAAGTTATCTTCAAGACTAACCAAAAGTAATGTTTCATTAGAATTATGCTAAAAAACCGCCTTTAATAACAGGCGGTTTTTTTATGGATAAAACTAATGGCTTGTTAAAACTTAAGTTGCGATGAAAGAAGCATTGTGATTGAAATTAGCAAATTTGATAAGCCTGAAGTCACTAGATGATAGCAGTTGCCAGATGAAAATATAGGTTAAGCTCGTTTTAAACGCAGCGCATTTAATACCACCAATAATGAGCTTAGCGACATGCCAATAGCAGCAAGCCAAGGCGGAACATAGCCTAGGGCCGCTGGTATTAACACAATACCGTTATAAGCGAGAGCCCAGCGAAAGTTTTGTTTAATAATACGTTCGGTTTTATCAGCGATACGTTTGGCGGCAGTAATTGCATCGATTTGACCGTTCAATATGATACTGTCACTAGATACCTGTGCCAAATCTGCGGCCCCAGCAATCGAGGTCGACACGTCTGCTGCTGCCAACACAGGGGCATCATTGATACCATCGCCGACCATTAGGACGACTGCGCCTTCAACTTGCAGTTTTTGTAAGTGGTTAACCTTATCGGTTGGCGATAAACCGTTGTAAGCAGACTGCATTCCCAAATCTTTAGCCATTACGAGCGCTTGCGGACTTGGATCTCCTGTTAGCATCATTGACTCGATGCCATACTCCTTAAGGGTATCAAGCATCGGTTTGGCATCATCACGTATCTTGTCATTGAAATAAAAACATGCCATTCCCTGCCACGTACTGCCACCGTTTGCTTGGCACGATAACACCACCGCGGAGCTGGCACGATGAGCAACTAAATTAATAATGGAGTCATCAATGGCGTTTATATGGCTATCAAAACTATCGTTGACAGAACTATCGTTGACCCTATCTAACGCAAAATCTATATGTCCAATACGGTATAAGACGCCTTCAATCATCGCTTCCACCCCGCCCGCTGGATAATGTTGCAAACCTTGGGTGGATGGTAAGTGCAATTGATGAGCCGCTGTTAGCAATGCATGAGCAATAGGATGACGACTGCCTACTTCTAAAGCGGCAGCGATGGCTAAGAGACTGTTTTTTTGTGAAGCTGTCTTTGACTCATCTTTTTCGTTTTGTTGTGCAGAATCTAACAGCTCAATATTCAATAAGTTTGGTTTACCATAAGTAAGTGTGCCCGTTTTATCAAAAGCCACATGGGTGATTTCTGCTAGTGTTTGTAGCGTATGTCCACGAGTCGTCAAAAAACCATAGCTTGCCAAGCGATTGGTCGAGACAGTCAAGGCAATGGGTGTGGCCAATGACAGTGCACAGGGACAAGTCGCTACTAACACAGCGACCGTTGCCCAAATCGCTTGGCTTGGATCAACGATATACCAGCCAATAAACACCAACGCCGACAGTACTAAAATGCGCGCCACGAACCAACGGGCCAGCTTATCTGCTTGCTGAGCCAGCTTTGGCTTTTCGCTCATAGCACGGTTCATTAACCTATCAATCAGGCCTATTTGACTGTCTGCTGGCAGTGCAGTAATCAACATCTCAAACGGCTGACTGTCGTTTTGAGCGCCGCCAATGATATAGTCACCTTGAGTTTTGGCGATCAAGTTGCCTTCACCTGTTAATAGGCTCTGAGAGACTGTAGCAGTTGGACTTAGCAAAATACCATCACTAATAATCTCGGAACCCGCCTCAACCATGATGATATCGCCCACTTGTAAACTATGAGCGGTGACCATTTGCTTTTCTTTATCTTCGTTTTGTCGTTTTAAGAGATCCAATTGTCGATTACGTGTCTGCTGCCAGTCTTTAGCAATACGCAAGGTTAATTGCTGGACGTCGTCCTCCATGTTCTGCATAAAGTTAGGTATAGAGCTTGACGCATACTGATTGCTTGTATCTTCAATAGCCACATTGTCAATCTGTTCAGCAAGATTTTTCCTTGCTTTATTAACATCACTCTCCCCAGTCGTACTTTGCTTTAATTGCTGCAAAATACGCTCGGCAGACTCTTTGTCTTCGGCGACTTTTTGTACCAGTACAGGCTCTACAACGACTAAGTCGTTCGCCATAGTCGCTGCCTTTAAACGAGCATTATGCTCAATATAACGTCCTGCCAATAAGAAGAAAATAAACATACTGACTGAGTCATAATACGTCTCTCCTTGACCAGTAACAGTGGCATAGAGACTGGTAAAGAAAGTAACAATCAAGGCAATACTAACTGGCACATCCATATTGACTTGGCGTGCACGAATCGCTGACCAAGCCGAGGTAAAAAACGGTATACCTGCATAAAAAAACACAGGCGTACTAACAAATAAAGATACCCAGCGTAAAAAGTCGCGCTGGAATATCAGCATATCGCTATACTCGCCAAAATAGATCGCTACGGCATACATCATCGCCTGCATGGAACCCAATGCTGCAATACCAAGCCTTAGTAGCATCTGATTGTTGTGACGCGCTAGCATAGCCTCATGGGTATCTTGACGATAAGGTTTTGCTTCATAGCCGATCTCGTTAATGACAGCTAAGATGCGACTAATAGGCAGCTTGCTCTCGTCCCAAATCACTCGCATACGCTGATTGGTCAGATTTACTTGGCATTTGCGAATACCATCTAACTCATCTAAGCGTGATTCAATCAACCACGTACAAGCGGCACAGCGTAGATTGTTGACAGACAACTCTGCAACTGACATACCATCTTGGGCATAGACAAACTGCGACTTTATTTCGTCATTATCGTAGGCTTCAAGGCGTGTTAATTGAGTGGGTAGACTGGCTGTACGGTTGATTTCTGAGCGATCAAGGTAATACTGCTCAAGTCCAGCTTCTACAATGCTTTGAGAAGCCAGTTGACAGCCCATACAACACATCTCACGTGACTCCCCTAATATCTCAGCATGAAACGGCGGCTGCGGTACTGGATCACCGCAATGGAAACAGTGACCGGCAAGCGGCAATACCAAACCTTCAATGATTGAGCTGTCTTCATGAGATATGATTGCGGGTATTGATGACGAGACACTAGACATAATCGTGCTTACTTCCTTTAGACATACTGCTTTACAGATATTGTGTTGCATAAATATTGCTTGATTTAGACTAAATTTAAGCTTAACAATAACCTAGCAACTATTGATAAAATAACAGCAGATAATCCATACAAAAAACACCATTTTTGGGCGTATAGGCTGTTATCCTATATGGCACTTATTAAATAAATTAAAACCTTATAGACAGTCATATATAAGCGAATGCCATATTAAAACTCATTCGTTAAATACAATATTTGCCCTACTCTTAGTTCTTTTAAACTCATATTAGTACTATTACTACGCTTTCATTAGTTCATTTATATATTGATATTCGATGTTATATCATTATACACCTTCCTAGCTAAACCCAATAAAACCTTAAGTCGATGATGATAGATTGAAAATTTTGTCAATTTGCGTCATTATGAGGCAGTTTTTTATCCCAATACGGTGCGTTATCAGTGCGAAAATCTAATCCTAAGTTACCTCAGTCTGCTGCAAGTAATCTCCCCTCGCAGCAACGCGGAATTGTATTTAGTAGTATTCTATTAATCATTGTCATCGTTGGCATGGTTTTGTTGGCGCTGTATCTGGTCAAGCTTGACCGTACTATTACTCATAAGTTTGAAGGTAAGCGCTGGGATATTCCTGCCAAAGTGTATTCGCAACCGCTTGAGCTTTATCAAGGTGCGGCAGTTGACAACAGCATGATGAAGACTTGGCTTGAGCTGCTTAATTATCGTAGCAACAAAGCCTATGATCGCACAGGTAGCTTCTATAAGTCAGGCAATAACTACTTTATTCATACGCGCGGCTTTACTTATAGCGCAAACGATATTGATAAAGAACAAGTCATCAAAATGACGATTGCCAACGATAAGATTAAGTCGATTCAGAGCACTGAACAAAATAAGACTGGCATTATTCGTCTTGAGCCTGTAAGTATTGGCGGCATTTATCCGGATAGCAATGAAGATCGCATGGTTGTCTCTTTAGATGACGTACCGCAACCATTAATTGATGCCTTAATCGCGACTGAAGATCGCGGTTTTTATGAGCACAAAGGAGTATCTATACGCGGTATCGCCCGTGCCGTGATCAACAACTTCTCTGGTGGCTCTATGCAGGGGGGGTCGACCATCACCCAGCAGCTTATCAAAAACTTTTATCTGAATTCTGATCGCACCCTTAAGCGTAAAGCCAATGAAGCACTGATGGCCGTATTACTAGAGCTGCATTATAGTAAAGATGAGATTTTGCAAACCTATCTTAATGAGATCTATCTTGGTCAAAATGGCAACCGCTCTATAAATGGTTTTGGCTTAGCTGCACAATTTTATTTTAACCAGCCTCTAAATGAGCTGCGCTTGGATCAACAAGCCATGCTAGTCGGTATGGCTAAAGGGCCAAGCGTCTACAATCCTCGTCGCCATCCTAATGATTCAAAGGCACGTCGTGATGTAGTGCTCAACAATATGCTACAGATGGGTTCTATCAGTCAAGAGCAATACGATACGGCACTAGAAAAGCCTCTTGGAGTGGTAGACAAACCTGTTGAAGGCAAAAGCCAGTTTCCAGACTTTTTGGACATCGTCAAGCGCGAGCTTAATGACGTCTATTACTCTGATGACCTAAAAAACGAGGGGCTGACCATTATTAGTACCCTTGACCCTATTGCGCAATTAGCAGCCGATAAAGCGGTTGATAAAAAACTTGGCGAATTACGTCGCAACAGTAGTAAGACCAAAGACTTGCAAAGTGCCTTGGTCAGTGCCAATCCTGAGACTGGTGAACTAGTTGCTGTCGTTGGTAGTGGTAGCGAGTTTACTGGTTTTAACCGTGCTGTTGATGCCAAGCGTCAAGTTGGATCATTGTTAAAACCTGTTATTTATATGACAGCGCTTGAAAGCGGTCGCTACAATTTAGCCAGCCCCGTCGATGATTCTCCAATTACAGTCAACTTAGGTGATGGTAGCAAGTGGAACCCTAAAAACTATAGTGGTCGTGATCATGGTTATGTCCCATTAACGACTGCACTTGCCAAATCATACAACCAAAGTGCCGTGCGTTTGGGAATGGAATTTGGCATTGACACATTTGCCAAACAGTTACGTCGTTTGGGTATTGAAGAAAAAATCCCCGCTTATCCCTCAGCACTATTAGGCTCGGTTAATTTAAGTCCTATGGACATGCTTGGCGTATATCAAGTCTTTGCAACTGGTGGCTTTCGCACCCCTATTCATAGTATTCGAACCGTTATTGACAATCGTGGACGAATTTTGCAGCGTACTGGTCTGAACACTCAGCGTAGCATACCACCTGAAACCAATTATTTAACCAACTATGCCCTACAAGAAGTAGTCAAAAACGGTACTGCCAAACGTGCTAAGTCACTTGGTAGCAATTTAAATCTGGCGGGTAAAACGGGAACGACCAATGACTACCGTGATGCATGGTTTGCAGGCTATAGTGGCAACTATGTGAGCGTCGTTTGGGTTGGACGTGACGACAATAAACCAATTGGGCTTAGCGGTGGTACTGGAGCACTGCCAGTATGGGTTGATTATATGAATCGTATAAAATTGACGCCTGTCGCGATGCCAGAGCCTGAAGGAATTGAATGGTTATGGCTTGAGAATAACACTGGCAAACTATCTAATGAGCGCTGCGCCTCGGCTCGATATTTACCAGTTATGTCGGCACATTTGCCAGAAGAAGCAAGCAGCTGTGCGATCTCTTTGTATCAGCAGGAGCAAGCACGTGGTCAAATACAATGGGAAAATGAGCAAGGATCGATCAATCAGCAGCGTCAGCGTGAAGGTCTAAATATACCAAACAGTGAGGTAATCGAGCCAACTGACGAAAATGGTGATAACGATACTCAAAGACGTACGGATACTTGGTACAATCGAGCTCTTGAGTGGTTTTAGTAAAATATCTGATAAGCTGTTGATTCATACTGTTGGTTAAAATGACACAGAATAAGGGGTTTGATATGGCTGTATTTATGCAACATCAGTACTTGGTAGTACAGAACAAAATTTTCAGCAGATCTTTATTGCTAACAAGTGCGCTCATCAGTACTTTGACGTTGAGTGCCTGTCAAACGACATCATCGCTACCTAGCAACACTGCTACGGTGATAACCAAAACGCCTGTGACTGTAGCACCTACCACAACTAAAACACCGTCTGATATTCAAAATCGTCCTGATGGTACAAATATCTACCAAACCAAACCATATATACCGCCTACTGATGCTATGCCAAAGAATAATACTTACTCAGAAAACACCTCAGACGCTAACAACCCTTTAACACAGCAAACACAGGTCATAGAACAACCAGAAATCATATTTAACGAGCCTGTATATACTCCCCCGCGTGACGATTATATGATCTCGCAGCCTCCTACTGCACCGTCACATAATGAGCTATTAGAGCAGGCGCGTCAGAATTCAAAGCAAAAAAGCCGTCAACCTACTGATAATCAAAGTAACTTGCCAGCTTTTCGCAATCTCATGCAAACTGGTACTAATCATTTAAAATCAGGCAATCTAACGTCTGCTGAGAACAGCTTTACCCGTGCGCAGCGTTTAGCACCGAGATCATCAGCAGTATACTTTTATCTATCACAAGTAGCCCTAAAAAAAGGGCAACCACGTAAAGCTGAGGCCATGGCGCGGCGCGGTCTGACTGTTTCTGAAGATGCCAATCGCCGGCGTTCATTATGGCAGCTTATCCTACGTTCAGGTCAACAACAAAACAATTCGCGTGTTGTTCGTGAAGCACAGCAAGCACTTAAGTAATTTTGAGCTACTTTTACATAAAATACAGTAGCTTATATTTGTTTTACTCATTTTAATCTAATCAAAGGTATCTTTATGGCATGGCAACAACTGCACCTCCAGTGTGAAAAAGCAAACGTCGAACTTGCAGAAGCACTATTGTTAGAGGCAGGCGCACTATCTATCGCGTTAGACGATGCAGGTGATCAACCCTTATTTGAGCCATTGCCTGGCGAATCACCTTTGTGGGATGACGTAATACTAACCGGCCTTTTTGACGCTACTACTGAAGACGGCAGTCGACAGGCCGTTGAGCAGCTCAGTCATGATATTGCAGCACAAATACAAGCCAGTCGCATTTGGTTAACAGCAGTTGACGATAAGGACTGGGAACGTGAATGGATGACTCATTATCATCCAATTGAATGCGCTAACAACCTATGGATTGTGCCTAACTGGTTAACGCCACCTGACGCTGATGCCACTAATATTGTTATGGATCCGGGACTTGCCTTTGGCACAGGTTATCACGCCACTACGCGTCTATGTCTAGACTGGCTAACAGAGCAAGACTTAGAGAATAAAGTAATTATAGATTATGGTTGCGGCTCGGGTATATTGGGCATTGGCGCGTTGTTATTAGGTGCCAAACAAGTCTATGCAGTCGATATTGATCCACAAGCAGTTCTAGCTACGAACCAAAACGCTGCACGCAATAAGGTTGATGGACAATTGCAAGCATTTTTACCAGAAGAGTTTGCAGATTATTGCGCGCAGCACGATATTATTCCAGTGGATGTTATTGTTGCCAATATTTTAGCAAAACCTCTTATTAGTCTCGCTCCCTATTTTGCAACTTTAATGACACCTAAAGGACGCATAGTGTTAGCAGGATTAATTGAGTCTCAGACCGAGCAGGTTGCAGAGGCTTATCGTCCTTACTTTGACCTTGATCCCAAACATGCTTTCACTTCTCAAGAAGATCAACATTGGCAACGTTTATCAGGATTATTTACACAATAGCAATAAAAAATAGTTTTGTTTACACACTAGCAACAATTTATTACATCTGTTACGATAGGTAATTGGTTGGATTTTGCAAATGCAATACTACTCCCTATTGTCTATCGTGTTACAGATATCTCAAATAAGACAGTTTTTGGTGAGTGAGTATATGGTGATTATTACTGTATTTCTTTGGACTCAATTACATGACTACGCTTATCAAAACACAATGTCCTTCTTGTCAAGCCTACTTTAGTTTGCCACAAACTTTACTAAATGAGCTGGATGCAAAAGTACGCTGCAAACGCTGTCAGCAGATATTTTTGGTCAATGAAAACCTTGTGGTTTCTGGTAACGAGCCTTCGGGTATCAATAACACCTCTACTTTCAACCAAAAAAATAATCATAATAACGTGCAACAAAAAGATGATGACTTTTTATCTTCTGACACGCTTATCTATGATGATATGCCTATTGATTATCTTGAATCGCCAAACTCAGCACACAATTCATTGGATGAGATGAGCGCTTGGTCTTTTGATTTGGACGCTACGCAAATATCATCAACGCATCAAAACTCTGCAGACGCAGCTGATAAATCAATAGACACTGCAGATAGCGACGCTTTCATTGATCATGATATCTATAACGAACAAGAAAACATGTTTGAAGAAACAAATGATGCTATAAACACCATGTCTCGATACGACAATGTTTCAGCCCCTATTGATACTTCTAACAGAAATACTAATAATGATAATGCATGGCTCGAAAAACTCCTTGAAGAGCAAAACCATAAAACAGACGTTATAGAACCTGGTACTGATTTATCACAATTGCTGGTGAGTATGGGCGTACCACTGAGAGATCAATTTCAAGCTACTCCTAAGCGAGCAAGCAAAGCTCAGTCACGTATTTATCCAGTACAATCTCGTGTACAAACATCCATCGCTTCGTTACTGTGGCTGGCCGGCTGTTTGGTGTTGATAATGCTATTGTTTGCACAATATGTTATTTTTAATTTAGACAATCTAGTCAAAAATCCAATGTATGCAGAGCGCTTACAAGCAGTTTGCGCTATTGCCGCTTGTAGTCTGCCCACTGCTGATATGACAGCTTTTGATATCGTTGACGTGATTTATCGGCCCAGTGAGGTAAATGCTGCTGATGGGTTTACTGATATAGCAGCTACCTTGGCAAATCAAAGCACAAAATCTCAGTTATTACCCAATCTAAAAGTCAGTATCTATAGTAATGACGATGTTATTGGAGAGTTCATTGCCATGCCAAAGGACTATCTAGTCAGCAAACAAAACCTACTCTTTGCTGAACAAAACAAACCTTTTATGTTTACCGTCCCTGTGGTCAATGATGAGATTAATAAAGTAATTATTGATCCTATTTATTAATCTTTTATGCCTGCCTGTCTCTAGCCTGATGTTTACATTGATATGCAGTTTGACACCCAGTTAGCCTTTTATTTATAACCTTTGTCGTATGACAATATTTAAGGACATTATCTTATGGCACACTCAGTTCCTCCTACTGCCAACCATCTTGCCCACCATCATAATCATCTTCGCGAGTCTGATAATCAAGATAGCATTCAGCAGCCAACAATGGACGCACAAAGCAGCTCAAACAATGACTTGTATGGCAACTCAGAGCTTGCTCCAGTCAATGCACCCTTGCGAGTACATGTCGAACGTGTCGTACGTGAATACTTTGCTGCTTTGGAGGACGAGATGCCAACAGACTTTTATGAGCTTATATTAAGAGAAGTAGAGCTACCCTTATTGACAGTCGTGCTTGAACAAACTCGTGGCAATCAAACCAAGTGTGCTCAAATCTTGGGTCTCAACCGTGGCACATTACGTAAGAAACTAAAAATTCATAATTTAATGTAGTTGGTTGTATAGAAGTTAGTATTTATGCTCTAAAATGATATTGAGTTTTGTGTAAATGAGTCAGATGTTTTATTATAGACATCGTGATTGTTAGGGTGTTGTTTTTAAGGTTAGGCGATACATAGCTGACTGCAGATACGCTGCTATAACCTTAAAGTTTCACTTCATGCTGTTAATATCACGCTTTATCATTATTGTATAAGGCAATTTATAGATTAAATGTAATTGTATCTGTGATTGCTACTACTATCTTGCCGGACGTTTTGTCGGGCTTTTTCTATGGAATCGTTTTTATGGCTACCAAACCGTTTGCTCTACTCTCAGTCTCTGATAAATCTAATATCATAGAATTTGCTCAAGGGCTTATTCAGTCAGGATTTGACTTATTATCCACTGGTGGTACTTATCGGTTGCTCAAAGAGCATGATGTGGCGGTAACTGAAGTATCAGATTATACTGGTTTTCCTGAAATGATGGATGGCCGTGTCAAAACACTACATCCAAAAATTCATGGCGGTATCTTAGGTCGCCGTGGTACAGACGATACAGTAATGAATTCACATAGCATTGATCGTATCGATTTGGTCGTGGTTAATCTGTATCCATTTGCTGAAACGATTGCTCGTGCCAATGTCACTATGAATGATGCTATTGAAAACATCGATATTGGTGGTCCAACTATGGTACGTGCCGCTGCTAAAAATCATGCTCATGTAGGTATCGTAACTGACCCAGCTGATTATGAGCGTGTGCTTACCGCTTTAGGCGATGGCACGGAGCTGACAACGGCTCTACGCTATGACTTAGCCGTCAAAGCGTTTGAACATACGGCACAATATGATGGTATGATCGCCAACTTCCTAGGCAGCCGTGTCAATGATACTCAAGAGCCTGAAAATTTTTCGCGTACCTTTAATGTGCAGTTTGAGAAAGCACAAGATCTACGTTACGGTGAAAACCCTCATCAAAATGCGACCTTCTATACCGAAAACCAGTCTTTAAAAAGCCAGCAAGCTTCTATTGCTACTGCAAAGCAATTACAAGGTAAAGCGCTTTCTTATAACAATATCGCCGATACTGATGCAGCTCTTGAGTGCGTTAAAGCTTTTAATGCATCTGCTTGCGTCATCGTAAAGCACGCCAATCCTTGCGGCGTAGCAGTGGATCAAGACCAGGTCGCAGCTTATAAGACAGCTTTTAGTACAGACCCTGAGTCTTCTTTTGGCGGTATCATTGCTTTTAATCGTCCATTAACCGTGGCGGCTGCTAAAGCTATTATTGACAACCAATTCGTTGAAGTCATTATTGCCCCAAGTATTGAAGACGGCGTGCTTGAGACAACTGCGACTAAGAAAAACGTACGTGTATTGGTTTCTGGCGAGTTGCCAGCGCCAGCTCAGCGTGACTCTCAACTTGACTATAAGCGCGTCAACGGTGGCTTACTCGTACAAGAGCAGGATTTAGGCTTGATTACGGCTAATGATCTAAAAATCGTTACCGATGTTCAACCAACTGAAGCCCAAATCGCTGACTTGCTATTCAGCTGGAACGTTGCAAAGTATGTTAAATCCAACGCTATTGTTTATGCCAAAAACCAGCGTACTATTGGTGTTGGTGCAGGCCAGATGAGCCGCGTCAATTCAGCTCGTATCGCAGCTATCAAGGCTGAGCACGCTGGTTTGGTGACCGAAGGAGCTGTCATGGCATCAGATGCTTTCTTCCCATTCCGTGATGGTATTGATAATGCGGCAGAAGTTGGTATCTCAGCTATTATTCAACCAGGCGGCTCTATGCGTGACGATGAGACCATTGCTGCAGCAAATGAGCATGGTATCGCCATGGTATTTACTGGTATGCGTCATTTCCGTCACTAGCACTCAATATACAATTCATCAAAAAAAGCCACTGTCTAGACAGTGGCTTTTTTATTCAGTAAATCTTGCCCATCTTCTAGCCATTCTTAATCGCTAAAACTAAAGCAATGATACTTTTATTGACTTCGTGCGCCGGCTATATTGGCTTCATTGATTTCAACTTTATATACTAAGCGCAGATAATCTAAATAATCTTGTAGCTGATCTTGACCTAAATTGTCGCGAATGATACGTGCGGTTTGGGCTTTTTCTATATCCGATAACTGTGATTGTTGTTCAGTTTCGATACGATTGCCAACGATGACGCTAGCGCCTACCTCAGTCTCACTCGCTAACGCCACCACTCCATCTTTAGGGGCTTGCTGACTGAATGCCAAACTGCGTTCTTTATCAGTCAATAATGTTGTCTGACGATTTAATTGACCTAACGCCTGAAAGCCTACCGCTTGTTTCTTAATATCAGCTACAGTCTTAATACCAGCAGCCAGTTGTTTGGCATCTTTAAGCGCCATTGCACTGGCTTTTTGTTGACGTAATTTTTGTGTGATTATCGGTGTTGCTGCTGCGAGCGTAAGAGTCTGAGTAGGACGATAGTTACTTGGTTGTACCCACGCCGTACCATTACCGACCTCAATCCCTGCTGTTACTGCTTGATCTTGAATAGTAAACTCATCAAACGCCTGTTTAATAACAGCAGGTTGCGACAACACTGAGGTGTTATTGTTTTTTCTATAATCTTTAATATTTTTTAATGCCACATTTTCTTGCTGCGCAATATCTTCGATACTAAAACCATCAGCTGCCAAGTCATTAATCGCCGTTACTTTATCAGCATAAATAGATTGACGTTTATACTCTTTTGCCTTGACTGTTAGCTCGTCACGCATGCTTTCTAGGCTTGGTATTTTGCTACCATTGTCTTCTGTTACCGTAAATATCTGATAACCAAAACTGGTTTTGATAGGTGGTGTAACATCACCAACACTCAAACCTTGTAATGCTGATTCAACAGTGGCAGCATCGTTACCGAATACTGAGGCATTAAACAGTCCAATATCACCACCACTTGCTCCTGATGGATCGTCTGACTCTGACTTAGCCAATGCTACAAATGACTCACCTTTATCAAGACGGGCTTTAATATCGCTGGCGCGTGCCTTTGCATCATCACCAGTCAATAAGATTTGGCTAATCTTACGTTCGTCGACCACAGCAAGACCTTGCTTATAGCTTTCATATTGCTGTTGCAACTCTTCTTCTGTCACTGTATCAACTTTAATCATCGCCGGGCTCAGCTGAATGTATGCCAAGTCAACCATCGCATCACTTTTTAGCGCTTCTTTATTGGCATCATAGTAGGCTTGAATATCGTTTTCGCTAAGCTTAACTTGCTGCTGATAGTCTTGCCAATCAAAGCGGTGCAGCCAAATATCACGCGATTCCAACTGCAAATCAATCAATTGATTTACCGCTTGCATAGGATAAATAGCAGTACCAACGATACTAGCATTGAGCTGGTCAAGACTTAGTTGATTGCGAAATTCAGCAAAAAGCTGGTTTTTATTCATGCCACGTTGACGTAAAAAGTTTGAAAACTGAGCATTAGAAAACTCACCATTTTCATCTTTAAAAGCTTCCTCTTGACGCAACAGACGATTAATCGTTTCATCTGATACTGTCATACCTAGCTTGCCAGCTTGCTGTTCAAGTAAAGTACGATCAATCAACCCTTTTAACACTTGCTCATGTAATACGTCTTCATTTAATAAGCTTGCATCATCAATTTGGTCTAAAATCTCAGAACGTCTATTGTTGACTGCGTTCTGATACTCTGATAAGCCTACACTTGCTTCACCTACTTGAGCAACTTGATTGGGGTCAACATTACCCTGAAAGTAGCTTTCAATGCCCAATAAAGCAAGTGGCGATAAGCATAGAATCAATAAAATGCGACCAGGCCAGCTTTTTAAAAAATCGCGCAATTTATCCATAGTTATTTCTACTTTTAACTCATATTGATGATGAACCATTGCAACACTGTCGATGACATGTAAAACAATGAAATGATAAATGGTATGTGTGTTATTTGAAACTGATAAAATCGTAATTCAATAAAGCAATGTCGTTACGCGCGCCCTATGATACGTGAATTTTGGTCTATACTCAAAATATTCCAAGCTTGTACGGCACAAATTTTAGCAATAAAAAAAGCACCTTTGTTTAAAGGTGCTTTTCATTGCTTGCTTTGCTATTAGAGATTAAACAACAAATATAAAAAACAAGCCAATATTCGCCTAGTTTAAGCGCTCTTTTAAGTTTTTACCAGCTTTAAAGCTTGGTACTTTACTTGCTGGAATACTTAGCTCTTCACCTGTCTTAGGATTGCGGCCAGTACGAGCTTTACGGTCTTTTACGCTGAATGTACCAAAACCGACTAATGAGATGCTTTCACCAGCTTCTAGAGCTTCGCCAACGCTTTCCATAACGGCGTTCAATGCATCACCAGCTTGAGTTTTGTTTAGACCACTTTTATCTGCGATGCTATCAATTAATTCTGACTTATTCATAAAATTTCCTTCAAGTTTAAGGGCTGAAATAAACGCTAACGTCCGGCATTGTATCGCTCTCACATGATATAAGCAATAAAAACCATTTTAGACGCTTTTGTTTGCAGGTTGCGCGTTATTAACGTCTTTATATCAAGGCAACAAAAGGAGCGCAAGCGATTTTACATTTTTTCGCCTGCGAAACTACGTATTTGACACTTAACGTTACGCAAATCTCCTGTAACTCTTCATTTGATGTATAAATTTGCTTTAAAAATACTACTTATAAAAGAATGGTTTAGTAGACTTCTAATGTAATTTTTGTACTCTACAATACAAACTTTACTAAAAAAGTGTCGCTTTTAATATAATTTAAATGGTTAACTCAACGTTAAAGGTAGAAATTCATCTTATACAATGATTCTTTATGACCACATAAGACTATTGATTGATAGCCAACAACGTTAGTATAGTTTTTAGCGGCTTGTATTATCATTCTATTAATGCTTATCAATTTACTGTTTGCTGTTAGTTCATAGCACAACAATTTATTAACTGACATAGAGATACATTACTTTTTATGATGAAAACGTTATGATAGCTGTTGCATAGTATGTTATAAAAAACCGAACTATAATCAATCCTATGTTTGCAAACATTCATTGTTACTTATATTTTATGTTTTCTTTTAACCTGCCCAATAAAATGGATTACTTACATGAAGCGTACTACATTGTCTCACTCTCTTCTTAATATCATTTTAGTGTTCATTGAGTCAGCATTGACCCTGTTGCTACGTCTAGATCCTGAGCTACGTAAAGCTGCCTACCCACTTGCTAAACAGGGCACTTTGGTTTGTCTGCGCCTCTATTTACCTCATGTAGAGGTTTTTGCAACTTTTAGCTACAAAGGTGTGTTACTCGACGCTCAACTACCTGTTGATCGTAGTGAGCCTGACGTCGTTATCAACGCTTATAGTATTCAAGTGTTGAACGCTCTTACCTCACACGACAGTGAGACAACTGAAAAACTACAAATGCGCGGCGAAGCCATTCAAGTGCAACTGGTTAAGCAGTTTATCACTCAGCTAGGGTTGGGTAGCCTGATCCAAGGTATCGCAAAAAAATTCAAAGGTGGCAGTACTAAGAAAAAGTCTAGTACAGAGGAGATGGAAGAAAAGAAGCATAATTATAAAATACGTATTGCAGAACAACAGACTCAAATAAATACGTTGACCATAAAAAATCGCGAGTTTGAAACAACAGTAAAAGAGCTACAAAGTAGACAAAAAACGCTTACCATTGTATCAGTTGTAGCGACTATCATCGCAATCGGTGCCATCATTGCTTTATTAATGAATTAATCTATTTAGCCTTGCTCTTGTTAAATGACGACACTTAATGACGCTACATAGCTGTTGTTAAGTGTTCTATTCGTACTGCTCCCATCCCTGTCATGTCTCTTTTTAAGTCTTAAATTTACCGATTACTTTTATTAATAACCGTGATAGATAAGATTAACCATACTAAGACACTTTAATCTTGACTAAATTACTCAGGATTAAGTATAATAACTCTATCACAGCACATATCTGGTTAATCATTTGTTGTTTGATGGTGCTAGCATTTAATCTGTTTAGTATCGCCATAATGTAAGTAGTCTTACATTAATTTTATTAATCAATATGCTTAAGCTCGTTATTAAATTTGGCTTATAACTGATCAGCTTGGAGATATTTTATGCGTTTAACTACTCGAGGTAGGTACGCCGTTACCGCTTTATTAGATCTGGCTTTACAGACTAGTCAGCAAGACAGCGCTGTGTCCTTATCTGATATTGCAAAGCGACAGTCTATCTCTATCTCCTATCTTGAACAGCTGTTCTCCAAACTTCGTAAACGTGGCTTGGTTACTAGTATCCGCGGCGCGGCAGGTGGTTACCATTTGGCAAAACCTTTAGATGAAATAGACGTGATGACCATCATCTCTGCTGTTGATGAATCTGTTAACGCGATGCAGTGTGAAGGACGCGGTGATTGTCAAGGCGGTACAATGTGTTTGACCCATGATTTATGGTGTGCATTATCAAATCATATAGAACAGTACTTGAAAAATATAACATTAGCGCAATTATTAGATATGGAAAACGTGCAGTCAGTATCAGAACGTCAGCATACCTCTACTAAAGAGATTTCCTTAAAAGACATTAATACTATTACTTTATCGACCAGCGAGGCAAACCCAGCATGAGCCAACATAACACCCTTATATATTTAGATTATGCCGCTACTACGCCAGTTGCTAAACCAGTAGCTGCTAAGATGAGTGAGTATCTGACTGTAGATGGCATCTTTGGTAATCCAGCCTCGCGCTCACATGGCTATGGTTGGCAAGCAGAAGAAGCGGTAGAGACTGCTCGTGGGCAGATAGCTGAAGTAATCAATGCTGATCCGCGCGAAATCGTCTTTACTTCTGGTGCAACAGAATCTGATAACCTAGCAATCAAAGGTGCAGCACATTTTTATCAGTCTCGTGGTAAGCATATTATTACAAGTAAGATTGAGCATAAAGCAGTATTAGATACTTGCCGTGAGCTTGAGCAAGAAGGTTTTGAGATCACGTACCTTGAGCCGCAAGCAAGTACTGGTCTTATTTTGCCAGAGCAAGTTAAAGAAGCCCTTCGTGACGATACCATCTTAGTATCACTTATGATGGTAAATAATGAGCTTGGTACGATTACCGATGTTGCTGCTATTGGGGAGATTACGCGTGACGCAGGTGTTATTTTCCATGTTGATGGTGCTCAAGCTGTCGGCAAGGTAGTGATCAACCTTGAAGAGATGAAAATTGACTTGATGAGTTTTTCTGGTCACAAAGCATATGGTCCTAAAGGCATTGGCGCATTATTTGTTCGCCGCAAGCCGCGCATTCGCCTAAAAGCAGAGCAGCATGGTGGTGGTCATGAGCGTGGTATGCGTTCAGGTACATTACCGACGCATCAAATTGTCGGTATTGGTGCAGCATTCGCTTTAGCTAATGAGCGTTATGAAGAGGATCATGCGCACGCAGCCAAACTACGTCAAAAGCTTTGGGATGGCCTACAAGACATCGAAGAGATTTACTTGAATGGCGATTTAGAACATAGTGTCCCTAACATCGTAAATATCAGCTTTAACTTTGTTGAAGGTGAATCACTGATGATGTCATTGAAAGACTTAGCGGTATCATCTGGTTCAGCCTGTACATCAGCGACGCTTGAGCCATCTTATGTGCTACGTGCAATTGGTCGTCCAGATGAGTTAGCTCACAGCTCGATTCGATTCAGTTTTGGTCGTTATACGACTGAAGAAGATATTGATACTGTGGTTAAGCAAATGCATGAAGCGGTTGATAAGCTGCGTGCCCTATCGCCACTTTGGGATATGTATCAAGAAGGTGTTGACTTAGATTCAGTTGAGTGGGCAGAACATTAATATTTGGTAAGATATATTTAATGAATTAGATAATAATATGGTTATGAAATATAGCCATTTAGTGAAAAATCAGACAATTATAAATAACGTTTTTATATGAAGTGTTTGACCCCAATTATCGATGAGTAGTTAAACCTTTCAACGTTCATAAATAACTACTCATCATCTAACTAGGAGAAAACCCCATGGCCTATAGTGACCAAGTTATTGATCATTACGAAAATCCACGCAACGTTGGCAATCTTGATAAAAATGCCAAAAATGTTGGAACTGGCATGGTCGGTGCCCCAGCTTGTGGTGATGTAATGCGTCTACAAATTCAAGTTGATGATAAAGGTATCATTGAAGACGCTCGCTTCAAAACTTATGGCTGCGGCTCAGCTATTGCGTCAAGCTCACTCGTTACTGAGTGGTTAAAAGGCAAAAGTTTAGATCAAGCTGGCGAAATTAAAAATATGGATATTGCTGAAGAATTGGCATTGCCACCAGTAAAAGTTCATTGTTCTGTGCTTGCAGAAGATGCTATTAAAGCTGCCATAACCGATTATAAAGGTAAGCATGGTACTGCCGAAGTAGCAGAAGAAGCGACTAGTTAAATCTGATAGCGTACGCGATGTATGCTGTTAGTACTGCTGTAGTAGTGTGAGTTGCATTACTAATGACGCTTAGTGGTGACAATGATGCTTATAAGTACTTGTCACCTTTTATTTTTAAGAGTTATTAGATTGTGATGAGTTTATTGATATGACCATACATTTATAATGATTGTTATTAATGCATAAATTACCATATTGTATAAGTTATTATATTGTTAGTCGTCATCAAATTTAATAGTGAATAGGAGTTGGCATGATTGAGATGACAGAACGCGCCGCTCAGCATGTTCGAGATTTTTTGGATAATCGCGGCAAAGGTGAAGGTATTCGAGTTGGTATTCGTACAGCTGGTTGTTCAGGCCTAGCCTATGTTTTAGAGTTTGTAGATATACCTGATGATAACGATACACGCTATGAAAGTCGCGGTGTCAGCATCTTTATTGATCCTAAAAGCTTGGTTTATTTAGACGGCTTATTAATGGATTATGAAAAGGAAGGCTTAAACGAAGGCTTTAAATTCACCAACCCCAATCAAAAAGGCGAATGTGGCTGCGGGGAATCCTTTACTGTTTAAAATGTACGATTACGATATTGAGCAAGTAGCAGCATCTCGATATAAATGTTGTAAAGTTAGTATTGGTCATTAATCCTTATATAAGTCCGTAGTTACAATATTTAGTTCAGCAAAGACCTGAAAAACAAACAGAACAGCAAGGCGCATAATATGACAGAGGTCACTTTAGAAGCTCAGTTTGATAACTTTTTCGCTCTATTTGAGCATCCTGTACAGTTTGAAGTCAATCAAGATAGCCTTGATCACCGTTTACGTTTACTACAAAAGCGTTATCATCCAGATAATCTTTCTGTTAATGGTAAAGAGAGCGTAACAGATACCGCGCAAGCAAAGCAGCAAACTGAGCAGACATCAGCCTTGATCAATCAAGCTTATCAAACCCTCAGTGCTCCCGATAGTCGTGCCAGCTATTTACTTGATATGGCTGACCAAGCACAGAATGTAGAGCACTCTATTGCTGATTTGGATTTTCTAGAAGATGCGATGCAGATGCGTATTGATTTAGATGAAGCCATCGAAGATAAAGATCGTGCGACATTACAACAACTGCATCCGCAAATCATAGATCGCTTAGCGCTTCAATCTAAACGTTTTAAAGAAGCTTATGAAAGTGAAGACTGGCAGACTGCCATCGATGCCACACAAAAGCTGAAGTTTTTGGTCAAATTAAATGCTGATGTGACGATCGGTCTTGATGAAGTAGCGAGCGCTGAACACTCAGATGATGATGACCTATATGTTTAAACTTGACGTATGAGTACTATACTCTATATGTATGGTCAAAATATTACTAACAGTATTCTCTTATTTTAAGCGCCATTTTCTTCTATTGTAGAGTAAGACTTTAGCCGTTAAACTATCGTCGCCTGCATGCTTCATTTTACTTATCTATTTTATCTTTGAGTTATTTTATGTCTTTATTGCAAATTGCCGAACCCAATCAAAGCGCCCAACCTCACCAACATCGTTTTGGTTTAGGAATTGATCTTGGTACCACACGCTCACTGGTCGCTGTGGTACGTTCAGGCAAAGCGCAAGTCTTAGAGGCAGCTACAACGACTGATACTTTATTACCTTCTGTTGTTTATTATCCAAGTACAGGTAATCCCCTTGTCGGTTACGACGCTCTAGCGCACTTAGCGGATGATCCAAAAAATACGATTGTTTCAGCCAAACGTTTTATGGGCCGTAGCCAAGCTGATATCAAGTTCTCTCATCCTTATGAGCTGTCTGGCCACAAAGATGATATGCCAACGTTTGTCACCGCCCAAGGTGAGGTCTCTCCTGTTGAAGTATCAGCCCGGATTTTAGCGGCTCTTGAACAGCGAGCTACGAGTACCCTACCTATAGATAGTGTAGAAGGTGCTGTGATTACCGTGCCTGCCTATTTCGATGAAGCGCAGCGTCAAGCGACCAAAGATGCGGCACAAGCGGCTGGTATTAATGTACTGCGTTTATTGAATGAGCCTACCGCTGCTGCAGTTGCATATGGTCTCGACAAACCCGCTGAAGACTCTGTTAATAGCGAGACTAAAGAAAACTACTACTTAATTTATGATCTTGGTGGTGGCACTTTTGATGTGTCTATTTTAAAGCTTAATGATGGTGTCTTTGAAGTATTAGCAACGGGTGGTAACAGTGCCCTAGGCGGTGATGATATTGATCGTTTGGTGACCAATTGGCTCATCAAACAAGCAAACGTCGATCCTAAAGACGTCAGCCCTCATGATAAATCAATACTTGCGCAGCAGGCTAAAGCCTACAAGCAAGCGCTAACTGATGCCAAACAAGTCGATATTGACATTATTGTCAATGAGCAGTCTTATCAAGGCGTACTGCGTCATGAAGACTTAGTCGCCATCGCTAACCCTGTTAGTCGCCGTACATTAAGCGTGTGTGAACAAGTACTGCGTGATGCAAAGCTATCTAGCACTGATTTAGATGAAGTAATTTTGGTGGGCGGCTCAACCCGTATGCCTGCTATCCAAGACGTTGTGGCTGAGTTTTTCAATAAGCAGCCACTTTGTCGCCTAAATCCAGATGAGGTCGTTGCCTTAGGTGCGGCTCAGACAGCGCATCAACTGGTTAGTGGTGATAGTGATGACCATTTACTATTATTAGATGTGACACCATTATCGCTTGGTCTTGAAACCATGGGCGGTTTGGTTGAAGTATTAATCCCACGTAATACCCCTATTCCTGTTAAAAAGCGTCAAGTGTTTACCACTTATCAAGACGGACAAACGGGCATGGTTGTTCACGTAGTACAAGGTGAGCGCGAAACAGTAGAGAACTGCCGTTCACTGGGACGTTTTGAGCTATATGGCATTCCGCCAATGAAAGCAGGTTTTGCCCGTATTGAAGTGACTTTTAGTATTGATGCTAATGGACAGTTGACAGTTAGTGCACAAGAAACCACAACAAAGACAGAGAGTCAGATTGAGATTGTGCCTTCTTATGGATTATCAGATGAGCAAAAAGAGCAGCTTTTGACTGCTGGATTTAAGCATGCAGAAGAAGATAAAAACGCTCGTTCTTTAATTGAGACTAAAGTAGAAGCTGAGCGCGAAGTGCTCGCGCTACAATCCGCCCTGAACGAGTTTGCTGCTTTATTAACATCGGAGGAGCAGCAGTCCCTTGCTAAGCATATTCAAGGGTTACAAACGGCCCTTGAAACTGACGACTTATCAGTTATCGAGAGAGAACAAGCTTCACTTAAACCGCACAGCGACGCTTTTGCTGCTCGTATTATGAATCAGAGTGTCAAAGCCAGCATGGCAGGTACAAGTGCTCAGGACTGGTAATAGCTACACTGATGACTATAAATCAATAAGTATAATTCATTTAATATAATATATTTATACGTTATAACATTTCATTTTTAGATTTTTAATCGATTAGTATTGGACAGACAATTTATGCCAAAGATTACTGTACTACCCCATCACGAGATTTGCCCTGAAGGTACTGAGGTCGAGCTTCAATCTGGTGATAATTTATGTAAAGCCTTGCTTGAAAAAGGCGTCAAGATTGAACATGCTTGTGAGATGTCAAAAGCATGTACGACCTGTCATGTCGTGGTTCGTAAAGGATTTAATAGCTTAGAAGAAATGGATGATATTGAAGCCGACTTGTTAGATCGTGCTTGGGGACTGGAACCTGATTCACGCCTGTCTTGTCAGGTGATGCTTGATGAAGAAGATTTAACCATAGAAATTCCCAAATATACGCTTAACCATGCCAAAGAAAATCATTAAAGAATAAGCATAAAGTTTTTCTACACTAAAAAGCCAGCTATTAAAATATAATAGCTGGCTTTTTGTTTGGATGAAAAGCTAGTAATCTTCGTTCATTGTGTTAATTAAAAAAACTGCCCCAGTTATCTTTTACTTATTGATTAAAGAATGCTCTTTTTCTTCCTTTTCAATACGTTCAAGTGCGAAGTTCAGTTTGCTTTTAATCTCTTTATAATCATAATTTTGCATGTCTTTAAAATTTAGATGTAGATTAAAGCCAGGTAGAGTATGATCCACCCACTTAGATAAGCGGCCTTTATTAGCGTCAGGGTCTAATACTTGCCAAGCATTGATACTACTATCAAAACCTTTTAACTGATAGGTGCCAGCATATTCGCATTCGTAATCGTGGCAGACATAATCATAAGTCCTTTGACTAATAAGAATATCTCCCTTTCCTGCTATCGATTCAAGACGAGATGCAAGATTTGCCTCTTTACCAATGATAGTATAGCTCATGCGACTATTACTGCCAAAGTTCCCTACATGACAGTAACCGGTGGTAATCCCAATGCGTACATACAGTCCTTCAAAGCCCATCAAACGCCATTCCTGACGTAAACTGCGCATTTCTCGGCGCATATCAATTGCCATGGCCACGCAGTCCAATGCATCTTGCCGCGTCCCTCGACTGTTGGGTTCACCAAAAAAACATATCATACCATCACCAACAAACTTGTCTAGCATCGCGCCGTGTTTGTTGGCAATAACTGTCATACATTTCATATAAGTATTTAAAATATCAGCTAGGTTATCAGAGCTTAGACTGTCAGACAGCTCAGTGAATCCAGCGATGTCTGAAAACATGATCGTAAGTTTCGCTCGTTTATTATTCACATCTACCACATTGTCTGACTTTACAATTGGTTGCCAGACCTGAGGAGGTATGAAACGGGACAATTTACTAATGACTGATACCAAAGTATTAAGTCGTCCCTTTGTCTTCTCTGCCGTGTTTTCGTAACTCAAATATTTATGATAAATCTCCCAAAACTGACAGCATATAGTAATAATACTAGCTAGTAATACAATGGGTGATATAAAGTCATCATTGCAAACCATCATATCGCTATTTAGCATGGTACTGACGTAATAAAACATGACAGTAATAACGATCGAAACAATAATCAGCTTAAGTCGATTTTCAGGCTCACTTAAGATGATTCGAATACCGATCAATAATGACAAACTCAGTGATAAGATGGTACAAAACTGCATACTTCCAATGACTGTTGACAATAGCATTACAACGATATTGGATGTCCAAAAGCTTGGTTGACGCCGGTAGTTGTAAATTAAAATCATTAGACTTGGTAGGCTTACAATTGTAAACAATACCATTGAAATAGAATTAAACTCAAAATGCATAGCGACCAGCACTACAGTAAGCAGTAGGACGAATATCTCTGGATAGTCAAACCGAGCATATTCTTGATTTTTCAATAAAGTCGATGATTTCAATCTACCTAAAAGAGGCATACTTGACAGTCGCTTAGATTAAGACAAGCTAAAAAAGCTTAGAAGAGTGAGTGTTAAATTTTATAATAAAATAGAGAGGAATACAGCTGGTTGATTGGCGGTAATGATCTATGTAGATGTTGTATAAGTTACTAGTAACGTACATTGCTAAAAATGAACAACAGTTAATCAATACTATTCATCCTAGATACCGTTTAACATTACTCAGTAGTGTCAGTAGTTGACGTTCTGGTTATAACGTAAGAAACAGTACAACGCAAAAAATATAAACGTAACCATTCGCCAAGTACTGTATCTAACATTGTATCTAACTGTTGATTAACAACTACATTTGCCAATCAAACGGCATTTGATGATGACCTCGCAATGCAATCATTAATGTTTGCTGCATTTGTGCCAATATATCTTTTGTATATGGTACTGCAGGTACGCCCCATACTGGATTTGGCCATTGCAGATCGTTTTGATAGCGTACTATATGATGAAAGTGTAGCTGTGGAACTTGGTTGCCGAGTGCTGCAACATTCATTTTGTCGGCTTGGAATGTCTTGGCAAGTTGGCTTGACAACCAGCTTGACTCACGTAAAAATTGTGCTTGGTCGGATTCAGACAATTCATACAATTCTTTGATACCTGATACACGTGGTATTAAAACCAGCCAAGGAAACTGGCAGTCGTTAATCAAACGACATGTCGACAAGGGAAAATCCCCTACCAAAAAACTATCAGCAGCAAGCTTAGGATGCAGTTGGAACATAATAACGGCTTCTCTTGTTATAAAATATCAATAAAATCAGTTAACAGTTATCTATAATGGCGCTATTTTATCAGTTATCTGTAACGACGTGTTAAACATTCACACATACCTACTACTGATCATACTTATCTATCAAAACTGTGTTTTATATTGAGGCAAGATGATAACAATATAACGCCCTTGACTAAAGAAAACAGAACACGTTTTTAAGCTGTTTCGGCTACTGTATGTTCGCTAAAATACTGCAGTAGCTCTTGGATAGCAGTGACCCGCTGCTGCGGTGTCTCAAGTTTATCGGCGTCATTATAACGAATACCTGAAGCGCCGTTCATACGATAACGTTGACCATCAGATTGAATCAATTTAATGATTGCCAGCGCGTCAACTGGTGTATCAGGCGCAAATTCTAAGGTCACACTATGACTATTGGCATCAATTTTGTTAATTTTTAATGGCTCTGTCTGTAAGCGCAGGTCATGAATGGCAAATAGCTGCTTGGTTTGATCTGGCAGCACGCCAAAACGGTCGATCATTTCAGTACGTATGTCGATCAAGGTTTCTTTACTATCCGCGTTACTAATCCGTTTATAAAATAATAGGCGCTGGTGTACATCATGCAGATACTCTTCTGGTATCAGTGCTGAGCTGTGTAAGTTTATTTCACTGGTTAACGATAACGGCGTGCTCAAATCTGGCTCTTTGCCTGCTTTGATGGCTTTGGTAGCCCGTTCGAGCATATCCATATACAGACTAAAGCCAATTGCCTGCATATTACCGCTTTGCTGTTTGCCTAGGATTTCACCAGCACCGCGAATCTCTAAATCTTCACTCGCCAGCATAAAGCCTGCACCCAATGTATTGGCGCGCTCAATCGCATGTAATCGGCGTTTGGCATCCCCTTTAAGACCCTTAAGCGATGGTACTAACAGATAACAGTACGCTTGATGATGACTGCGACCGACACGGCCACGCAACTGATGCAGCTGAGCCAGGCCAAATTTGTCAGCGCGCTCAATAATAATAGTATTGGCATTTGGTACATCGATACCAGTTTCGATAATAGTTGTGCAAATCAACACATTGAATTTTTTATGGTAGTACTGCTGCATGATTTGTTCAAGCTCACGCTCCTGCATCTGTCCATGAGCGACCCCTACACGTGCCTCTGGTACCAGCTCGCGAATAGTCTCTGCCATACGCTCAATACTGGCGACATCATTATGCAATAAGTATACCTGTCCGCCGCGTAGCAACTCACGTAAAATAGCCTCTTTCATCAAAGCTTCTGTCTTTTGCATGACAAAAGTTTTAATAGCCAAACGACGTGCAGGCGGGGTTGCAATAATAGACATATCACGCATACCAGATAGCGCCATGTTAAGCGTTCTAGGTATCGGTGTCGCTGTCATCGACAAACTATCTACATCAGTCTGAATAGCCTTGATACGCTCTTTGTGACGCACACCAAAGCGATGTTCTTCATCGACGATCATCAACCCCAAGTTAGAAAACTTGACATCAGGCTGTAACAGCTTATGCGTGCCTATCACAATATCAACTTTACCAGCAGCCAAATCTGCTAGCACTGTCTCCTGATGCTTTTTACCACCAAACCGTGATAAGGTCTCGATACGAACAGGCCAATCAGCAAAACGGTCGCGGAAGTTGTCTTCATGCTGTCCTGCAAGCAAAGTAGTCGGTACTAATACGGCAACCTGATAACCAGCGCTGACGGCAATAAACGCAGCTCGCATGGCAACCTCTGTTTTACCAAAGCCCACGTCACCGCAAATAAGACGATCCATCGGCTGGTTTTGTCTCATATCTTCGATAACCGCATGAATAGCGTTGGCTTGATCAGGGGTCTCTTCAAAAGCAAACTGGCTGGCAAACAGATCATACTGTGAGATATCTATTTTAAAATGAATACCCACTTTGGCTTCGCGTCTTGCTTGCATATTGAGCAGCTCTGCCGCTACATCATGAATTTGCTGCAATGCTTTTTGCTTGGCTTTGTCCCATTTTCCACTACCAATTTTGTGTAGAGGAGCAAGTGCTGGATCACCACCACTGTAACGACTGATCATTTGTAGACTGGCTACTGGTACATAAATACTGGCATCATCGGCGTATTTTAGATGGATAAATTCTTGCTCACCGTCACCCACATCTAAAATAATGAGGCCATTATAGCGACCAATACCATGCTCGATATGGACAATAGGACTGCCTTGTGTCATTTCAGTGACACTTTTGACCAAGAACTCTTCTGATACGCCACTTTGTCGACGGCGACGTGTTTGTAGTACTTGCCTACCGAATAGCTGAGTCTCACTAATCAGCACCAAACGTTCGGGGACAAAGACTCCGCGCTCAATCGGTGCAACTGTCAGACCAACATATGGTTTTTGGCTTGAATTGTTGTCACTGACCTTGTCTGCTGCTAAAAAATCTTTGAAGCTGTCATAGGTTTTTATATCAATTTTACCTTTGAACAGCTCAATGAGAATCTCACGACGACCTGCAGTTTCAGCGACAATTAATACTGGTGTACCTGTTTCTACCTGCAGATGTAAAAAATCCAACAGTTCGGTTAAAGGTTCTGCCTTTTGGTGGTTTACTGTCAATTGCGGCGGCATTTGAGCGCTTAATGTGACTAGGCCTTGCTGTTTGGTTTGCAATACAGTAGATGCGGATGCTTCTTGACCATTGAGATCTGCTACATCTGTCATAGATGCGAGCTCTTCTCTTGCACTTAATATCACTCGTGGATACTGGTTTAAATGCTCATTCAGCGTATTGGATAATAAATACAATAGCTTTGGTGCTACGATAGGTTTATCAATATCATGACGACGCTCTTCATAGCGGCGCTGGATTTGCGACCAGTAATCCGCTTGGCGCTCATTGATTAGCTCATCTGTAATGAACAAAGCATCTTTAGGCAAATAATTGAATAAGCTGCTCTCTTGCTGCCAATCTTCTAGATCAAAAAACAACGGTTGATAATATTCAAGCCCACTACTCGCAATTCCTGCCATCACATCTTTATGTAACTCAGATTTACGGCTACTAGCATTTGGGAACATTGCAGCAAAATTCATGCGAAAAGTGTCTTTCCCATCTTCTAAAGGAAACTCTTTTGCAGGTAGTATTTGAAACTTCTTAATAGGTTTTGAGATATCGGGCAATTTATGCAACAACGATAGCGACTCTTGACCCATACTTTTATCATTACCGGAGACCATAGCCTTTAGATCATCATCGGTCAACGTACGCTGAGTCTGCGGGTGAAAAAAGCGAATTGTCTCAATTTCATCATCAAATAAATCTAGGCGCAGTGGAAATGGCTGACCCATCGCAAAAATATCAATAATACTACCGCGTACTGCAAACTCGCCTGGCTCAAATACATTGTCAACCGCACGGTAGCCCGCTTTCGCTAGTAGCTCACGTTGAGTATGGATATCAAATTGATCACCAACACCTAAATCAAAGTGTTGTCCAATCAGCCAGCTAGGCGGTGCAACGCGATGCATCAAAGCTTGTACAGATATGAGTAGCACACCTGACGTTGGCATATCTGTCAATAAGTTGATTCGTTCACTAACGATATCTTGGTGCGGGGACAGCTCATCATACGTTAGCGTCTCCCAGTCAGGAAAGACATAAGCATCAACGCCGCAAAATGCCAGTTCAGTCTCTATCTGGTTGAGCTGGTTTTGATCTCGAGCTACGACCACTTTCAAACGTTCTGATACTTCCCATATAGTCGTTTTGACCAAACTTGCTAACCATAGACTGCCTACTGCACCATGTACGGGTGCAAGCCAGCGTCTTTGCAAGTTTTGGATAGGAAATAGCTGTTCATTAATGGGAGCAAAAGCGTCAGTTAGGGCAGTGATAGACATAGCAGGTAGGATCTATTTAAGAATCTGGCAGTTATTATACGAATATTTTCGCAATTGACCAAAACTAATTTACACTTTAACAGGCTGCTACGATTTGACAAAACTAAACGGTTTGTTAACATGGCACGCTTTTGGCTATTCTTGTTTTAAGCTAACTTTCCATTGTTAGCATTTAATTATTTCTATATAAACTTTTGCATAGTATTTTGAATAAATATCTCCTATACATGCCTTTTATTGAGTCTCGATTATTCAGTAGCTTGCACTCTCTGTAAAGCGCCAACAGCATTTTTACATTACCTAAAATCTAAAGCTTGTAGCTGCCAAAAACTGTTTATTAGTCATAAATAGTCGATACTTTGACGGTGTCCAGCTCAGCTAACTCATCAGGAGATTCGTCACCTATGAACGAGCAAAAACAGATTCCAAAGCCCCTTCTCGATAAATTTCGTCGCAGGCTTTATACCACTGAACATACAGTTGGTGAAAATAACACTGAAATATTGGGTTTAGATTTACACAGACCTGTATTCTTCTTTACCGCTATTGCCGTTGTTGGCTTTGTATTATTTGCTTTATTACTACCGAATATAGCCAATTCTTGGCTTAATGGTACTAAAGATTGGGTGGTCAATGGTTTTGACTGGCTCTTTGTCAGCACAGCTAATATTATGGTGATATTTAGTCTGATATTGGTTGTGTCTCCCTATGGCAGCATCCGAATTGGCGGTATAAATGCCAAACCTGAGTTCAATCGGCGCTCGTGGCTCTCCATGTTGTTCGCAGCTGGCATGGGCATCGGCCTTATGTTTTGGAGTGTGGCTGAGCCATTGGCTTATGCAAGCGGTTGGGCAGGTACACCACTTGGTGTCGCAGCAGGCAGCCCTGAAGCTTACCATGCTGCTATGGGTGCGACCATGTACCACTGGGGTTTGCACCCTTGGGGTATCTATGCAGTAGTTGGTTTGTCATTGGCCCTATTTGCTTACAATTTTCGCTTCCCATTGACCATGCGCTCCGTATTTTATCCTATTTTTAAAGAAAAGACATGGGGGCTGCCTGGTCATATTATTGATATATTGGCCGTACTAGCAACGATATTTGGTCTAGCGACTTCGCTGGGTTTGGGTGCTCAACAAGCGGCCAGCGGACTTAATTATTTGTTTGGTTGGGACTTTGCAGGTAATTCGCTTGAGATTACCATTATAGTTGTAGTGACTGCTCTTGCTACAATATCTGTAGCACGTGGCCTTGATGGCGGGGTTAAGCTATTGAGTAACGTCAATATGTTAGTCGCTTTATCTTTGTTGCTGTTTGTGTTTTTCGTTGGCAACTCAATCGGATTGCTGAGTAAAATCGGTGCCACTGCTGTTGATTATGCAACTTATATTATCCCGTTATCGAATCCTATAGGCCGCGGTGACGACGAATTCTTTCATGGCTGGACAGTGTTTTATTGGGCATGGTGGATCAGCTGGTCACCTTTTGTAGGTATGTTTATTGCTCGTATTTCAAAAGGCCGTACAGTACGTGAGTTTATTACCTCAGTAATGTTGGCCCCTACGCTTGTAACCATCGTCTGGATGACGGTATTTGGACAGTCAGGATTGAGCCAATATGATAATCAAGTCGGTGAGCTGGCAGGAGGGGTCAGTGATGCTTCCTTAACCTTATTTCAGATGCTGGCAAATCTTCCTCTAGGGACCATTACCTCTTTAATTGCTATTATTCTAGTAATGGTGTTTTTTGTGACTTCATCAGACTCAGGCTCTTTAGTGGTTGATACGATTACGGCAGGTGGTAAGCTTGAAGCTTCAATATATCAGCGTATATTTTGGGCTGTTGCTCAAGGACTTATCGCTATTGCTCTTCTCTATGGCGGCGGTGCGCAAGCCCTAAAAACCATTCAAGCAGGCTCAGTAAGTACGGGCTTGCCTTTTACCTCGGTGTTGATCGTTATGTGTATTAGCTTATGGCTTGGTCTACGCAGGATTTATAAAGCACGCGAACAACTACTCTCAGAGCTTGAAAAATACTAATGAATCATTTACTTTCAACCAAAAAACCCAGTTCCGTAATTTGAACTGGGTTTTTTAATTATCATATAATTACTTATAATATATAATTATTTATAATTACAATCGATTTATACTAACAATACTTTACGCTATTAAAGACTTATGACTTGCAATAATGCCATTATTATCTGCATAGACAAACATGCCAGAATTTAAAGTCAGGTCGCCAAAGCTAATTTCAATATCTGTTTGACCCTCATTTCGGCGTGTTGACTTGCGCGGGATACAGCCTAATGCCATCACACCGATATTCATTTGCGCCATGTCATCGACATCACGGACGCAGCCATACACAATAACTCCAGCCCAGCCATTATCAATCGCTGACTGTGCAATCATATCGCCGAGCAGCGCACAGCGCATTGAACCACCACCATCGACGACCAACACTTTGCCTGCACCGTTATCGTCTTTGCCATTACTATTCAATAATGCCTTCACACGGCTATTATCTTCAAAGCATTTTACTGTCACAATTTCGCCGCAAAACTTATCTTTTGCGCCAAAACTCTGAAAGGTCTTGCCCTCAATATTTGGTAAGCAGACTTGTGATTCAGGATTGGCATCCAATAAATCACAGGTTACAAAGTTCTCTTTATTCATTGCTGTTGATTCTGACATAGCTATTTACTCCTTGTTAATGACTATCAGTTATTTTGCAATCTATGGTCTTGCTATTATTGATATTACTTTATCAGCAAATGCTTAGGCTATTATCTTCCAAACAAGTTTGGTCGTTTGGCCTAACTTACCGACATAGTAATGTCGTGATTCATTTTTTGACACGAGTCATCGCTAGCATCTGCTTATTCTCGATAATATCAGTCATACTGGGCTTTGATTCAGAGAGCTTTGATTCAGAACGATAATCGCTGTATTTACGACGTTCGTACATATCATGGGCGGTCATTGCCATCGAAATCGCGACACGTTTGGCTGAAATGGGATGCAGCGGTAATGATTCAGACACTAAAGGCGAGATGATTTTAAAGGCTTTTTGACTAATGCTCTCGATTGGTCGACCTTTATGCTTACCCAATAATAATGAGGGACGAAAAACAGCCAAACGCTCAAACCCTAGGCTCATAATGGTTTGTTCAGTTTCTGCTTTTACTCTATTATATAAAAACCGACTGTCAACGTCAGCATTCATTGCAGACAATAAAAAAAAGTTTTTAACCCCTTTATCAAAGCATAACTTGGCAAAACTTACGTTATAGTCATAATCTACTTTTCGAAAAGCCTCATCGCTGCCTGCTTGCTTCTTAGTTGTACCAAGGCAACTGAAAGCATCCGTTGTAGCATCCACACCGATGTTTGCAAAAACGTCGGCTAAGTTATCAAAGTCATTCACCTGATAGAATCTCATACTAGCATTTATATACCTCGGTGGACGTCTGGCAATGACTATTAATGTATCATAGAGTTCACTAAGCTGCTTCGCAAGATGCTGACCAACCAAGCCTGTCGCGCCAATTAAAATTGCTTTTTGCTGCATATCCTATCCATTATTCATAATCGTAAAGTATTATAGAGACTATTTTATGACTTTTAGGTTTATGGTTTTCGAGTCGTACTATAGACGATTCACTATAAAACCCATACAGTGCGTGGCTAGTAACCTACTGGTTTTACGTAAAACGGACTATGCCCTATATTATAGGGCAGTATCATAACTAAGTTACCCTATAACTGTCGCTACTATTCATGATTTATTGTAAAAGTTTTTATCAATGGTTCGATTATTAACCACTATTTATCTATATACCTAACTTTATACATATTAGCATAACGACACATACAACTTCTTTTCGCTTTGATGGTCAAATATATTGTTCTAAGCGCAATAATTTGCTAAGATATCCGGCTTTACATGTCATAGCTATTTAATTATTCCAGATGGCTTTGACGCTACCGATGATTTATTAATATTAGGAAGTCTAATATTGAACATCGATATCATGTTTGACGAGACGGCTGCTCGTCACCGATGATTGTTAAACTCATTATTCCAATCAACATTCATATTTTTATCTGTCTTTCATAAAGGAGATACGCGTGGCTAACACTGCACAAGCTCGTAAACGCGCCCGTCAAAACACTAAACGTCGCCAAAACTCAGCGTCACAACGCTCTATGGTTCGTACTTATTTAAAGCGTGTCGACGCGGCAATCGAATCTAAAGATTATGATGCAGCTACCGAAGCTTATAAAAAAGCGGTACCTGTTCTTGATCGTATGGCTGACAAAGGCATTATTCATAAGAATAAATCTGCCCGTCGTAAGAGCCGTCTAAACAAAGCTATCAAAGCTCTTCAAGCTTAAGATTAGTAGCTTTAACAAGCGTTCATAAAAAAACCTTGTCCTAGTGGCAAGGTTTTTTTATATCTATTCAAAATGTCATATTTAATACTGTCCCTTGTAGTTTTAGCCTCGCGCCGCTTTAATACTACGTCCATCTCACTTTCGGCGGTAATAATAGCTTACTAGGATGAAAACCAGCAGCACGGTAGCTATCTATTAACGTATTGATCGGGCGAACATAAACCTCACCGCGCCAAACAAAATATGCATTAGCCTGCTCAAATGGCTTATCATCAAACCATAAAAACACGCCTTCCATCATTTTGGGCCAGTCGTTCCAATCAATCTCAATCACATCGAACATTATCGCTAAAAAAGCAGATAGTAACGTATCATGACTCACTGCCAACATTAAATGTCCATGCTGTGGCTGGTTTTGATAAAAAAGCGATAAAATATCGAGTCCACCTTGATAGGCATTTTTTGTACCTTCAAGGTTACCTTGTAAAAAACGATTAATAAAATTGAGCACACCAATCTCTTTAAAGACTGCATTCGCAATTTCAGGCTCAGTAACCAAGCTACCTGGCTCAACCAATAACGATTGATGCGCTATCGGTCGTTGTAATCCTGCCCCTTCTTGCATTAGCTGCGCAGTATCAATACAACGTCCAATAGGGCTTGAGATGCTATCTACGTCGAGAGAATATGGTAGATGACCAGCTAACCAGCGTCCCCAAGACTTTGCTAATACGCGTCCTTTAGGTGTAAGTGGCAGCTGGTAGCTGGCAAACCCGTTACCATCGGAGCGCTCACGCAAAGAGTGTCTAGTAAACAAAATCAAGCGCTTATTCTCGGGTAACAAGTTAACCGAAGAAATCATACTATCAGGCAGATGCGCTGGGGCAGGCGCGCTCATCTTAAGAGGCTTTTGAGCATTGGACTGCTCAGAACGTGATGATTCAGAAAATTTACTCATAGCAGCTAGCGTAGCAGATTATTGGATACTAGTGAACGAAATATGAGCAGACCAACAATAAAAATGTCAGTAACAAAGTATAACGATAGATAAGTCATATAGAGACTACAACACCAAATGCTCATGGCTTACAGGCAGCATTGTGTAGGCTGTATCGCATAATTCACATCATTCAAGATATGCTAGCCAATATCGATAACTCTATCCCACGCAAACTCAATCTCAGTGCTACTAACTTCGTTAGGATATGCACGAGGATTGACAATCACGCGGGTATTACCAATACGGTAATCAAACGCTTCATGGGTATGGCCGTGTACCCATAGGGTTGGTGCCCAATCCTTATGCATCCAGCTAGATAAATCACTAACAAAAGCTGCGTTACTGGGCAGCGTAGCATACTTTTCAGAGACCGATAAGGCGCTAATACTATGATGAGTCATCACGATTGTTTTTTTTCCTAATTGCTGCGCCTCAATCAACGCCTGCTTTAACCATTGGCGCTGTTGAATATGTAGCTCAATCGATATTTCAGGAGAAAATAGCCCATTACCTGCATATATCTGCTTATAATCACGCATAAAACGTTTAGCAACTACCATCGTATCTTCATTGGCTTGATACTGATAATCTGTCCACAACGTACACCCCAAAATACGTACCTCACCAATATCGAGATGCTGGCACTGTAAGACGCGAACGCCTAGCTGCGAATCGGTATTATAGTTGTCCCAAGTGGCTAATTTTTTATCAAAATGCAATACATCTTCATTAAAGTACTCATGGTTGCCTGCGATGGTAATAAGGGGCACTTGCAGACGTTCTGCCTGCTCCTGTAACCATGGCATACCACTATCGCTGTTGGCAGTATCCCCTGCTACTAATACCACGTCAGCGTCAGTTTTGGGAATATGACCTACGGGATGTGATTGACGTGCATAACTATCAATATGTAAGTCACTTAGTATCTGTAATTTCATATTATCCATTGTTGTCTAATAACACCAGCTGTAGAAGCATCAAACAATGATCACAAGCATAAGTACTCTATTTGTGGTTTGCTTAGCACTGAGCAAGTTTGACACTGCCAATCATAGTTTCGCAACTGGTATACATATAAAGTTAAATAGTGTAGCACCTTTTTTGCTACCTACAAAAAGCAAAAATGCAGCTGTTTAAGCTGCACCTCTTATAACATTATAAACATTAGATACTATTGAGTATCATCTGCAATTTAGCAGCAGGGTTCGTAGCCTGTGTAATAGAACGTCCTATCACGAGATAATCAGCGCCATCATTCAACGCCTGCTTTGGCGTACAGATACGTTTTTGGTCATCGGCATTGTCTTCTGGTAAACGAATACCAGGCGTCACTAGCTTAAAATCTTGACCACACAGCGTCTTGAGGGTTTCAGCTTCTTGTGCTGAACAAACCACGCCATCAAGACCAGCTTGCTTAGTTAATTGTGCTAAACGACTAACTTGTACATCTAAACCATCAGTAATACCTGTTTGCATCAATGCGTCATTATCCATAGAAGTCAACACAGTAACAGCAATTAGTAAGGTATCTAAGTCATTATCCAGTAAGCGCTGTTTAGCCAGAGACATAGCTTCAAAGCCTGCGCTAGCATGAATATTAACCATCCATATACCAAGCTCGGCTGCCGCTAATACTGCTTGTGCTGTGGTGTTAGGAATATCATGAAACTTCAAATCTAAAAACACTTCAAATTGACGTTGATGAAGCGCTTTTATGATATCAGGCCCGCAGCGAGTAAACAGCTCCTTACCTACTTTTAAACGACACAGCGCTGGATCTAGCTGCTCAGCCAATGCTATTGATGCTTCCATTGTCATATTATCTAAAGCAATGATGACTGGAGAATTAGTTGTATTATTCATGATGTTGCCATATCAATATTGAATTTATTAAGCGTGATATGTATAGGTGAATCATTGATTAACCATTACATAATTTAGTCTCGCTTTTGCTTAGTAAGCGTAGCACTCTCATCTACATTAACCGTGGCTTGGTCATGTACGTTGGTCGCTGTCGAACCATAAACAGCTTCTTCAACTGTCGGCGCATTCGCTTGACGATCGATAACGACGTTGGCCTGAGTTACTTGTTCTTGCAAATTAGCATTTAACTTTTGCAAACGCGATATTTCCCACTTATTTTGTAATACACGGAAAATTAATAATGCTAATAGCATACCAATCACAATACCGAGTATCAGACAAAGTATGAGTAGCAGTCCTAAATTCATCGTAGGAGCTTGTAAGAACAGCAGGTTGACGCCAATATCGGTATTGTTAGCTATCACCAAACCAAGCGCATAAGCAAAACTTAAAAATAATAAAACGAACAGTATAAAGCGCATGATATGCATACCTCGACAAAATGTGCGAAAACACCTGCTTCTTAATACCTAACAAAGGTAAAACAAGTAAATTAAATAATAAGTAGTCATGATAAATCATAAGTACCCATTACTTTATACTTGTTCTGTTAACCATCAGTCTTTATGAGCTATGAGGCTACTTTGTCGTTGACTGCTTCACGCAATGCTTTGCCAGGTTTAAAATGAGGAATAGCTTTAGCAGGTACCGGTACGCTCTCTCCTGTCTTTGGATTACGGCCCATACGAGCACGTCGATGATGCAAGCAAAAGCTACCAAACCCTCGAACTTCAACTCGGCCATCATTAGCCAAAGTATCTACCATCAAGTTTAGTATTTCTCGCACAGCATCATCAACAACCATCTCAGTCATGGTGTCACAGCTCACACTTAAATTACTAATGAAGTCGGATTTATTAATCGCTTGTTGCATCGTTACAATTGCCTTCTTTAATTAATGAAAATATGACTGATAAATAAAGGCGATTTTTCGCTATGTATTATTTACATATCAATCATATCTAGGTTATCAATTGGTTATTATTACTACAAAGTATCGTCCAAAACTAATCGATTGTTTTTTATAAGAACAGCTACTTTAAAAAGATAAAAATAATAACGCTTAAAAGTTAATGTATAATCAAACACTTGGCATGAGTTTACATTTCTTTACTCAATGTAGCAAATGATAGCGGAATTCTACACAAATAGGAATCAAAGTTTGGACAAAACGTTGAAAAATTGTTTTTGTACTTATTGATTAAGCGCTATCATCATTTTTAATCATAAAAAAAGCGACCGAAGTCGCTTTTTTTATGGTTAATATAGTTATAACTTAAAGCTTACTGCATTTGCTCTTTGATTAGATCACCAATCGTTTTTGGTTGAGCATCAGAACCAGCTGCTGGAGTAGCACTTGCACCGCCAAGATCTTTAATCGCTTGACGCTCTTCGGCTTCGTCTTTTGCTTTGATAGACAAGCTGATATTACGAGTCTTACGATCTACACTAATGATCTTCGCTTCAACATCATCACCAACGCTTAAATGCTTAGTAGCATCTTCAACGCGATCACGTTGAATTTCAGAAGCACGTAGGTAAGCTTCTACTTCATCCGCAAGTTCAATAGTAGCACCTTTAGCATCTACTTCTTTTACTTTACCATTTACGATAGCACCGCGGTCATTACTAACCAAGTACTCGTTAAATGGATCTGAGCTTAACTGCTTCACGCCTAGACTGATACGGTTTGCTTCTGCATCTACAGACAATACCATTGCTTCAACGGTGTCACCTTTGTTGTAGTTACGGATAGCTTCTTCACCAGTCTCATTCCAAGAGATATCAGACAAGTGAACAAGACCATCAATACCACCGTCTAGACCGATAAAGATACCAAAGTCAGTGATTGATTTGATCGTACCAGTGATTTTATCACCGCGCTCGTGCTTTTTATCAAACTCATCCCATGGGTTTGCTAGGGTTTGCTTGATACCTAAGCTGATACGACGACGTTCTTCATCAATATCAAGAATCATCACATCAATCTCATCGCCTACTTGAACGACTTTCGATGGATGGATATTTTTGTTAGTGTGATCCATTTCTGATACGTGTACCAAACCTTCGATACCTTCAGAAATTTCAGCGAAGCAACCATAATCTGTCAAGTTAGTTACACGTGCTTTAACCACACTACCGACTGGGTAAGTGCCGCCCACGTTGTCCCAAGGATCAGTACCAAGTTGTTTTAGACCTAAGCTTACGCGGTTACGTTCACGATCAAACTTCAGTACTTTAACTTTTAAGTCTTGGCCAACTTCAACAACTTCAGATGGGTGCTTGATACGGCGCCATGCCATGTCAGTAATGTGTAGCAAGCCATCGATACCACCAAGATCAACGAATGCACCGTAATCAGTAAGGTTCTTTACGATACCTTCGATCTCAATACCTTCTTCAAGCTTGTTCAATAGCTCTTCACGCTCAGCTGAGTTTTCAGCTTCCATAACTGCGCGGCGGCTAACCACAACGTTGTTACGCTTTTGATCAAGTTTGATGACTTTGAATTCTAGCTCTTTGCCTTCAAGATGCGTCGTGTCACGGATCGGACGTACATCTACCAATGAGCCTGGTAAGAACGCGCGTACTGAACCCACGTCTACAGTAAAACCACCTTTTACTTTACTAGAAATGATGCCTTTAACAATCTCATCGTTGTCATAGATTTTTTCAAGGACATTCCACGTCTCAACGCGTTTGGCTTTTTCACGTGACAGTAAGGTTTGACCCATACCATTGTCAACTGCTTCAACCACAACATCGACACTATCGCCAACTTCAACTTCAAGTTCGCCTTCTTCGCTTAAAAACTCTTCACGAGCGACGATACCTTCAGATTTAAGACCAGTATCTACTGTGATCCAATCACTATCGATGGCCACAACAGCACCTGTAATAACTGAGCCACGCTCAATATCCAGACCCTGCTCTTCAATGCTCGCTTCAAATAGTTCAGCAAATGATTCCATTATGTCTACCTTTGTATAGCCGTATCCTGTCCAGCACAGTACGGATCAAATTTATGATTGCATAAAACGAGAATACTGGTTTTATATCTTATACAATCATATAAAAAAACGTTTGTTGATAATAAGCTTCTTGTCAATTCTACTTACTAGCAACAACTGTCTTATATAAAGATCTTGATACTTCTTCAAACACTATTAACCTTGATTACTATAATTTTATACTAAATTCAATCATCGTAGGAAAGTTTTTAGTTCGTAATATGTTGTTTTTATTAACTATTAAAATAAATACCTTTATCTTGGCATTGCTTTTTAATTAACTTATAAACTTTATCAGCATCTAACATTGAGCTATCTAATACCAAAGCATCTTCAGCAGGTTTTGACGGTGCTGTGGTTCGGTTTTCGTCACGTTCATCACGAGCTTTGATTGTATTCAGAATGGCTTCAAAATCTGCTGTTTGACCAGCATTCAGCAATTGGGCTACGCGGCGCTCAGCTCGGGCTGTAGCACTCGCCGTCAAAAAAACCTTCACATCAGCATCTGGAAAAACGACCGTTCCCATATCACGACCATCAGCGACCAACCCTGAACGTTTAGCCATATTTTGTTGCAGTTCAAGCAATGCTTGACGAACTTTAGGGAATACCGCTATCTGAGAGGCATAACCTCCGATAGTTTCATTACGGACTTGCTCACCGACGGCTTCATCATTGACCAAAATATCGACCCGCCCTGACTCATTATTGGGCACAAAAACAATATCTAAACCTTGAGTCAATTGCAGTAATGCTTCTTCATCGATAGGTCGTTTGGCGTCTGCACTAACCAATCCAGCCTCAAACGCTTTTAGTCCTACGATACGATATAACGCGCCTGAATCTAATAGTTGATAACCAAGACTCTGTGCTAATCGCCATGTAACCGTGCCCTTGCCTGCACCACTTGGCCCATCGATACAAATGACAGGATAACGCTTAAAACTCGTTGTACCACTATCCTCACTATTAAGTAAAGAGTCATCAGGTGTAGAGACGGTCATAACACTCACTTAATCACAGATATTATGGAGACGATGCTTCATATACTTACTTGATATTAAAGTTTATTTATCAGGTGTTTAATAAGCCAATTAATTGGTTAGCAATCAAATAGGGCAATATTATAGCAAACAAACCACGTTATCACTAGTATCAAGACTTATATCTTATCCATTAACCATATTATTTACTAGAAGCACTGTCTTTACGCTGCTTCATGCTTTTTCGACGTTCACGAAAAAAAGTTTTGAGCATCTGACTGCTATGTTCGCTACATAAACCTTTATGCACTTGGATACTATGATTATAAAAAGGCTGTACAGCCAAGTCCATTTGACTACCAACCATACCAGCGCGTGGCTCACTTGCAGCATATATCAGCCTATCGACCCGTGCGTGTATCAGAGCCCCAATACACATGGTGCATGGCTCTAAAGTCACGTATAAAGTAGTCTTAAGTGGTAAGCGATAGTTTTTCAAGCGCGTACAGGCATCTCTTAATGCGACAATCTCAGCATGTGCTGTCGCATCATGGCGTCCAATCGGCTCGTTAAACCCTTGACCAATAATTTGATTATCATGTACCAATATCGCACCTACTGGCACTTCTCCGCACTCAGCACCTTGACGAGCAAGCGTGAGAGCTTTTTGCATCCATTTAACATCTTGAGTTGACCAAAACGTATTCGTTGCAATTGGAAGAAAATTAAATTTATCATTTGTTAATTGCTTATTCATAGAATAGACAGGCTGATACTCATCATATTGAAACATTGCCATTTACTGTGGTAGCTGCCAGTCAATTAGCGTTTTCCCATATTGCTTTAGATAGTCATTGGTTTTAGAAAACGGCTTGGAACCAAAAAATCCGCCACGATTTGCAGCAAGCGGGGATGGATGAACAGCGGTTAAGATAAGATGCTTGTCAGTATTGATATACTTACCTTTCTTCTGTGCTTTACTGCCCCACAATATAAATACTGTGTGCTCTGTTTGTTCATTCACCACATCAATAACAGCATCGGTAAACTGCTCCCAGCCTTTATTTTGATGGCTGTTTGGTTCACCTTCTCTAACCGTTAAAGAGCTATTTAATAATAGTACCCCTTGCTGTGCCCAATAGGTCAAATCACCATGTGCAGGGGGTTTGGTACCGATATCATCTGCCATCTCTTTAAGCAAATTGTTCAATGAAGGAGGCTTTGGAATGGCTTTAGGTACAGAAAACGATAGGCCCATTGCCTGTCCTGGACGATGGTAAGGGTCCTGACCTAAAATCACGACTTTCACTTGTGACAACGGCGTTAAATTAAAGGCATTAAACATCAGTTGTGCTGGCGGATAAATACTGTCATTCGACTGGTAAGATTCTTTTAAAAAAGCCCGCAAGTTATCCATATTCTCAGAGGTTAATTCATCTGCTAATGCTGTTTTCCAATCTTCTGGCAGGCGTACATTATCTAAAATCGCCTGCTTTTGTTCTGGGGTTTTTGTTGTCGGCTCATGGAACAGTTCCATAACAAGTCCTTTCTTATTTATTATTAATCAGCTTAAAAAGTATATAACCATACTATAAAAAGCATCCTACTTATTATATTAGCAAAATGTTATGCCAAATTTGTTATAAAGTATAGCAATCGCATAATCGAATATCACAAAAAAACGGCTACCTAAGTAACCGTTTTTTATCTAAAGAAAGAATATTGTTAACTTGCTAATGACTCAGAGTCTGAATGTGGTTCATGAGTTTCAACCACAGTTAGAATAATACGGCTATCCGCTGAACCTTTATCAGTTTGCATACTAGTACTTGATGTGGCCTCATCTTTATTCAACAAAACTTCGTTAGAAGTAGTATTAGATTCTTCATCATGTTCCGGTTCTAGAGATATATGTACCACTCCGCCATTAACCAAATCACCAAACAAAATCATATTTGCCAATGGTTTTTTAATCTCATCTTGTATTAGACGCTGCATAGGACGCGCACCCATTAAACGGTCATACCCTTTATCAGCAAGATAGTCACGTACCTCATCGTCAATCTCTAAAGTGACCTGTTTGTCATCAAGCTGTACTTGCAGCTCTACTAAGAACTTATCAACAACTGAGATCACTACTTCTGTATCTAAAGGATTGAACTGAATGATCGCATCTAAACGATTACGGAACTCAGGCGTAAAGACTCGTTTTAGCGCTTCAGTATTGTCGCGACTGTGATCTTGTTGAGTAAAGCCCATAGATGAGCGACTGATACTATCTGCACCCACGTTGGTCGTCATAATAACAATAACTTGCTTAAAGCTAGCCACACGGCCGTTGTTGTCAGTTAGCGTACCGTGGTCCATGACTTGCAATAGTAAATTGAAAACATCAGGATGCGCTTTTTCAATCTCATCAAACAACAATACACAGTGCGGATGCTGATTGATTTTTTCAGTAAGCAGACCGCCTTGATCATAACCGACATAACCTGGCGGCGCCCCTATCAGACGTGAGGCTGTATGCGCCTCCATATACTCTGACATATCGAAGCGTACCAGCTCTACGCCCAGCAGGCTCGCCAACTGACGTGATACTTCTGTTTTACCAACCCCTGTAGGACCTGCAAACATAAAGGAGCCAATCGGTTTTTCTGGTGCTTTTAGTCCTGCTCGTGACAGCTTAATAGCATCAGCAAGTGTAGCGATCGCTTCATCCTGTCCAAACACTAAATGCTTGAGATCACGATCTAAATGCTTGAGAATACTCTTATCATCACTGGAGACTGATTTGGGTGGAATACGGGCAAGCTTAGCAATAATGGCTTCAATATCAGCAACATCAATTTTTATCGATGGCTTTTGATTATTGATCGTTTGCAAATCATCTATTGTTTTCGACTCGTCATCAGCTTTAGCAGTGGCTGCCTTAGCTTGCATCTCATTGTCGTTATCAGACTTACTGGTATCAATACCTTCATGGTCTTTTTGGTTGATATCTTTTTCCAAATCCGCAATCAGACCGTCTTCTGCATTGATATCATTTGTATCGGGAATAATCCCTAAACGCTTATACGCGCCAGCTTCATCGATAACATCAATCGCTTTATCTGGTAAAAAACGCTCATGAATATGCTTAGAAGACAACTCTACAGCTGTCACTAACGCTTCATCAGTATACTCAACGTTGTGGAACTCTTCATAACGTGGTTTAAGACCGCGTAAGATATCAATGCTATCTTCAACACTTGGCTCTTTTACATCAATTTTCTGGAAACGACGCGATAATGCGTGATCTTTTTCGAATACTTGACGATACTCAGTAAAGGTGGTCGAACCGACACAACGTAACTCACCATTTGCAAGTGCTGGCTTGATTAAGTTTGACACATCCATATTACTACTCATTGATGAACCTGCACCAATAATCATATGAATCTCATCAATGAATAAAATCGCATTGGGTTTTTTCTTGAGCGCATCAAGTAATGACTTCATACGTTTTTCAAAATCACCGCGATACTTGGTACCTGCAATCAACGCACCAATATCAAGACTGTAAATCACACAGCCATTCAGTGGTTTTGGGGCTTTTTCGTTGATGATAAGCCAAGCCAAACCTTCAGCGATAGAAGTTTTACCAACGCCCGGCTCTCCAACTAACAATGGATTATTTTTACGGCGACGACACAATACTTGTGCAGTACGCTCAATTTCAGGACCGCGTCCTATCAATGGATCGGTTTTACCTTCTGCAGCACGTTGGTTTAAATTACTTGCAAACTCCACTAATGGATCTTTACTGGTTTTTTCTGAGGCGCTACGACGTTCGCCGCTAATAGAAGCACGCGGCTCAGATGGCTCATCCTTATCTTGTCCGTGCGAGAGATATTGAGTAAGCTCTAAGCGACTAATTCCTTGCTTTTTGAGCAAGTAGACTGCGTATGTATCATGCTCAGAAAACATTGAAACCAAAATGTCTGAACCTTCAACCAATCGACCACCACCGATAGATTGTACGTGAAAAATAGCCCGCTGCAAGATGCGATCAAAGCTTTGAGTAGGCTGCGGTGATTGCTCCATGTCCACATCTATCGTTGGCGTATGCTTATCAATATAAGCTTCAAGCTCAGTACGCAGATTTGAGACATTGGCATTACAAGCGGTTAAAGTGTTAGCAGCATGAGTATTCTCAAGAAGCGCTAATAATAGATGTTCAACAGTGAGATACTCATGCGACTTTTGGCGCGCAAGCGTCATTGCTAAACGCAAAGAGACTTCAAGGTGACGACTTAACATAAGAAATTCCTACGGTTATACAACTCTTTATAATAATTTAATAGCTTAATTGGTAAATCAGGGCGGCAAAAAGATTGTTCAAGGTCAAAACACAACAATTATTAAAGCGGAACAGCTATAGACGTATTCATCCTTGCTACTATTTAGCTTTATCACAACACGATCGTTATATATAGTCAATCTATTAACAGGTACTAAAATGTATCAAAGAGTATGGTGACTATGTATGATTAAATTCAAAAAATCTCTGTTGCCATATATAACCTACAGGTCATTTTGAATAAAAGCACGTTAAAAGTAGATTCTGACAAAAGATATGTTTAAACATAAGTCCTTGTGTAATAACAAAAAGAGGGAAAAACCTTAATGTTTTAAAGAACCAAGCTAATATATGGATGAATAAGAAATGATGACGATTGACGAAGAAAAGTGATGTACTTAAATGAATAGGTAATTTTTAGCGATAATATATATATGAGGTTATCGTTGAATAAAATCAAGAGAGGGAACAGTAAACTGAGTAGGAAGATAGGCGCAATGTCGGCTAATAAGTAGCCTATGAGTGAATAGAACAGATTGCCCTATTCGCCTTGATGGGGTTCGATTTGAGTCAGTAATGGGTAGCCTTCACGATGGGCCAAACTATTCACCTTCTTAGCCTTAGTTTCAGCGATATCTTTAGGATAAATCCCAGCAATCCCCTTACTACTATTGTGAATAGTTAGCATAATTTCAACCGCTGAGTCGATATTGTGGCGAAACTCTGACTGCAAAATATATACAACGAACTCCATCGGCGTATAATTGTCGTTATACATAACCACAGCATACATGGGCGGCTTTGTTACTTCAGGCTCTGCAACCAATACATCTGCCTGTGGCGTTGTTTCACTTTCAGTATCATCATCTTGAGCACGATGACCGGCCGGCATGTTGGGAAAATGCCAGTCGGATACTGTAGGTTTAGGATGTGCTACTATTTGTTTTATGGTCATAATAAGGATAATTTCAGTAAAAATTCAATAAAAAAATACATTAATAACTTCTTAAAAAGCATTAGTCGATACAACTTCTGCTTATACTTATGCAGATTAATGAAGCAGTAAAAACCAGCCCATTTGCAGTATTTATGGTTCAATTGGGCTTTGGTCAACCTCTGGTAAATCCATTAACGACAAAGGCATACTGTCTACCATATTGCCAAGCTTCCAATCATATAGTTGTTCAATCTGTTCATCACCTGCTTCTAAACTGAGTTTGACCTGTAGAGGTTTAAACCCGTTAGGCATCACAAATCGACCACGAATACGAACAATACCTTCAATGGCATAACGAGCGGGATCTAACGGTACGTCTACAAAGTTATCTTTGTCTTGTAGCGTCAACGTCACTTTTAAGCTTTTAGCAAGACCGTCTTCGCTAAGCATCCCTACATCAAAACCGTATTCAAAAGCATTTTCAGGTAAAGGATCAATTTTAGCACCCAATACTTGTAGCGGCATGCCTCCTTGTTCAGCAATAACCTCTGCATATAAATCATTCAACTGCGAGGTTTGTCTATTGTCGATTTTTAAAGCTTGCTGCTTTTGACGCAGATCATCTAAATTTACTAGACTAATAGTCAGCTCCTGCTTAGCTGTGGCTACCTGATTGGTCAGCACTTTATGACTGATACGTAAATCTTTGAGCTCGTTAGTAGCTTCTTTGCTATTAATCGTTGCCTGCTCAGTTTCTGTCTTTAGCGCATGATAACCACGTTGATAGCCAAGCTGATGCCCAAGCAATATAGCTATCGTTGCTGTTACCAGTATTGCTATCACAAACAATGCCAGCAGTAATGTCGATGCCCCTTGTTGACTGTTGCCAATACTTTGATTATGTTTTATACGATAATCCTTATTTAATGATGGCTGCAGCCACACATGGGTGGCAGGCTGACGGTGTACAGATGCAGACGCATGACACGCTGATTGTGCTGACTGATAGCGCAAACGGGAGGCATTCTTAACACGCATCTAAATGATATCTCTTAACAGTAAAGGCGAAATATTATAACGGAATTTAAAGTCAATACCTAGCATAGCGCTGTAAGCGTAATGACTTAACAGTAAAGTTTCTGTGATAAGCCACCACTATATCTTATATAACATTTTTTTACCTAACAGACTTTACGGTACAATTGGCGCCGCATTTAACCCTAACGTTTCATCAAATGCAAACATCACATTCATATTTTGCACTGCTTGTCCTGCTGCCCCTTTTACAAGATTGTCTTGTACTACCAGCACGGTTAACTCACCGCGTTCATTATCTTGATGTATCGCGATACGCAAACGGTTGCTAGCACGCACACTACGTGTATCAGGGTAGACACCATGAGGCAACACATCAATGAATGCTTCACCTGCATAGCTGTCTTCAAACTCCTGCTGCCAGTCGATACCAGTGCCTGCTTCTGTAAGTGCTATATGAATAGAGCTGAACATGCCGCGAATCATAGGTACTAAATGCGGTAAAAAACGTACCTGTTGTGAAAATTGACTGTCTAATAACTGCTCAATACCTTGTTCAATCTCAGGTAAATGACGATGGCCTCCAATACCGTAAGCCTTAAAGTTATCTGTCGTTTCAGCATAATTAAGCGCAAGGCTTGCTTGACGGCCTGCACCAGATACGCCAGACTTGGCATCAATAACGATACGCGACTCAATCAAACGTATTGCTTGTTTGTTCTGCTTATCAATAATTGGCTTTAAACCTAAAATAGCCGTAGTCGGATAACAACCAGGGTTACCTACAATAAAAGCCTCTGCAAGCTTGTCACGATTTAGCTCAGGAAGTCCATATACTGCTGTCTTTAATAGCTCAGGACAGCTATGCGTCTGCTGATACCAATGTTCAAAATCTGCCAACGACTGTAAGCGAAAATCGGCCGCCAAATCGATTACCTTCACGCCTGCTTGAGTCAATGCTGCGGCTTGCTTCATAGCGACTCCGTGCGGCGTAGCAAAAAACACCACATCGCATTTTTGTAAAGCAGATAGCGTCTCATCGCCCAAATCACTAAACACTAAGTCTGATATGCCACGTAAGCTTGGGAATATCTCATCAGCACGCGTTCCAGCTTCACTTCTTGAAGTTAATAAATCAATAGACACCTTAGGATGCGCTGATAACAAACGGATAAGCTCAATACCTGTATAACCTGTACCACCGACAATAGCTGCTGAAATCATAAGGTGTCCTTTTATTTAATAATCATTAAATGCACTACACATCTTTGCGAAATATACTGTTTATTGGTACTGAGATTTAATCAATACACGCGTTAACTACTATCTAAATACGCTTAAATTTGATAATCATGTACAGCATCTATAAATACTTTGGCACGATCTGGGTTGACCCACTGAGTAATACCATGACCGAGGTTTGCTATATAGCCTGTTTTGTCTCCACTAGCATAAGCACCATCTAGCATCATTTTGACTTCTGCCTGAATGGTCTCGGGTGAACCATATAGAGTAGCTGGATCCAAGTTACCTTGAATTGCCTTACTACCCTGTAGCTTTTTATGCTTTTTAGTAAGATGACGCTGGCTTTCAGTCAAAACTTGACGAGCACGATCGAGCGGCATGGTCCAATCCAACCCTAAGGCATCAGCCTCACTGTCCGCTTGAATATCTAGCCAAAGACCACCCCCCTTGGTAAATAAGACCACTGGAATCTCCGGATGGCGTATTTTCAGCTCTGCTACGATACGCTTGTTATATTGATGAGAAAAGTCTATAAACTGACGATGACCAAGCGCTCCGCCCCAACTATCAAATATCTGTAGAATCTGCGCTCCAGCTACGACTTGCGCATCTAAATAGTCAATCACAGACATCGCTAACTTGTCTAATAACTGATGTAAAAATTCAGGATTACTGTATAAAAACCCTTTCGTATAGCGATAATCTTTTGAGCTACCACCTTCAATCATATAAGTAGCAAGTGTCCATGGGCTACCAGAAAAGCCAAATAATGGCACTTGTCCGTTCAACGCTTTACGGATGCTTGTCACCGCACGCATAACATAGTCAAGAGAATCGTTGACATCAAGCTTTGGCAATCTATCAAGATCTGCCTGATTACGAATAGGATGTTTAAACTTAGGTCCTTCTCCAGTCTCAAAATACAAGCCCAAACCCATCGCATCTGGAATAGTTAGAATATCACTAAACAAGATAGCTGCGTCCAAATCATAGCGGCGCAGCGGTTGTAAAGTGACTTCCGTCGCTCGATCAGTGTCTCTGCACAAGCTCATGAAATCTCCAGCTTCTGCACGCGTTGACTTATACTCTGGTAAATAACGTCCAGCTTGGCGCATCATCCAGACAGGTGTGGTATCAATCGGCTCAAAACGCAGTGCCCGTATTAGTCTATCGTTTTTTAAAGGAGCAAATTTTGGCTGGGCTGTATTCGTGTTATTTGAGGCACTCATGTATAAGTCTCCAAAAGAGTACAATACTCATATTGTAATTATCATTGTAAAAATAAAAAATTAGGAAGCGTCTATTTGTTGATAAATAATAAATAGTCGCGTTTTAATTAAAACGTACATATGAATCAAAACATACATATAGTGAATGCCATAAAGATAAAATCTATTATGGCATTCGTTTTGATCTTGAAAAATATAGTGATACTTGTTGCTACTTATCTAAGTAATCTTAACCAATGGTCAGTATTATTTATAGACTGGCTATGTATCTATTATCTTACTACCGTAAGCTTGTCATTTTTAGCAGATATCATCACATAGACAATGCTAAGTTATCACGATGCACCATAACCACGCGTTCTTCTTTGTTGCCAAGGATTCTATCGAATTGTTCAGTACGCTCTCGAGCTACTCGGCGCGCATCATTAGAAGAGAAGTTCATCTGCCCTACCGCTAAACGCTCGCCTGTATCTTGATGAACAATTTCTACTACATCTCCTTCATCAAAATCACCGCGCACTTCTACCACCCCAACTGGTAACAAGCTCCTGTTGTGCTCTACTAATGCTTTAGCGGCGCCCGCATCAACGATCAAAGTACCTGACATACGTAAATGCGCGGCTAACCATTGTTTACGTGCAATAATTTTGTCGGCATCGTTAGTGGTTAATAGCGTACCGACAGCTTCACCAGACACCACACGAGTAATGACGTTATCAATAGCACCGCTGACGATTACAGTTGGGCAACCGCCCATTGCTGCAAGGCGACCAGCACGAATCTTGGTTAGCATACCGCCACGACCAAGCTTACCACCGTCACCTGCAATGTCAAAAAGATAGTCAGCCATCGCGCGCTCTTGGCGTATCATTTTAGCATCAGGGTTGTCTCGTGGGTTGTCGGTAAACACCCCATCTTGATCCGTCAAGATAATATATAAATCTGCATTGATCATAGCCGCTGACATTGCACCCAATGTGTCATTATCACCAAACTTAATCTCATCAATCGTAATGGTATCGTTTTCATTAATAACTGGGAGCACATTCCACTCTAATAGCTGCGTCAGTGCACCAGTGGTATTCAAATAACGACTACGATTAGACAAATCGTCGTGAGTTAATAATAGCTGAGAGCTTTGTATTCCGTGTTGAATCAATGCTGACCACCACGTTTCAATCAAACCCATCTGACCAATAGAAGCACAAGCCTGCAATGCTGCAAGCTTTTTTGGCCGCTCATCAAGGTCCATTCGCACCACGCCTTCGGCAACTGCGCCTGACGATACCAATAGTACTTCAACGCCCTGCTTATGCAATTTAGCAATCTGTTTGGCCCACTCATAAATAGCAGTTCGATCCAGCCCTCGCCCATTATTGGTTAATAACGATGAGCCAATCTTGACAACAACGCGCTGAATATCAAAATTACGATTTTGTTTGATAAACCTTGCCTCTTCGGTCGTTTGGTCTGTGTCACCTGCCATAAAAACTCCTGTAAATTGTGGGGGTTGATTTAAAAATAATAATAGATGATCTATTTTGTTGTATAAAAACCTCATATAGTCTCATACACGACAACATCAAATTTGTATAAACGTTAGCAGAGAATATCAGCAAACACTACCGTTATCTTCTGCTAATACATTCTAAGAGGTATAGACCACTTCTACACCGTCATCGTCATCGTCATCCAAGTCATCATCATCTACAAGGTTGGTACCTTCACGCTCAGCTTTACGAGCCGCACGATACGCTTCACGCTGCGCCTCTGTATTCAAACGCACCTCTTCTTCTAAACGCTCAAAACGCTCTTTTTGTGCGTCGGCAAAAATAGGATCTTCTATTTCGCGCTCGCGCTCGCGCTCAATTTCATTCATTAAATGATATTTGACGGCATCAACGCCATCTCCTGTCAAAGTGGAGGTGCGAAACACAATGCCTGTCCAGCCAAGCTCTGCTACGATATGTGTGCATAGCTCATTTAAGTCTTCTTCAACCACTTGATCAATTTTATTCAACACTAAAATTTGAGGCAAATTGGCCAATTCAGGGGAAAAACGCTCAAGCTCGTTTAGGATAACTCGAGCATTCTCTACCGGATCGCTACCATCAATTGGCTTTACATCAACCAAGTGTAGTAGACGACGCGTACGAGCAACATGCTTTAAAAAGCGAATACCTAGACCAGCACCTTCAGACGCACCCTCGATTAGACCTGGAATATCAGCCATCACAAATGAGCGATGACGTCCAATATCTACCACACCCAAATTAGGAACCAGCGTCGTAAATGGATAGTCAGCAACTTTAGGTTTAGCAGCAGAGACTTGACGAATAAAAGTAGATTTACCAGCATTAGGCAATCCCACCAGACCGACATCAGCCACTACTTTTAGCTCAAACTTCAGTACCTTTAACTCGCCTTCAAAACCTGAGGTTGCTTTACGCGGCGCTTGATTGGTAGAGCTTTTAAAGTGAGTATTGCCAAGCCCTCCGTCGCCACCTTTAGCAACCAATATTTTTTGATCAATCTCAACCAAGTCGCCTAGTACCTCGTCTGTCTCGGTATCAATGATAGTCGTACCAATAGGTACTGGCAAGAATACGTCATCAGAGCCTTTACCAGCGCAGTTTTTACTATGACCATTCTCACCACGCTTGGCGTCATAGCGACGCGTATAGCGATAGTCGACTAGCGTATTTGTGTTATCATCGGCAATAACATAAACATCACCACCGCTACCGCCATCACCGCCATCCGGGCCACCGCGTGGTACGTATTTTTCTCGGCGAAAACTGGCGATTCCATTACCACCGTCACCTGCTTTTACCGTTACGACGGCTTCATCAATAAATCGCATCTTACGTTCCTTACTTTCTAGATTACAGTCATTGGCTGATTTTATATTGGTACTTAAAGATATCTATATACTTAATTAGTCTACTAATCATCTACTTGTTAGTCTATCTATCATTCAATCACTAAATTGACTGGTGTAAGTTGACTACTCATAAAATATGCCTACCACAAAGCAAGCATGCTCTATAGTCAAATTAGATACCAATTAGTAGCGCTCTTATTATCATATAATTAGTAGCGCTCTTATTATCATATAATAGAAATACGAAAAGTTTTTTATCACTCTTACGATCATTATACCAGTAGAACCGTTGTGGATGTTATCAAACAACAACACCCGATAACCAAACGGAATATCGGGTGTTGTTATACACTGTAAGCATGTTAGGCTGCTTGAGCTGTACTCATAAGCGATAACAATCAAAGTAGCTTAACAAAAGCTTACCCTCGTACCTCACATATGCAGATGTTATGCAGGAATCTGAGTATAGCTAATACCGCCCATTTGAGTTGCCAAGCGTAGTACTTGCGTGCTATAGCCTACTTCGTTGTCGTACCAGATGTAGACAGTTGCATGATTGTCAGTAACGATAGTGGCTTGCGCATCAACAATACCAACGTGCTTAGTACCAACAAAATCTGTTGATACAGCTTCTGTCGAATCGGTATAAGAAATTTGTGATTGCCAAGTATTACTGTTAGCCATCTTACGCAAAAACTCATTTAATGCGTCTGCACCTTGTGGCGCTTGCTTTAAATTTAAGTTCAAAATCGCCAAACTGACATTAGGAGTAGGTACACGAATAGCATTACCTGTCAGTTTACCGCTAAGCTCTGGTAGTGCTTTGCCAACCGCTTTAGCCGCGCCAGTGCTAGTAATCACCATGTTTAGTACTGCACTGCGACCACGACGATCAGACTTATGATAGTTATCAATTAAGTTTTGATCATTAGTAAACGAATGAATCGTTTCAACATGACCGTTTTCGATACCATATTCATCGTTTAATACTTTCAATGTTGGCGTAATGGCATTGGTCGTGCAACTTGCAGCACTAACAATGGTGTCCTCACCAACAGTATCGTTATTAACACCATAAACGACGTTTTTGATATCCCCGCCAGCAGGCGCAGTCAATAATACTTTATTGACGCCTTGAGATTGTAGGTGTTTACCTAGGCCAGCTTCATCTTTCCATATACCTGTATTATCAATGACTAACGCATTATCAATACCATAAGCTGTGTAATCAATCTCACTTGGATCATTGGCATAAATCACTTGTACAAAACGACCATTGATAACCATACCATTGTTATCATCATCAACGCTTACGCCGCCCGTAAAGCTACCATGAATGGAGTCACGCTCAAGTAATGACGCACGCTTAGCAAGATCCCCTGCAGCAGCCGGACGTACTACGATAGCTTTTAACTGCAAACCCTTTTTACTAGATGCTTGTGATAATAATAGACGCGTTAAAATTCGTCCAATACGTCCAAAGCCATACAACACAACGTCAGTAGTACCGTTTTGTGCAGATTTATCGTCACCAGCCTCTTGTAAAGCCGCTTGCAAATCAGTGTCATTGGCGATCAATTGACCAACATCTACACGTGATGATTGAATGTCGCTACTAGAAGCCAATGCTTTAACCATCTCTAAAGTGTCAGCAATAGCAATAGGCTTACCATTTTGCTCACGAATAGCTGCTTTTTGATGCAACGCCAGTACTTGACCGACTGAAGTTGTATCAAGTGTCTCACCGAACAAAGTAACTTGTACGTCTTTTTCGTTATAGAGTTTGTTTAACAGTCCAATTAACTCAATAGCTTGTTGTTCTTGATCGTTGTAACTATTTAGACGATCTTGATGTAATTGGCGTAAGGTATTAGCTTGGCTCACGAGAAACATCCTTATGGTCAGTAAAATGTGTTTGTAAAATATAGAAGGCTATGTAAGTACTAAAAACTTATAAACTGAGAGAGACGCTACGTTAGTAAAATTGATACATACTTATTAATCATTATATTATGTAGTAGGTTTATAAGCTCTTTGGTCGTACTTATCATAGGTTTTAATTGGGGTACATTTTAGCTCAAAATGCCTGATTTTGCTAGTGATAACCGTTATTACTAACGTTTGATATCAATCATGTATTGTTTTTGACAGAAACTATGTTCATAACACAGCAAAAAGGCAACTTATTAGGTCACCTTTTTATTTATCTACCAAACTGAGTCAATACTCACCATTAGGTTCGCTACAAACAGACAGAAGACTACCGATCACTTGATCAATTTTTATTTAATATTAAGGGACCAAATTTACGGTTTGATTACGATGATCCGTTAATGTGAAAGCTTTTAGATCATAACCCTGTTGCTGAGCAATTTGACGATATTTTGCATAAGCTTCTTGTGAAATATCTGGTGAACGAGCCAGCAGCCACAAATATTCTTTATCTGGGGTACCAACCAAAGCCGTTTGATAATTGGGATCATGTGCCAACACCCAGTAATCGGCGCGCCCAACAGGTAACCAGCGAATCCATGACGGTAAAAAAGTAACCTCGAGCTTACTACCTGTATCATCTGCAGGCTTTGCAAGACCTTCTGCAGTAACCGATTCACCATCTTCATCAATACACTGGTTCAATACCGTAATACCAGTGTCTTTTGCATTAGGAGTATAGGTAGCAGTCACATCGCTGGCACAGTTGCGCTGAAAATACATTGGTAAACGACCGATCTCATACCATGTTCCACTATATTTTGTTAAATCAAGACTATCTACTGTAGTTGGTTCAGTAGCTGACTGATGAATAATAGAAGAAGGTGTAATATCTATAGTCATATTGGCTGCTACCTCTGCATCTACTTTACCAGTACTGACGCTAGTGGCATCATGTGAGGCAGGCATTTCCGGCGGCGTTGCAGCATAGGCTGAAAACGCAGCTAACGGTACAATAATCGCTAGTGCTATTCCAGTGTGTTTAATCAGACTATTCATAAATATACGCTCCGGTACTTCGTCATTTAAGCCCGTAGAAGTAAGATCGTTATTTATTGATTTCTCACTGCCTGAAAGCAAATGTATAGACTTATTATAGTTGGCATCATTGCTAGCATTACTATAATTATTCGCTGTATTTACATCATCTGTTAAACGCTTGTTAACCAATTGATGATTTTGCCCAGACTGAGAACCGGCTGCCTGTATGTCAGAATATTCTGACGTAGGTAACTTGTTGGTTTTCATAAAAATACCATTATTTTTGAATTAATAGTGCTGTTTATTAGTCGATATAAATATGGTTATAGTAAGACTTATAATCAGTTGCTTACCCCATACTTTTATCTCACATAATTTTTAACTGTAATATTAAAGATATAATGGAAATCGGAACAGTGTAGCATTGTAGGGAAAAGCAACCGTTTGTAAATAATATTGTCTTTGTCAGTAATACTAAATACATAGTAACTGGTATGTAAAAGGTTTAATGAAAAACGATAATAGACCATGGTAAAGAAAACGATGCTATTTTTCATTCATAAGCTTAAAGAAACTGCCGGATACCAGCTATACTCGTGGCGCCATACTGCTTCGCTTGAGTAAATAAATTGGGCGATAATCCACCCAAACCAATGACAGGCGTATCTGAAAGTGCTGCTAGATCTGACCATGCCTCCCAGCTTAAAGGCTTAGCATCAGGATGCGTTTGAGTGGCCAGTACAGGGGATAAAAAAATACCAATGACTGGTGACTCTTGTCGCTCTAAACGACTATTGGCAAGTTTATTGGCTGCATAAATACTACTAGCATCATGACAACTTACTATTAATGGATGATGTAAAGATTGCAATTGAGCAGCATTATCTTTAACTTCGTCAGCCCACTGTAGTAACGATGTCTGTGTTAGATGGTACGCTATAATTTGATGACTAGATGCTGGGTGATGGTTTGAATAATGTTCGTTGATGTCATTAGGCATAATGACTTTAATATCTGGTCGCTGACCCATCAGCTGCTTTGCAACGTTCTTTGAGCCTATATCTTGGACTCGAATATATACCCAAGCATCTGACGCTATGTGAGCTTGATGATATTGTAACCATGCTGTCGCTGCGTCAGGGTATGTGCTGAACTGTGATAAAGGATAGGTAATTGCTATTTTTGAAGGCAAGCGTAGCCATTCAAGAATCGTTTTATTAGCAGCTGGCAAGTTGTAGCTTCCTGCTAATAGCTCAGACTTATTTACCCATGCTAGCATCTGTCCTTCTAAACCATAGTCTTGATGTTTATATACGTCATACTGATGAGACGTCAGCTCGACACGATAGACTTGTAAACTTACTTTTTTATCACCGTAATCATGGTGCAGTCGCCCAAGCTTAACGATCGTATTATGATGAATGACGATGCCCGTTTCTTCAGCAACTTCTCGTATTAGTGCCTGATTTGCAGTTTCATGAGCCTCTATCTTGCCGCCTATAAATTCATAGCGATTGCCTTGATGCTGAGACTTATCTCGAAATCCAAGCAAATACTTATCTTTATAGTAAATAACAGCAATGGCGACATTAATTGTGACAGTTATATCGTTGCCTAGTTGTTTGGTCGATGCATTTGACATAGCTCTCTCCTTAATCAATTCTCTCATAAAGCTTTTCGTTCAAAATTCGATCAATTTTTTTAGAATTAAGCCTAAGATTTTTTCAATACTAGTGTTAGTAATGATTGATTTAGATATATTTACACAATAACTGTATTTTATTTTATCAATTGGCTTGCAAAATACTTCAATGTAAATGATAATTATTATCGTTAGCAACCACTATTACTTTAACAGTTATTTAATCAAAAGGAATTCACTATGAGTATGGTCATCTCTCGCTACTTAAACTGCCGTGAAAATCGTTTGCCTACTTTACAATCGCAGCACTTGTTTGCTTTAACCAAGGAAGTCCGTATTGAGCATGAAGGCGAAGAGTATCGCTTGCGTTTGACTCGTAACAATCGCTTAATTTTGACCAAATAACCTAATTGTACCAACAAAAAACGCCTCTATTGAAAGGCGTTTTTTATTGGAAGATAATCAACACTGGCTATTGATAGCAGCCTTTATCATAGTCGACAACCACAGTCATCCCTAAAATAGCGCAATGAGTACAATTTAAAACTGCCAGCTATAGACCACATCTACAGCATTTTCAGCCGCAGAGGTCGCCTCGACATAAATACGGCGTGTCAATTGATAACGAATAGACAAGCTGTTTTCCGCGTTAAATACGCCAACCCCATAACGAATGTATAAATCAGGAGTGACGTAACCTGTGACATTAACATTAGTATCTTCACTGTTACCTGAAGCATCCACAGTTAGACTCTGCAAACCAAAAGCTTGCCCAATTTGATTGGTCAAGCTTCGTGTACCAGTCAAGCCAAAGTTGAGACCAGCTGCCGCCAGACTATTAGTGACCTGTGACTTAAATCCTTGTTCACTAACTTGAGTTGCTTCACCATCGTCGATACGACCGGTCACTAGAGCATTCATCGCTTGTTGTTGCGTCAAGCCTGCATTGTTAAAGACAACGATATTTGGGTTTTCAGTGTTGCCTGTCACACGTACGCCGACTGTTTTATCATCAATTATTTTTACAGCCTCGATACTCAAATTGGGCTTCATCACATCGCCATTAAAGCGTATCTGTCCATAATTTAGCTCTAAATTCTGTCCAAACGCATCGATACTGGTACGGCGGGATACTTGAACGACCCCTTTAGCGCGCATGACACCAGTACCATTTTGACTGATATTGAGAGCACCTGCCAAAGGAATGACAGCACCAAAGCCACGGAAGTTAATATCATCACCCAAATCAATACCAATATCAGCGTTAATCGACCAAGGTTTTGATATTGCTAAAACGTCATCGATATTACCAATTAAACGTCTATCGATCACCACTGCATCTTCAGTTTGGGTGATAATATCTTCACTCGCTTCAGGAGGACGAATCGTCGCTGATGGTACGCTAACTGCACCTTCAATGTTAACGTAGCGATCGCCTGGTCGCACGATAATATCGATATCAGGATTGACCTCAGCCAATAATAATGGTGGCTGCGTTAACACCAATCTTTCACCAACAATACTCAGTTTGGCTTGCAGCTCTTGTTGCCAATTGATGGTTCCAATCAAGGTACCTGTACCTGTACCACTATTAAACTTACCGTCAATAGCTGCTTCTGTCCCGCGGATTTTTGCTGTAGCGTTTATTTTGGATAAATTGACTGGTAGGTCAAGCATCGCAACACGACCATTAGCAAGTTTTACATCGCCATAAAACTGGGGCTTGGTTAAGGTGCCGCCAATGCCGCCTGCCATCGTAATATTACCTTCTAATACGCGCATTCCTGGGAAAAACGGCTTTAAGATAGCCAGATTAAATTCGTTAAGTACTAATGCCCCTGATATTGGTTTAGGCGCTTTGTACGGATCTACGATGGCTTCAGCGTAACCGCGAGCACCGTTACCAGTATTGACATCTGCACGCAGTTTTAATCCTTCAGGAACTGATAATGCGATGAGTGATATACGCTCATAAGGGATGGTTACAGGTGCAGCATCACCATCTTGAATCAGACCTATTTTGCCATTGTCAGAATATAGCGTTGTATTGATGGTAGGCGGTTTGCCACGTTGCCAGCCGACAATAGCTTTGCCATTAATTTGACCATGCCAATCAATATCTTTGGGTAAGAACACTGAAAACAGTGATGTATCAAGCTTTTGTAAAGCCAAATTAACATTACCACCAGCAGCTGAAGCTATAAGGTTTTCGCGCAAACATAATTTGCCAGTCTGATCCTCTGCTTGCCAGCAGTGTGCTGCTAACTGTACTTTTAGATCAGTTTTGCCACTATTCTGTGGTTTTGGTAAATTTACAATAGCCTGTGCAGGTTGTAACTGGTTTAAGGTTGCATATTGCGACTGGACACGTCCTTTACCTATCACCCCTGACCAACTCAACTGGTCACGATTAAAACCACCTTTTAATCGTGTTGAGATATTTAGCTTCTCATTAGCCATCTTAAGGTTAACGACATGACTTTGCTCAGTACCACTAAACGAGGCATCGATGTTCTTAAAACTTTGCCCAGCTGCATCTAAACCTTCTGCACTAATAATCAGTTGACTAGGACTATTGGCTAAATTCACAAGTTTACCGCGTACACGGCCTTCACGTAAGATAAATCCAGGCAACACAATACGCTCACCGACCAAATCTACGTAGATCGTTGGCAACGCCTGGCCTGCTGGCTGTGACAAGGTCGCACCGCCAGTGACTTTGCCCGTCAGCTTATCTGAGAGTTGATCGAGACTAGTGATATTGATTTTTGTTTGCAACTGCTTGGCATTACCATCAGCCGTCAGGTAGTTGTCGCCCCATCGTAGTACTAAGTTATTTGCATTCAGGTTATCGATGAGAGCATTGACCTGCTGATATTGAGACTCAACGTCTTGGGCTTTTAAACGCTCAAAATAGTTGGTCAGATCTTCAGGTAAGTTTAATTTAGCCGCTAAGCTCCCTTTAGCACTCAAAGGCTGACCTTTTAGAGTACCGTTTAGATCGATTTGTGTTAGGTTGATAATCTGCTGTGCTTTACGCCAGCTACCATCCGTTTTTATATTGCCCGTAATCGTACTCGGTGTATCTTTTAGGAAGTAACCTAGATTAAAGCGATCCATCACCGCACTAATATCCCAAGCAACCCCTTTGCTCACATCGACTGAGCCTTGGGCGTCAATACTACCTGCTGTGCCTATATGACGAAAACGCTTGATACGGATGAGCTGCGAGTCCCCATTGGCATCAATGGTCAGTTTACCAGCAGGTAGCTGTTTGGCATCTAGCATCCCATCGAAATTTACAGCAAAACGTTGTAGTTTACCCTTTTCATCAGGATGGTTTTTGGACGCAGATTGCCACTGCCCACTGGTGTTCAAATCACCGGAAAGAATAGCTGGATTATTCGGTAAAAAATAACCCAAATCAAAATTATTAAAGCGGCCGTTTACTGTCCAGCCAATATCTTGGCGCAGATCAAGCACACCTTTTACATTAACAGCGCCTGCCTCACCAGTATAATCCAACTTACGCACATTGATTAGCTTTGGTGTACCAGCGGCATCAATAGATAGTCGACCATCAGGAACATCAGCAGTATTGAGCTGACCATCAAAACGTGCATCGAAAACCGACAGCTCACCTCCAACGAGATCAATGCTTGCGTCACCCGTCCCTGCTATACCAATGTCACGACCCTCTTGTGTGGCATCAAGCTGAGCTTCTAGATCCGTATTACTGAGATTAATAATATGCCGCTGACCTTTGACACCGTTTTTGGTGATATCTAGCAAACGACCACTGGCGTTGAGGCGGCCTGTTAGACGCTCAAGTGGTAAATCGTTACGATATTGTTTGGGTAGTAAGCCATTAGTGCGCGCGTCTATCTGCCACGTCAAAGGTCGGCGCTTAGTTGCTAGCTGTATTTGCCCATTACCCGATAAATCACCAACGATGCCTTTATAGTTGAGACTATTTATATCAATGACATCGCCATTCTTACGAATTTTGACATCATAATTGCCTTTAGGGGCTGCGTTTAACTCATTGATAAGGGCATTGGCATCAACAGACAAACGTGCACCGCGCACAATGACATCGGCTTGTCCATTTGGACTGTTAATATTACCGATATTAGGGACATTATTGCGAATAAGGTTTTGCCAATTGGCATTGATATACCAAGGAGCCACCTGTTTAGACTTTAATGAAGTCTTACCACGTACTATATTGGCATTGATGTGCTCACCATCACGCTGACGCAAGTCTGCATCAATCTGCGTATTACCAACACTATTTTGTTGTTGATAATGCACCGATAGTCGACCATTAAGCTTTTGCGGTGCATACGCCTTAAAGTCAGTATACTCATCAGGAATGGCGCGGCGAACATCAAAATTACTACCTGTCGCTCGCACTTTTGCATCAAAGCTATTTTTCCAATCCAAAATACCTTGTAATATTAAATGTCCAGCTGGAACATTAGCGTCTAGACGATCGACATGCATTTGGCTATTGGCGATGATAGCGCGACCCTGATAATGTCCTGAAGGGATATCTTTGGCAGTTAACTCAGTATTAATACGCAAACGTATCTCAGAGATGACCCCATTTGCCGTAGCAGTACCACTTTTTAGATGAATGTTTTGGGCATCTGCGTAAGGAATGAGAACATCATCCCACTGTAATTTGGCTTGAAAAGGCGCATCATTATCGAGACCTTGTACGACAAACTCACCTCGGACATCCCCTTCATTATAACGACTACGCACCTTACCTACAGTACGCTTTAAGCTACCTGTCGCTGTAATGTTTAGGGGATCGATATACGCTTTTTCTAAAGCACTGACTTCAGCGATGGCACTGAGGTCCAATGGATAGTCGCCTTGTAAATCTATGTTGCCCTGTAATGCATTGATTTTTACAATATCTGCATAACGCAAATCGCCGCGACCAATGGTGACTTCACTCCCTACCCACGTTAAATCTCGAGCACTAATATCATGTACCACGATAGGATCTTTGGTGATTTGTTTATAAACAATGTTTTTTATTTTAGCTTGATCAAAGCGTAGATTGACTGGTAACTTGAGTGTTTTATAATCAAATGGCTCACCAGTTGGTGGTTTATTATTGATGATTTCTATGCGCTGGATATCAGCATCTCGAAGGTGTACTTCTTTAGAAAAGACAGCGCGCCAGCCTACCTTAACGTATGCTTTGTCTACCGAAACCTCAAGATCTTCAGTCGCTTTGATATCTATATCTGTGACCCAGATACCATCTCGCAAATTGCCTTTGCCGTATGTAAGTTTAATGCCTGTTTCTGCACTGACCTTTTCTAAGACAAACCTCGTCCCTGACTCTGTGCCCATCATATAAAAGAATACTGCAAACATAGGCAGTAGAACGACAAGTATCAATACTAATAATTTGAATACAAAGGACAGTGGATACCAGCGCTTTACTGCACGAGCATCTCTTTGAGCTGGATCTTCATCGGGTGAACGTTTGGGCGGGGTCTTTTTGTTCAACATGATACTCAACTACGTTAAAAGATTATTTACCAGCAATCGGTAGGATAGATAAAAATGGCTCATAGACTTTTCTACTTTAATAAACTCAATCATCTACATATAGTCAAGTCTATAATTTTTACTAGAGTGGCGAGCCAATAAAGAAGTGTAGTCTAACTGGAACACTATCTTCTGTCACGCCTGCGGCTACATCTACGCGTACGACACCCACAGGTGAGGCCCAGCGAACACCGACCCCAACGCCAACCTTGGTTTCAGTCTCAAAATCTTTGTCATAAGCATTACCCACATCGGTAAATACTGCACCGCGAAAGCCTGGAATAAATTCATAATTATACTCAGCACTACCGACTGCTAGTATTTGTCCACCAGTTAGATAACCATTTTCTAGCGGAGACAAGCTTTCATAATCGTAGCCACGAATGCTTTGATCCCCACCAGCGAAAAAGCGCAATTTATAGGGTACTTCATAAAAGTCATCTGCCCATATGTAGCCTGTATTGACGCTTCCAAGCACTTGATGCTTATTGTCATCACCAAAGCTATAGACACCACTGACACCTGCACTAACTATAGCCAAATCGGTATCGCTAAGCGCTTTATCTGCGCCCGCCTCAATACCATAGTACTGACGTATACCACGCGTTGGATTGGTCACACTGTCAACGTCCGTTTTATTGACGCCGTAACCAAATAATAGTGCCTTTTGCTTAGGTTTAGAGGATGTAAAACGTATGGGTAGATCATCCAACTCAGTATCATCAACGCCAGTCTCCAGCTCATCTAAACGATAACGTACAGAGTAACTACGATTCCAACCATTTTCACGGCGAATATTACGGGCCAATCCAGCTTTCAGAGTTTTGGTTGACAAATCAAAGTTACCTTCACCTTGATCAATCACCTCCTCTTCATAAGTGAGACGTCCCTCTAGCTTGTCGTTGAGCGGATGCTTCCATGGTCGACTGGCATAGACACCGATATTTTTATTGATCCGAGACACCTCAGTCTCTACCCCTGCTTGATAGCCTTTACGATTAATTAAGTTATAGTCGATTTTAGCAGTCGCTCGTACATCCGTATCTGTACCATAACCGATACCGACTTGCGCATCACGCGGTTTATCAGCAGAGACAAAAACATACAAAGGGACTTTTTTGCTTTCTTGAACCTCTACTGGGGTTTTACGTCCTGCAAGGGTTGGCGGTACAAAATCTTCGTCCAATATACTTTCATCATCAGGGAAGATTTTTTTGGCGACTTTGCTTATAGAGTCGCTAATTTTGCCTAAAAGATTATCAGCTTCTTGTGTTTTTTCGTCGAGCACCCGATTATTTGGTAACCCGCTTAACCGATCTGCCTTACTTTTGATAGCCGATAACTTGTCTTGTGTTTCTTGGTCAACTTCAAATTCGATGGGAGCCACATCTATTGCATCTACAGTAGCGCCGTTGTTGGTCTCAATGCTATCAGTAGTATTGTCAGCCCTATCAATATCGGTACTACTGACATCGACATCATTACTATCGTCTGCAATGCCAGAGGCAGCTTTAGTATTGTTGGCATTTATTATCGAATCATCAATATTGTCATTATTAGACGCATCGATATCGTTAATAGCATTGTCGACATCGCCATCAATAACGCCATTATTATCAGCAGTTATCGGCGTATTATCGAAAGCTAACGTGCTGTTTTCGCTCATATCATCTGGTGGCAATATTGTCTCAACATTGACGGTGTTAAAATAACGAGTCGCTGATAAATCATTACCAAGTTTGGTGATATCAGGACGATAGAACGGATCGCCTGCTTCGAAGTCATACATCTGCTTTAATAATGAGGTCTCTACTGGTAGCTTTTCAGGGTCGGTAGTAAGCGTTCCTGTCTCCTCATCATAGGTAAAAAATACCACATCATCAAATTGATAACGATCGCCTGTGTTATAGACCAGTGAGACATCAGCTGTATTGTCTGGCAAGATAATATCAACTGATTTATTTAACCAGTATTGATCAAAATAACCATATGTATCACTTAATGCTTCAAGTGCCGCCTTACTATTTTTATAAACGCGGTGATTAAAGACATCTCCTTCTTGCGGTAACATACTTGTTTCAAGGGTTTTAAACTCAGGCTGCTCAATACCTTGACCGCGAATATCTACGACGCGGCTATCGACACGTACTGGCTCACCAAGTTTTTCAATAATGACGTCAATGGTATCAACGGTTGGTTGGCGTAAACGTAAGGTAACGTCGTAATAGCCTACTGCTTGCGCAGCATCTAAAGCAGTCTGGCGCAAACGTGGTAAAGCTGCGGTAAAATCAGCAACAGATTGTACAGTTGTATCATCAAGCGCAGCTTTAATATTGTTAATCGGTTGGCTATCTTCATCAGCTTTGATAAGTTTTGGCTGCGTATCGTCTGTATTTTCAGCGCTACTACCATCTGTCTGCTGTAAATAAACGCTGGTTTCTACATGTGGTAGAGCCATGGCGCCTCCATTAAACAAACGACTATATAAGCGTTTAACAATGTTGCTACTATTACGTGCCCGTGAGCTAGGTTTGGATGCTTGTACGATGCTATCGGTCACTGCTTGAGTTTCTGTTGCTACTTGATAGTCAGGTAAATAATCATCAGGGTTTAAAGCTTCTGTTTGCTCGCCTGACTGCTCTATCGTTTCATCTACTATAGGCAGCTTACCCGTACTTGCATCAGCCTTAGTATCAGCTATAGTATCGTCAGTACCTGTTACTGGATCACGTTCTTGCTGCGCAAGCGTCTGTACAGGACTCTGTTGGCTACTATCTACACCATTGCTACTGACTGCATCACTAACCTCAATCGGGCGTGACATAATCTCATCAGATTCAGCATTCTCATTCTTACTTTCTAGTCGTCCAAGAGTATCAAGATTGGTCGGTGCTGGTAAGCTTGCTGCATCTAGACTTGGATCCAAGCCGATGGGCGTATCACGGCTATCCAAAGTCGCTACCGGTTTATCAAAATCGCCATCACTGTTCTGACTATTGTCGCCTAACGTATTGTCTTGATTGTTTTTCGCCTCTACCGCCGCAAGCTCACGATCAATTTGTTCAGGCGTCATCATCTGATAGCCTTGCTGCTGTACTGTGGCTGCCTGCTCTAATAAATTATCATCACGTGTGCTGGTTGAACTTTTTTCAATATTGTCTGAGTCGGTCGTCTTACTATTGATAGGTTTGGTCGATAGAGAGTTTTTTGACTCGCCTTTTAATGTTTGCTCACTATAATCTTCTAATACTGACTCATCGATGACACCTTGCTCTACTGCTTTTTTTAGGCGTAGCGCATCTAAAGCTGCATCAAGCTCAGTCTCTTGATCAGTCATTAGCGCATTATATTTGGACAAGCTTGAAAGCTTGGCTGATGCTTCGCTACTGGTATCAACGTCATCTGCACCAAAGGCAGGAGTTGCCACACCAAAGCCGACTAACGCACTTGCTAACGCGGTAAAAAGCGTTGAGCGGGTAAAATAGCTGCGCGACTGCGTTAAAGGCTGATGTCTTATCATACTTATTTCCTATCACTTCACGCGGCATACTATACTGACGATGACTACCGCCTGCACTAACCGGTGAATGTACTTATCATATTTAATATTAGTGATACTGGTAATCAACTTTGACACCACTATGTCAAGCTTACAAATCATAGCTTAGTTAATTATCAAATCATAGCATCTAGCACATGTATTTATAGCAAAGCCTTGCTATTATACGGTCTAAAAACCATCAACCTATCCTATATTTCAATAAGTTTTTGATAATAATCACAATTATATAGCATACAAATACCTTATGCTGCCTGTATTTAGTTCACTCTATGCACCAGACGCTAGCCACTTGTAGGAGTCCACATGGCAAATCAGTTTCAATTATTTAAGCGTCGTCGCTTTAACGCTATGTTTTTTACCCAGTTTTTGGGTGCTTTTAATGACAATATTTTTAAACAAGCACTGATTTTAGTTTTGACCTATACTGCCGCCAGTCAAATCGGCGTGGAAGTGAGCATCTTGAATAATTTAGCCGCCATGCTGTTTATTTTGCCTTATTTTTTATTTTCTGCCTTGGCGGGACAGATTGCAGATAAGTTTGAAAAGTCGAAACTCACCCGCTTTGTTAAGCTGCTTGAGCTGGTCATTATGACAGTGGCGGCTATAGGCTTTGTGTTTGAATGGTATGCTCTGCTATTTGTAGCGCTGTTTTTAATGGGTACGCATTCTACCTTTTTTGGTCCGATTAAATATGCTTATCTGCCACAAGCAATGCAAAAAGACGAGCTTGTCGGGGCTAATGGTTTGTTTCAGATGGGTACTTCTCTTGCTATTTTACTCGGCATGATAGTCGCTGGAGTATTAACGCAGCTGCCACAGTCACTATATTGGATTAGCGCAACGGTTGTAGTTGTAGCATTATTAGGCTATATGGCAGCGCGCTTTATTCCTATGACGCCAGCGATGCAGCCCAATCTGACTATTAATTGGAATGTTTTTACCACTAGCATAGCCACGGTACGTTACTTGTATTCTTTGCCTTTTTTGTTCTTTGTGATTCTAGGCAATAGCTGGTTTTGGTTTTATGGGGCAACGTTTTTGACTCAGACGCCTGAATTTAGCAAAGTCATCTTACAGGGTGATGAGTCTGTCGTTATTTTTCTATTGACTCTCTTCTCTGTTGGCGTGTCTATTGGTTCTTTACTGTGTAAAAGTTTGACGAAAAATCAAGTGAGCTTGCGACTGTTGCCTTTTGGCATCGCAGGACTCAGTATCTTTGCTATTGACCTTTATTTTTCGTTATCAGGGCTAAATAACGATTTGAGTTCGAACACTCTCTTAGGGATTAGCGATGTATTTGGTAGAGGCGGTAGCTTACGGGTATTTGCTGATTTATTCTTTTTAGGGTTTAGTGGTGGTTTGTATATTGTGCCCCTCTATGCCTCTATGCAGGCTTATGCGCCCAAAAGTCATCGTGCACGTATCGTAGGTGCCAATAATATCTTCAATGCTATATTTATGGTTACCTCGGCTATATTTGCTATCGTGGTATTAAACAGTCTCAATCTGTCACTGCCACAGTTATTTTTGGTCACAGGCCTACTCAATATCATCTTCGGCGTGTTTTTATATATCAAGCTTAACAAGCATGTTGGGCAAGCCGTTATGCAGACTTATGATGAACTACCCAGCAGTGAAAGCTAATGTAGCATGGCAGTTTTCATCAATAATATACAAGGGATTCGTTGAATTATAATCATGTCATAGCACGAATTTTGATGCCGATAATTGAGATTGTTTGCTATAGTGATGAAAGATTATTTTTACGATTTACATAAGCCAATACCGACACAAAGTTATATCAGGAGCTAATTATGGCACTGCGTTCGTTATCTAAGATAGACAATTTGCTTCTTGGCGTTGATAAGGCGCTACGGGCAGTCGTTCCACACTCCAACCCCAGTACTCGTCCATTACCGGTCAATGATGATACGATTCCTGAGCTAAGTATTACAGAATCGCGGCACGTGGCAGGTCTTATGCGCATCAACCATACTGGTGAGGTATGCGCGCAAGGTCTATATCACGGGCAAGCGTTTAGTGCAAAAGATGATGGCGTAAAACAAGCCATGCAGCAATCGGCTGAAGAAGAAGTAGATCACTTAGTATGGTGTGAGACTCGTTTGCAAGAGCTGGGCAGCCATCCCAGTATTTTTACGCCATTATGGTATGGTATGTCTTTTGGTTTGGGTGCCGTTGCTGGTGCTATCTCAAACGAGTTTAGCTTAGGCTTTGTCGCTGAAACTGAAGCTCAAGTTAGTGAGCATTTACAAGATCATATCGAACAGCTACCAGCACAAGACCAGCGTTCACGCGCCATACTGGCACAAATGGATATCGAAGAGCTACATCATCGAGAGCTGGCGATTAATAGTGGCGGTGCAGCATTATCGCCCCCTGTTCGCCGTACCATGCGTTGGATGGCCAATCGTATGAAAGCCACAGCCTATCATTTATAGTTTGGCAACACTGCCCGATATACTTTCTCGTTAAAGCAGCCCACTAAAACCTGTACTTTGATAAAAGGTTTTAATATATTGAGTCCCTTATGATTTTGATGATTGAAGCTAATCTGTAGGGTTTTTAACAATCCTACTATTGAGAGGATTTATGCTAATTTGATAGGGTATAAAAAATTTGTACAGTTCTTAACCAACCAGTATTCACTATATATGTTCATTATATAGACATTACTTATCAAAAATAATTTATCAATAACCAAGGTAACGATTGCCATGAGCCAACCCATAAGCCCCATCAAACATAATAAATCAGCTGCTTTAACTGCTTTAGCAGCGGCATGTACTTTGATGCTGTCAGCGCCCGCGCTAGCGGCAACGCCTGATACAGCTGCTGCACCTGCTGTTAGCGCCAATGCACCTAGCGCCATTGACTCAAGCAAACGTATTATTCGCCGCGCACAGCCAAATGCAACGATTAGTAACGCCCAATCTAGTAACGCTCCATTGAGTCCATCCGATGCAAAAGCCGCTGAACAAACAACAGAGCAAGATGCTACTCAGCAAAACCGCGCAACTGCACCGACTCAACAAACGCCATATACGCCTGTAGTCCCTGTAGCACCGAAACCTACTGGTACCACACAGGTCTATCAACATGGCCCTATTACCAGCACCGGTATCGATATCAGTGCAGGCCAGCTAAACAGCATACCAACGCCGCAAGTTCGTGTCTCAGATATTAGTTTTGTCCCAACACTATTGATTTCACAAAAAACGGGCCTTGGTACAGACAAGCTGGATGTCAGCTTACTTGATGACTTTATTGAAGACGTCTCGCCCAACGCACGCCACTATCCACCAAACTTCCCTAATCGCTCACAACGTCACTACACGCGTGAAAAAATCAAAGTATTGACTGAGTGGATCGAACCTTATGCCAGCGAGCCTGACGCTTCCTTTGATGTTCTATTGCGTGCTGCCAAACTTAACGGTATGGGTCGCAACCTAGACTTAGGCTCAGAGTATGCAGTTCGTGCTGGTCAATACGTAGATCGCGCTATCAAAGCCAAGCCAGATAGTGGAGAAGCCAACTTTTTGTATGGCATGATGCTATCAGAAGGTGGCGGGTTTAAAGAAGGTAAAAAGTATCTGGACAAAGCTGTTGAGCTTGGCTATACCGAAGCTGAACAAAGCTTAGCGCAGTCTGATTTGTTGAGTGATCGCCGTAATGAAGCCTTAGATCGCTTGCGCCGTCTTGAACAACAAGTACCGGATAACTCAATCATTCGTCAACAGATTAAACTGATTGAAGATGGTAAATACTACATTTGGGATTTGCCTGCACCTGACATCGACGTTAAACCAAATACCCCTATTACCTAGGTTTATTGCTATAAGTGAATGGGATACCGCTCATTTGTATTGTTAATTGAAGCGTTGCCTCAATAATTAGCTGTCCGTTAAGCACGTTTGTTTTATATTGATATCATGTCAATAATAAAGCGAACGTGCTTTTTTATGGATTGACCTATCTATTATAGAAGACTATCTGTCTTCAGCATTGTTTTTTAAAGCACACTGCTCAACAATCAAAATTTAAGCATTAATCCATATAGTGTAAACGCACAAGTTGCGCTAGACTCAACACTATATGAGTGTTTTTAATAAAGCACTGATGGAAAATCTATATTTATATAATTTATCTACTAAGGTCTGCCATGTCATTTGCCTCTCTTACTGCGATTACAGCAGCCTACATTAAGAAAAAGCCAATGGCTATCACAGCGCCAGTAGCACTAGCAGCGACTTTGGTGCTAGTGCCTGCTTGTAGTACAGTCTCAGTCAATAAACAAACTCAGGCAAAAACTATCAATACTCAGCGTGGTAGTATCGTCACTGATAACAAACTTAGTACCGCTACTTCCTCAACATTACTGTCCGCTGGCCTCAATGAGCAGGCTTGCATGCAGTATTTTGATCGATGTCTAGCACAGCTCACTGATAGCATGCTCGACGAACACTATAGATCAGCGCTTGCTGTCTACGCTGAGCTTCACTATGCCAAAGCTCGTCAACTTGCTAATTTAAATGAATGCCAGCAGGCTTTGGCACGGCCACCTCTTGACCCTTATTATGCCAATGCTCCTTTATCAGCCGAGGAAGCTGATACCCAACAGCGAAATACCGAAACTTGTGTCAATAGCTATCAAGCGCGGCTTTTTGACGCCATTAAACTTAGCTATACTTATCTGTTTTACGACAGCCTAACCCATGATTTTGAAGAGGCTAATTCGGATAAGGCTGTCGCGCGTCAGCCAAACCGCATCCCAACCGATATCGATATCCAAACCCAAGATATCTATAATGCTGCTACCAATAGCGTCGTTACACAGCTATACAGATCAACAGACAGCTCAAATAACCTAATTGGCGGTACAAAAATAAACTATCTGCCACCCAGTACTACTATTGATAATGGTAATAAAGCGGCAATCGCCAATCGAGCACCGTTACGTGGTAAACCCACCGATCAAATCAAAATCATGAATATTGAAGTTGATAATTATGATCTTAACGTCTATCTACCGAACGAAAATACCTACTTGCAAAATGCTCATAAGCAGTCATCTGCCCTTGCCGATTTAACCTCAACTTATGAGTTGCGTCTATCGGGTCTGAACTCTGTCAGCAAGCGTCCAGGTTTGGGCATTGGTTTGGTGGCATCATTGGATGACCGTTATACTACCACCATTCGTCAGCTACTAGAATCATCACTATCAGGCAAACTATCTAAAACGATAAATAATGGCAGCATGGATGATAGCGCAGTAAGTACACGTATTTATCCTACTGGGCATTTACTGATGACAGGTCTCATAAAACCAGCTGGTGACAGCATCCTTGATGTACTTAGTAGCAATCAGCTCGATATTCACTTATACAACCCCTATCGTAGTAGTAACGTCCATATTCTTGGCAATGACTATCCACTTGCTGCCAATTTTTCAGCAGGTTATGGTCTATGGTTAGCAGAAAACCAGCTCGACGGTGTCGGATATTTAAACTTACTGACGCGGCGTCAAGAGGCAACGCTACCTAAGCTATTCATGCTTGAGCCCTATGATCCTAATAAGCGTGTCATCGTTATGATACATGGCTTGGCCTCTAGTCCTGCCACCTGGGTCAACCTAACTAACGATATATTCAATGACGATAAGCTACGTGACAACTATCAAGTATGGCAAATATTTTATCCGACCAATCTGCCTATTTTAGAAAACCGCTATCAGATTCAAAAATTACTCGAAACTACTTATCAGCAAACAGATCCTAACGGACAAAATCGTGCCAGTAAAAATAGCGTCATTATCAGTCATAGTATGGGCGCTCTTATTTCTCGTATGATGCTGTCTGACGATAACTTAGTGGACGATCTAGACAGGCTTGATGACCAAAACATGCTTTCTATTAGTGAAAAAAGTAAGATTCGTGACGCTCTTAAACAATCTTTTGGCGAGCAGCAACTAAAAACGCGTTTCGAGTTACAAGCACTACCACAAGTAGATACTGCTGTATTTTTGTCCGCGCCCTTTAGAGGCACTGACTATGCAGATCGCTGGTTTACCCGTGCTTTGCGCCGTATTGTGTACTTGCCGGTAGGTTTGATAAAAACAGTCACTGACAATTTAGCCACCCTTGCAATTAAAGGCGATTTAGCACAAAACCCTTTAGGGGCGCTATATCTACAAAACGGTGCCAGTCAATTGAGTAACAAGTCCTCATTTATTCAATTAACCAAAGATATCACGATGAATGAGCGCATTACCTACCACTCAATTATTGCCAATAATGATACAGATATCACTCAAGGTTTGGCACAGATGCAGCCTGGTGGAGCTAGGATAGACTTATCCCAAGCGATAAAACCCGATGCAAATGATGATACTGATATATCTTCTATACCAAGCGCGCCACTCGTCGCAGCAGTGATGGTGGATGAGGATATTAGCCAAGCACTCACTGAGCGTCTATCCGATGGTATCGTGCCTTACACCAGCGCCCACCTTAAAGGCGCGGCTTCTGAAACCGTTATCAGTGGTGGTCACAGTATACAAACCAATCCGCAAACTATTTTGACGTTAAGACGCATCTTACACGAGCATTTGAAGCAGTAATATCCGTTATAAGCAATTGTTAAATATATCTTTATTATTAGCAACTATTAATGACGGATGAGTAGGCATTAGGTTAACAACGCTTACTATGCACAGCTTGCGTGTATACCTAGGGTGGCGCATAATATATGCACATTAATACATATTGATTTACGTATTTTACAGACAAATGACTTTAATTTATAAGGATATAGATTATCTACTACAGCTAAATAGTATTTGTATAAACTATCTTTATATAAAACGTCCTTAGCTAAATGTCGTTTGTAGCTAAATAACACTTGGCTATTGCCCGTAACGTTTATACCACTGATTACGGACAGTTACTTGAGCGTATCATGGAAGCCATCGCTAGTCAGCTAACAGGTAAAGGTAACCGTTTATGTTCGCTACGTTTATGATCGATCAGATGGACGCGCTGATGCTAGCGCGTATCCAGTTTGCTTTTGTTATCTCTTTTCATATTGTTTTTCCCGCCTTTTCTATCGGACTTGCCAGCTTTTTAACTGTGCTTGAATTTCGCTGGTTAAAAACAGGTGAGCCTATTTATGCAGAAGTTTATAAGCACTGGGTAAAAATATTTGCCGTCGTTTTTGGTATGGGTGTCGTATCGGGCGTGGTCATGTCCTACCAGTTTGGCACCAACTGGGCAGTATTTTCAGACAAAGCTGGCAACGTTTTGGGGCCTCTACTAGCTTACGAAGTACTGACCGCCTTCTTCTTAGAAGCTTCTTTTCTTGGTATCATGCTGTTTGGTTGGGGACGCGTGAGCAAGCGTATGCACTTCGCTTCAACTGCGATTGTAGCCGTTGGTACGCTCATTTCAGGGTTTTGGATTTTGGCGGCCAACAGCTTTATGCAAACACCGCAAGGCTTTATGGTTGGTGCTGATGGTTTGCTCTATCCGACCAACTGGCTTGAGGTTATTTTTAACCCCTCATTCCCGTTCCGCTACGCACATATGATGACAGCAGCGTTCTTGACCACTGCCTTTGTGATTGGTGGTATCGGTGCCTACTATATCCAATCCAAAAAACATACTGAACATCGCAAACATGGTCGCGTGATGTTAGGTATGGCAATGGTGATGGCTATTTTTGTTGCGCCAGCGCAGGTATTGATTGGCGATATGCATGGTCTAAATACGCTTGAGCATCAACCTGCTAAAGTTGCAGCGATGGAAGGACTTTGGGAAGATGAGCGCGGGGCGCCATTGGTCCTATTTGGCATCCCAGACCAAGAGGCACAAAAAAACCATTATGAAGTTAAAATCCCTTATTTATCTGGTTTGATTTTGACTCACTCGTTGGATGGTGAAGTTAAAGGGCTTAAAAATTGGGCACCAGAGGATCAACCTTATGTCCCGATTGTATTTTGGTCATTCCGCGTCATGGTGGGTATTGGCACGTTGATGGTTCTAGTAGGATTGTTTAGTCTCTACAAATACTTCAAAAAGCAGCAATTTGATCCTAAGAGTAAATGGTTCCACCGTGCGTGGATGATGATGACGCCACTTGGTTTTGTCGCACTACTCGCCGGCTGGTTTGTGACTGAAACAGGCCGTCAACCGTGGACGGTATATGAGGTGATACGTACGGCTGAAAGTATGTCACCCGTTGCCGCCCAACAAGTGGCAACGACATTGATTGGCTTTATTGTGCTGTATATCTTTGTTTTTGGTGCGGGTAGTTTTTATATCTTACGCTTAATTGCTCAAGGGCCAAAACCTTATGAAGATCCTTCAGATGATAACTTCTATGAGCACTCTATTACCGAAGGGCAAGGTCGCACATTGAGTGGTGATAGTAATCCTTCTGAAAACACTAAGAAAGATGATACAGAAGATCTTGATACGCCAGCGAATGATGAAAAAGACGGAGGGTTGCGCTAATGTTTAACTACGGCGATGTATTAGACTTACCTTTGATTTGGGGCGGGCTCATTGCTCTTTCTGTCTTTATCTATGTACTGCTTGATGGCTTTGATTTAGGTTGCGGGATTTTATTCCCGTTTGCAGGCTCGGACAAAAACCGTAGCCGAATGATGAACTCTATTGCCCCATTTTGGGATGGTAATGAGACCTGGTTAGTATTGGGCGGTGGCGGCTTGTTTGCCGCTTTCCCAGTCGCTTACGGTATCATTATGACTGGGCTATATCTGCCCGTTACCGCTATGTTATTTGGTCTCATTATGCGCGGGGTTGCGTTTGAGTTTCGCTTTAAAGCCTCTTCACGCCGTCATGTCTGGGATACCTTCTTTTTTGTAGGTTCTGTGATTGCCACTTTCTCTCAAGGGATCATGCTCGGTGCCTTGGTGCAAGGATTAGAAGCAAGCAATCGTTTGTATACGGGCGGACCTTTTGACTGGTTCTCACCATTCCCAATCATGTGCGGATTTGCGCTTATTATTGGTTATGCACTACTTGGTTCTACTTGGCTTATCATCAAAACTGAACACAAACTACAGGTTTGGGCGCGTAAAGTCTCCGGCTGGATGTTAATGGCATTAGTAGCCGCAATGATTGCCGTCACGGTATCTATGTTCTTCTCCGATATAGATGCACTTGAAGGCTGGTTTAGCTTCCCAGGCTTGCTCTATCTTGCGCCAATGCCACTTATTGTTGTATTGCTATTCTTTTTAATGCGTAAAGACTTAAATACTGAGCGCGAGTACCGTCCATTTTTATTGACGGTTGCTCTATTTTTGATGGGTTATATTGGTGTTTGTTTTGCTATATTCCCTTATATAGTCCCGTATCAGATGACGATTTATGAGGCAGCAGCGGCTGACACTTCGCTCTCCTTTATGCTGATTGGTGCAGTTATTATGCTACCGATTATCTTAAGCTATACCGCTTTTGCGTATTATACTTTTAAGGGAAAATCTGATCACAATCCTATGTACTAATGACTAATCATGGTATGAATTGGATAAATTAGAATGACTGTGGCGGCCGTGTTAAATGACACCAGCCACAAACAAAAAGCAAATGGGGAGGTTCCCATGAAAAAGCTCAGTAAAAAACAATCGCAGTGGGCATGGTTCATTGGTCTATATCTGGCAGGTTTTTTAGTTATCTTCACTATTGCTCAATTAATCAAATTGGCAATGGGCGTTTAAACTATTATCTAAGTAATAAAAAAGCAGCGCTAATCTTATGATCAGCGCTGCTTTTTTATGTATCCAGTTTTTTTATTAATCAAACACCGCAATGATTATCAGCGCCTTTACTGTTAATAAAGTCATTTATCTGCTCTAAGCGCTCTGGTGTGCCGACGTCTATCCAATTATCAGTGATAACCTCAGCGGTAATCTGAAACTTAAGCATCGCTTGCTTGAGTAGTGGTGCTAGTGCTGCCGGTTGTCCTGCGACCAAGCCATCAACCAATTTGGGTGACATTACGCTAATACCAGCAAAAGTGTACTTGTCTGCCTCACCAATTGGAGTCTCACTGGCAAGCCCATTATTAATAGCAAAGTCACCGCCATTATTATGCTCTGGATTATCGATTAATAATAGATGTGCACGCTGATCGGCACTCAGCGTATAATCTTGCAATTGCGCAAAGTCATAGGTCGTCCAGACATCAGAGTTGACTAGAAGAAAAGGCTCATCTCGTAATTTACCCGTTTGTAACGCTTGGAAAATGCCGCCTGCGGTCTCTAAAGGCTCATCATCTTCAACCGACCAATGTAAATTCACCCCGTATTGCGACCCATCGCCTAGGGTATCCATCAGCTTGTCAGCAAGCCACGAGACATTGATAGTAATATCAGTGATGCCCGCGGCTTGTAATGCCTTTATATGCCAGACAATCAGCGGCTGTCCACCTACTTCAACTAACGGTTTTGGGGTCTCAAGAGTCAATGGACGCAGACGTGTCCCCTTACCAGCCGCCAAAATCATCGCTTGGGTTATAACAGTCATGCACGCTCCTTATTAACATTATTATTTTAATAATCGAATTAATTCATCAATACCTATTACAATGCAAACTTATCTTGATAAGCAGGTAATACGCTATTTTTTAGCCATTGATTAAAGGGTAATATAGCTTGCTTCATAGCATCACTGCCCTGTTCAGCCAGCCAGTCTAACTCAAAAACAAGATCGCGCATGACTTTTGGAATATCAGCTAAATAGCGGTTTTTACCATCGCGCTCAGACAACCGAATAAATATGCCTAATACTTTTAGATGTCTTTGCACACCCATTACATTTAGGTCATGTTCAAACTGCTCAGCACTGTTCGCTGTCGGTAGCATTGCTTGCTGTTGCAATTGCCAAAAATCATAGACCCAGCTTGACACTTGATTTTCTGGCCACTCTACATAAGCGTCACGCACTAACGATACCAAATCATAAGTATAGGCACCGATGACAGCATCTTGAAAATCAATGACGCCTAAGCGCGAATGATCTGCTTGATCTTGCATCAAGTTGCGACTGTGATAATCACGATGAACAACCACCTGAGGTTGGGTCAAAATATCATTAATTAGGGCAGATTTTAGATTTTCCCATAACTTCTCATCAAGGCTGACACCAATATAAGGTATGAACCAATCACGGAACAAATCCATTTCTCGATTGAGCATTGCACTATCATAATCTGGCAGTTCATGCTCTACGCAAGCTATCTGTACGGGCGTTTTTTGTAGCTCGACCAATGTGTTCATTGCCAATTGATAACAATCATTAACCTTATCAATTGGCGCATCAACCAATAAGTGCGCAAACTCAATCGCTCCAAAGTCTTGCAGGACCAAAAACCCTTGTGCCATATCTTGAGCAATAAGATCTGGTACATTGACTGCAGGCGTCATCAGCTTAGTGACATTGACAAACTGCTGCATTGCTTCTTGCTCATCAGCGGAGTCCATAACGATATACCTTGCCATCGGGGTATCATCGCTACTGGTGTTATCAAACAGCTGTATACGGTGGTACTGACGCGCACTAGCATCCCCCGGTAAGCTGTCAAGCACAAAGGTCTGATCTACAAATACTTGCTGCAACCAGTTCTCTAATTGCTGCTGACGAGTACTATTATCGACATCAGTATTGTTATTAATATCGGTATCGGGCTGTAAAGTCATATTGTCTGTCATAAAGGGCATCGCAGGTTAACAGTCAATAAGCTTAAGTACTTGATAATTGTAAGAACAATAATGTTGAAAATACAATTGTTAAAAATACCTAGTATTAATGACTAAATTAGTAATAAATAAAGTGAATACTTGCTAAAATGACGGGCTGTTTTTATTTGCTGGACGTTTTAGGTTATTTTTAGGGCTCGCTTTAGGCGCTGTGCTGAGCAGTAACCGTAGAAACGTCTTGCTCCGTCAGAAAATTTGATGAATAGTGTAGCTGATTTGGTTTTTTTTGACTATGATAAGTCGTCAATAGTTGTAATATGATTGTATATTTAAATTCATATTACCGTATAGTGGTCAACAATATGACTACCCTCAGCTTACTTTTATTGTCGCAGGCTGATTTTTATAAGTTCGGCTTAAACATAAAACGACATTAATATTTACAACTGAATCAAATATCGCAACCCCATAGGCTTTGCAATCATAGGTGTGCCCTTGTTATATTCTCCGCTTTACCAAAGCATTCGTTTGATTTTGTTTGGCGCTATCAGCTTAACCGGCTTGACTGTGAGCGCTGCCACAATAGACAACGATGATAAGCAGGCAGCAGCGCCGTTAATTTCTGACAGCCCTAGTATCGCCAATACCCCCATCAAAGACTACAGCGGCAATAGTAAGAGCTTAAGCGCTACAACAACTGCGGATGTTGCTGAAACTACAGTAGATCCTTTGAGCATGAAGCACAGTGCTGATACTGCAATGAGCCATCAGGCTGATGACAACAGCTATCCACTAGCTTCTAGCAATAACTTTAACGCCAGTGATGATTTGGTTGCCAATAATACAGTGTCTAATACTGATAATGCCACCTTAACAATCTCTGAAACCACACACAGCTCAAGCATTAATGTTAAAGCGTCAAAAGACAATAACGATAGTAATGATAAAAAAAACACAGTGCAGGCAAATCAACCTATAAAGCAGAATCTGGCAATTGAGACTAGCCGTCTCGATATCAATGATGAGAGCGTCCAAGACAGCTTGATGCGTTTAGCAGAGTTTTATGAGTTGACTCCTGATACTGATCCATCAACCTTAAGAAACAATAATGTCGATACTATAAATCCTGAACAAACTATAAGCACAGAACAAGACGATGTTCAAAACAAATCGACACCCACGACTCAAAATATCCCTGAAGTAGGCAAAGAATTAAAGTTACTTCCAAACACAGTGGATAGTGCCCAGCGCTGCGAAGGTCAATGGGTCAGTCCTAAGCGCAACCCCAATTATCAACGTGCAGTCAATGAGGCCGGCGGACAGACAAACACCAACCTTAGTGGCATTCCTAATGAGCAAGCGCCTCTGTTTTCGGAGTCTGACTATGGGTACTATAATAATGTAGATTATGCTGAGCTATCTGGCAATGTTATTATTGACCAAGGTAGTCAGCATATTGAAGCCGACAAGGTGATGCTTGATCTGGCCAATGGCACTGCTGCCGCACAAGGCAAAGTCATGTTTACTGACCAAGTCTCTACCAACAGCAATAATCGAAGCAACAACAACGCCAGTATGACTGATAAGTCTTTGAAGGGCGGTCTTATTGGGGTCGCAGACAACCTAGCATATAATACAGAGACTGGACAATCTACTGCTGACGAAGTCGCCTTTGCTAGCGTAGAATTGCAAGCTCATGGTTATGCCAAACGTTTGCATCGACCTAATGATACTCAGTATGAGCTTGATGAGGTAATGTTTAGTACTTGCCCGCCAACCAACCGCAAGTGGCAGTTTGATGCCAAAAGTATTGATTTAAATACCGAGACTGGGCGCGGCGAGGCTTACAATACTACTTTTCGCATTGCAGATATCCCTGTATTTTACCTGCCTTACTTCAACTTCCCTGTAGACAGTCGCCGTAGTAGTGGCTTTTTATTACCGAGCGCAAGTATTGGTAGCGAAAGTGGACTGGAAATCGATGTTCCCTACTATCTTAATCTAGCGCCTAACTATGATGCCACACTCAACACTCATCTCTATACCAACCGTAACCCTATGCTATCTGGCGAGTTTCGTTACTTAACTGAAGATTATGGCAAGGGCATATTTAACGGCTCATACTTACCCAATGATAGAAAATATGATGGCGAGGATCGCAGCAGCTTTTTTTATGATCACTACTGGTCATCAAGTAGCATCCCGCGTTTAAGTGGTGATGCCAAGTACAGCTATGTGTCTGATGAAGATTACTTAAACGACTTTGATACCCTTGGTTTGTCTGATAGTACAGTAAACTTACCGAGACGCGCTCGGCTCAACTATTACAACGACTACGTTAATGGCGAACTAAAGCTTGAAACCTTTCAAACACTTGACGCTTTTGATAACGATGGTGACGCGTTAGAAGACAAAGACAAACCTTACTCACGCTTGCCGCAGTTATCGCTCAATTATCGTCTGCCTTGGTTAGACGCCTTTGACATTACAGGCGTTCACGATTCAGCTTACTTCAAAAAATCTATTGATGATGGCTCTGAAGACGAAAAAAGCGGTATACGTGTCTATAACAAATTAAGTACTACTTATCCAATTGAAGCGGCATGGGGTTATGTAAAACCAAAGCTTAGTTTGCAACACTTATACACCTCTTATGATCAAGACAGCTTAGAAGACAACCAACTGAATAAAGAAGATGGTAGTCAATCGGTCTTTGTACCACAGGCCAGTATTGATGCTGGATTGCACCTTTATCGTGCAGGCTCACCTTTTGGTGCTTTTGACGACACCATGGGTGGATATCAGCTACTTAGCCCGCGTCTAAAATACACTTATTCGCCTTTTGAAGATCAAAATGATATACCCAACTTTAATACTCGTATTGCGTCTATCAATTATGAACAGCTGTTTTCGGACAGTTGGTTTTTAGGACATGACCGCTTGCAGGACTTGCATGCCATTACTCCTGGTATCAATTATCGTTACATCGATGCAACGGGCGTGACACGTTTTGATGGTAGCATTGCAGAGCAGTTCTACTATGGTGATGGTCGCGTCAATCTCGATGATCAAACGCCCGTATTTAACACGTCGTCCTCTGGGATGGTATGGAATGCTAGCGCTCAACCTTATAATAATGTGTGGGTTGATGTTAGTGGCGCTTTAAATAATAGCTATGATATTAACTACCTTACGACAGAATTGCGTTATCAGCCATCAAACAATAGCCTATTCAACGTCGGTTTTGTGAAGCGTCAACGTGATGAAAACACGGATCAGTTGCCATTGTCTGCATTTACAGCATCTGCTATTTTCCCTATCAATAATAGCTGGCGGGTGCTTGCACAAGGACAGTACGATTATCGCAGCGATAAGATGCTGGATGCACTCGTTGGTATTGACTATGAGGACTGTTGTATTGGTTTTGCGGTTTATGGTCGTCGCTACTATAATGATCTAAACCTTAGAGAAAAACCTACACAAGCGGTCATGGCAGAAATCAGACTTAATGGGCTTGGCAGTAGTAGCAGTCGTCTGACTCGCTTACTCGCAGATAAAGTCCTAGGTTTTGAGCCAGTACAAACAGCGTGGAAAGACTAACAGCTACTTTAATAAGCTCATCAAAATTAGATATGTGAGCGTTAATATAGCAAGCTGTGCCGTATAACAAGTTGAAAAACAAGTGTGAATAATCACAGAATAATATTGTAAGCAAAACATCCAGTACACAATTATTTGCAAGAGAATACGCAACGTGTCACAAAGATAATTGCCCAACTATCATCCGATGCGATGACATTGACGAGGAGCATCATGAGATTTTTTTCTTTACACCAGACCAACCGTGCTGTACTAGTTTCTATGAGTATCAGTGCAGGCGTTTTATTAAGCATTAGTAGCCAAGCTGCACCAGCAGATACGCAAACGAACGCTGTGGCTACTAGTCAAGATGACAATGCTCGTTTAACGTCCGCTAGTAGTACTGACGGTATCATCGCTTTGGTCAATGACAATGCTATCTTAAAAAGTGACTTGGTAAATGCAATTGCACAAACACAGGCACGTGCGAAGGCCGCTGGCGAACCTATTGCCAATTCAGCACAATTGCAGTCTGAGGTACTAAATGCGTTGATATTGCGCGAGTTGCAATTATCATTGGTTAATCGTGTCGGTCTAAAGCCCGATGAGGCTGCTATTAATCAACGTCTTGCACAAATCGCTCAGTCTGAAGGACTTACTAGTATTGGTGCGCTACAGCAGCGTCTTGATGCCAACCAAGCTGGAAGCTACGCGGCTTTACGCGCAAAACTGATCGAAGATGCTGCTATTCAAGCATTACAGCAGCGTCAAATCACTAATCGGGTGCGCATCAGTGAGCAAGATATTGATGCATTTTTGAGCTCTCCTGAAGCAAAACGCCTAAATCAAAGTGAGTATCAAACCATCCATGTTCGCGTACCTTATATAGATGACTATAGCCGCTTGTCAGAAGCTCAGCGTAGTAAGGCACTAAAAGTTGCGCAGGATTTGCGCACTCGCCTGCAAGCACCAAATGTCGATGTCGAAGCTGCGGTCGCTGAGGCCCAAGGCAGTTACCCTATTCCATTACAAGGTGGCGATATGGGTTATCACAAAGCTGCTGCATTACCTACAGAGCTATCTAGCGAAATTACCAAGCTTGAAGTTGGCGCCGTTAGTACTCCATTAGTGACCCCTGAAGGTATCGATATCATCAAGTTGGCTGACAAAAAATCAAGTGATACCATGATTATACCGCAGTGGCATACTCGTCATATATTAGTTAAAGTTGATGATCTTCAAACAGATGTCCTTGCTGAACAGAAGATTAATGATTTATATAATCAGCTACGTCAAGGAGCAAGTTTTGCTGATTTAGCATCGACTTATTCTGATGATCCAGGCTCAGCAGGACGTGGTGGTGATCTTGATTGGGTTAGCGAAGAAGATATGGTTGGCCCTTTTGAAGCTGTTATGAAAAACACTACCGTCGGCGATTACTCCGCTCCCTTCAAAACTCAGTTTGGTTGGCATATTCTAAAAGTAGAAGACAAACGTCAACAGGATGTTAGTAATCAATATCGTCGCAATATGGCTCGTCAAGCGCTTTATCAACGCTTAGCACCGCAAGCGCAAGAGGATTGGTTACAAGAGTTGCGTGCTGGCGCTTATATTCAAGTTCTTAACTAAAAGATACCTACCTTACTGCTCACTTATACAATATTTGATAATCCTTAAGGGCGTATATCTCTATATACGCCCTTTTCGTTCTTTCAAAATTTTCTATAGTAGTTAAGATTCTTATATATTGACTATTAAACATTACTTTTTTTACGTTCTGTAATCAACTTCTGATATGCTAGTATCAATGTATAAAACTAAAACCTAGTTTATCGAAACTATATTTATTTAAATTCTTCTGTAGTCATTTGTACTTTTTCTAACCTTTATTAATAATAACAGTAACAATCAGCTGATGTTTGGTAAATATAATGCTACGACAGTTTGTTAGGTTCGAGGATTCATTCCTTGATTGCTTTATTTCGAGTGAAAAAATCACGATGTAAGGTCTTACAGACTATCGAGGATATTATAAAGGCGAAAGGATTGCATCGCCGTGCATTCTTTATAACTCCATAATCATAATTTATATTTGGGATACATAAGCGTGAATAACAAATTGACTGGCAGCGACTTAACAAGAGCAATGCTGAATCGTGGCGATAAAAAGATTTGGTGTGCAGTAGACGATGATAGCGATGCACGTGCTATCAGTGATCAAATTGACAATGATTTTACCGCTCGTATCGTATCTTTCCGTGATGGAAAGTTTTATTGTACCGCTGGTATGACTTGGCTATATGCTGTACCTATCAAAATTGCTCCATTGACACAACAAGAAGCCAATTTATAAATAAAATTGGCTTTGTGACATTAGCATGAGTGCTATTGTTCTAATATCTTATCGTGCATAAACGGTTTTTATCTAAAAGCATATATATGTATCTACATATATATGCTTTTTTGTACTTGCAGCTAGCGCATTAAACTCAATAACATTTTATTCAACTTCAACTATCTATCTCACAAAGAAAAGCCCCGAACCTTGGGCAATTGGTTCGGGGCTTTAGCGCTTCATGTTATTATTATTGTTCTTCCTTGATGACTCATCCTAAGTCATAAACAATAACTTATAAAACAGCGGGCTGACCTGTACTCATAAACTTATTGTCTCAACACTGCATCCTTGCCTATCCTTGTGTTGATGAAGCTATTGTATGGTAAACAGATATGGGTAGCTAGAGGCTAAAAGCTCTATTTACTGTACGTTTTGGCTTACATGTATTCGTTTAAACGAATTAAAAAAAGAGGCTGTTTGAGCACGGTTTCAATGATACTCTGCATGTTCTTTTGATACTTTATCACCTTCTTTTTTACCTTCTTCGATTTTATTTTCTGTCTCTTCAATATCTTCAGTTTGGGCAGTCGGTGCATTTTGTTCTTGCTTATCTGCTTCCTCCGGTTCGTACTGCAAAGTTGTCATGACAGGAAAATGATCAGAACCTACAGACGGCATACGCTGAATATTAACTACAGTAAAGCAAGCACTATGAAATAAATGATCTAATGCCCAGCGTAAAAATGGGTACTTAACATGAAAAGTATTGATAAAATGACGACCAATACGTGGGTCTAGCAATCCTGAGATACGTTGAAAGCGTCGAGTGGTCTTTGACCATGCGACATCATTGAGATCCCCTGCTAATATTGCTGTCTGATTATTTTCTTTAATGTGCTTACCAACCATCAGTAGCTCAGCATCACGAGTGGTTGACTTATCGGCTTCTGTGGGACTTGGCGGCATCGGATGCAAGCAGTACAGCCAAATCACCTGACCATTTTGCAGACGCAGCTGCGAGTGGATCGACGGTATGTCGTCTATCATTAAATATTTAACTTGAGGGTCTATCAACTCAAGCTTAGAATACAGGTGCATACCATAAAGATTATCTAGCGGTATTTTTACTGTATAAGGATAATCAGGCTCAATTTGATTAAGCGCCTTTTCCCATTTCTCATCACTTTCTAAAGTAATCAAAATATCAGGCTGCTTTTGTTTGACCAAATCAACCAGTTTTTGTGTCTCATCATTGGGAGTCAGGACATTTGATACCATGATTTTAAGCTGATATGCCTGCTCTTCTGGCTTGTCTTTTGCATTTTGGACTTCTTTTTTCCATAATTTAGTATAAGGCAATACCATTCTAAGCTGAAAAGCCAACGTAACAGTTAAGGTAATAAACAACAACCACTGCTCCCATTGCCACTCTGACCAAAACACCAACATGCCAATCCACGCGATAATACCCAGTACCATTATTTGAATACGTGGAAACTCAACACCTCTCACCCACCAGTTATCAAGAGGTAACCAGCCCCAGATTGTCACAAATGCGATGAATCCTGCTAACCATTGCATGCCATAATATAATAAGGAGATATCCATAGTATGTATTAACCGTTTGTTAGTTTGTGGGTGAGATTTATGATTATACTTACCTTAAATTAAACGACAAAAGCCCATACCGTTTTTCTCTAAAAACATTTAGGCTTTTGCTTTAGGTGCTTATATGAGTAAGTCTATTGAACATTTATATTAGGTACACACTTTAGCATCTCATGAGACTATCGCTAAACATTACTTAAGCATAGACTGTCATAAAATATTACAAACGCTATCTATAAGAGATATAAAGAGAAGCGCACTCAATCCTATTTGAGCCAAATAACAAGATAGTAATCGGCCCAAGAGCTGGTAAATGTATTCTCCATTAAATGCTCGCCTTACAGTAATAACCAAAAGTTATAATAGGCACAGTTAATAGTGTGCAAAAAACTTCGAAAAACCACTGAAATATCTTGATTTTTAACGTTATTCACGGCATTGTTACTGGTTGACGACGTAATAACTGATTGTAAACAGGATTAGACTTCATGAGTAATTTAACAGTAGGGTTGGTAGGCTGGCGTGGTATGGTTGGGTCAGTATTGATACAACGTATGCAAGAAGAAAATGACTTTAACGGTATCACGCCTGTGTTTTTTTCGACGAGTAATGCAGGTGGTCATGCGCCAAGCTTTGACGGCGTTAAGACCAGCCAACTTAAAGACGCTCATGATATTGCTGCCTTAGCAGCGTGCGATGTGATTATTACTTGCCAAGGTGGCGATTATACATCAAAAGTTCATCAGCCGTTGCGTGACAGTGGCTGGAGTGGTTATTGGATTGATGCAGCAAGCACTTTGCGCATGGAAGATGACAGCATCATCATCCTTGATCCAGTGAACCGTAGTGTCATCGATAATGCACTGGCTCATGGCAAAAAGGATTTTATTGGCGGCAACTGTACAGTATCACTAATGCTAATGGCTATCGGTGAACTGTTTAATAAAGGCTGGGTCGAATGGGTCAGCGCCATGACGTATCAAGCAGCTAGCGGCTCGGGCGCAAACAATATGCGCGAGCTTATCAATGGTATGGGCGTCTTGCATGATGCAGTTAAAGATGAGCTGGCTGATCCTGCCAGCGCCATTCTGGACATCGATAAAAAAATTGCGCAGACCCAGCGCGCAGATAACTTTCCTAAGCAATATTTTGGCGTACCGCTCGCAGGCAGTTTGATCCCTTATATCGATGCTCAGTTAGACAACAAGCAATCCCGTGAAGAGTGGAAAGGTGGTGTTGAAACCAACAAGATCCTTGGCAACTCTGAAGCTGACAATATCGCTATTGACGGTATGTGTGTGCGCATTGGCGCCATGCGCTGCCACGCTCAAGGCTTAACCATCAAGCTCAAAAAAGATATCCCATTAGAAGAAATCGAAGCGGCGCTAAAAAATAGTGGTAACGAGTGGTTAGATGTGGTCGAAGATGATAAAGAGGCTACCGTGAGCCGTTTAACCCCAGTAGCCGTGACCGGTACATTGACTGTGGCGTTAGGACGCTTGCGTAAGCTAAACATGGGGCCTGAATATCTAGGTGCATTTACCGTTGGTGACCAGCTGCTATGGGGTGCCGCTGAACCTTTGCGCCGTATGCTAAATATCATTCGTGAGCAAAATAGCTAAACTGGATGTTTTAAAGTTAAAAGTAAAAAACTAAGAACCAAAAAGACAGCAGAGGCTGTCTTTTTTGTGGATATTAATTGGGCTGATAGGCAATCATCACTTCATTGCGACGCATAAACGGTAATGTCCATGGCGGATTATAACGTGCAATCTGGGGTGTACTCATTATATTCAGATTTTGGCTTTGCATCCAAGACTGTAGCTCTTCTGTCTTTTTTGCGACCTTATCAGTTCCTGCCAATCCTGAAAACTTGATAACGCCATAATTCTGTACGGGTACTTCCTTAATCTCAATATTTGGGTTGTTGGGCTTAGGCAATGTTTGTATCGTATATTGGCTTGGCATAGTAAATTGCACGCGCCACTTACCATCGTCTCGTTGCATGCTTACGGGCGCGGTCATGGCAATCTTTTGCGACTCACCATTGTCTTGGTTGCTTTTAGGTTCCATAGTGACAGGCGCGGTCATACTAATCTTACTGCTCTTCCCATCTGACGCCGTATTACTCCCAAAGATATAATCTGCCAAAACCTTAAACCCTTCGCGACTGGCATCATTTTGATCACCTGTCACCCACGTTTGAGCTACCAGCTGTTTATCGTAACGACGTAACTCAAAATTATCGGCTTTTAACAAGATAGTATAATCTGGTTCCTCGACTGCCATAGCTGCTCCTGATATTAGTAATAGGCCACTTATTAGTAAACTATTGAATAGTTTTTTACTCGTAAAAAAGTCAGTTGCTTCAGTCATACTATACCCTCGCTATTCAAAAGTAAGATTAAATACTTTCACCATCTCATTGTTCACTCTAGCAAGTGTACGATGATCCTGTCTGTATTTTTTGGTTATAGTAAAGAATACTTTCATAGCATTATCCACTGCTGCTAAACTTCTAGGTCCCCAAAAAAACCTAACAATGTTATAATTAGCACCATTTTCATAGCTTACATAGCGGTTATCATATGCAATTTGTTTTACATAAAACAGCCACTGGCGAGACGCGTGCACGCCGTGGTACAGTCCATCTCAATCATGGTGATGTACAAACACCCGCCTTTATGCCTGTCGGTACTTATGGCACGGTTAAAGGTATGCTGCCACGCGATATCGAAGCCATCGGCGCTGATATTATATTGGGCAATACTTTTCACCTATGGCTACGTCCTGGTACTGAAGTAATTGATAAATTTGGCGGCTTGCACAAGTTTATGCATTGGGATAAACCCATCTTAACCGATTCAGGTGGTTTTCAAGTGTTTAGCCTTGGTGCGATGCGTAAAATTACCGAAGAAGGCGTCAACTTTAAGTCGCCCATCGATGGTGCCAAGGTGTTTTTGTCGCCAGAAAAGTCGATGCAGATTCAGTATAGTTTAAACTCAGACATCGTTATGCAATTCGATGAATGTACCCCCTATCCTGCGACTCATGATGAGGCGAAAAAATCTTTAGAGCTATCATTGCGTTGGGGACAGCGCTGCGTTGACGAGCATAATAGACTGGGCAGTACCAATGCGCTGTTTGGTATCATTCAAGGCAGTATGTACGCAGATTTGCGTCAGCAGTCACTCAAAGGGCTGCTTGAGATTGGTTTTGATGGTTATGCCATCGGCGGTCTATCTGTTGGTGAGCCAAAAGATGATATGATGGATGTACTAGACTATATCCCAGATGCGATGCCAGCAGACAAACCACGCTATCTAATGGGCGTTGGTAAGCCTGAGGACATCGTTGAGGCAGTCCGTCGCGGTGTCGATATGTTTGACTGCGTTATGCCCACTCGTAACGCCCGTAATGGTCATTACTTTGTCACAGGCGACACAGACAATGCAGGCGTGGTACGTATTCGTAATAGCCAGTATCGTAACGATGAAGGTCCATTAGATCCTGAATGCGATTGCTATACTTGCCAGAACTTCAGCCGTGCTTATTTATATCATCTTAATAAATGCAAAGAGATGCTGGGCGCGCAGCTGGCCACTATTCATAATTTGCGCTATTACCAGCGTTTGATGCAAGGTATCAGAGATGCCATCGAGCAAGATAAGTTTGATGCATTCGTCAGCGATTTTTATCATCAGCGTGGACAGACGGTTCCTGAGCTAAATTTACGTTAATTTAAGTACGTCTTACTTGGTGAACTTTTAGCTCAGTCACTAAACAGAAAGATGCCAGACAGTGTTTACTGACTGGCATTTTATTTTTCAGATAATCATTATTTTTTCAACAGTATATTTTTTTATCATTGCAAAAACGTGACTGTCTTTAGATATGATCTTTTGGCAATTCACTCATCGGAATGTCAGGATGCTTTCTTAAATGTAAGATTGCAGTGAGCAAACCACCCCATATAAGTAACATTGAAATAATCATAAAAATAATTGCTGATGTTGTCATAATAAATTCCTATTAAGATTTCAATTTGATTAGTGTGCATCGTCAATCAAACGAGATTCATCATCTTCATCGTCGTGATGACCTCTTATACGAGAAAGTATAAACGCGCCTAATCCAAAGAATACCACAACGCCCCAACCAAATAATAATAGTATGGTAGTAGAGTAACCCTCGTAAGGCTCTTGAACCAAATTAATAAGCTTCAAACCTAGGGCGATGGTCAATACGGTTGGTGTGATAACCGTCAACATAAATACCCAAGCACCGCCTAGTTTGACACTTGAGATGCGGTTGATATGCTCTAATAAGCCTGGAATTTTATGGCGATTAAACCATGTTACCCAAACAATTGACATCAAGCCACCAGCGACAATACCGATATTGTTTGCAAAGTGATCGATAACATCTACTAACACCAGTGAGCTACCAGTAGAGAACGCAGCAATTGATATTACAGCACATACCCCACCTATTGCAGCAACTGCTTTTTTACGTGACCAATCAAACTTGTCTTGAAAGGCTGAGATAGGTACTTCAAGGATACTCACTAAAGAACTGATACCAGCTACTACCAAAGAGCCGAAGAATAAGAAACCAATAAAGTCACCACTACTGCCCATCGTTGAGATAATTTTGGGGAATACAAAGAACGCTAGTCCCACGCCGCCACTAGCAACTTCAGAGACTTCTTGACCTGTTGACATGGCCATAAAACCAATAGCGGCAAAGATACCGATACCAGCAATCAATTCAAAAGATGAGTTAGCGAAACCTACCACTAAACCTGCGCCAGTTAAATTGGTATTTCTTTTTAGATAAGAGGCATAAGTCACCATAATACCGAAACCGACCGATAATGAGAAAAACACATGGCCATAAGCTGCAAGCCAAACGTTAGGATCTTTCATTCTCTCCCAATTTGGTTCAAAAAAAGCATTCAAGCCAATTTCAGCGCCTGGTAAATTAACAGCTTTAAATACCATAATGCCAAACAATACTATGAGTAGTGGAATACAGATTTTGTTGGCAAGCTCGACTCCCTTACGGATACCGCCAAACATAATTAACATGGCTAATGCCCAAACGATGAGCAAACCTATAAACATCTGTGGTACGAATACAGAAGTCAGATCTCCTGTATGCTGTACAAAGTCGCTGACAAAGAAGGTTGTGGTATCTTCGCCCCATTTTTGTCCAAACGAGAAAACCATATAACTGCCCGCCCATACAATAACGGCGGCATAATAAATAGCAATGATAAAAGAGACAAGCGTCTGCCACCAGCCCACAAACTGGGCAGATTTCACCATTTTCTTGTATGCACGTGGCGCGGCAGCGCGATACTTATGTCCTATAATATAATCTAAAAACAACAGCGGAATACCTGCTGTTAATAAAGCAATAAGGTAAGGCACCATAAATGCCCCACCACCGTTATCATAAGCCACATAAGGGAAACGCCATATGTTACCTAGCCCTACTGCCGAACCGACAGCTGCTATGATGAAACCAGTCCTACTCGACCAATTCTCTCTTGGTTCTGCCATATATTCCTCCTAACACTACAATGATAAGCTACTCAAACTTCATAAACCAAGAGATAGCTAAATTAGCAAAAAAGATGTTATACATTATTTTTTAATTAAAATAGGTTACTATAATCTTACTGAACATCTTTAGAAAGTGTCTGCTAAACATTACAAAAAGTCAAGTACTCATAGACATAAAAAGCCATAACATTTAGTTATGGCTTTTTGTCTATCGATATTAATAGAGAAGAATACAGAGAATGGAGAGTTTGTATTAAAAGAGTCTTAGCGCACCACACCTCGTTTACTATACTGTAAAGAATCAATAAGCAACTGGATTTTGGGTTCTTTTGGCAATAAATCCTCTTGCAGAATTTTGAGTGCCTGAACGGTGGTTAATCCAGATCTAAAAATCGTCACGTATGCTTGTCGCAACATATCTATAGTGTGCTGCGACCAATCTTTACGACGCATGCCTTCAATATTGAGTCCATGGGCATGTGCTGGATTGCCTGACACCATAGTAAAAGCAGCGACATCTTTTAGAATCAGACTAGCACCGCCAACCAAGCTGTAATCTTCTACTCGGCAAAACTGATGTATGCCTGAGTTACCACCAATGATGGTATGGTTGCCGATAGTCACGTGTCCTGCAATACCGACATTATTTGCCACTACATTGTGATCACCTATCATGCAATCATGCGCAATATGAGTATTGACCATAAATAGATTATGATTACCGATCTTGGTTAACTTGTCATCTTGTACCGTACCACGATGAAAGCTACAAGCTTCACGAATGGTATTATGATCACCTATTTCAAGCCATGTACGCTCACCAGCATACTTTAAATCTTGTGGATTTTCGCCGATACTTGCAAACTGATAAATTTGGTTATGTTTGCCAATTCGAGTGAGTTTGGTCACTACCACATGCCGATGCAAAATCGTGTGTGCACCAACCGTCACCTCATCACCGATGATACAATATGGTCCTATAATAGCTGTCTCATCAATCTTGGCAGATGGTGAGATGAGCGCTGTGGGATGAATCTGACTCATAATGCGGGCCTTTGTATCATTTAATACGAGAAATGGTAAAACAGAATACCAATAGTTTGGCCTTAAGGCCAATACCAATTATAACCAAAATTATTGTTGTTGATGATTATTCTCATCGCGAATATTAACATGACTCTCCAGCAAATTCAGTCAATTACTGATTCAAACGCTTCTATTATCAGCTTTTTATTGCTCTTGGCGAGCGATCATTACTTGAGCACTGGCAGCCAACTCATTTTCGACGTGTACGGTGCAGTCAAACTTATAGATGCCTTGCTTTTGCATCACAGTCTTAGCACGGATGATTAGCTGATCACCAGGAATCACTCGGCGCTTAAAACGAACCTTGTCGACCCCTGCAAACAAATATAAGTAACCATCTTCGGCAGTTAAACCTGCACTAATAAAGCCTAGCACACCTGAAACTTGAGCCATAGACTCAACCATTAGTACACCTGGCATAATAGGCTCATCAGGAAAATGACCATTGAAGAACTCTTCATTGATGGTCACGTTTTTGATGCCAGTAATACATTCACCAGGTTTACAAGCTGTGATTTTGTCCACCAACATAAAAGGATAGCGATGTGGCAAATAATGCTTGAGGGTATGATAGGTTAATGGCAGTGTCAGACCTTGTTCAGATAATGTTTTGATGTCTTCGTCGTTTAAAGTATCTATGTCTGTAGCACTCATAAGGGGGCTTCCTTGCTTATATTACATATTGTTGATAAGAAAATTATTCTGTTGTTAATACACTTATAGATAACTTCAAATAAATAGATTTAGCTGTCACCTAGCTGACGGAAGCGTACTGCTGCTCGCCGCCACTTAGCGGTTGGCATTGCAGCTGTTCCCGAAGAGTATGATCCAGCACTCTTAATAGATTTTGTCACCATTGTCATACCTGATAAAGTAACATCATCTGTGATATCAATATGACCGTTGATACCTACTGCGCCACCAATGACACAACGTTTGCCAATAGTAGTACTACCAGCAATACCTGTATTGGCAGCGATAGCAGTACCAGCACCGATACGCACGTTATGAGCGATTTGAACCAGGTTATCAATAATGACGTGGTCACTGATGACAGTATCATCAATAGCCCCGCGGTCAATACAGGTATTACTACCAATGCGGACATGGCTACCAATGACCACACGACCCAGCTGTGCGATACGCTCCCACCCGTCAATACTTGGATCTTGAGACGGTGCAAAGCCAAAGCCTTCAGCACCAATGCTGACACCAGCATGTAATCTAACATAATCGCCAATAATACAATCATGGCCAATGACAACTTGCGACTTTAAAACACAGTCAGTACCAATATGACTATATGCTTCAACGATTACATTAGCATCCAGACAGCTACGATCACCGATATGGACATGCTCATTGATTACGCAATAAGGACCAATGCGGACATCAGCACCAATTACTGCACTCTTAGCGATAATTGCTGTCGGATGAATATTATTACTTTCTATAGTATGACGTACAAACAGCTGGCTGCTGCTAGCGTAAGCCAGATAAGGTGATGCAACGACCAAGACTACAGTTGGCGATGGTACTTGCTCACGATACTGCTCAGTGACAAGCACTACACCTGCCTGACTTTGCGCTAAGCTGGTAATGTAATTTGGATCTGCCAAAAAACTCAGCTGCGTACTATTTGCATCAGTCAGACTACCGACACCGTTTACTGATAGGGTTAACTGATCAGTAGTAAGCTCAGCTTTATTCAATACTGGCTGACGCTGCTCGATTTGAGAAATAATTTGCTTAATCGTTATCATAATTGGCGTTAATATGATTAATAAGAATAAAATGGATGCCAGACTGATACTTCAGTTTAGCAACCAATTCAATAATAGTTATAAATAATACCAAGCGTTTAAAACCATCTGCATGATAAAATGACTTTACGTCTATACGCTTAACTAGAATGTGCTACCAATCTGGAACTGCACCTTCTCAGTCTCATCGTTTTCTTTATCGCCAATAGGTACAGCGTAACTTAATGAGATAGGACCGATAGGTGTATACCAAGTGACCCCTGCACCCGCACTAAAGCGCAGGTCGTTGTCTTGGGTCAGCAATGGCACATCAGTATCATTACCATTAGCTGGGTTAATAAAGGTGCGATCTTCTTTATCTGTGGTATCAAAGACCTGACCGCCTTCAGCGAACAGTACTGGACGCACTTGATCCGCCCAGTCACCTTTAAATGGCATTGGCAAAATCAGTTCAGTACCAAAGGTTGCTAACGCATTACCGCCAACCTCTTCTTTTTGAATACTCTCACGGTTGTTTACTGCGTTGTAATAAGACTCAGAACGGGGACCGAGCGTCGACGCTTCATAACCACGTACCGAACCATAACCACCGGCGTAGAAGTTTTCATAGAATGGCAGATCATTACCATAGCCAAGCTTAGTATAGCCACGTGCGATCACATCTTTGTACACAGGATAATACACATTACCAGTGTAGAGCAGTTTTTGATAATTCGTATCGCCAAACCCAAAAGTGGCATTAACATTGTGGCTCATGCCTTTAGTCGGAAATACGGGGCGATCTAACGTACTATAATCCCACCCTAAAAGTAGGTTGTAGGTGTTATAGTCATTTTTAAAACTGGTTCGACCATCAAACTCCCCACTGAATTCTTCAGTAGTACCACCGTCATCAATAATTTGCTGAACGTTTGATACGCCAAGCCAGCGACCACCGCGTACGGCAGTGTTATCAAAATTGACTCCAGCACTGACGCGCTTGGTCTCATCTACAGGGTAGCTATAATTTAGTGTTGCGCCATAAGAGTCAGTGACATAGTTACTAACGTTACGATCATCATATTTAGTCTCGCGATAATAAGCGCTGACACCTTGGGATACGCCATTTTCTGTAAAGTACGGATCCGTATAACCTAAACTATAAGAATCACGTGTCTCTGAACGTGATAGCGCCGCTTTAACGCGGTTACCTGTACCCATAAAGTTGTTTTGGGTAAGATCTAGCTGGAACGTCACACCGCCACTTTGTGAATAACCTGCGGCAATGGTTGAGCTACCAGAAGGCTGCTCTTCAACCACATAATTGATATCCACTTGATCTGGTTGATTAGGGACTGGTTTTACATCGACATTGACTGCTTTGAAGAAGCCTGTACGCATCAAACGTGTACGTGATAGCTGTATCTTGTCGTTAGATGCCAGAGCACCTTCTAACTGACGCATTTCACGACGTAATACTTCATCTTGCGTTTTAATATTGCCATTAAAATTGATACGGCGTACATAAATAGGACGCGCAGGGTCAATGTAATAATCAATATCGACAACTTTGGTTTCATCATTAATGCGTGGTACTGGACGTACTTGTGCCAGATAATAACCCTCATTACCATAACGGCTTTTTAAAGCAGCGGTAGATGCATCAAGCTTGGCTTGCGAGTATTGCTCATTAGACGTAAAAGTCACCAGCTCGTCCAGCTCATCAGTAGCAAATTTTGGATCGCCCAAGAAGTTTATTTCACCGAACTGATACTGCTCACCTTCGCTTAAACTGATTTCAATGAACACACTACGCTTATCTTCACTGATATTTAGTACAGCGTTATCAACATTAAAGCGTACATAACCATCGTTTTGGTATAGGGCTTTTAAGTTCTCTAGACTGGCAGCCAGCTTTTCTTTCGCGTAGCGATCAGATTTAGATAATAGACGTGTCCATGAAGATTCTTTTACCGCAAAGACGTCTTTGATATCTTCATCACTAAAATGCTTATTGCCAATGACGTTGATGTCGACCACTTTAGCAGGCTTACCTTCGATAAAGCGCACATCTAACTTTACACGGTTGCCATCAAGCAAGGTCTGGTCCACTTCGATATTACTGTTGTAATAACCTTGGCTAATATATTGTTGTTGTAACTCATTAGCAACGCCTTGTAAGGTCGATTGTTTGAGCACATCACCTGCAGACAGTCCAGCGTTTTCAAGTCCTTGCTCTAGACCTTCTTCAGGAATCAGTTTATTACCTTCAAAATTTACTTCAGCGATAATAGGACGTTCGATAACATCAAAACTCAGCTGACCACCTTCGACACGGCTTTGGATATTTGCAAAATTGTCAGTGGCATATAGTGCTTTAATGCTGGCTGCAAGGCTACTGTCGTTGACTGTATCACCTACTGTCACAGGTAAGACCGGATACAAGCTATCAGGGGTTAAACGTTGTAGACCAGTAAAGCCAATATCAGTGACTACAAAGTTTGCCGCCTGCACAGGCATACTCATCATTGCTACAACTAACGGCAACCCAGCCGCACTCATAAATAAAGGCGTACGCATAAACACTATCCGTCAATAAAAAACTTGCTTAAGTTAAGGTAAAAAGCATATCTTGTCTAGTCCAATTGGTACGCAATTTGCGATTCAAACATGAACTGACAGAGGACACTTTATATAAAATGCATCATAAAATAAACTAAAAATTACGATTAGTACAGTTGCATCGATTCAAGAGCAATAGCAAACCAGCCAAACAACTAGAACATAATGTCTGTGTAGACGTTAGTATGTCATGCTTTAATTGACAAATAAAAAAGTATTTATTCAAAACAGTCTACTGATATCATTACCAATCGCTAACACCATGAAACCTGCCAGTAAGAGTAAACCGATATTTAATCCTACAATCTGAACTCCCTCCGATAAAGGCTTACCGCGAATCAGTTCAATAAGATGGTACACGATATGACCACCATCTAGTACAGGTATCGGTAATAGATTTAAAACTGCCAAGCTCAAACTAATCAAAGCGGCAGTAGACAGCACCATCTCCCAACTAATATCAAAGCTTTGCTTGGCAACTTTAGCGATGGTAATAGGGCCAGATAAGTTATCAAGGCCAATCATACCTGATATCATCTTACCCATTGAGCTGACCGTCATTACTGCTAGCTGTTCAGTCTTTTCAAACGACTTTACCATAGCCTCACCAGGACCATAAGCTACCGTGGTTTTATATGCATCAGGAATAACAATCTCAGTTTGTTCAACCATAGCACCAATCTGACCGTAGGCATTGCCTAGATTGTCTTTCTTACCTTGCGGCATAATCTGTAGCTGTACTGGTTCGCCGTCACGAATGACGGTAAAGTTTAGTAGCACCTCAGGATTGTCACGAATCATTCGTGTAGCACTGATCCAGTCTTTAATCTCTTTATTGTTAATCGCTATAATGCGATCGCCTACTTCTAGACCTTGACGTACGGCCGCTCCATCCACTGATAAATCACCAACGATTGGTGCAATCTGTGGCTGCCAAGGTAACATCCCCAAACTGGTTAGCGCATCCTTACCTTTATCCTCACCCTGCATAAATTGCATGACAGGTGCTTGATAGGTCTTTGCGACATCTGTAGCTGATTCGTCTGTTTGTAGCGTTATACTGACATTACCCGTCTCACCCATTCGTCCAGCTAAACGATAGTTAATACCTTCCCACGTTTGTACTTCATGACCATCTATCGCGAGTATTTTATCCCCAACTGGCAATTGCGCCATTGCTGCGGGAGTATCGGGCAGTACTTGACCGATCTTAGTCGCTAATTGCTCAGATGGGGTCATAAACAATACCCAAAACAGCGCGATTGCAATGATAAAGTTCATGATTGGACCAGCTGCGACAATAGCGATTTTTTTTAACGGGTGCTGACGGTTAAACGCCAAATGTAGCTCATCCTTTGCCACGTCACCTTCACGCTCATCAAGCATCTTGACGTAACCACCTAGCGGCAGCATAGAAATACGATAGTCGATGCCGCTTTTTTTACTGGTCCAGCCTGTCAGCTTTGGGCCAAAACCAATAGAATATGTCAGTACCTTAACACCGCATAATCTTGCCACTATATAGTGACCCCATTCATGCAATGCGATCAGAGGTCCTAAGACAAAAATCGCTGCAAGTAGCGTTAGTAAAAACGTCATGATCTTTTCTCGTTTAGGTGACTCTGAATCTGGTTATGCCATCTCAGCCACAAGCGCTTCGGTGTGATGCCGTGCTATCTTATCAATTGCTAAAATATCATCAATATTCGCATTTAGGTCTAATAGTGGTACTTGTATTTCGGTTAATGCTTGCTCGTTAATATTGGCAATGTCAGTTAAACGTAGTTGTCCTGCTAAGAATGCCGACACGGCAATTTCATTAGCAGCGTTCAAAATTATCGTCGCTTGAGTACCTGCTTGCATGGCTTGACGAGCAAGACGCAGACAGGCGAATTTCTGCAAGTCTGGTTTAATAAACTCCAAACCGCTTAGTGCATATAAATCCAAGGGTTGAGAGCCACTATTAATCCGTTCAGGGTAGCTCAAAGCATGGGCAATCGGCGTTTTCATATCTGGGCTGCCAAGCTGCGCTAAAAAGCTACCATCGCTATATTCTACCATCGAGTGAATGATACTTTGTGGATGAATGACCACATTTATCTTACTTTCAGGCAAATCGAATAAATGACAAGCTTCAATCAGCTCAAGCCCTTTATTCATCATCGTCGCAGAATCAACTGATATCTTTTGCCCCATCGACCAATTTGGATGTTTGACCGCTTCGGCGATGCTTGCCTGCTGCATATGCTCAAACGACCGCTGTAAAAATGGTCCACCTGAAGCTGTTAACCAAAGCTTACGTACGCCATGATTTGATTCATGAATGCACGTGTTGTCTTGCTGTATAGCGGTTGGCAAACATTGAAAAATTGCATTGTGTTCAGAGTCGATGGGTAACAAAGTAGCATTATGCCTTTTGACCGCTGCAATCATCACTTGCCCTGCCATGACCAGCGCTTCTTTATTGGCAAGCAAGATACGCTTACCAGCACGTGCAGCAGCTAACGTCGATGGCAGTCCTGCGGCACCAACAATGGCTGCCACCACAGTATCGACTTGTGTATCGGTGGCAATGTCTATCAAACCGCTATCACCACTTACCACATCAATAGTAAAACCTGCCTCATTTAAACGCTGAGAAAAACTATCAACATTAGCCGTTGGCACACAAACACGCCTCGGCTCAAACTGCTGACACAGTGCAAACAACTTATCTAAACGCTGATACCCGGATAAAGCATAGACATCATAGTCTTGCGTATGTGCCGCCAAAATTGCTAATGTGCTGTCACCAATAGAGCCCGTTGCGCCAAGTACAGCGATGCGTTGCGTCATAACTACCAATGCCCATAATATTAATAAAAAAGTATCGTTAAGAACAAGAACCATTTAGCCAAAATTTCAAGTCAGTAAAGAATTGCTACTGACTTTACAAAATTTAGCGTAGACAAATATACATAGAGTGAAGTAGATGCAAATTTAGACAAGGAGCAATCCCAAATGTTGCAAACTCCAAAACCCGAGGGCAAATATCGGAGTTGCAGATAATAGGGAATCAATACGATCTAGAATACCACCATGACCCGGTAAAATAGTTCCTGAGTCTTTTACCTTGGCACGGCGTTTGAGCATTGACTCAAATAGATCACCCAATACTGAGGCAAGAATCGTCACAGCTGAGAGCGCGATAAAAGCGATCAATGCCATACCTGTCAATTGCAGCTTAAAGACACTAATAGCGATAACCACCACTAAGCCAGTTACCAAGCCGCCAGCTAACCCTTCCATACTCTTATTAGGAGATACGTTGGGTGCCATCTTACGTCGACCAAGCTTGCGTCCCACAAAGTAAGCACCACTGTCTGCACACCATACCAATAAGAATACATACATTAGCCACCAAGCCGATAACTGCCATAAATAAAACATTGCAGTGATAGAGGCCGTCAATATCACCACCCCCATCAGGCTCAGCTTTTTACCATACCAATTTGTGTATGTTGGAAAACTACGAACCCAAGATAACGCCAGCAGCCAGATGACTAAAGACGCTACCCACCAAAGCACCCATGTGACTTCAAACATCAATGAAACTAAGGTGATGGCCAGCACCATCACAACAAAGACAACAGGCTGACGCCATTTGGGCATCAGCTTCGTCCATTCGTGCGCAGCAATAGTGACCCCAATTGCTAATAACGGTGCAAAGAAGATGGGCGTTTGGCTTGCAAACAATGCAATTCCAACAATAATAATTAAAATAATTGCTGTTTTAATCCGTTGCCACATACCAATCAGACCTTATAGTAAAAAGAGACATTTGCTCAATATTGCATTATAACAGTTAATATAAATGCATGACCTAGTGTGATGCCTGTGTGTCAATTTGTTCGCTGGTTTTGCCAAAACGACGTTGACGTTTGGCAAAATCTGCAATCATGTCTGCAAGCTCATTTGCTGCAAAATCTGGCCATAATGTTTGGGTAAAGAACAGCTCTGCATAGGCTGATTGCCACAATAAGAAATTGGAAATTCTATATTCACCGCCCGTTCTGATTAACATATCTACTGCGGGTGCATCCGCTAATTGAACGTATCGACCAAGCAAATCATTGTTGATGTCTTCAGCACGTAAGTCACCCGCCTCAACTTGTAAAGCCAGCTGCTTTGCAGCATGTGCAATATCCCATTGACCACCATAACTAATAGCAATCACCAGTGTCATCGCCTCAAAATAAGCCGTCTTGGCTTCTGCGTCGAGCATTAAGGTTTGTAAATCATCATCAAGCTGACTACGATCACCTATAAAACGCAACCGAATACGGTACTTATTCATGCGCGGCATTTGCTCATGAATGGTCGAGGTCAATAGGCGCATGAGTAATGCCACCTCACTTGATGGTCGTTGCCAGTTTTCACTCGAAAATGCAAATACTGTCAGCACCTCAATGCCAGTGTCTAGACAATACTCGACGATAGGGTCTAGTGCATCTTTACCAGCTATATGCCCTTCCCCGCGACCTAAAGCCTTGGCTTTCCCATAACGGTTATTGCCATCCATAATGATAGCAATATGACGGGGAACAATAGTAGAACCTAGAGGGGATAAAGTAGACATGGACTATACTGCTTATTATGAAGGTAAATTTATCTGTGACACGGTTTTGAAAAAACGGTATTGAAACATTGCAAACATCTTGCTCTATTGGACATAAAACATATAGAAATAGGCAGCCAGTAGCAACAGGCTATTGACTACCTATTTAATAAAACTGTACTAAAAACAGTACGGCTTATACAACCATCAATTCAGTCTCTTTAGCATCGAGCTTTTTATCAATCGTTTCAATGAACTTATCGGTGATTTTTTGAATATCATCGTTCGCGCGGCGCTCATCATCTTCTGAGATCTCTTTTTCTTTTGCCAAGTCTTTGATGTCATTCATCATGTCACGACGGATATTGCGAATAGACACACGGCTGTTTTCAGCTTCACCACGTGCAAGCTTTTGCATATCGCGGCGTGTCTCTTCAGTCAAAGCTGGCATCGGTACACGAATCACATCAGCGCTCATAGGGTTTAGACCCAAATCCGCTTCACGAATCGCTTTATCTACTGCTTGTACCATAGTGCGATCAAACGGCTGCACTAGTAGCGTACGTGAGTCTTCGACGTTGACACTGGCGACTTGGTTAAGCGGTGTATCAGCACCATAGTAGCTGACCATAACGCCTGACAACATACCTGGGTGTGCACGCCCAGTACGGACTTTACTAAAGGTACTTTCTAGCGCCTCTAATGTCTTTTGCATGCGTGACTCGCCGTCTTGTTTAATCTCTTTAATCATTATATGTCCTTACTTATCGATATCGATAATATGCTATTTTATTACATTATTGTAGGTACATGACCCATTGTACTATTGCCATCTATAGCAGCTGTCTATCAACTGTCTATAAATGATTAACTTTGATTAATGATAAACGCGTGTGCCTTCGTTTTCACCCATAACGACATTTAATAAAGCGTTGGGCTTGGTCATATCAAATACTTGTAGCGGTACGTTATGCTCACGGCACAGCGCAATAGCGGTCAAATCCATCACGCCAAGCTTTTGCTCCAACACCTCATCAAAGGTTAACCCGTCGTATTTGGTCGCATCAGCGTGCAAGCTTGGGTCTTTATCGTAAACACCATCAACTTTGGTGGCTTTTAGAATCAAGCCTGCTTCAATTTCAATACCGCGCAAACAAGCAGCCGTGTCTGTCGTAAAGAATGGATTGCCAGTACCAGCAACAAAAATACAAACTTCACCATTTTTGAGGTAACGAATCGCATTTCGGCTACTATAGCTTTCAGTGACTTCGCCGATTGGCAATGCTGACATCAAACGTGTCTTAATATTACGGCGCTCAAGCGCATCCCGCATCGCAAGGCCATTCATGACCGTTGCCAGCATACCCATTTGGTCACCAGTAACGCGGCCAACCAAACCCTCTTTTTGTAGCTGCGCGCCGCGATACAAATTACCGCCGCCCACGACAATACCTACCTGAACCCCAAGACCACGCAAGTGCGCGATAGACAAACTCATCTTATCAAGCACTTCAGTATCAATCCCCATATCTTTGCCACCAGCTAGGGCTTCACCAGATAATTTGAGCAATATGCGCGAGAAACGAGGGTTTTTGTCAGACATGAGGGCACCTTTTTATCGTTAAATTTATCATTAAATAATGGTTAAAACCAATAGAATTGGAGCACAGGTTAGAACTGATAGTCCAAAACAGGCTAGTAGGCCAAATTGCGCTAATTGTAGCAAAAACTACTCACAATTGGGCAATTTTCATCGGTAATCCGTGCCAGTTTTTATTTAGTCACTCAGTGGACACCGATGTTCAAAATTCATGTAGCGCTTTTTGTAACGTTTAATTAGCCTTGGTAACTGGCAAATAAGTCATATTCGCTAGCATCATCGATAGTGACGGTTAAGAACGCCCCGACTTTCACTTTGGCGGTAATATCATCTACATAGACATGACCGTCAATCTCTGGTGCATCAGCATAACTACGGCAAATTGCAATATTTTCTTCATGATCAATCTCATCAACCAATACCGTTAAAGTCTTACCGACTTTTTCTTGTAGTTTTTGTGCTGAGATGTCTTGTTGTAATGCCATCAAGCGCTCATAGCGAGATTGTTTAACGTCTTCAGGTACGTGATCAGGCAAATCATTAGCAACCGCGCCTTCTACTTCTGAATACGTAAAAGCACCAACGCGATCAAGGCGTGCTTCAACCAGCCAATCAAGCAAGCATTGAAAATCCTCTTCCGTCTCACCAGGGAAGCCGACGACAAAGGTCGAACGAATGACGATATCGGGACAAATTTCACGCCATGCTTTAATGCGTGCCAGGGTATTCTCACTATGTGCGGGGCGCTTCATCGCCTTTAGGATGCGGTGGCTGGCATGTTGAAAAGGTATGTCTAGATAAGGTAATAGTTTTTTCTCACTCATGAGCTCAACGACTTTATCCACGTGTGGATATGGATAAACATAATGCAGACGCACCCAGATACCTAAGTCGTTCAATGCTTGGCATAAGTCATAGAATTTTGACTTTAGCGGCATGCCATTCCAAAAGCTGGTTTTATACTTTAGGTCTAGCCCATAAGCAGACGTGTCTTGTGAGATAATAAGTAACTCTTTTACGCCAGCATTTTTGAGTGCTAATGCTTCAGTCATCACATTGTCAATCGGGCGTGATGCTAAATCGCCGCGCAAGCTTGGGATAATGCAAAAGGTACAGCGGTGATTGCAGCCTTCTGATATTTTTAGATAAGCATAATGGCTTGGGGTTAACTTAATACCCGCCTCATCGATCAAATCTATCTTTGGGTCGTAGTTTGCATCAAGACTACGATTCGGCTTCGGTACATGCTGGGAGACCGCTGTAATTACTTCATCATAAGCATGTGCACCAGTCACTGCTAGCACTGCTGGGTGCATTTCACGAATCTTTTCTGCTTCTTTACCTAAGCAGCCTGTCACGATGACCTTACCGTTTTTGCTGATAGCTTCACCGATTGCATCAAGCGACTCTTGTACCGCCGACTCAATGAAGCCGCAAGTATTAACCACTACTAATTCTGCACCGTCATAGTCACTTGCAACTTGATAGCCATCGCGGCTAAGCTCTGTAATAATACGTTCGCTATCCACTAAGGCTTTTGGGCAACCTAAAGACACAAACCCAATCTTTGGCGCACTGGTTGCTGGAGCGTCAGCAGTCGCATCGCTACTTTGTGCAATGCTGCGGTTTTGATTATGATTGGCTTTATGATGGTAAGGTTGGGCGGGCGCAGGTTCCTGTTCTTGTGGCGTTTGCGAGTGAGCAGGATTAAACACCGTTGCAGTATCTTTTATCGTTTGTATCTGTTTTGATGAGACATCAGCACTTGAAGCGTCTGTGTTCAAATTTAAGTCTGAATTTGAGTTTGGGCTATCGTCTGAAAGCGTAGAACCAGAAGACTGAGTAGAAATATTGGGCATGGCTAACCTTGCTAAAGATAAATTGGCTGAACGCATTGTACGTTTTTTTTATGACAATCACCAGTTTTGCCGCGCTAGAGTATTGATTTATGGTTAAATATTCACTTAAATTTGATTTGTGACTAGGCTTCTTATATTTATGGCATCTCCAGTAGCACCTAATGACGTACCAGACTCAGCTTTTATTGTGCAGCATTTATATACTGCTGTCTTATGGGTCAATGATGATCTGATAATTACATGGCTCAATGGTCAAGCTGAGCAGTTGTTAGCAGTCAGTCGCGAACGGTTATTGGGCCAGTCTATATTGACATTATTAGCACCTGAAGGGCTCAAAAAAAGTTTGAGTGACAACGTAGACAACCTCTCAAATAAGTATTCAGACAACCATCTAAAACCCAATACTGTAAGGCAAAAACGTCCAACCTCCTCTTTGAATGACCGCTTTAGTCAAGCGCAAAAATACCAACAACCTTTTATTGATCATGACCATAAAGTAACTTTACAACCGAGCAGCGGCGTAGCGGTATCAATCGATTATAGTGTCACACCAGTCACCTATCAGCAGCAAGCTTATTTTATTATTGAGATGTGGGGCAAAGACCGTCAAAGCCGTATCACAGAAGAACAACGCCAACAGCAGCAATACGATGTCGCCCGTCATATGCTGCGTTCAGTCGCCCATGAGGTAAAAAACCCGTTAGCAGGTATTCGCGGTGCTGCACAATTATTACAACGACAATTTGTCAAATTTAGTGAAAAAAATATTAATAAAAACCTGCAAAAAACCACTGATAAGTTACGTAGTTATACCGATATTATTATCTCAGAAACCGACCGTTTAACCCAGCTCATCGGTCAGCTTCTTGGCTCCAATCAATTGCCAAACTGGCAAGCTGTCAATATTCATGAGCCACTAGAGCATGTGCTAACTTTGGTGATGAATAATTACTCGCAAGTGACTTTAAAACGTGACTATGACTTATCTTTGCCTGAATTAGATGCCGATAAAGACCAGTTAATCCAAGTATTTCTAAATTTAGTCAATAATGCTTGCGAGGCGATGACAGAGCAATATTCGCCGAATAACTTTGAGTCTGATAATTCAAAAGTGAGCAACATTCAAGCTGAAGATGACAATTATAAACCGCAATTACATATCCAAACGCGCGTTGCTTTTCAGCATACTATTGGCAGTCAACAACACAAACAAGTACTGCAAATCACTATTACTGATAACGGCTCAGGAATTAATCCAGCGCTAATCGGGCAAATATTTTTCCCAATGGTAACTAGCCGTGCAGCAGGCACAGGCTTAGGGCTGTCTATCGTTCAAGATATTATCAGCCGACATCATGGTATGATTGACGTTAGCTCCATTCAATTTAAAGATGACAATCAAAATAGACAAACGCGCTTTACGCTATATTTACCCTTTAATCAGCCAGCACTTGACACATGAATGTAATAGCGAAATAAATATTAGAATTACTCTACTGAATTAAACGATAATCCTGAAACAATTGCTCATCAGGCCTAACACATGACTAAATATAACCACCCTAAATACAAAAGCGTTACTCAGATGCCAAATGATGAGTCAATGAATAATCAAACGATTAAAGTAACGGTCGATAATGCACCCAACGACAACCCTGCCATTCTATGGTTGATCGATGATGACGCAGCATTGCGATTGATATTGGCTGATACTTTTGGAGACGCTGGCTTTATGGTTGTCAGCTTTACGCAGGCACAGGCGGCATGGACCCAGCTTAATGATGTCTTACAACAACATGCATCAGCGACGCAGTTGCCGGATGTCATATTAACTGATATTCGTATGCCAATGATGGATGGCTTGTCGTTTAGTGGATGGGTACATAAGCATTTTCCTCAGCTACCTATCGTCATTATGACTGCTCATTCAGACATCAGCTCTGCTATTGACAGTTATCAGACAGGCGCATTTGAATATCTACCCAAACCCTTTGATCTAGATGATGCGGTCGCAACGATTTATAAAGCTATCAATTATCAGCCAACTCATCAGATAAATAATAAGCAAGCCGAAACCGATGTCAAAGCTCAGGCAAAAAAAGAGAGCAAGCTAAATCCAACAACCAAACCAACCAACAGCTCTGACAACTCGGTCAAAGACAAGGATTCGTTAAAAGATAAAGCTACTGACAAGTCTAACAACAACCCTAATGGTATTATTGGACAGTCACAGGCTATGCAAACGGTCTTTCGAGCCGTTGGACGACTGGCACATTCTCCTATCACCGTACTAATCACTGGTGAATCAGGGACCGGCAAAGAGCTGGTCGCAAGCGCCCTACATCAACACTCACCAAGGCAGCAAGAGCCTTTTATCGCACTCAATATGGCAGCCATTCCTCATGATTTGATTGAATCTGAGCTATTTGGCCATGAAAAAGGGGCTTTTACAGGCGCTACCACGCGCAGGCAAGGACGCTTTGAGCAAGCAGACGGTGGCACGCTGTTTTTGGATGAAATCGGCGACATGCCCTTTAGTACACAAACACGCTTGCTACGGGTACTAGCAAATGGTGAGTTTTATCGCGTTGGCGGGCAGCAGCCTATCAAGGTTGACGTACGTATCATCGCTGCGACTCATCAAAACCTAGAGCATCTCGTACAGCAAGGCAAGTTTCGTGAGGATTTATTTTATCGTCTCAACGTCATTCGTTTGCCATTACCACCATTGCGCGCACGCCGTGAGGATATTCCAGCACTTACTACACACTTTATGCAGCGCGCCGCTGAGCAGATGAACACTGCACCAAAGCAGCTGCACCCCCAAGCACTGCACCTCATGCAGGCCTTTGACTGGCGAGGCAACGTGCGTCAACTCGAAAATGTCTGTTTGTGGTTGACGGTCATGGCAACGGGTGACACGGTTTTGGTCGAAGATTTACCACCTGAGCTCTTGGATAATCATCATCATTCTTTGCAGCAACGATCTAATCAACCACGTAATGACGTTTATGATAATGACTTTCATCGTAATGACGTAATGCAGCCTTTAGAGTCTACCTCTTACTCGGTTGCGACATTAACTTGGCAAGAAGTGCTAGCAGACTGGGCGAAAGAATCGCTACAGGCGGGTGAAACCGATATCTTGCAGACCGCAACACCCGATTTCGAACGCGTATTATTGAATGCAGCGCTCACGCATAGCGGCGGCAAAAAGATTGCGGCGGCTAACTTATTAGGTTGGGGACGCAACACCTTAACCCGTAAACTCCATCTGCTCGATATTGACTCATCAGACAATCAGTCAGAAGAGTCATAATTAAACAAGTTCAAGAATAGATTTAACATTACGTATTTAAAAAAGCTCCTTTGAAAGTCGTAGTGAAATCAAACATTTATAAATTCGAGTACAAGAAATTGTGATTAATTTAAAATTATTTGCAAAAAGGGGTTGCCAAACTATTCAAACTCTATATAATAGCCAACCACTGAGACGCACTACCGAATCAGTTATTTATCTAGATGGTGTTTGAGTTTAAACGCTTTTGATGATAAAGTTTTGATAATGGGGCTGTGGCGGAATTGGTAGACGCACCAGATTTAGGTTCTGGCGCCGCAAGGTGTGAGAGTTCGAGTCTCTCCAGCCCCACCATTTTCGGATAGTACATCTTAGACCAAATATTAAAACCTGCTTTTTAGCAGGTTTTTTTGTGTCTGCGATTTTATTTTTGACTTAAACACGTTCCAAATCTTCTAACACCTCCTCCATACTCTCATACCGTTTCTCTACTCGCTTCGCCAAAGCCTTATTAATGATTCTTTGATAGCGCTGATACTCTAGCGGTAAGGTTGAAATAGACTGCTGGCAATGCTGAATCGCCCACTCTTTTAGTGGCTCACTACGCTGATTATCGATTTTAAACGGTCGCTTGCCTGTCAATATCTCATACAGTATTATTCCAAAGGCGTAGATATCACTTTGTATCGTCGCGCCCTGCCCTTGCCAACGTTCTGGTGCAAGATAAGCTGGCGTGCCGGCAGGGTTTGCTACGCTGGGTCTGTAAATATTCTCTGCTAAGGCAAAATCGGTCAATCGTAAATTAGGCACTATGCCGCTATTATCCGCACTATTCGGCAAAAAATCATCTAGCAAAATATTACTCGGTTTAATATCATTATGCAGCCAACCAGCTTTATGAATATTCGCTATTAAATGCGCAACCTGCTTTATGATTTGCTGTTTTCTCTCATTGTTTAATAATGGGTAATTCTTATTGCTTAACTGCGGCGCCAAGTTACCATTCTCGTAGTAAGGCATAGCAAGGAGATTAAGCTGCCATCTTTGCGCTAAAAATTTCATATATACGGTTTCGAAAGCTAATACTGGTGGTACTATAGTTTGAAGAGTATTCTGAGTCCCAGTTGACCGAGAATGGCTCACAGCTATTAAGACCGCAACTTCACGTTGTAAGGTAGACAACGCATGATTACTATCGTGACTAAGCTCCCACTTAATCATGATACGACCAAATTTCAAATGGCGCGCATGCGTTAGCCCTTGATAGCTAATTGCTCTGACATGATGCTTTTGGTCATTGTTTTGCTGACTAATACGTTGATGCGCTATCTCATAACAGCCTAGTTTTGTTAGCACATTACTCACTTCTGGCAATAGCTCTTCCGCTTGCCTACGCAAGGTTTGCGTTATCGCTTGTATTGTAGGCGGATTGCTGGCACTATTTTTCATGGTATCACTCAGCCCTTCTAAAACCATTATAAAATAAATGAAACGTAACCTTAATTATTAGAGTCATTATGTCCCAACCAACCAATCCATCTACTGATAAACCGTCCACTGATTACGCCCTACCTGCCCCTTTATTGGACTTATTAAGTCAATATTTAGCAGAGCACGTGACCCCTACTATCAAAATTGATCCTGCACAGCTGGCGTATCGCTGGGTTGGTGGACGCACCGGACATTTAGAACCGTTAGCCGTTAACTTATTTTTGAGTTTGGATGACTTGCATGGTATCGACACCCAAAAGTCAAAACTGGTACAAAACACGCGCCAATTTCTTAAAGGCTATCCAGCCAATCACGTATTGATGACTGGGACACGCGGCGCAGGTAAATCATCACTGATTCGAGCGTTACTGCAAGCCTATCATAGCGAAGGCTTACGCGTTATTGAGATTGCTCGCGATGATTTGTTGGTATTAGACAAGATTCGCGCAGCCATTAACGAGCTACCAGCTGATTGTGGTAGTCGCTATGTGGTGTACTGTGATGATCTCGCGTTTAACGGTCAAGATGAAAGCTATCGTACGTTAAAAAGTGTATTGGATGGTTCGCTCGATTCTGAGCAAGATAAGCTATTGGTGTATGCGACTAGTAATCGTCGACATCTATTGCCACAATTGATGAAAGACAACGTCAATATTTACGATGGAAATACCGATGAGGTCAACCCTTACGAAACCATTGACGAGACCGTATCGCTATCTGATCGCTTTGGTTTGTGGTTATCATTCTATCCAATGAATCAGCATACGTATTTGCAAATTGTTCAGCATTATTTAAGCTTGCAGCCAGTACAAATTACTAGCGATGTTATGAATGCTAATAGTGATAACAATAGTAATGATAAAGAGCTTGATGAAATCGTGAGAGCGGCGGCACTGCGTTGGGCATCAGAGCGTGGCGGACGTTCGGGACGCGTCGCTTATCAGTTTAGTCGTTACTGGATAGGACAATCCCAATTGGCTTCTGCAGATAGTCAGTCTTAACTCATTTGCTGTCGCGTGCAGATCCTACATACTGCACGCGGCTGTCTGCTTGACCTTCAACTACTTCTACTGCACCATCTACCCTATATTGCGCAAAATCTGCCGCTAACCATAAGTTGCCGTGATAAACGCTTTTTGCATCTAAGCGGATATGCGCCATATTAGGCGTCGTGCTATCTGGATTATCGAAACGCTGATAACGAGCACTAAAATGCGTCAAAACCAAATTGGGTAAGCTTATATCTTGTGCAAACTTGCCAACTCGCTGTGCACTACTATGCATGGGGTCAAAATCTGGATTTTTAGCTTGAATCTTGGTTAAGACTTCATTGGTATAAGTCGCCTCATGTACCAATAAATCGGTATCTTGTAGCGCAGAAGCTAAAAGACTTGGCGTATCGTTATCACCAGCCACTACAACCCTTGTACGTTGCTCGTCGTTATCGACGTAATCTGCTGCACGTAACTGCTTACCGTCCTCGGTTATAACATCTTCACCTTGCTGCAACCTCCCCCACACCTTACTAGCTGGAATACCAGCTGCTAGCAATTTATCGGTATTGAGCGTGCGACGACTGATAGTCTGAGTAATACCAAAACCATAGGATGGCACGCGATGTGATAGAGGATGAATATCTATCGCAAGCTGTTGCTGCTTATCCAAGCTGATACTTACCTGACCTTTATTTTCATTATTTGGCTGATATAGCAAATCTTCAATCGCCATAAAATCGATGGCAAATGGCAAATGTAACTCAGTAGCTAGTATTACAGCATCTAATAGTTTGCTAATGGCTTTGGGTGCGATAAGAATCAGCGGCGCGGTACGTCCTGACATGGCAGCACTAGCGAGCAATCCTGGCAAACCATAGCAATGATCGCCATGCACATGAGTTATACAAATAGCGGTAAGCTGATGCATTGATAGTTTGGTATGGAGCAGTTGCTGCTGTGTACCTTCACCGCAATCAATGAGTAACCATGAACGCGATTTTTTACTCTGCTGTTGATTAGATCCTGACAGATAAGGATTAAGGCACTCAATCGCCAGCGCTGTTACGTTGCGCTGCTTGGTCGGCACACCAGCTGATGTTCCTAAAAAAGTTAGTTGCAGCATAAGTCGTCGTTATCGCAAAATTTATTCATATTCAAAGAGTTTACGACAATTTACAAAGAATGGTTTTATCACCCTCAACGATTTGACCACCACTAGCAAAGCATTGATTGACCATGCTAGATTCGTGCGACTTCCAACCTCCATAGAAGCTTGCTATACATAATAAAACGACTAATATCTTTTGCGACCACGCCTTAACAGTTACTTGCTGAGAAGCAAGCTGCTGCCGTGCCAGCTGATCCTTATCGGAACTAGAGGGTTTATTCAAGTTATTAGAGTCTGTCATTGTCTTACCTTTTAGAGGACTATTTATTGATGGGACATATTGAACTTAACATGCCCCAAACGCAATCAACATAGCAATAGCTAGCATTTATAAGCACTTTGATAAATCTAGTAGTCCTAGAACTGGACACGGCCACCTTTGACTTCAGCTTGCTTGAAAGCTGCTCGCGCTTCGCAGCGTTTTAACCAATTTAATATATTGGCGTATTTTACTTTGTCGAGCCCACTTCCTGCATTGGTAGCAACGACCACAAGATGCATCTGAATGTCTGCAGCACTAAAAGCTTCACCTGCAAACCAATGATTGTGCTGTAGTTGCTGCTCCATCATATTTAGCATCGTTGTCAGACTATCACTAATCATATTGTTTTCGACTTGCTTACGAATACTCTTGCTCACAGGCTTGATAAGCATTGGTGATTTTTCGACCACTTTGGTAAATACCAAACGCATGACCAACAGCGGCATGATTGATGCTTCAGCAAAGTGTAGCCAAAAAGTATAAGACTCCCATGCCTCTTCATTGTCATCAGTAGGTTTAAGATGTTGTTCTTTATCATAATGCTTGAGTAAATACTCAATGATAAATCCTGATTCGACCAGCGCACGTCCGTTCACCTCCAAGATAGGAGTATGACCAAGTGGATGAATTTTCTTTAAACTTTCAGGCGCACGGTAAGCTTTAGTACGCTCGTAACAAGTCAGCTGATAGTCAGCGTTTAGTTCTTCCAAAAGCCATATGATACGAAACGAGCGTGAGTTCTCTAAATGATGCAGATGTAACATGGATTCACCCTAATAATGGTTGGTAAGTTAAGCAAAGCAACTTATTAATGCTATTGATGATAGCGCACTTAGCCATGCTTTAATACAGTCATATCATTCAAAAACAGTCAAAATTAATGACTGTATGATGCGTTTTATATCTCGTATTTTTGCGGTTTTATCTTGAATATAGCTGATCAATTTTATCCGATATCTTATTCATTTTGGATTGATAACGTCTAATTTTGCGAAACCGATGTGCAGCCAATACGCCTTTGATACGGCGATTCTTTAAACGGCGACGTGGCGGAAAACTGCCAACTTGCGGCTCATTGTAGCCATGTAGACGGTCTTCACGTTTGCGCGCCATATAACCCAGTGCGCTATCAGCAATCATAATCAGCAGTGCGATAAAAATCATACTGTACATTAGTATAGAGCCACCATCATGTAAGTTACGATCTAAAATTGCGATTGAAAATATGAACAAGAATATTGGCTCAAGGTAGCATAAAGTCCCAAATAGTGAGACAGGCAGCTTTTGACTCGCTACCATCGTTAGTGACATCGCAGCGGTGCTGATAATACCCAATAACGGCAGTAGATACCAAAGCTTGTGATTAGTAATTGCTACCTCAAAACCGCCATTCATATATAGTGCAACCAGTACCACCGGTAACAACAATACAAGGTCTGAGATCAGACCAGTGATAGGCGGTACTGCCAGCTTGCGACGTAGTAAATAGTAAGGAGGATAACCCAAGCAAACAAATAAAGTCGCCCAAGATATTGCCCCGTATTGAAAAATATCATAAGCAATACCTGCGCCTGCAAAAAGTATCGCAGCCCATTGCAGCAAGCTCATGTCTTCATTGTAAAAAAACCTACCAACAACGATCATAATCATCGGATATAGGAAATAACCCAACGTTACCTCAAGCCCCAAGCCATTGACTGGCGCCCACATAAATATCCAGATTTGCGCGCCTAAAATCGGTGTGGGTAGTATAAACAAAAACCACTCTTTTGCGTTTTTTAGTGTTTTTAGATAATCAAAAATGTGCTGCCACTGCTTTAGTACGCTTACCAGCAACACCAGACTAAAAAACATTGTCAGCACGCGCCACGAAGCGACCTGCGTACCTGATAATGGTTGTAGCAGTAGGCCAAATAAGAACAGTAATGAGTATAAAAAATTTGCAGCAACAGCAGTGATTGTACCCTGCGAAGTTTGGTTAATAGTCAGCATCACAACAGCCTTTAACGATTGGGGCACATCCATGGCAATTTTTAAAAAAAACAAAAGCCTCAGACGAGAACGTCTGAGGCTTTTGTATATAAGATCGTCGCGCAATCTAAGTTGAACGCTTTTGATGTGTTCGGCTTACATCATGGTCGGCATTATGTCAAAGTCAAACCATATAAGCAATATGTCTACTTAACTGGGCCGTCAATTTACCTATTAATTTCTGGCAAACACTTACTTTACATCTAATCGCTCTATTTTTCGCTGCATTTTATCTATTTTGCTTTGATACTTTCTAATTCTACGAAAACGATGGGCTGTCAGCACACCGTTTATACGGCGGTCTATCAGACGGCGACGCGGAGGGAAGCCGACCACTTGTGGCTCGTTATAGCCATGAAGTCGGTTGTCACGGCGACGCGTTACGTAACCCAAACTACTTTCTAAAATCATGAAAATTAACGCCAAAGTAATCATACCATACATAAATAAAGAGCCGCCTTCATGAAGACTTTGACCCAATATCGTGATAGAAAATACAAACAATAGCATAGGCTCAAGATAGCTGAGCGCGCCAAACAACGAAACAGGCAATTTACTACTAGCAACCATAGAGAGCGACATCGCTAGAGCACTAAACGCGCCAAGTAATGGTAACAGATACCAAAACTTACTGGTCTGCATCGCCATACTAAAGCCACCGCTAACATAAAGCATGATTAACACCACAGGCGCCAATAAAGTAAGATCAGACAATAAACCAGTCACTGGCGGTACCGCCAATTTACGTCGTAGTAGGTAATATGGCGGATAACCCAAACACGCAAACAAGGTGACCCATGATATCGAACCGTATTGAAATATATCATAACCAACCCCTATCGCTGCAGATAGTGCGGCTACCCATTGTAGGATACTCATATGTTCGTGATAAAAAAAGCGCCCAACTACTATCATGATGAGTGGCAATAAAAAATAGCCCAAAGTAACATCAAGACCGTAGCCGTTGACAGGCCCCCACATAAACAGCCAAATCTGTCCGCCGAGTATTGGTGTTGGTAGTAGAAATAATAACCAATCTTTGGGCGTTTTTAGCGTTTTTAAATAATCAAAGACATGTTGCCACTGCTTGGTAAGACTAACCAATAATACTAGACTCAATAACATCATCAGCACGCGCCATGATGCGACCTGTGTACCTGACAAGGGCATCATAAATAACCCAAACAAGAACATGAACGCAAATAAAAAACTTGATGTTACCGATGCAACGGTTCCTTGAAAAGTTTGATTGGTAGTGAGCATAACAGACGCCTTAAAAAATAGAACTTTATGGGCATAATTTATAAACAACTTAAAACATCAAAAAATGAAGAAACAAACAAAAGCCTCCAACAATAATGTCAGAGGCTTTTTTGTAGCAAAGTTACGAAGAACTAAACTAAAAAGCTATTCAATCAGACATTCATTTCGCTTACTCTTCATCGATAACGTCATTGCTATTATTTGCTGTACTGTCATCCAATTTATGATCATTTGCAATATCAATAGACTCGCTTATGTCAGTATTCGCGGCATTGTCAGTTGAGCCACTTGTGTTTACTTGCTCTTCTGACTCAAACGTTCCATCCTGTTTCATCGCATCAATCAGCTCATTGTCGCTCTCTTCGTTTTCAACACGTGCCATCGCCACCAGTTTTTCATCTTTAGACAACCGAATGAGTGTGACGCCTTGAGTATTACGACCTGCACTTGCAACATGTTCTACTGGTGTACGTACAAGCGTGCCTTTGTCTGAAATTAGGATAATATCATCTTCAGGCTCAACCTTGGTGGCACGTACTAAAGCGCCATTACGTTGACTGGTCTTGATAGCGATGACACCGCCGCCACCACGGTTTTGAGTGTTAAACTCATCAATAAAGGTACGCTTACCAAAGCCGTTTTCACAGGCAATCAGGATTTCGCGTACGTCATCTTCGATAACGACTAATGATTTGATAAACTCATCATCAGCGAGACGCATACCACGGACGCCCTTCGCCGTACGACCCATCGAGCGTGCATCGTTTTCATCAAAACGAATGGCTTTACCACTTGAGGCAAACAGCATAACATCTTGGCTACCATTGGTAATGCGTGCGCTGACCAACTTGTCACCATCTTCTAAAACAACAGCAATCAGACCATTAGAGCGAATGCTGGCAAATTGCTCTAGCTCTACCCGCTTCACTGTACCATTGGCTGTGGCAAAGAATACAAAATGACCCGTTACCTCGGACGTGGTCTGCGGTATTGGTAAAATAGTTGTTACCGTTTCGTCGCCATTTAGACCAATCAGATTGACTAGTGGACGACCGCGAGAGCCGCGACTGGCAATAGGCACTTCAAAACCACGTAAACTAAAAACACGTCCAGTATCAGTAAAACACAGTACCGTTGCATGCGTTGAGGTCACGACTAAATGATCAATCACATCATCTTCTTTCATCGCGGTTGCAGACTTGCCTTTACCGCCACGTTTTTGCGCGACATAATCATCAATAGGCTGAGTCTTGGCGTAGCCTGTACGTGAGACAGTCATGACGACGGTTTGTTCAGGAATAAGATCTTCACGGTTAAAATCAGTACGTGAGTCAATAATATCGGTACGTCGCTCATCCCCAAAATTATCACGAATCTCAATCATCTCGTTGGAGATAATAGTCATAAGCTTATCAAAATCACCAAGAATAGATTCTAAATGAGCGATTTCACGCAATAAGTCTTGGTATTCTTCGGTCAATTTATCCTGTTCAAGGCCCGTCAAACGATGCAGTTGCATGTCTAAGATGGCATTGACCTGCTCTAGTGACAAGCGGTAGCGTTGTTCACCTGCAGTTGTGCCATCAATAAGACCAAACGGCGCTTTAGGATCTTCGCCTTCGATATATTCAGGACGGACTGATTGACTGCCAGCGGCTGTCAGCATCGCAACCACACTACCTGAGCCCCAAGTGTTGTTTAACAAGCTTTCACGTGCCAAACCGCGATTAGCAGAGGCTTTAATAGTCGCAATGATTTCGTCAATATTGGCTAAAGCGACAGTCAAACCTTCAAGCAAATGACCACGTACGCGCGCTTTATTTAGCTCATAAATAGTACGGCGGGTGACGACTTCTTGACGGTGACGCACAAAAGCGGCAATCAGTTGACGCAAAGTCAGTAATTTTGGCTGACCATTGTCAAGTGCCACCATATTAATACTAAAGCTAGACTCAAGCGGCGTTTGAAGAAATAGATTGTTGACGATAACTTCAGCCGTTTCACCGCGGCGTAAGTCGATGGCGATGCGCATGCCTTCTTTGTCAGACTCATCACGAATCTCAGTAATGCCTTCGATTTTTTTATCACGCACCAGCTCAGCAATACGTTCAATGAGCTTAGCTTTATTGGCTTGATACGGCACTTCAGTGAAGACGATACGCTCGCGATCACGATTGACACCTGTGTCACTCATCGGCTCGATATGATAGCGACCCCGTATATGCAGACGACCTTTACCCGTACGATAAGCATCTAAAATACCCGCACGACCATAAATGATACCGCCCGTCGGGAAGTCAGGGCCTGAGATATGACTCATCAGCTCCTCGCCTGATACTTGCGGGTTTTCAGCATAAGCTAGGCAGGCATTAATCACCTCAGTCAGGTTGTGCGGCGCCATATTGGTCGCCATACCGACCGCAATGCCTGTTGCACCATTGACCAATAAATTAGGAATACGCGCTGGCATCACGCTTGGCATGCGCTCAGAGCCGTCGTAGTTGTCTTCCCAATCGACCGTGTCTTTATCCAAATCAGCGAGCATCTGGTGGGTCAGTTTGGTCATACGTACTTCGGTATAACGCATCGCTGCCGGAGGATCATCATCAATCGAGCCAAAGTTACCTTGACCGTCAACCATTGGATAGCGCAAGCTGAAATCCTGCGCCATACGTACGATAGCATCATAGACCGCACTATCACCATGTGGATGATACTTACCGATGACGTCACCGACCACACGTGCTGATTTTTTATAGGGCTTGTTATAATCGTTTGATAGCACGTGCATGGCGTACATCACGCGGCGGTGTACAGGCTTGAACCCATCACGCACATCAGGCAGCGCACGCGAGACGATCACGCTCATCGCATAATCCAGATAGGACTGCTTTAGTTCATCTACGATGCCAATAGGACTGACCGATTCGCTCATATACACTCCTTCACTCACATTATTTTTCTAATATTTGACTCAGTTGGAGACGCTCACAATCATACAAAAATAACGGCGCATAAAAGCGTCAATATTAATGAGAAACAGACTATAAAAAAGCACCATCAAGCGGGTAAAATAGTAGGAAAACGGTGATAGTTTTAAGGTTGAATAAAAGAAGCTATTTTAGCACAAATTTGCTGATTTAGGGACATTTCACGGTCATTAAAATCTAGTAAAAATGCTGATTGAGCGTGCGTAGTAGTATTTATTTTTTACCGATAAAACAAAAAAAACTGCACCAGAGTATATGCAGTTTTTAGGCGTTGTTATTATTATCTGTTCAACGCCTACGTACGAACAATTTTATTACGTGCGTCCTCTTATGATTGTCTAAAGTTCTGTTCAAAAAACTCACGCGCAGCTTGGGTACAAGAGGTACTGGTCAATCCGCCATGATAGCTGGCCAGTACCGCAGCACCTGCTGCTTGCGCTAGTAAATCTGGGTTGGTGACTCCTACTGACTGCGCATCTGCAATAGCTTGATTTTGAACTGCCGTCAAAGTCGTGGCAAATCTATTTTGGATATTATCGATTGTATCTGTATTCATCCAAGCATTGCTCATAGCAGCACTGCCGATTGATGTCACTGTGTTTTGATTACGATCATCGTCATTGGTTGCGTCCACATCTAATACAGTAATGTTTAGATTGGCAGCTGGACTCATGCTTGCTTGTTGCAATATAGCCGACATCGAACCAGTATTTAGGTCATAGTATACGGTTGGGTCTTGATTACCACCGCACAATAAGGTTGGCATTTTAGGTATGTAGCCGCGTAGATCATTGGCTTTTAGGGCTTTACGTAAGTTATCTTGTGGACTGTCTGCTGGAAGCGCACCCGTTCCAGCAAGAAGGCTATCAGGGTTTTGCAGCGCGTCGGCTACGTACATGGTGCGAAAATCCGTTTTGATCAAATAATTATCATCCGCAAACCCTAAGAACGCAAAAGGGACAGTCGGTGGCGGTAACATATCAAGTGTAGGGTTGTTTTGGGGATTATTTTCAAACAATGCGTTATCTGGCAGCTTGTTAGCCGCTACCAGCTCTCCAAAGCTCAATAAGCTTGGTAGCTGAGTGTTTGAATAGTTTGTCGTAAAGATATCTGTGCTATTTCGATAGATGTTTTTATACTTTTTTTGCAAGCCAGTTGCCAGTAGCGGTGCAAACCGAGTTGCGCCAATATTGACGTTGCCTGAAAATATAGTATCGCCAAAAGCAGCTAATGCATACGGCCCTGATGATGGCGCTATCGCTGTCACAGATTTGCCTTGTTGCTCCAATAGCCTTGCTGCGGCCATGGCCACATAGCCACCTTGCGAATAACCACTAATAAACAGTTCACCAGAGTCGTCGATATTGATGTACTTAGTATCCTTGCTACGCTGCTGCTTTTTGATTATCACACGTGCGCTATCTAAGGCATCGACCATATCAGTTGACTGTTGATCTGCCACTAGGTAAGGATGATAATCAAGCTCAGAATCATCATAGCCTGCATAGTTGGGCGCGACCACGATATAACCTTGCGCCGCAAAATTTGCTGCTATAAGGGTTGCCTCTGATCCTGCTGAATTTTGCGGATTACCTACTTGACTAAAATCATAGGCTTTGTCAGTAGTGGTGCCATGCGCATAGAGCAATACAGGTCGGTCGCCCTGACAGTCGGCACTATCACCACTTGGTAACATCAATGCCGCCGTTGCATTCGTACGCTCGCCTGCTGCCCCCACTGTTGGATAGCTGACTTTTTCTACTTTGATGTCACACTTTGCCGCAGGTGTTGCAGTGTTCTCCAGACCAAAACCACCATCTATCTGGGCCTTATCAAATGCGTTAACAGCTTGAACAGATGTAATATACTCAGTAGTGATCGTGGTGTCATCGTCTCCGCAGCCGGCCATCAATAGTAAACTACTTGCTACGGCGACTGATAGCACACCTCGCACCATAATTGGTTTGGTTGATTTTGTTAGGATACTAATAGAGCTTGTTTGCTGAACATCCATAGCATTAACTGGAGCGATCTTGCTGTCTTTATTAAGATTGGATTCAAATTTAGACATAATTGCTATCCTTAGCAGTGATAAAACGAAAATTGTCAGACATCCTTGGCAGTTGACCAAAACCTACTTTATATAAAAATAACATGACCATTGTTATCTCTTACACCTTACTGTTTATACCGTAAACTGTGATGAAAAGCTACCGAAAACCATGTAATCTGCTGTCATATAACTATTTGTTAGTTGCCCATATCTGATGCGTGCATACAGACTAAAATGTGACGTTAATGGATAAAATTACGGTTATGGTAGACAAAAAATTTCTACTCGTTACACTACCCTTTTATATTATAAGTCCTTGTTATAATCTTTCTTATTAATCCCTATAAAATAGGCATTTATCGTTATGGATATCATCCTTGTTATCGTCTGGATTTTGGCTATGATACTGTACAGCTTTTCTAGTGATTATGCTGTCAGCTTTCCAAGCCATCATTATCGCGCGCTACCCTTTGTGCGCTGGGGCTCACTACTGATTGCGATGGTATTATCTGGTTACTTAGCACAAGCCTATCAAGACAATTTACAAAACAATGGTATTTGGGTATTTATCGTCGTGGTGTTTGTCATTATTACCTTAGCAAAACTGGTATTCAAATGGGTAATTAATAGACGACGATAAAGCCAATGATCATTGCTATATCTATAAAACATTATCTTCTACCTCCATAAACAGCAGACTCAAAAGTAATGATAAATGACGACAACCAATTGACAGCACTAGACGATAAACGTACCGACCGCAGTTTTGATGCGATTGCCGATCATTTTGAAAAAAAGGTATATGGTGGTTTAAAGGGTGATATTCGTCTGGCTGTCTTACGCCGTGATATCTTTGGTTATGTCGAACAATTTAGCCATCTGCTCAAGCGACCATTGCGTATTTTAGATGTAGGCGCTGGGCTTGCTCAGATTGCAACAGAACTTGCTATTCAAGGCCATACAGTCGTCATTAATGACATATCTGCTAATATGATCGACAAAGCCAGAACGAATGCAGAGCAAACTGGTAAAGACCTAGATATCACATGGTATGTCTGTCCATATCAGGCACTTGAAGCTAAATTAGGAACAGGTAAACTAACGACAGATTCTACAGATAAGTTTGATGTCATACTGTGTCATGCACTACTTGAGTGGCTTGCAGACCCAAAAGCGGTAATGGACTTCTTCGATAAGCATCTTGCGACTGATGGTATTTTGTCATTGTGTTTTTACAATCCGGCAAGCTTTGACTATCGAAACTTGATCATGGGTAATTTTAATTTGCTCGATACCTTACTTGATAAGGCTGACTACCAAGCAGATAACAATAGAAGTTTGACGCCCAATTATCCTGTTGCCAAGCAAGAAGTTGAGTCATGGTTACAACAACATGAGTATCAAATCGTATTAGAAAGTGGTCTGCGCGTGTTTCATGACTATGCACCATTAAAGCGTGGCGGGCATACCGACCCTGACGCAGTCATTAGAATGGAGCTACGCTACTCGCAGCAAGAGCCTTATAAGTGGCTTGGCCGTTATCTGCATATAATGGCCACTCGCAAAACTTAATTTTAATAGCCGTTTTGTCGTAGCCCTTTTATTGCCTTGAAAATATTGTTGCATTGGAATATTGATCAGTATCAATTACGCTCTTATTTCTTAATCTATAAATGATCTATCGTATTCTGACCAAGTCGTGGCATTAATCTCTTTTTCATCGAATACAACCACATGCTCTAGCAAAGGTAAAATGCCAATATGCGTTCCAATCTCATGATTGTGATGGCTTGCGACTAAGGATAAAACCGTCTGTCCATCATCGAGTTGCAAACGATATAGATAGTTGGCACCGCGAAACACACGTCCAACGACTAATGCCGTCTGCGTACTGTCATCATCGTGAATGATATCATCAGGACGCACCAACACTTTGATCGGCGTGCCATTAGGATAGTCATACTCGCAATACTGCGGCTGGCCCAGTTCATCGTAAACTTCCATACGTCGATAGATATCACCAAGCGCGGTCTCGACATGTCCCTCTTTAATGATGCCATCTATCATGGCTCCTTCACCAACAAACTCAGCAACGAACGGACTAATTGGCTCATGGTATAGCTCACTTGGCGTGGCCCACTGTACCAGCTTACCTCTGTGCATCACCCCTACTTTGTCTGCAATTGCAAAGGCTTCATTTTGATCATGAGTCACCAGTATCGCTGTGGTGTTGGTACGTTTAAGAATATCACGTACATTCATCGCCAGTGATTCGCGCAGTACTACATCAAGATTAGAAAAGGGCTCATCAAGTAACAATAATTGGGGCTTGGGCGCTAAGGCACGTGCTAAAGCAACTCGCTGCTGCTGACCGCCTGAAAGCTCACTTGGACGCTTGTTGGCATGCTCAGTTAACTCAACCAGATTCAACATCTCAGTCACGCGTGCTTTTTTGTCAGCGACTGACCAACTATTTAGACCAAAAGCAATATTTTTTGCCACACTTAGGTGACCAAACAATGCATAGTCCTGAAATACCATGCCCATGCCGCGCTTAGCAGGTGCAACGGCAAAAGATGTACGTGCTGTCTGCTCTGTTAGGCGCTGACCATTCAAGCTAATAAAGCCTTGGCGCGTAGGCTCTAGCCCAGCGATGGCACGTAATGCTGTGGTTTTACCGCAGCCACTATAGCCTAAAAAGCAACCAATCTCACCTTGCTGCAGCGTTAAAGACATCTTATCAACGACAGTGGTATCATCATAACCGACGACTAAGCCTCTCACACTAAGATAAGGCTTATCATGCGTCTCCGCTGATTCATAGTGCTTGGACTGCGGCATAATAACCGCACAGGTAGAGGCTTGCCGAGTATTGGTAGGCATGACTTTTTTGCCAATAGATTTTGGTTTGGAGTGATCTGTTCGGTCTGCTGAGTCTTTGATCAGGTCGGTATGCATAGATGTTACCAATGAGCGATAGAGATAAAATAAATAATACGATAAAAGTAATGATGAATGTCAATTGAACATAGCTATATATAGTACGCTACAAGACATAGTACGTTAAATCAGAATGCCGATATAGTAGATTTAACATACTATGACTACGCTAGCTATTTTTGTCACTTTGACGTAGCAATATCCATACTGGAATCAGTCCGACAAGTACGATAAGTAAGCTTGGCAACGCAGCCCTTGCCCACATCCCCTCACTAGTCATCTCAAACACACGTACTGCCAGCGTATCCCAGCCTTGACGCCGTGTCATAAGTGTAATCGGCATCTCTTTCATGACTTCTACAAAACCCATTAATAGTGCAGTCAACATACCTGGTTTGAGTATCGGCAATACCACCTGACGCCAGCGCTGTAATGGACTGTCACTGAGCAACTTTGCAGCCGCCTCTTGATTGACCGTCAAACGCTGTAGCTGACGGTCGATAGGTTGGAAGCTGACCGTCATAAAACGGGTTGAGAGCGCAAGTAGCATGACAATAACACTTCCTGATAGCACTTGCTTTGAGGTGACTCCGATAGCGATCAGTTGATTATCAACCCAAGCAATCGGAATAAAAACCCCTACAGCTAGTACTGTGCCTGGTACGACATAACCTAAATTGGCTAAAGTGGTCATCAGCTTCGTTGTTTTGTCAGAATACTGACGTTTAATCCATGCAACGATGATAGCAAGCAAAGCAATAAGTAGCGTCGTCATACTGGCAATCATCAAACTATTGGTTACAAAATCGATATAACGTGCATCGAAATCTTGACGAAAATTCGTCGCTGTCCAATAGAACAGTTGTAAAAATGGTATGAGAAAGGCAATTGAAAATACGAGCGTACACAGCAGCGTCATTGTAAGCTTTGCAGGTGTACTGGCCTCTAAACGGCGATTGCTCCCTTGAGTGACTGCATTGCCACGTCTTGTTTGCCAATACTGCTCAAACAATACCACAATAAATACCACACCGATCAATAAAGCGGCCAATTGCGCTGCCGTGGTTAAACTAAAAAACCCAAACCATGCTTTATAAATAGCCGTAGTAAAGGTATCGACGTTAAACACCGAGACGGCACCAAAATCTGCCAAAGTCTCCATCGTCGCTAACAACAGCCCACCGATAATCCAAGGCAGCGCTTGCGGTAGAGCCAAGCGAAACAACACTCGACTGCGGCTAAGCCCCAGCATCTGACCTGCTTCTATCGCACGCCGACCTTGAGATAAAAACGCTTGCCTTGCCAGCAGATATACATAAGGATAAAACGCCAGTGACAATATTAGCCCAGCACCCCAGACATTACGTACTGAGGGTATCACGGTGCTAATCCCCAAATCCCGTAGTCCCGTCTGTAACGGTCCACTAAAATCAACCATTCCCACTGTCACAAACGCTAGCACATAAGCTGGCATGGCTAAGGGCAGCATTAGCGCCCACGAAAAAAACCGCTGTCCTGGGAAGCGGTACATGCTCGTTATCCATGCCAACGTCGTACCAATACTGCCAGCAATAACGGTCACCATAAGCAGTAAGATGGCCGTATTTTTGAGGACTTGCGGTAGCACATAATCTGTCATATGCGACCAGATATCTGCAACTGGCTGCGTCCAAGCAAAAAGAACAATTAAAATTGGGATGAGCATAAACGACGAAATCAGCCCTAAGACTGATTTTGAAATAATACGCTTACCGACTATACGCTCTTGACGAATAACACGAGTGTCACTGGCAGGGCTATCTTTGACAGTACTGTCTTCACTAGCAGACGCTTTTGTCATTGTCATAATATAGATATTACCCTGTCAGACGCTTATAAACTAAACCCAGCAACCGATTATTTATAACCTGCTTTATCCATCATCTGGATCGCTTGTGTTTGTAGTTCGCCAAATTTTTGCACATTGATATCGTCTTGTTTGAACGTGCCCCACGATCTGAGCATGTCTGACTCATCAACGCCTTCTTTTACTGGATACTCTTTGTCTGAGCTGGCATAAATACCTTGAGCTTCATCAGAGGACAACCACTCTATTAGTTTAAGCGCACCATCTGGATTGTCTGAGTTGGTGGTCACACCAGCGCCAGAGATATTTACATGTGTGCCTGTTGTATCTTGGTTTGCCCAAAATATCTCGACAGGGAAGTCAGGCTTTTCATCAAGTATACGGCCATAGTAATAACTGTTAGCAATACCAACTTCACATTGACCTGCAGCGATGGCTTCTAACATGCTGGTATCATCACTAAATACGTCAGTCGCTAGATTATCGACCCATCCACGAATAACCTCTTCTGTCTTTTCTTCGCCCAAATGCTCCATCATACTGGCGACAAGCGATTGGTTATAGACCTTTTTAGAGGTACGCAAGCACAGTTTACCTTTCCACTTTGGATCAGCCAAATCTGCATACGTTGATAACTCATCAGCACTGACTTTGTTTGGATCATAAAATATCGTGCGTGCACGCAGCGACAGACCTGTCCACTGACCTTTTGGATCTCGGTATTTAGCAGGAACATTGCTTTCAAGTACCGTAGAAGCCACTGGCTGCAATAATCCTTGCTGCGCAGCTTGCCATAAGTTCCCAGCATCGACTGTCAATAACATGTCGGCCGGTGTGTTCTGACCTTCAGCTTGCAAGCGTGCCATTAATGGACCTGTCTTATCAGTAACCAGCTCGATTTTTACGCCTGTCTCTTCGGTATATTTATCTAACAATGGCTTAATAAGCTGCTCGTTACGTGACGAATAAATCGTCACCACTTGATCATCACCTGCAGTCGCCACGGTACTATCATTACTGGCCTCTTCAGTGGTCGGCGTTTGCGTCTCTGCGTCTTCAGCTGGAGTAGATGCGTTATTACAACCCACTAGACCCATCATCATGCCAAAGACAGCAACAGATAAGGTAGCCTTAACAGGGCGAGTTAGCGACAGACGTTCAGCAACCGCGTTCGATGACATGGTCTTCTCCATAATAGTATAAAAGATAAATGAGATAGTTTAGATGATAAGCAATTAGGTAGGCGTTTATACTGCTAAAACAATGATAAAAACCAGAAACAATATACTAATAGAAATGAGATTAATTATCAATACATTATTTCGACTGGTTTTGCCCCCAAAAAGTACAGTTTATAGAGAGTTTTATTCTATTCATTTTATATTAGCCATTGCCCCAAAATCACGTTTACAGCAGCTTCTGTGCGTAAGATTCGAGGGCCTATATTTACCGCTTTGCATCCCTGCTTACATAGCAGTTCAATCTCATAATCAACCCAGCCCCCTTCAGCTCCGATGCAAACCACATCTGGCCGCTGAACTCTTGCAGAAGATATAGACTCTACAGGCAGTTGCAGATATTGCGAAAAGGCCAGATCGCTATAAGGATGAGCGATTATAGCGTCATGAGTAATCAGACTGGGCAGCTGATCTTCGACGAACGGTTTAAAACGTTTTTGTAAAGAAATGCGCGGCGCTATCGTATCGACCCCTTGCTGCAAACCTTCTAATACAAATTCATTAAGCCGCATCAGTAGCGGACTTTGCCAATAGCTCTTTTGAGTACGGTAACTATTAATCAGAATAATATGACAAACACCCAATGCGGTCATGTCCATGATCAAGCGCCGTAGTACTTTAGGTCGTGGCAATGCCAAAATCACAGTAACCTCTAATTTGGCTGGCGACGGAGTATCGAGCTGTACCTCACGTAGCTGTATGTTACTAGGTGACATATCGTCAATAACTGCTGTACCAAGATTGCCACCAAGCTGACCGATTTTGAGCGTCGCACCAACTGGTAGCTTTAATACCTTATTGATGTGTTCGATTTGTACAGGCGAGTTAATCTGTGCATAAGGCGGTGCAATATCAGATGCAGGCAACAAAATACAATTCATAGAGCAGATCGCTTAATAAAAATAAGAGTGAACGACGATTAGAGATATGGCTGGTCGGCCTGAGGATACACGCTAGAAAACTTTTCAATTGTCTCTTCTATCATCGCTAGTTGTCGGGTCAATACTGCCTGCTCCTGAATGGTCATCTGCTTACCTGCCTGTCCCGCTTTTCTGGCAATCTCTAAATGACGCAGCCAAAACTGTAGCTGTTGATATATCATCTCATCATCGCTTGTAGAGTCGTTTATTAGATGCTCGTCACTGCCGATTGCTTGATAAAAATGGTTGTTTGGTTGATATAAAGCACCAGCACCTGCCAGCTTATCTACGACGCTCTGACATGACTGGGTATACTGTCCCATAAGTACTGGCGTGCCCACACTCATAGGCTCCACAGGATTATGGCCGCCGATATCAACGATAGAACCACCAACAAGCGCTACATCTGCTTGTGCATACCATCGCATCAGCTCGCCCATACTATCAGCCAGATAAACCTGCGTTTTTGTAGTGATGTCTTCGTCTTGACTACGCCTTGCCATTTGCAAACCTGTTTCGTTAATGAGCGCAGCCACCTCATCAAAGCGCTCAGGGTGTCTGGGTACGATGATAAGTAGGGCCGTAGACAGCTCCGCTATATCCAATAGTTGCTGGTGTAGCGCTAATGCCATACTTTCTTCACCGCTATGAGTGCTCGCTGCTATCCAAACTGGACGGTCTACAAACTGCGAATCAGACAGATTCGACAACTCATTAATAGCGCCATCTTCTTTGACTTTATTAGTCGCTAGTTTGGAATCAGTGACGTTTTTGGAATTGGTAGTTTTAGGCGTATTGATGACCCATTTAAGTGAGCCTGCAACGCGTATCTGCGCACTATCTGCTTCCAACTGCCGGAAGCGTTTAGCAGAGTCGCTATCTTGCGCGATGATTAAACTGAGGTTTTGCATCATGCTAGCACTTACGGCGCTTATCTTTTGATAGCGGTTAAAAGATGCCGCTGATAGTCGTCCATTTACCAGAATACTAGGAATGTCTTTTTGCGATAAAGTGGCTAAAATATTTGCCCATAATTCAGTTTCGACAAACAACGCAGCGACAGGCTGTACATGCGCCAAAAATGTCTCGATAACGGCGGGCGTATCTACTGGCACATAACTGTGACTCATCCGACCTTGAGCAATCTCCTCAGCAAAACGACTGGCACCGCGCGCATAACCCGTCTGTGTGGTATTGGTTAGCCATATATTATAGCCTTGTGCCAATAGAGCATCGAGCAAGGGCGCGACTGTATTGGTCTCTCCTAACGAGACGGCATGACACCAAATTGTTTTGTCATTACAAGTGTCGCTTGATACCGGACGCGGTGGATACTGCTTGCCAAAGCGCTGCGCAACTTCTTGTTGATAGTTGTCACGACTGCGCGAACGACGCCAAACTTGAATGCGATACAATGGCTTTAGTAGCGTGATAGCAAGCTGATAATACCAAGGTGGCATGCGAGTGGCGCGTTTGATTGGCGCAGTACTACTTAACGCACAGTTATCTAGCGAATGGTTATCCAGCGTATCGTTATCAAAATCTTTTTGAGCCGCTAATGGCTCAGATTCAGTAGACGGTGGTACAGAAGGTGATGGCATGGAGAAGCCCAGTTTTGTGATAGATAAAATGACAAGTTAGACAGTCAACCGTTGATAAATTTTACCGTAAATCATGAAAAAGCCATACAACTTAGTGACTAAGTGCGCAGAAAATGTGCGCAGAAAATCGTATGGTCTACTAATTACCGTCTTATGGTATCGTTAAATAGCTAGTCTAAAACCTTACAACGCGATAAGTGAGTGCTTGATTGTTATATAAATACAATGAGCAATATTGCACCAAGCACCACTACTCCTACCAACACTTGATAACGCTTAATACTATGCTGCTCTTGCTTTTGCGATGTGATTAATGTTTGAGCTTGTTGCCACTCAGCCACCAGATCTGCTGCTTCTGTATGTCCATTTTTAGCCGCTTCCTCCAACCAATATTGACCGCTACTCACCTCTTGCGGCACGCCGATACCTTGATAGTACATCTTACTAAGTAAGCGCTGGGCACGAACATCTTTACTGTTCGCCGCTTGTTTAACCCAGTCAGTCCCTACTACTTTGCTGGCTTCTGCATCCGCTATTTGCCCTTCACCTAGTAACTCGTACATAGCCAAGCGTAACATCGCAGTGGTATTACCAGATTCGGCAGAATTTTGCAGACGTATTAGTGCTTGCTGCCGTGCTGCCTGATGGTGCTCTGAAAACGTCACTTGGTCACGCGGCTTATTTTGCCGCGCAATATGGTGCTCGAATTGATCCAGTATTTTGCACGCTTGCAGATAGTCATCGTGGCCAGTAGCTTGTGGCACCTCAATCTCATCTAACTCTATAAGTAACTGAGTAAATATTTCTGGCGTTATAGAGACCTTTAAGGGGCTAACAGTTTGCAGTTGGGTGGTAGTCGCACTGAAATTAGTAGGCATTTCAGATATTTTAGGTTTGACACTCGCTGCTACATCGACTATTGAAGGCTCAGCTTGCTGTGCTACGGCTAGCTTGGTAACAGGAATTTCTCTATGTTCGGTAGCTTGGACTGGTAGCCGTTGACTTTGAAAATTTTCATCATCAATCAATCTGGGATTAACATCTACTGATTCAGAATAATGCTCTACATTTGGTTCAGCTGTAACACTCTCATCAATACCATTATTTTTTGGTAGTCGCGCACTTACCGCTTGATACAATCCGCTAGCAACTTGCCCACCTTGTACCGCCTGAAACTGCCGATCAATATACCCAAATAGACGCAGGCCCATGGGCTCTAACGCAAAAAATATATCTGCACTATCATTAGAGTTATTACTATATACCACAGCCATGGATTGATAAAAATCCTCTGCAATCAACGGTAGCGTATCAAAATGCTTTTTTAGTTCAAACTGTTCATACCAATGTGGTTCACTTTGCCACTGACGCGCCAGCACTCGCCCTGCATAAAATGCTAAAAACAGTAATAAGTTGCGATAGCGCTCATCAGCCAGCAGTGCAACCTCGCCTAAGCCCTCAGACTGGTCTTTTGCCTTTGTAATATCACGGCGTATCTGCAAAATCAGCGTGTCTACTCGCTGTAAGCTGGCGAGCGATTCATCTAATTGACACTCATGCAGCTGCTTTTCATAAGCGATACCCCCTGCGATAGGACGATCTGCTATAAAATCTTGCCAGTAGCCTTCCGCCATATAATCAAGTGACGTTTTAGGGATCTTAGCTAAAGTAGCGTTTGGCGTAGCAAGCATGGAATGGGCATATCCTCTGAATAAAAATCACAAATGGCATTACTAGATTAGGCATCGGTTATACAAATCAGTTATACAAAGACGGTAACGACTACAATAAAGGACTAAACAGACGCACTACGTTATCGAATAAACGTTCAGAATCGCGACGCTGCTGCCACTCTTTTAGACTTAAAAATCGGCAGCTTTGCAAATAAGCATCTTGGCAGTCAGCGACTTGAGCAACCATTTCAGGTGTATATATCGCCAAACTTACTTCCATATTTAAATAGAAGCTACGCATATCGATGTTCACTGTACCAAACAGGCAATAATCATCATCAATAACTACCGTTTTAGCATGTAATAGTCCACCTTGGAACAATGCAATCTTTACGCCAGCTTCAAGCAGTTCTTGATAATACGCTTGTGACGCATGCTGCACCAAAAACGAATCCACCTTTTCTGGAATAATTAAAGTCACATCGACACCGCGCTTTGCTGCTGTCTCCAGCGCTCCTGACAGTGCTTCATCTGGTACAAAGTAAGGCGTCGTAATTTGAATACGCTTATTGGCGCGGTGAATAATAGTCACTAAGGTATTATAAATGACATGAGCGGTCACCTGCGGCGCTGAAGGAATGAGCTGTGCAACAACATCATCAACCACAGGCATTTGCGGTATCGCAATCGACTTTGAGCCTGGTACAGTAGGTATATAACTATCCACATCATCAACGAGCACCTGAATTCGGCTGTTAATATCATTGATGGTCGGATTCAATACATACAACTTACGAGTATAGCTATTTACCCGCTTATCTAATGCATCTAGATTGTCATTGTTCTCAGCACCGATATCAGTAATGACAACTTTAGCCATGGCCGTAGCTATGCTAATTGGCTGCTGACCAACGCTGCGCATCATCACATCAACCCACTGACCAACACCTTTGTCTTGTTTAAAAAACTTGGGATCCACCAAATTAAAACTACCGGTATAACCGATATATTCGTCGATTACCACAATCTTACGATGATTACGCAAATCAGAGCGCTTAAATAATGTCTTAAACAACCCTACCGGTAGTGACTGGTGTACGAACACGCCTGCTCGCTCTAACGCTCGATGCTCAGAGCTATTAAAAAAGCTAAAACTGCCGACACTGTCTATTAATATATGACACTCTACCCCGCGTTTGGCGGCAGCAGCTAGAGACTTCAGCACCTCTAGGACTTGGCCTTTGGGGTAGATAATATAAAACTCTATAAGAATGGTGCGCTTAGCATTATCGATATCGCTAATCAGATGATTAAAAAACGCTCTAGATGAAGTTAGCAGTTGCATCCTATGTCCAGCGTACACGCCAAACCCTGTCCAGCGTGTACCGATACGACTCACGCCCCGATAGTTAATCGGCAACAAATCCTGTCCTTGATCAAACACCATCCGCTCACGTGCTGCTATGTCGTTCATTAGCAAGCTTGCTTGATCCACACGCTGCCGATAACGACGACCGATCATCGGTTCGCCGACTAGAATATAAGCTATAAACCCAAACACTGGCAGGGTGTATAGAACCGCTATCCAGGCAATCGCCACTCCAATATTGCGCTGTACCGAGACCACACGCAAAGTCATGATCACCATTAATATGATGTGTAATAGCAGTCCTAACCCTGCAAAGCTACCCCAAGACCACGATGCAAGGTGCTGCTCAGTCGCTAAAGATTCTATAACTGCCTCCCTCACCCTACGCAGAACAAAATATGGATAGAAAACATTGATAATTGATATCTACGGCTTGGTAGTATAGTAGTTTTTTATTATCAAACAATAGATAAAGGCAACAAGCCGTCTTTAACGAATGCAGCTTATCAAATCATCTCACTCTCGTATTATAATAGCACCCTTGCTTAATACATATTTATCCAAGATTCTTTGATTGCTCATTCTTATAAACTACTATCACCATAGCTTATGTTTACAGTCTATTTTGGATTATTTGAAATTTTTATAAAATACTATTTGACAGGCAGATGTAAATCTATATAATACACACCCACAGCAAGGGGACTTATTAAACAACCCTAGCTGATTAAGTTAACCTGAGTGTGACAGCTTATGTTAACGAAGCAATACAGAAATTCTATTTAAAGAATTTCTCTTGCGAACCTAAAATTGCAGTGCAATTTTTTAACGGTTCTCAGGGTGATTAGCTCAGTTGGTAGAGCGTCTGCCTTACACGCAGAATGTCGGCGGTTCGAATCCGTCATCACCCACCACTTGTTAGCAAGTGGGCCTTTTATAAAGGCAAGATGCTAAGACGACCTAAGCAGCGGTAGTTCAGTTGGTTAGAATACCGGCCTGTCACGCCGGGGGTCGCGGGTTCGAGTCCCGTCCGCTGCGCCATATTTAAAACGAATTTAAACTGTAAAGTTTAAGCAAGTTTCGCCTCAAACATTAGATTGTTTGAGGTTTTTTTGTGTCTTACATTCTTTACCCTATACAGATTGACATAACATACCTTAATTGAGATTTATAGGTAACAAAACTGGCGTACCTGATTGATAACCTTCGCAGAGAAATATGGCAAATACGTATTTGTGAAGCCTGATGATATCTCCGCGACTAATGACTGGTTTGATAGTCACGGTAAAAAAGCAGTATTTTTTAGGAAAATGGTACCCGGTATTCGCTCATTTATCTCGATACCTGCTGGCATGAATAAAATGCCGCTATTGCCTTTTTTGATCCTAACGGCATTAGGATCTAGCTTCTGGACGACAGTATTAACGCTTGCAGGTTATTATCTTGGTGAAAACTATCAAGTGGTTGAAACGACGCTAGCACCTTACTCTAATATTTTTGGTGGATTGGTCGTGGTTATTGTCGTTGGCTGGTTTGTTGAGCAACGATCTTCTGATTAAACTCCTAAGTTATATAGTTAAATTTTGTTATATATATGCAACTAATTTTAGAAAAACAAATAATACTTCTGCAGGATTGGATAAAAGAAAGGATTATGGTCATTAGACTTTACAAGCGATGCTGGCAGCTTTGGCTTTTTCATAAACACCATCAGCATCCAAGCCTAAGGCATTGACATCATCTAGATACTTCTGTGTGCCCTTTTCAAGAGGCCCTTTCCAGTCTGGATCGTTGAGTGGATCTAGAATATCAATAACTTCATCACCTTTATCTCGAGCTGCTTGCAATTGTACCGAATACGTCTTATCCCACATGGCTCCTACTTTCTTGCTAAGTGCCATACCTGAGTTGTCATCAATAACTTGTTTCAAGTCTTCTGGCAAGCCTTCATATTTATCTTTATTCATAGTTACCATCAAGGCGGAACTATAGAATGGCATATTAGTATGATATTTCGTCAGCTCGTCAAGCTTAAAAGTTGCCATAGCTTCCCATGGAAAGCTCAACCCATCAACGACACCGCGCTGTAGAGAAGTATATATATCATTAGCAGGTAGTCCTACAGGAGAAGCTCCCATACTTTCGATGATATCACCCGCCACTGCTGAAGGCCTGCGAATACGCATACCTCTCATATCTTCAGGAGTTTCAATTAATTTATTCGTGCTATGTAGAGTCCCAGGTCCTGTCGCAAACATGAACAGTAAGTGTGAGTCATCATACTCACTAGCAATAGCACCATTATCATAAAGCGTTTGTAACATACAGCCTGTCTGTGTGGACGAATTAGACAAACCTGGAAGCTCTGCGATTTGAGACAGTGGGAATCGACCGCTGGTATAACCCTGTACCTGAGAGCCAATGTCAATCGTGCCTTTTACTGCAGACTCATAAGCGGTATCTGCTTTACTAATCGTTGCTGAAGGATAGACTTCGACCTTAAGACGTCCGTTGGAATCTGCTTCTATTTTTTTGGCCCATGGTTCAAATATCTGCTCATTGATATCGGAGGTCGATGGATAAAAGTGTGAAAAACGTAGAACGGTGGTTTCCTGAGATAAGGCTGCGTCACTACTGCTATCAGACTGGTTAGAACAACCAAATAAGCTGACAGCTGTAAGCGCCGTTATAGAGAACAGAAGAGCAAATTTCACTATTAATTCCTTTTGATAGTGATTAAAAATTAGAGGTTATTTTATTGATTGGCTGGATAATAGGGAGCTTGTCGATTCAGATTTTATGCAGTACATATGATATTCATTGTTAAATAAGCTTCTATAGAATTTAGAAGCATTATCAATAATGCTTCTAAATTAAAAAGCTATTTAAAATTAGCAGCTATAATGATAGCTGTCAAATCATTTTATGACGTGTTTATACAGGTATTATTATTAATCATATACTCAGTAATTTGCTCCTTATTACAAACGTTAAGCATCAAAAATAATAATAAAATCTTAATAAATTAGATATAAAGCACTATAAAAACTTAGTATAAGTTCATACTGGAAAACTTATAAGTAAGGAACTTATGTATACAGAACCATGAATACTACATTACAATTAGTACTGCTTTATACATGGAAGTACCTCTACACAAGGAAGAACACATGATAGGGATTGAATTTTATACCAATGGTCATATCGTTAGCGAAGCTGACAGTATGCGCCAAAAGCTCGGTGCATTAGCCAAGCAGTACTCTGCAACATCGGCTATTATCGTTACGGATGCTGGCATCACTCAGCTAGGCTATGTCGATATTGCTCAGCAATCGTTGCAAGAAGCTGGCATACAAGTAGTTGTCTTCGATGCCGTTGTAGCTGACCCGCCTGTTCAAGTCGTCAATGACGCTATCAAAATTGCTAGAGACAATAAGTGTGAGTTGGTTATTGGTTTAGGTGGTGGTAGCTCTATCGATACTGCAAAAATTGTCGCTTTATATCCAAACGACTTTGAGTCTGTTAATGATATTTTGGATAAAGATGTCAGTGGTTTTAACAAGCTACCTCTGTTTGCGATACCGACCACCGCTGGTACTGGCGCAGAATCTACCTTTGTATCAGTCATCACGGCAAAAGATGGCAGCAAAAAAGCGATTTATACCCCAAAAATCCTACCTGATGTCGCCATTTTAGATGCGACGCTAACCCTTAATTTACCTCGCCACATTACTGCTGCAACAGCACTTGATGCCATGGTGCATTGTGTTGAAGCTTATACCAGCCGTACGAAAAAGAATCCTATCTCAGACGCCTTAGCGCTTCAAGGCTTGCAGATGCTCTGGAATAACTTTGAGAAAGTATTAAATCAAGGCGATGATATCGACGCTCGTGCTGATATGCTACTGGGCTCCACGCTAGCCGGTATTGCTTTCGTCAACTCTTCCGTAGCCGCTGTACATGGACTCTCCTACCCGCTTAGTATTAACTTCCATATTCCACATGGACATGCCAATGCTCTTGTTATGTGCGGGGTATTTACTTTTAACTTATCAGCAGCAGCACCTCTCTATGCAGAGCTGGCTCGTGCCGTCATGCCTGCTCAAACCTCTGGTATGAATGATTTTGATGCGGCAAGTCAGTTCATCAAACAGTTGCGAGGTTTCTTAGAGATGAGTGGCCTTAAATATCGTTTGAGTGAATTAGATATTACAGACCAGGATATCTCTGCTCTAGCAGACATAGTGACGAATACTTATGCTCGACTGATTGCGACCAATCCTAAGGATATGACGTTAGATGAAGTGACAACGATATATAAGGAGATACTCTAAAAGAAAAACAATCATTATGTAAAATAATTGCACTTATTTATCAAGGAAGATAACCACTAATTAAGGGAAATAATTATGTCGAAATATGAGTTAGACGTTGTCGTTGATGGCTTTCATTATCTAGAAGGCCCTCGCTGGTATAAAAACGCTTTATGGTTTGTTGATTTTTATACGCAGGGGGTTTACCGCGTTAATGATCAAGGTGTGGCAGAAAAAATTGTCCATATTGAACAGCAACCTTCTGGTTTAGGTTGGTTGCCTGACGGTCGTATGCTGGTAGTATCGATGAAAGACCGTAAAGTCTTACGCTTAGAAGACAATGGCGAATTAGTCGTGCACGCTGACATTTGGGAGCATTGCGGTGGACATGCTAACGATATGGTGGTCGCTCCCAATGGAAACGCTTACGTCGGTAACTTTGGCTTTGACTTGATGGGCGGCGCTGATCATGAGCACGCAGGACTGGTACTGGTTAGACCGGATGGAAGCTCACAAGTGGTTGCAAAAGGTTTGTCTTTTCCCAATGGCATGGTGATATCAGCCGATGAAAAGACCTTAATCGTCAACGAACTATTTGGCAATAAAATCTCGCAATTTGATATTAATAAAGATGGGACACTTGGCGAAAAACGTGACTTTGCAAGCTTTGGCGAATTGGGCGATGAGCCAAACCTTGGTGTGCGTATAGGAAACGCCGAAATTCTACCAGACGGCCTTGCACTAGATAGCGAAGGCGCTGTTTGGATTGCAGATACTTTAAATCAGCGTGCTGTACGTATTAGCGAGGGTGGTAAAATTTTAGAAACTATCGATACCGCACCTGACGGTATTTTTGCTGTGGCTCTTGGTGGACAGGATGGTAAAACACTATTTATGTGTGCAGCCCCCGACTGGGATGAGGCATCGCGTAAAGCTGAGACTAAAGGTCGTATGCTGTCTACACAAGTCAAAGTCGATCATGCTGGGACACCATAATAACGAATAAACTTTATTTAAAAACGTAAGAATCATAGTATTTCTTAGCTTTCGATAATATGTACCATAAATGCAGCAACGTAATGACGCTGCATTTCTTCCTATGTCCTTTGACAAACCTAATATCATACTTAAAAACAAAACTAGCCTAGTGGTATTTCGTTGCTAATGTACTGTTTCAAAATCAATAATAACCGTATTTATACCATCGACTTTATCTCTGTTTATTGCTACAGTAATTTTTCGTTGTTGGTTCATAATAGCTCTCAGCACCGATCCTTTATGACCTCAAACTTGTTTTAAATTTGACCTATTTTTCTACTATTGTTCTAGTATTTATTGATATTCGAGACCTTTTATGATGTTAAATAAGCAATATGCGATCTTACTGCCTATACTATTAGCAGCTGGTTGTGCCACTCAACCGACAACGCAACAACCAACTAAGCCTGTGCGTCAAGGCAACGTTCAGGTGACACAGACTCAAACTATCAAAGTAAAGCCTGCTCCTGTTATTGTTCAACAACAGACGGTCATTACCCCTAAACCTAGCTACCGCAGTTTTTCAGATTGGAAGTCAGACTTTTCTATGCGTGCTATGTCTGCCGGATATAGCTCATCGGATGTTCAGCGTTTACTCAGCTCAGCCTACCTAAACGAGCAAGTTATTTCACTCGACTCAGGTCAGCCTGAGTTTTCTAAAATGCCGTGGGAGTATGCAGACTCAGCGGCGTCAGATGGACGCATCGCAACTGGTAAACGTAAATTTGCAGAGCAACGCTCGTATTTATCAAGTTTAGAATCCCGATATGGTGTTAATGCAGAGATTATTGCTGCGATCTGGGGTATGGAGTCCTCGTTTGGTGCAGTCACTGGCAACAGCTATTTACCAAGTGCACTTGCAAGCCTTGCCTATGATGGACGCCGTCAAGAATTCGCTGAGACTCAATTACTGTCACTTATGCAGCTATTACAGCGTGGCGATGTATCTTGGTCTCAACTTGAAGGCTCTTGGGCAGGAGGTATGGGACAGACGCAGTTCATCCCTGATACTTGGGTAAAACATGGTGTCGATGGCGACAGTAACGGTCATCGCAATCCATGGTCAACGGCCGACGCGCTGGCATCAACCGCCAACTACCTGAGCAACTCAGGCTGGGTACGCGGTCTGGCACCATTCTACGAAGTCACCTTGCCAGCATCTTTTGATTACTCTACGGTCAGTACCAAGCAGCCTGCTGCTAGATGGGCAGCCCTCGGTCTCGATACCATTGATGATGTAAGCTTAGATGCCAATACGCAGATGGAGCTTTGGTTACCTGCTGGTAAAGACGGCCCAGCCCTACTGCTTAGCCCTAACTTCGATGTGATAAAAGTCTATAATAACTCATCAAACTATGCATTGGGGGTCAGCTTATTAGGTAATGCAATCGTTGGAAAAAGTGGCCTACGTAAATCATGGCCACGTTATGAGCGCCCACTATCAACGGCGCAAGTGACCCGTTTACAACAGCGCTTAACCAGTGCAGGCTATGATACCAAAGGCGCTGATGGAATTATTGGCACCAATACTCGTAAGGCGTTTCAAAGCTGGCAGGCTAACAATGGACAAACGCCAGACGGTTTTATCAGTCAAAGTAGCGCCTCGTCGTTGACTAGTTGGTGAGGCTATCTTAAATTAACTATTAGTAATATATGGCTCGATATAGTCGACCTATTAAGAAAATAAAGGAAGTGACAGTATCTAACACTGTCACTTCCTTTTTGATACTTAACCTATATATATAACCACATACCCTAAACTAGGACTTTCAGACTCGATATCTACCTAGTCATCATCATAACGAAGCAGAAAAACTAAGTTAAAGGTGCAGCTTGTAATCAAAATATTGTCTAAAATTGTGACTTCGTTAGCTATTATAAGTTACCACTACATACCGACAATGATGGGATGGGTGATGTCGCCCACAATGAAATTGATAAGTACGTGCTGTCCATGACGCTTTGTTCAGTGCTGTCATTAATCTGCCAATGGTATCTGGGTTAATACATTCCAATTTTTATTTAAGCAATCACAAGCATCACATACAATATCGACCCAATAAACCATGTGGCATTAATAGCAATGCCTGAATACCATTTCAGCTTTACCGTTTGGTTCTCATTATTAAAAGCCGCTTGGCGCTCGGGTGTAACGGGCAAGATGTTGTAGGGATTGTTCTGACCATCCCACATGAGCCGACGTTGCACTTCAGGATGTAGTGCTGGGTTGGCACTGGATTGGTAGATATTACCCTCCGCTAGGTCTAAGTAGCTAACTGTACAGGCTCGCAACCATCCTATGATAGTGACTTCATGGCGTAGTCCTGTTAAGCCTTTGTTTTTCTTCTCTTGGGCAATATCAGTACAGGCAAGGAGTGAGGTACTGATATCGGTGGGACAGGCGTGGGCATATCTCGGATCAAGTGGCAGCTCATCTGCTGGGCGTTCCATATAGGTGCGGATAAACGTCCACTGGTCATAAGGGTTGAGTTGCATGTCTTCAAAGTTAATAGATAAACTGGTCTCTCCTGTTGATTCATCGATGACGTGCAGATTCAGTACTTCATAGACTAAACCTTCGTTACGCCTGACTGAGGCGGTAATATCCCTATAGTCTATTAAATGAAAGATAGGTGCTTGTTTGCGGTTATGTTCGTAGTAAGCGATTTGTTGGGTCTGTTTTAGTAATATGAGTTTGTTGGAATAAGACTTTTTGTTTTTAAGTTGTTTCAAAACTAAGTATGACGCATAACCAAAAACTATTAAAAATAAAATAAGCATACCAATGGGAAATAAAGACAATGATTCAAACTCTTCAATAATCAAATAACTAAATGATACTACTAAGAATATGAATAGACCTTGCCCAAACAACCAACTAAAGGCGTAAGCCATTAAAAATCCAACCAATTGATACGAGTTAATAATTGGATGAAACAGTAGATAATCTGGGTTGACCTCATGCACATCACGGCTAAGTTTTTCTATACTAGGCACTTTTTCTCGATAACTAGGTATAGTTTCTTCATAAGGTTTACTTAATAGCTTTCCGATAGGATGAGTATTGTTTGGAGGATTATAAATCATTATTTTCTCGCAACCCTTAATACTTGTCGTTATCTAAATAGCCAACGTCTTTTAAAGGATATGACGGATTGCGGCTAGTATCAGGCGTATAAGTCACAATCACTTTTGCATTATTAATACTACGAGGTTCAAACTTTAATAGCTGAGTATCAATAATATACTGATCGTCTGACTCTCCTTTAGTCACCACAGGCCTTAACTGCTCAATAGCTGATGATGCGATATTACTAGCAGAGGGTTTGCCACTGGCAGAGTGATAGAATGTTGCTTTATATAGGCTTTGTTCTCTACCAGCTTTATCAGCGACGACTTCTATGATCAACTGACTTGCTTTGTCCCAATTGCCAATGACAACCTTACTTTCAAATAAGGTAAGGTGCTCGCGCCTACTGCCAAAGACTGGCGGTAGCCTTATTCCACTGTTTGCGTCTATTTTATGCTCTATAGGCACATTACCTTGAAAGGTCTGCAAACGGTTATTGGCTAAAAATAAGGTAGAGGCGGTGATAAAGCCGCTAATATCCTCTGCTAAACTGTTAAAAGCAGGCTTGTCTTGAAATGGGTTCATCAAATGATAGTCTTGTGTCTTCATGGCTTTATGGCTTTATGACCAAATACGCTATTGTCTAGCCAGTATTCTATTAAGGTATTGTTTTTATCATCAAACTTATAGGCTAGGCGCTGAAAGGTGTAGCTTAGGGTCATGCCAGCAAACATAATCGCTAATAGTGGCAGTGCAGGTAGCACGGTGGCGGGCGATGCTATCGCTAACAAGCCTAGATTGAATCCAGCAAAAGCTGAGACACCTATTGAGAAAGCAGCGGTACCACTAAAAATCCAAGATTCAATATTCCCATCATTAAACTTACGATAACCATAAATCGCTAAACTTCCCACCTCAAAGGTCGCGCCAACTACCCCAATCCACCCTGCTCGATATATCAGCTTATTTGCAAAGCTAGTCTTACCTAATACGCCAGCATCTAGCCAATAGTGGACAGGTAGAATATGTCCTTTGTCATAGCAAAAGGCGACCCACTGGATGATAAGGCTTATGCCCCAAGTAATTGCCATCATTGCTCAACTATTATAAGCCACCACAGCCCAAGCAAATAAACTGATGTTAATCACTATTGCCACTATCCATCTGATATTCACCTGCCAGTTTTTACCCTCGAAGGCTCTCTGTGCTTCTGGTGTGATGGGCTGAATGGGATACGGGTTGTTTTGACCGTCCCAAGTTAGTAGCTTTTGCACGTCAGGATGTAAGATAGCGCGTTTGACGCATTGATAGTGACTGCCTTGGAATAGGTGTCCTAGGACATACAATGAAGACATGAGTAACATCACAGTTGACCCTGCCCCGTCATGTTCATTACTCAGCACTCCGTGCTTACGGTAGAGGATGTCACTACAGGCAAATAATGAGCCACTGGTATCCGTAGGATAAGCTCGGCATTCTTCATGATCTATGGGTAGCGCTTCGCTTGGGCTTTCCATATAGGTGCGGATAAATGCCCATTGCACTCTAGGATTGACGTTATAGTCTTCTAATTTTAGATGATGGGTGATATCTCCGGTCTCAGGATTAGCGACATACAGATTAAGCGGTGTATATGCTCGATTGCCTTTGTCTTGATGCAGGTCTGGATGAACGTTTTTGTAGTCTACTATTTTTAGCTCGTAGGGTTGTCTGATTTTACATAGCGGACGATAGTAGTAGGCTATCTTTTGCTGCTGCTTTAAGAAGTAGTATTGGGTGCGAAACGGTTTCTTGGTAATGAATTGATAGAGGATTAGAATTAAAGGTGTACATGCAGGAATGAATAAATATAAATAATGCTATAGAAATATCTAAAACTAATAGAGGTATATTAGAGTTTTGTAAATGTAAAAGACCGTCAGTAGAAAGGAGAACAAACATAAAAACAGAAAAATAAACCCAGCCAATAATAAAATAAAACACCCAAAAGTACGCAGGTAAGAATGTTAAGTAATCAGGATTGACGTCGTGAATTTCTTTATTAAGATGTTCAATATCTTCAATACTCTCTAATAAACTTTTGTCTATACTAGCGGTATAAGGACGGTCAATAGGATTGTGCAGCTCACTGATATGTTTAGCGAAATCGTCGCGTAATTGCACTACATTATTCCTAATTACTTTTTGTCTAAGCAATCACATATAGTAATAAAAAGGTAGCCAATGATTCATTAGAACAACCACCCCAAACTAACCACATACCAGAGCTTATCGACTATGCTCGGATAGTTACCATGTGGTCTCGCCGCGCCTATCATGTCTATAATAAATGCACCGATAAATAGCATGATAATAGTAGCAATAATAATGCCTACACTGTAAACAACAGTCTTCCAAATAGGCTGGTTACTTTGTTCAAGGTTGCCCTCTGGCAAGTGTTTATTTAAATCATAAGGGTCATTAGGATCGATCTGACATTCTGCTTCGATAGCTTTGCTAAGCCGATGGCGGTAGCTGGTCAGCATTGAAATCACACGGCCAACATAGCGCAGTGCTAATAAAGGCAGAGTAATTAAAATCACTAGGTAAAACCTAAAAGTTCGTTTTGGATACTCCATATTTTCGTGAGAGTAGTGTACTACGTTCAATATCAAACGCTTAAATGACATCAGTGGGGTTTCACGCTTTTCATGTATAGGGTAGATGTAACGTATGGCTTCTTTAACTTCTTTTAGTTGCTGATCGTCACCTTCCATATAACGACGGATAACCTCAAAATAACTGATTAAACTTTTATCAAAAACTTCATCTTGAAAGGCAAGTGCAAACATACCGGTAATGGTTTTGCCGTCTTTATCAAATATCACCGCTCTGATGTCTTTATCTTCATTGATATAAGCAATAAAAAAGGTTAAGTCACGCAAGGGATGGGTTTGACCCATGTGGTCGGCGACGAGGTAACTATAGGGATCCCGTTCTCGTTATCATTGCTGTAGTCTTTACTACTCTTGTATTAACTCTTTTTTTACTTGATAGGCAGCTATTAACTTTAACGTTTCATTAGTGAACCTTGATAATATAAGCATACTTATCATAAGCACTCCCAAACTCATAATTGCTTCTACAATAAAATCAAAACCGCTATTTAATAAAATTTTAACAGTCATTAAACCACTGCCAAATATACTACCACCTACTATAACAACTCCACCTATGATTAACATGACAGATAAAGCAAAGTCCATACCTTGATCGACTCCAGTGCTCTTGAGCTTATCAAGCCATACATCTATGTGAAATTCTTCATCTTTTATAGAACCTAGTATAATAGACTTATATTTTTGCAGTTTTCCTCTTTCCTTAATAATATTTATTATGTATACGATCACAAAAATAATTATTGCATATATATTAACGTAAGGTGCGTAAGCATTGACATTATACGCAATTAGAATGGCATTACACAGAAACAGAATTATCGTAATAAGGCCAACTATCCAAGAGTTTAAGAAGAATCTAAAATAACCTTTCATATAATATAATGCTGGTATAAACAAATAAATGAGTAAGAATACAGACAAGTAAATTGTAATATTTTGTTTATTTCCACTTATTTCATTGCCGAGCCATAGAAAAGGCAATCCGAACGCTAAAGATAAAAAAGAATACCATTTCCCAGAGTAATTAGAATCTAACGATCTTTTGTATTCATTTGAGTCAGGTATTTTAATTGTTATTTTTGTAATCATAACTTTTTATTAGCCTCTAAGTATCCTAAATTACTCGATTCTAAGTAATTAACTATATTTTGAGCTTTTTTCGTCACATTATACTTTCTGTCAACGTATTCTAAAGCAAATGAAGTTAAAACTGCTGCTCCAATTCCTGCAACTATTACTACAACCCCTACTCCAGAAGCAACTGCTATAGCTCCAACTGCAACACCTACAGCTGTTGCTAACACTGTCTTTACAGCAGACATACCTAAACTTACATACAAATCAGACCAATTATTCAAAGGATCATCAGATAACATAAATTCTATAATTTCAAAAGTAGCTACTAGTGCAAAACCAAAACCTCCTAGACTTCTACCAGCAGCTTTTACTGTAGTAGCTCCTGCAATACCATAGGATCCTGCATCAATTGCTGCATTGATAGTAGCTGCTGCTGATATCATACCGACCTTAGCATTGTTCAAAGCGTAATGAGTATTATTGATGAAACTACGTAAGCCAGACCAGCCCTTGAAAGTAATAATCATTTTACCATTTTTACTTTTTTTTACGGCAAATCTTAAACGTTTAAGATCGTCGTCATCTGCGTTAACTTTGAGTTTTCTAAATGCGTCATAGATAAAACTTCTGTTGTTAGCTTTTAGTGCATTTTGCGCTTCCCCTACTGTAGGTAGTAAAACGCCATCAAAAGCTATTGAACCAAAGACAGTATTAGCAATTTTTTTTAGATCATTGGTTGAGCCTTTACTTTTTTCATCAAATTCATAAAGCCCTTCTGCTAGTGATTCTTTTGTCTGAAAATGCCACATCATAGGCTCTGTTTCATCGATACCATTTGTCGATACTTTCCGTTTTGGTATACTAGTAGACTTATTGCTTAAACAGAACACAACAGGTGCGTTTGTATCATTCGGGTCTAAGGCTTCTAATGGAAAAGTCGCAATAGTCTTACTACCTTTTTTAAGTAGTACTTTCCCATTGTACTTCTTAGGAATATAGACAGTATGCGGTGTGCCGTCTTTGAAAACAGATTTTTTCGTCTCCGCTAATTTATTGTCGAAGAATTTTTTGTTATCTTCTCGAGTTACCGTATACGTTGCTCCCGCTGTTATATCTACATCAAGTATGATTGTTCTTCGCTGTTTTTGTTCCTGCAGTTGAACGGTGCTTTTTTCGCTATAAACCTTCGTAGTGCTCGGAGTTAGCTGAATCTGAAACTCACGATATTTTTTATCAGCACCTATAGGAATAACGCGTTTAGAGTCAGTAAACCTCTCACCTGTAATAGGTTCAATAAATACTATTTCAACATTGGGTTGACTACTTTCAACAAGATCTTTAAATCTTGCTATTGCTGTATCCTCATGGTTTTTTGCCATTGGCATCTTTTGCGAATCATAAATCTTAGTCTTACCTTCTTCATCTAATGTGCCTTTCAATGTGATTTTCTTATTATTGTCACCTTGAAATATTACCTCATATTTCCATGGTTTTTTAAAATTGACCCATTTATTAGCCATTAGTTTAGCTTGAAAATAGCAGTTAGAAACCAGAACAGTAGCGCTCTGTCCTAATTTATTTGGTGTATAACCCATGTTTTTTCGAGGGCTTGCAGACTCCCATGTATTCGTAGATAAGTCTTTCAACTCTATATAAATTGGTTCGCCTTTCTTTATAGTGGCTGATTCAGTCTTTCCATCCTCATTAGTTTTACCGGTTCTTAATACTCTTCCTCTTTTATCTACTATTCTATAATGAGCGTCGATAAAATCATGCCTACCATTTGAATTCTTATATTCAAGCTTAAAAGTACCGCTTACAGTTTGTTCACTCACGTTTAATCTCCCGACCTTGTAACTTTAACACCACTCAATAATTCAGTAGCAAAATGCACTGCTATTTCTTCTGGATTTTCAGTTTGAAACTGTTGAGTTTCTCCACTAGCATTAGTAGTACCTGATAAAACTTTTCCGTCTTCTAAGAATGCTACATATTTTATGTTTGGTTGAGGCTTTTTATCAGAGTCTAATAGTTGAAACTGAGTGGTATAGATCGGAGCATCCGATATCTCTGCCTGAAACAAATGGACTCGGTTTAAAGCTCCCCCACCCCCACTCCCCCAATCCACCTTACTCGCTTTATACCCAACTTGCTTGGGCGTAATAAACGTCACATTACCACCCGATATCTCAATACCGCTCCCTGCCGCTTTTAGCGTCAACGTATCAGGGGCGATAAACTCAATACTATCGCGGCTATGGATACGTAGCACTTGCTCGCTATCCAGACGCATCTCATCTTGATGGGCGTGCAATGTCACATCGCCGTACGCGGCGGTATGGGTTTGTGATTTGTTTGAATAGTAGTGAATATCGCCAGCGACTAATTGGTTCATCTGGGTTTGGCTGTGGTAGTGAATGCTATCTGTCGCATGGCTGTGACTACTCTGCGTGCTGGTCTGCTGGCTGTGTTGTCCGCTGAGCAGGGCAAGATGGCGCTGTGAGTCGATCAAGAGGTGGGGTTGTTGCCATTGTCCTGACTCATTGAGGGTGCTGTCATTGGTGTCACGACTTATCTTGGCAAAGGGCGTTGCCTGTTCTTGGTTTTGCTTATTGTTTGCTTTGTTGTTTTGCTTATCACTGCTGCTGTTATCCAGCCCGACAGGTTGATGCGCCGCTGCTAAGTCTTGATAGGCGCTTTGATACTGGTTGGCGGTCTGCAATCGGCTATGACTGTTATGGCTCATATGAGCGTTTGATGCTTGGCTGGCAGTTTGACTGCTACTGATATGAATGCCTTTGCTGCCTTGAATGTTGGCAGCGGCCTGAGTCTCAAGACTAATGCCCTGTCCGCGCGCTTGTCCTCGGGTGTGGTCGCTGTGTTGGTACAGATGACCTAAGCTCAAGCTGGACTGAAAACTGGTGCTGTAGAGGTTGATTTGCGGACTGTTTGGGTGGGCGTCAAACATAAGCTGGTTGTAGCCGTTGGTAGCGCTGTCTTTATTGGCGTCTCCAGTGCGACTGCTGTCAATACTTTGGGTTTTGATGCCGTCGATAGGATGGGCATGGCTTTGGTTGATAAACCAAACAGGACTGGTGGCGTCAATGAAGTCTGTGTCACTGGCAATGCGGTTGTGCTGGGCATTATCATTGCCTTGTCCGTTGTGGGTGCTACCGATGATAATCGGATGGGTAATATCGCCACCGATAAAGTCGATCAGGACGTGTTGGCCGTGGCGCAGAGGATGGGTGTGGCCCATGTGGTCGGCGACTAAGTGGCTGGCGATGGGTATCCACTGGGCGCTTTGGTCAGTGCTTTCTTCATCCTCCCAATGAAAACGGATATGAGCGCGATGATTGCGGTCATTATCTACCGCACTACTGCTATTGGTGTCTATGATGCTAGCGCTCATGAGTCCTGTGAGACTCGGATGCGGTGCGCCAAGTTTAGTAAGCTGTTCACCAAAAGGAATATGGTGATGATGCGGAAATGGCAGATAGCAAGCGGTGATATGGTGGACGTTGTCATTGTCATTATTATTGTTGTTGATGTCATCGTCATCGGTCTGCTGGCGCTTTAGATTGGGGTTGGGCTGTAGGGTTAAGGGGTCAAAGGGTGCTACGCCGAGCCAGTCTACGGGTATGTGGTTGTTGATACTATGATGGATGGAGACTAGGCTTAGGGGCTCGGTGAGATACGGGTTGCCGTCGATGTAGTGGGCGCTTGGTAGACTCAGATGGCGAATATTGCCGGTTAGACTGCCAAGGTTGGCATGTTGTTGGGCGTGCTGCTGATAGCGGGTAGCAAGCGCAGTTAGTCCGTCGTCATTTAGGTAGCTATGACTGTGCAGGAAGCGGCTGTGGCTGCTTGGGCTGTCTGTATCTATGGCTTGCTCGCTGGTGCTGTTGCCAGTATAGGTGCCTACTAATCGATTGTCATAGCGATGTATAGCGCTTTGCTGGGTGTGCTGGCTTATTTGTGGGTATATGGCAGTGATACGGTCTTGTCTATCGGCGAGACTGGCGAGGTTTTGACTAAGGATACTCTGGATATCGTTATGATCTGGACGTAAGTCGCTATGGTCGTTGGGAATGAGTACTAGGGTGTGCTTGTCCGCCTCATGACGATAGTAGCCAGTAATGCCAAAAAGCGCCAAATACTGAGTCAAGTAAGCCAGATCCGTTTGGTTATATTGGACGCTGTGCTGTATATGGTAATTGCTGGCGCTACTTAAGCGCTCGTCAATCTCAACGTTTATATCGTATGGACTGATAATATCGGTGATAAGCTCGCTTAAGCTGAGATGATGATGACGGCGGTTATGACTGTTTAGGCGTAGCTGGCTTAAAGTAGGCTCGCAGATAATACGATACGCGGCCATGCCACTGTTGCTACCAAGGGCAATAGCTTCGGTGATGACACCGTGACGGGTTTGGCTTGGCAGTAGCGTATCGCCCGTGTGCCAATGTATCGAGAGACTTTGCCCTAGCCACTGCTTTATATCCAGTCCTGCTTGAGGATGCAGTAAAGTCATGCTAATACGGTAGCCACAAAACAGAGCGAGCTGACGCTGTTGATAGGTCTGCGCTCGTTGATCTTGATGATAAGGGCTTGGATAAGCGTCAGGCGTTGGCATAAGCGCAGGCTTACCCCAAACGCTGTCGGGCAAAGGCAACCCCAGTAAGCTTTCAACCAAGTCAGCCTGCTGAATGAGACTGGTGGCAATATCAGAATGAGCACTACTCAGTTGCACATTCCGCTTTGTTTGAGTCCATACCATAAAGTGCCCTTCTCTATAAGTCCAAGGTTTAAAGCTTAAAATGACAAGGTGTAAATATTCTGGATAGACTACAAGCTAACAAACAGCCCAACCTCTAGTACATCCCAACCAACTGTCCAATTAACAAACGAATCAATAGCTATCATCTGATGACTCACGTTTGGGCTGAATACCAATCATGTCCGATAGTGTGGATAACTGATCTTCGTTCTTAATAATATGAGTGAGCCACTGGTCCAGTGGCATATCTGCCCAATCAATCGCCCGACCGAGTAAAAACGTCACTGGGCTGTGCGGCTCATTGGTTGCAAAGTAGTCTTGTATTTGCCCTAACAGTTTGAGTGCTTGCCGACGGTTGCTTTGATGATCGCGATTGGTAGGATTAAAGCTTGTTGACACGACGTTTGTTGAGGCAGATGGCTGTCCAGCATTCCTTGATGTCACATCCTCATTACTATTATCATAGATATTCGCATCAGTCATACCCTCTTGAATAGTTTTGTCTGCATTATCAAATTGTTCAGGTATCAACGGGTGCAAATGTTGTTTGAGTGCAATTAATAAATCAGTCACCGGCGCAAAAACCGGAGCATCCATACCCATGAGATCGTTAAGCTGATCAGTTAAGGTCTGCCACTGAGTAGTTATATTACCAAGTTCAGTCATTAAGGCTTGTTGCCAAGACTCGCTACTGTTCTTAATAGCTTGGTTATAATCACTAAGTGTTAACTGATTACTGTCTTCACTATCTGGATTTTGCTGACGCTGCTTATCATGGTCACGTGCGGTCAAATAGTAATTATAATTATAATTGCCAATCTTAGTATCAGAGAGCGGTAGTTGCTTGAGATCATCTGTTAAAGCCTTGACAAACCACGAGAGCAAACCTGCTCTGATATCCATACTATCGTCTTCACCATCTAGTGGTGGATACATGGTGAGCCAATACTCATCATTTAACTCCTGTAGCAAGCGTAACCCATGATTAATGCCTGCTAGATGATCGGTATGACTGAGTGCATCGACGTACCATAATGCTAGCTTCATATCTTTACTGGTATTAGTCAGCAAGTCTGTACATTGAGTTTTCACAAAGTCCCAATCAGCGACTTTGAGTTCAGTGATCCAGTTGCCTTGCGCCAGCAGTGGATCATCTTCTTGACGGGCAGCAACGATAGCATCGATGCGTGGGTCAAAGGTCAGGTCTTCACCGACACCTTGATGACTATCCACAATAGGCGCTATAAGAGTTTCTATGCTGGTTAAAGAAGAATGGTCAACACTCATTATGATAAATCCTCTTCAGTAATCTTTTTGGTTGCCGTTTTTTTCGCTGGAGTCTTTTTGGTAGTAGCTTTGTTTGTAGAGGTCTTTTTGCTAGCCACCTGTTTTGCAGTTAGCTGCTTGGTTGCTACTGTATTGACTTGATCATTACTGCTACTTTCAAGCTGACCTTTTGAATTAAGATTAGTATTATTCTCAGTGTCAGAATTAGTATCAGTCTCATCTTCACTGTGTTGCGCCATTTGATTGAGAGCCACAATAGCATCGCAGTCGAGACGATAAGCAAAATCATCGTTCTCATCGACGCATACCGTAATCTTTTTCAGTACACTTTGACTATCATCATGAGCAAGTAGCTGACCTGCCAGCTGTGGTAGCAACGTATGACTGATGATAGCGTCCGCATTGCGTGCACCAGAGTCAACCTCATGACAACGCGATAAAATCAGCTCAATAACCTCAGCATCGACGATACAAGGGACATCGTAATTATCACGAATACGACCAGTGATTTTATCTAGCTTAAGGCGAATAATTTCCGCTAGCGCGTCATCAGTCAACGGATAGTAAGGTATCACCGTCAGACGGCCCAAAAATGCGGGTTTAAAGGCTTTATATAAATGTGGATTGATTGCCTGTCTTAGGCTGTCACTATCGGGTAAGCTAAAATCAGTAACAGTAGGATCAGTGTTGATACATTGCTGCATAATAGCGGATGAACCAATATTACTGGTCAGCAAAATAAGCGTATTCTTGAAGTCGATTAAACGCCCTTCGCTATCTTCCATCACCCCTTTATCAAACACTTGATAAAATAAATCCAAGACGTCCGGATGGGCTTTTTCCACCTCATCAAGTAATAGAACACTATAAGGTCGGCGTCTGATGGCCTCAGTCAATACGCCCCCTTCGCCATAACCAACGTAGCCTGGTGGCGAGCCTTTTAAAGACGCTACACTATGAGCTTCTTGATATTCGGACAGGTTAATCGTGATTAGATTACGCTCTCCTCCATATAATACTTCAGATAGTGCCAATGCCGTTTCTGTCTTCCCAACGCCGCTTGGCCCTACTAATAAGAACACGCCTTGCGGACGATTAGGATCATCTAAGCGTGCTTTCGCTGTATGAATACGCTTGACGATAGCGGCAACAGCATGGTCTTGTCCAATGACGCGCTCTTGCAAAGTATCAGCCAAGGTCAATATGTGGTTTTTTTCGTTACCTGCCATATCCGTCAACGGGATACCTGTCCAATCTGAAATAATTTGTTTGATGACCTGACGATCTAGTACCGCATGTATAAGACGCTCTGCTTCTTGTACTTGTTTTAATTGCTGCTCAATATTTTGGTACTCTACTTGTTTTTCTAAGCGCGCTTTTGCACTAAGAGTATTAGAGTCATCTAGCTCGCTATTCAACTGCTGGTTGAGCGCATCAAGTTGATCATTAAGCTGGCGTTGCTCCTGCCAGCGGCTCGTCATATCAGAAATGCTTTGTTGATTCGTCTGGCGCAGCTCATCGAGTATGGCAATTTGTTGGCTAACTTTTTCTTTTTCATCAACACTGCCAATACGCTCAAGCTGCTGGCTGAGATTATTAATGTGTTGCTCTAGTTGTACACCCTTAGCTTTTAGCCTATCAAGCTGATTGGGCATGGCAGTCTTTGATAAGCTTACGCGTGCAGCCGCCGTATCTAACACGCTTACCGCTTTATCGGGCAATTGTCTGTCACTGATATAACGTGCTGATAACTCGACCGCCGCTTGTAGCGCATCATCGTCTATTAATATACCGAAATGCGCTTGCATCTTGGCACTCAAACCACGAATCATCGCGACCGCCGTATCGATATCAGGCTCATCTACTTTGACGACTTGGAAACGGCGCGATAAAGCAGCGTCTTTTTCGAAGTATTTTTTGTACTCTGACCAAGTAGTAGCAGCAATCGTTCTTAGCTCACCGCGTGCCAGTGCCGGCTTAAGTAAGTTTGCCGCATCATTTTGACTAGCCTGCCCGCCAGCACCGATAAGCGTGTGCGCCTCATCGATGAACAAGATAATTGGGTGTAATGAAGCTTGAACTTCTTCGATGACTTGCTTTAAGCGGTTTTCAAACTCACCTTTGACACTTGCGCCTGCTTGCAGTAGCCCCATGTCGAGACTGCGTATCGTCACATCTTTTAATTGATCAGGGACGTAACCTGCGACTATCTTTTGTGCCAAGCCTTCTACCACAGCAGTTTTACCAACGCCTGCCTCACCCGTCAAAATAGGATTGTTTTGGCGACGGCGAATCAAAATATCGATCAGTTGATGAATCTCAAACTCGCGACCAATGACTGGGTCTATTTGTTCAGCTCTGGCCTTGGCGGTTAGATCATAAGTATATTTATCCAAGGCAGGTGTGGGCTGCTTGGTGGTCTGGCTTATTTCTGACTGATCTTGACTGTTATCAGAATCAGTACCATCAGACTTTGAACTACCGAAATTGGCATTCTCGCTTAACGCAGCTTTGTCTGACTTAACTGAGCCACTACCTTCGGTACTACCGAAACATTGGCGATCATAATCGTCTTTGAAGGTAAAGCGATCGATATACTGTAGTTGCTCCGGCAAGGTTTTGAGTAGTGACTGGTAACGCTCATAAGTCAATAGAACCAATAATATGTGACCTGAGCGAATTTCTAGCGGACTGTTTTTGTTCTCACTTTGTCCATGTAGGCTACTCGCTAACTCCCACGCATCTTCTAACAAAGCCATCAAGCTCTGACTAAATACAGGGGTTGAGCCTGTTGCCTGACCAAAACCAGTTAGTAAATCTGCTAGCTGTGATAATAATAGCTGTTGATTAATCTTACTAAATTTTAATATCTGATCCACGTCGTTATGTGGTGTAACAATGAGTTCATGTAGCAAGTGGATGGTATCGACTTCGCGATGTCCGTTGTTGATACAAAGCCTAGCTGCCTGCTGCAAACACTGTCGACAGCTTGGACTTAAACGAGTAATAACAGCTTTTAGTTGGCTCATAAATCTTTTCCTTTAGCATTCTCATTTGATTTAAAATTATATTTATAAATCCAATACCAGTTCTTTAACTGACAACTCTCTAACTGAATTGGCGAAGGTTGTTTCTTGTCTTCCTGATCTATAACCTTCTTCTTGTGAACCCTTTTACTGTGCTATAACTTTCATTGAATAGGTAACGCATAACGGGTGTCGTCGTGATGCTGAGTAGCAGGCTGCGATATTAAAAAACCACCGCGCCCCAAACCACCAAAACCCTCTGCAGATAACGACAAAGGCTTAATATATTGTTTGTCCAGCTCTAGCTGCATTTCGACCGCCAAACACACACCGCACCATTTACGAATAAAATCAATGATGACTCGATACATATCGCCTGCAGGCAATAACCTGAGATAGCGCTTAGCATCCAATTGATGAAATACTATCCTAATCTTACTGTCGAACTGCACGGCACGCGCGCCGCAAAATGCTGACACACCAAGCGCTGCATACTGTCCACCAAGCGCTGTCTGCTCGGTAGCTGGTAGATCAAACCACTCAGGAACGAACTGCTGAACACTGACTGTGCTATCCAAAAAATGTGACAATACATGTGCTAATTGATCGGCAGTCAGACGCCCTGGGGCAATCATGCCAGCATAGGCAATCAAGCTGTCTATTGCCGTCAATTTCTTGGGCTGACGCGCAAGCGCTCGCAGGCTTAAAAGGTAGCTGTCCTTTTTATCGTTTAATTCATACTGCAACGGCAAATTATAAAACCAGCTCGCTTGAACATATAAATCCGTCAGACGATGGTTAAACAAGTCTAAAAACGCAGGTGCCGCTTTATCTTTTGCATGATGCACTCGCGATGCTAGCTGATCGGTATACATCGCTGGTAAGACAGACATTGGGCCAGTCAGTCCGATGACCGCTGGGCACAACTCTAATTGCCTAACCTTTACTTGACTGGTCTTTATTTGACTGGCATCTATTTGATTAGCATTGTCGTCCATATTGTCTTGTGCGATTAGTGACATCGACTCAATCTCAGCTTGTGGATACGCCAAAGACAATGATGCACGGTAGCGCACCTCAATAGATGCATGCCCCATACAGGCTTCATGACGAATCAAACGCAGTGCCTGCAATAGATCGTAGGCTTGCGGCGTCGCGATTAAATCCGTTAAATAAGAGGACTGAGACCACTGCGTGGCTGACATCTATAAATCTCCTCTTTGGTTACGGCATCACTAACGACCACTTCAACAAAACTATTTAAGCTGGCGTGATAACCAAAAACATGAGCCAATAAATGGGCAAACTGACGGATACTAACACCAGCAAAGTTTTTTTGATTAATGCGAATATCAATCTCGGTTCCACGCACAAATCCTGGTTGTGGCAAACGTTGAATACGCCGAGCTTTAATACTGGTCGCAACAGAGACAATGCCTTCGACCAAAAGTTTATTTGAGGCTGATTGCGTAATGTCGTACAGTGATAGATACTCTTTCATCAGCTCAGCGTCTTGGGCGGCAAGTGATAAAAAATTTAAACTAATGAGTGATATCAGTCGCCAGCGCTCTTCACCGGTGTATTCAAAACGTGCGGTTCTGGTTGGTTGCTTCAACAATGACAGACTACTAAAGCCAGTCATCCCTTCACTAAACAGATCACCACGACTTTGACCGAACACCACTTGGGCAGGCAAGTCTCTATTGGTGCATAGCAAAGAAGCACTCATACTGACCGCACCTGATAAATCTTCGCGGCTCTTTTCTACAAACATGATCTGATATTCAAAACCCTGCTTAAATTCAGCCATATCCTTATCACGCTTAATATGATAATAACGACCGTCATCTTGCTGCTCATAATGATTCAGCGCATAAAATGGATGATACTCACGCTGTACTAAACGATTATCATTTTGTTTGGATTCTATAACTTTATTGACCTCATAAATTTCATGCTGAAAGAGCGCGCGGGTATCGGGCACTAAATCATAATAGATGGAACGATGAGTCACTTGAATGGGCTTGGCTGCTGCTTTGAATAGGTTTACGACTGGCGTACAAAATAATTTGATACTGCTTGCACTCAGCTGTTGCAGGTTTTTTAGGCGAATAGTGTTCTTTTTATCAAACTTAAAATAACAACGAATCTCAAAACCACTGCTATCAATTTTTAGTTCAGGGCAAGCATGACCAAGATTTAAGCGTAGAAAGTTAAATTTTTCTGGAAAATAAAAATATTCTTTTAATAAAGCGGAAGCAGCATTACTCACTCTGTGGGTCGGCAAAATCTGCTGCTCAGGGTCGAAGCCAATAATCTCAAACGGACTGCCAACGACTTTATTAACTTGACTACCGTGGAGATGAGTTTGTCTGACATCACACCATAGCAAGTCCCATAGGCTAGTACCTTGACTGGCATCTTCATCTATATATAAATCCAGCGGGTGATCCTGTAACGCTTGATAATTAAAGCTTGGGTTAAGAACTTTAAACTTAATACTAATACAACCATTGAGCAGTCCATGCTGATTGTCATACACTTCTTGATGAGTCTCAAAACTAACAGCATCGATTTCTAGTGGTAGCAAGGTAACGTCTTGGGTTGATTGAAACTGACAAGGCGTGCCATTTATTTTTTGGGTAGAGAACGCGGTATGTTTAGGTACCAAGACAACTTCACTCATCGCATTGCCCTGTACACCTAGATTAAATTGGGCGATGGATACTGAAGGGAAAGGTTTAAGGTAGTCGGGATACACAACTTCCAATAACGACTCGGTAAAGTCTGCATATGAATCATCCAGCTTTTTATTAATGCGCGCACTAATCAGCGAAAAAGCCTGTATCAACCGTTCGATATGCGGATCATCTACCGTATCGTGTCCCATCAATAGCCGATTGGCAATTTTTGGGTACTTTTTGGCAAACTCTTTCGACTGCTTATTGAACAAGCTAAGTTCATGCTCAAAATAAGGAAGTAGACTGTCCATGGTGCCTCAATATATTTATCACTGCTAACTGTATAGATTGAGCGGTAATAGTAGTTATTTCATTAAGTTAATAATGATTATTTTATTAAGTAACGTTGAGAGCTTGGCTCAAAGAAAGCATCGAAACTGACCAGCTCTTGTGCTGGGTAAACTTTCAGTAAGGCTTCAATAGAAAAACAAAGCTGATTAACATCTACGGCACCAATATCCAGTGAAACTCTAACGTTTTTTAAACGGGTGTCTTGTTGCTCCACTGTTTGTGCTATTTGACGACAAATGTAATCGCAATCCGCTGGATTAGCACTACTTAGCCCTACAAAGTCTAGTATTCCAAAATTCAAAATAGATGAGCGCACATGTTTATATTCTTGCAGCTTATCGGACACTACACAGCGCGTATTCAATAAAGACTCCAAGTCTCGTGCAACAGAAGATTTTAACTCCTCAATATTTAGACGACGCACAACAAGCTCATGCGCTAATTGACGAGGCTGGTCATCAAATAACTGCTCAAACAAGTTTGGACGAAACCCGATTTCTTTATTAGATGCTTTAGCAGCGTAATTCATTAATATAGTCATTCCCATCTTAGAAAATAAAAAAAGAAAGGCCTAAATATAAACCTTTCTTTCTAATCACAATATATACATATCACGTAAGACTACCGATCTTAAGCAGTATACGTGGCAGTGTTATTAGCTAGCGACCACTTCTTAGTCACAGCGCCTTTAGCAGTACCATCGATATCTTGTTGCGTGTAAGTCCACTCAACTGCTGCATATTTGATACCGACTTTTTCGATTGGCACGCCTTCTGAACGTACAGTAGGCTCAACACTAGCGATAAGCGCATGCTTAAGTTTAACTTCAAGATATTTAACGCGCTTATCACCGTTGGCACGATAGAAATCAATTTGAATTTCATCAAAAGTATAACCAGCTGAACAAGCTTCCCATAGCTTAGGGCTAGTAGAATCCAAATCTTTCATAAACGTCATGTCAGCATGCTCACAACGCTCAGAGGTGTGACCACCAACGCTACTTGCTGTCGCTGACTTTGGTTGACGGATTAAATGGTCCCATGTATTTACTTCAAGCCAGCCTTTATGCTCGCTATCACGAGACTCGCCGTCAATCTTATATTTACCACGGAACTGAATATAAATATCTTTCATATCACATACCTTGTTTTGAGAAGTTTAAATTTAACGTTGGATTTTAATAAACGATTAGCTGTTGCTAGACTGCGGCAGTTGAGTGACTAAACGCAAAGAAACAGATAATTCGTCAAGCTGAAAGTGTGGTCTCAAAAAGACCACTGACTTGTAGACGCCAGGCTTACCTGGCACTTCTACAACTTGTACAGAAGCTTCGCGCAGTGGGTACTGGGCTTTTGCTTCTTGAGAGGCGCCGTCGTCTAGCAAGACATAACGAGAAATCCAGTCGTTTAAAAACGACTCAACATTACCAGGCGATAAAAAGCTACCAACCTTATCGCGCATCATCGCTTTTAGGTAATGGGCAATACGTGATACTGCCATGATATATTGTAGTTGGGTCGATAACACAGCGTTGGCATTAGCATCATCGTTTTGATAAGTTTTGGCTTTTTGTACTGATTGCGCGCCAAAAAAGGCCGCATAATTGGTATTTTTGCAATGGACTAATGGAATAAAACCTAAATCGCTCAGCTCTTTTTCACGGCGATCAGTGATAGATATCTCGGTGGGACATTTAAGTGCCAAATCACCATCATCGGTTTTAAAAGTGTGGACAGGTAACCCTTCAACTAAGCCACCGCCTTCAACGCCGCGGATAGCTGCGCACCAGCGATAATCTGAGAAGGCAGCAGTCAGACGCGATGCAAATGCATAAGCGGCATTCACCCATAGATAGTCGCTATGATCATTACCCGAGACTTCTTCTGTAAAATTAAAACCTTCAACCACTGTCCCTTCTTTTGGGTCATAAGGCAGACGCCCTAAAAATCTAGGCACCATAAGAGCCACGTAACGTGCATCTTCTGACTGTCTAAAAGCACGCCAGCGTATGTATTCTGCCGTTTCAAATATTTTGGATAAATCTCTAGGGCGTCCGATGTCAGTAAATGAATCTAATCCAAACATCTCAGCTGATGCAGCCGATACAAATGGTGCATGAGAAGCTGCTGCCACATGAGACAATTGCTCAAGCAGATACATATCGGAGTTTTGGCGAGTAAACTCAAAATCGCCAACGATTGCTGCATAGGGTTCGCCGCCAAAACTACCGAACTCTTCTTCATATATCTTTTTGAACAACGTGCTTTGATCAAAATCTATCGAAGATTGAAAGTCTTTGGTAAGCTCGCGCTTGGTGGTGTTCATCATGCGTATCTTAAGCATGGATTCTGATGGCGTTTGGCTACATAGATAATGTAGACCGCGCCAGCTAGACTCTAGCTTCTGAAACTCAGGAGCATGCATAACCGTAGTCAACTGCTTAGAGATCAGCGCATCAATCTGAGCAATACGCGCGTCAATTGATGCCGATAGATTATCTGATAATGTTACTGTGCCTTGCATAACTTCATTGGCCAGCTCTGCGATTTGCGACTTCGCGCGGTTCTTTTCATCATCGGACTTGGCAACGTTACTTTTATTGACGATTTCTTCGAGTAAGTCGTAGCTTTCATTATTCAACGAATCGGTTGCTATGTTCTGCTGGGCTTGAGCACTCATCATTTAATCCTCACCGTCAGTTTGATTTTGTTCGGCCATTTTTTTGACTTGCTCAGTACTTTTAAGCACATCGTCCAGTAAATCTTCAAGCTTTTCATTAGCCGAAATCTTATTGCGTAAATCTGCTAATCGATCTCGCGCTTGTACCAACTGTTTTAACGGCTCAATCTGATCGGCCACAGCTTCAGGACGAAAATCGTCGATACTATTAAATGCTAAATCAACCGCAAATTCGCCACCTGTGTCACTCAAATCATTCTGAACTCTAAAGGTCGCGCGCGGCGCTAGTCCTGACATTACCTCGTCGAAAGTATCCAAATCTACTTCAACAAACTTCTTGTCTTTAAAGCGCGGTTGTTCAAGCATAGAGTCACCTGAGAACTCACCCAGCACGCCAACGACAAAGGGAATTTCCTTGGTTTCGATCGCATCGCCAACTTCGACGTCATAAGTAAGATGTACCCGAGGAGCACGTACTTTTGCGAGTTTCTTTTGCACACTGTCTTGCTTTGCCATAATAAGTTACCTCAGCAATTGCTATTTTGAACGTACATTTTTAAATGGGTCAGTAGCTATAGAAAGACTACTTTTAGAGGGAGACTGCTTTTTGACGGGTTTGGTAGGAGCGCGCCTTTGTTTCACTGCTGCTTGTCTTTTGACAGGAGAAGCTTTTTTCTTGACGGATGTACGGCGCTGTTTTCTCGATTTAGTCTTGTTTTTTACCGCTCTTGGCTTTATGACAGGCGCTGGAGGTTTTGGTAAAGACTCATCGTAATTAAAACCGTAGATCTCACCGTAGATTTTGCTAAGAGCGTGCTGATATTCTTTTAAAAAGTCTGCATCAACCTCATCAGTTAAGTAGTCTGATTGCAATTGCTTTTGAGAGACGATAGCACTGCTATTTAAGAGTATCTTTTTAAGCTTGGCGGTGCTGTGACCCAGATTGATTGCTTCGCTTGCTGTATAGACAGCATAAGCAGTATAGCCATTATTGTAATAAATCTGTGCCAAAATCTCCCATGCTAAAGAGTCATTTGGGTTGACTGACAGTCTGTGATTTAGGTCTGAAACTAATTGATGCAGCTGCGGTGATCTTGCATCAGCATTTTTAAGCTTAGCGAATTGATTAATAACGCTTGAGCTCGGATCTTTTTCTTGTATGACAAGCTCACTATGTGCTGTACCTATAGCAGTACCCATAATAAGCAGACCCGAAAAGACAGCTTTAGGCAGCTTGAAACTAACTTTTATCCTGCTTTTGATACTGTTCATTGTAAGTCGTTACTCGCTATTATTAGTATTGGATTGATGCACCTATTTACTCAAGAGTGGTTTAACCAAAGGATGGTTTACTCCGAGGTATTAATTAAGGTGGTCATACTGGTTAAAGCATCTTTAAACATAGCCTTATCGTGACTACTCATCAACGCATTGTCATGGTAAGCATCAATATTAAGCTGCATTACCTTAACAGACGACAACATTGCAATTTGACGAGCCTCCACAATCTGATTGTCGATACTGAGCGCTTCATTAGCCGCTCTCAATGCTCGCGAGTAGTTCTTTGACTCATAGTTGGTTTTGGCTATAGTCATCCATGCTTCTATGCTAATTTCATTCAAACTTTCAGCCTTGGTAGCACCAGTCAAATAAACGGGTGAAGGGCTACTTAACTGTTTAACTGTTGGCGGGCTAATAGTATGTTGGCTAACTTTAGTGCTTTTGCCGCAGCCTGTATTCATGACGGAGGCAATAAGAGCTATAGACAACAAATTTAATTTGGTAAGCCTAGTACGATGAATAATGTTCATAAATATAGTGTCACCAAAATCTTAAAACAATGGAATTGGAACAATAATTTGCTAAGATATGCGCCAATAGTGAACAAATAATTGTTAATAGTAAAGCAGATTATACATGTAGTTGACAATATTTCAATAATAAGTAAAATATTATTGATAAATACTTGTCTATTTCTTTATTTTAAAGGCTTGATTGTAATTACAATCTATAGCTACAGGTAATCTTTTGGGACTATAATCTACCTTTTATCGCCTACTTTGACCATTGACATTTTTGTAGAGCACGCCCACCCTCTGCTTTTTGATGTTTTTTAAGCAAAAAATACGAGTACGACCCTTAAATTATTATACTAAAGTTTGGTTTAATAATTTTTATTTTGAACGAATGTTCATTTTAAGTTAGATATATAGAATAAGGCTGGTAGATGACAAATCTGTAATCGATTTTTTTTGCAACCAGACAATGATAAAAGATGGTTTTGAAAACCGTTATTAACCAGATATCAGTTGCAAGCTATTTATAGAAATATGGTCAGAATATTGGGTAATATCATTACCTATAATATAACGATGTAGATGTTCATCATTGATGGAATAAAAGACCTAGAACATAAGTTATGAATGGGCGTCAAGATAACAGTATGAATGAATGAGATTAATGCAGAGGTTACAAAAGTAACTTTGTAATGGTTGGCTATGCAGGCAGTTATTATATTTTTAAAACCAAAAAGCTTAGAACTGCTTATTTCTAATAGCAGCCCCAAGCCTTTTGGTTAAAAATTAGATGTGAGAATTTTTAGTATAATTAATCGCCTATACCAATCGTTCAAATAATGAACGTAGACATAAAATAGTAAAGTTACACACTTTAATGGTAAATATTATAAAAGCATTAAAATTGGTGCTATCTAATATATAGATAACTTGTATAGTTACTAGATTTATTTCTGTTGAAAATTAATTTCATATTAGTGAACAATAATAATTATTTATATTTGATCCAACACCTATAAAAGATATAATAATTATAAAAAATCTCATTGCATAACTAATGCATTACTAAGATATTAAGAATTCCTATAAGATATAGTTTACTCAACTATAAATAAATTAATTTTTGAGTTCTATTTTATAAGTCACTTGGTTTTTATATTCTTTCAATCTAAGTATAAACCTTATCAGTACCCACTCATCACTTTAATCATTATCTTAATCATCCCTTTTTAAGTTGTTTGCGACTGATAATTATAATCCAGCATCTTCTTGCGTAATTGCCACTATCTTAATGGGGACAGCATAGGTCCATGGTGCCCCACTTGTGCAGATGAATTTACCATCTACAAAAGATACAATACGAGCGGTAAAGTCATTATTCTTATGGTCTGTAATAGCCCGCTCATCACTTTCGTCGTCTACTGCACACCATATATTATGGTCACCGTTTTTTAACATTGCTCGAGTTAGATCACTACCTTTTAATTGATTGTTCATTTTAAACTCCTTAGTCATTAGTTTTTTTTGAAAGTTTAAAAGATTTATTACATTATAGTAATATAAAGCCTTTATCTTTTATTATTCAAAATGAAGTCAAATACCTGTATCACTATCATTTTTCGAATGATAATATTTTTATATTAATTGGATTTTTGCCATGAATTAATTAGTAAAATTAAATAATCCAGTTTTAGATTGTTTAGTTAAAGATATGACTTTGAACAATCTTGACTTAACTTAACAAACTAAGTGCACTAACAGCTACTACTTATTTTTTCATTGTCATAAGTGGTACAAATGTATTCTTAAATGGTAAAATCAATCGAATAAATAGTAGTACTGCTGTTAAATAAAGCTTACTAAGGCTAATGAATGGTCATATATTCAAAAATGTGTCTATTAGTCTGCTACACAAACGGTTGATTCTAAGATTAATGTAGTGCAGCTGGTTAATATCTAGCTTTAAACCCCTCCGATTACATCTTATATTCAACAACTACTACTCAAAAACTCCATACTTTCAGGTAAAATAGAATCTATGACAGCTTCTATCACCCCTACCTCTCGTAAGATTATTCACCTCGACATGGATGCTTTTTATGCTAGTGTTGAACAACGAGATTTTCCCCAATACCGTGGCAAGCCTTTAGTCGTGGGTGGAGATCCAAGTGGTCGCGGTGTGGTCGCTGCTGCCAGTTATGAGGTGCGTAAATTTGGCGTACGCTCTGCGATGTCCTCTTATGAAGCCCGCAAGCGGTGCCCAGAGGTGATATTTGTACGACCAAGATTTGATGTTTATAGAGCAGTCAGTAGCCAAATTCGCTCTATTATGCATAGTCTGACACCGCATGTTGAGCCACTATCTTTGGACGAAGCTTATCTTGACGTTACAGGCCTTCAAGTACATAAAGGCTCAGCTACCCTAATGGCTAACTGGTTACGAGTACAAATATTAGAGCAAACAGGACTAACGGCATCGGCAGGTGTTTCGTTTAATAAAATGCTAGCAAAGATTGCTTCTGATATGAATAAACCTAATGGTACAGCGATTATCACCCCTGATGATGCAGAAGCATTCATTAGTACGCTACCTATAGAGCGTTTTCATGGAATTGGTAAAGCAACGGCCAGACGCTTACAGGCTATGGGAGTGTCTACTGGTGCTGATCTTCGTCAGGTGCCCGCTGCCGCATTAGTTAACGAGTTTGGTAAACGAGGACAGTTTTATCATGATATTGCTCATGGACGTGATGAGCGATTAGTAAAATCTGAACGTCAGCACAAATCAGTCGGTTCAGAGACTACCTTTAAAGACAACCTGAACGATTGCGAACAATTACGGTTACAGATACATGAGCAGAACGCTGATGCGTTTAAACAGATGAACAATAAGCAGCTTATTGCTTATACCATTACCCTCAAAGTAAAATACGCTGACTTCACACAAATAACGCGCTCACATACTTTATCCACGGCTTTTATTAGCGCAGAATCTGCGCATTACTGGTTAGATAAGCTATTTTTAGACATACCGCGCGCCCTACCTATTAGACTCGTAGGAGTCACCTACTCGTCTTTAGCTTCTGCAGTACAGCCCCTACCACAACTTACCTTATTCGATTAATCGTGTCTTTTTTATACTGATCTGACTATATTTGGAACTTTTCCGCTATTATCCCGTTTCTGCTAAACTAATGCCAAAATTTTACCTACCTGTATGACTCATTATGACCAACTTAAACATCAAAACCACCACTCCTAATGTAGATAACGATACCGATATGAATGATACTCAACATGATGATAGCCCACTGACTTATCTGAGCGTAGCCGATTACGATTATGAATTACCAGACGAGCTAATTGCTCGCTATCCGTTAGCTAAGCGCTCGGATTCTAAGTTGCTTTATGTACCCACTATAGATCAATCAGAACAAACAAGTCTGCCTCAAGACCATTTATTTACTGCATTACCGTCGTTGCTTGACGCGGGCGATCTTATTGTCTTTAACGATACTAAAGTAATGAAAGCGCGACTATTTGGTAAAAAAGATACTGGAGGGCGCGTTGAAGTATTGATTGAACGTTTGATAGAGCGCGCGGAACTAGAAGATATAAATATCAATCATGAATCATTAGCCACACGCCAAAATATTGCACTGTGTCATGTAAAATCCAGTAAAGCGCCAAAAATTGGACAACGCTTATGGTTAGCTGATGACAATATGAGCTGTGAGATGATCGGTCGTCAGGATAACTTATTTGTGTTAGCTTTCGATGCGCCTATTCTTCCTGATTTAGAAATCTACGGTGAGCTGCCAATCCCGCCTTACTTTGAGCGTCATGCTGATGCAACTGACAATACTCGCTATCAAACGGTGTTTCATGATCCTGCCAAACTGGCCAGCGTTGCCGCACCCACAGCGAGCTTACATTTTGATGAAACCACTCTCTTAGCTTTGACTAACAAAGGGGTTAATACCGCGTTTGTCACTCTACACGTTGGTGCAGGTACATTTGCGCCTGTCAAGACAGAAAACCTGCTCAATCATACTATGCATAGTGAATATGCCCATTTACCGCAAACAACCGCAGACCTAATCAATCAAACCCATGCAAAAGGTAAAAAAGTCATAGCTGTTGGCACGACTGTTGCACGTGTTCTTGAGACGGCTTATCAAAAAACGGCAAACGATGGACAAATTATTGCTGCATGGTCAGGCGATACCGATATATTTATTTATCCTGGTTTTGAGTTTGGCGTGATTGATCGTCTACTAACCAATTTTCATTTACCCAAGTCTACCTTATTAATGCTTGTATCCGCATTTTCAGGTAAAGCAGCTATTGAACAAGCTTACCAACATGCAATTAGCCATCGATATCGCTTTTTTAGTTATGGGGATGCGATGTTATTGGATAAAAAAGTACATTAGCAGGGTGTTAAATATTATTTAATTAAAGCGATACGAGTACCTAATACATTGCGATAAACATAATTGTATTTGGCTATTTTCGTAAGTCATTTCTCAATAAGTCATAATAAAAAGGGCTGCGCATGTCTTGGCATTTACCTCATCGATTGACCAATATTCATCACGCGGTGTCAGTAGCACTCCTTTGTTCTGTGAGCTCTATTGCGTGGTTACCTGTTGCTCAAGCAGCCACTATGGGTAAAACAACCATTACCTCTGCTCAGCATGAACCTTTGACTGCCAGTATTACGGTCACCGACATCGATGCTAAAGATTTTGCCGCTAGTATTGCAAGTCCTGTGATTTATCAGCAAATGGGGCTGACCCCTACAGCATCTATGGCTGTACGGTTTGTACCGACTTCTGCCACCGCAGGTCAATTACTTATCCAGACATCACAGCCTGTAACAATGCCATTTGCAGATGTCGTACTAGCAATAAATGATAATGGCCAACGCAATGTCATTCCTAAGACTCTACTGATGCCTCTTGGTAATAATAACGTACCAATTAAACAGTCCAAACGAGTGGTATCAGGTGCGCCAAAACCAAACTTGCCGGTAGTGTCAAACTCTAACGCTAAACCCCTAACGGTCAGACGTGGTGCGCCGCCACCATTGATTATGGTACCAGATACCCAAACGCCAGCATCAATGCAGACATTACCAAAAACTGTCTTGCGTAAAACACCTAATGTCAATGCACCAGCAGTGACAAGTCCAGCTGAAACCACCCCTTTGTCAGTATCTCAGACTTCACGTGTATCACAGATAAGCTCATTAAAGATAAGAGAGACAACCGGTTTGTCTGCTGACGACCTAAATAACAAAGGTTTGAGCAATGTTAATTCAACGACGAATAATACTAACGCTAAACAAACCAGTAAAACAGATCCGGTAAATACCAGTGACCCAAAAAGCGTCTTAACATTAGAGAATTCGGCTGCCTCTAATACCAGCTTGGCTACTAAAGATAATACGCAAAAAAACAGAGCTCTAAACAACAGTGTTCCTGTGGAGAATACTGCGTTTAGCCCTATCGAAACTGCTGTTAATACCAACAAACAAGCCGGTATCTTAAATATTCAAGTAACTCGTCAAATACAGCTAAAAACAGATCTCAAAAATAGTCCAAATCGGCCAACCCCTTTTACAAATGATATTGAGGCGACAAGCACTTCATCCAACGCACCACTGCCCTCTGCTACCGTTTCCTCAAATACTGGTACTGATATAGCCGCCACAGACTCTATGTCAGACAGTAAAAGTACAGCCATGACAAGCTATACCGTACAACGTAATGACAATCTTTGGCTTATCTCTCAGCAGATTGCACAGCAAAATAATGTTGACGTATCGACGGTGATGAAACAAATAAAATCGCAGAATCCTGATGCTTTTATTGCAAAGGATGCTGACTTGCTAAAAGCCAACGCTGAGCTGAACTTACCCAGTTATGACATCGTACCTTCACAAGAAAGCCTGCAGACTGCTATTGCAGCTCAAAGACAACATTACATACAGGTCAGCCGGGCTAAAAAAAAGAGCGTAGAGAGAAAAAAGACAACTGCTGCAGACTCGTCTAGCGATAAGGAGTTAACAGCATCTACAGACATGTCCTCTAACACAAAAACAACATCTAAACAGTCAAATAAGCCTTCAGAAGTCGCTCCTAAAACCTTGCCAAAAGCACGTTTCTCTGTCATTGCGCCTGGTCGTGATGGTAGCGCTGATGGCACTCAAACTAAAGCTGCCGCGGCAACTGGTAATGGATTAAGCACAGATATTTTAGCCACGCTAAAATCGGCGCGTCAACGGACTGCTGAGCAGGCTAAGCGGGTAGCAGCAACCAACAGCACTCTTGGTAGCTATGCCAAAAAATTACAACTACAAAACCAAAAACTGGCTGAGCTTGAAGCTCGTCTCAAAAAATTACGCAATCAATAATTGCCTCGCTGCTCAGCACAAATTGCTGTAAACAAGGCTCGTAGGCTTAGGAGTATTTATGGATAATATGCTGTATATCATTGTGGGTCTGGTAGCAATTTTACTGGTAGCGGTACTTGTGCTACGCAAAAATAAGGCCAAACAACCAACCACACAACACTTGGATAAGACCAATCAAAGTGTAGATGCTCATGCATCCACATTAAAGCCAAAGACGGCGTCTGTAGACTCAAAACAAGTCCCTGCTCAGCAAAACGCGACCAAATTTGATCCATTAACCGTGGCTCAACGCTTTATAGATCAGCAGCGTTATGATAAAGCCATTGAAACCATTGAACGAGGCTTAACTGAAAAACCTCAAGATTCTGAGTTATTACACAAGCTATTAAATATCTATGCTACAACCGAGCAGCGTGAAGATTTTAATAAAACTTATAACGCGATCAAATTGTCCGGTAATGCAACTGCTATAGACAATGCGGATAAACTCAAAGCTCTATTAGACCAAGAACAAACGCAAAACCAACCAGTAAAGCCTGAATCTGACAATGAAGCTGCGTTTGAAGGTATAGATTTTGACTTGTCCACCTCACAGACTGTTACGGATGTTGAATCTGATACAGACAACGACAATTTAGATAGTTCTGAAGCATTTAGTGACTCTGTATCATCACAACAAAGTATCCCTAGCGCTAACAATAATTCTGATGAAAATTTTGATCTAACGTTAGCTGATTTGGAAAGCACAAACGCAGAAACTAACAATCTAAACGCCAGTAGCCTAGAAACTACTCAGCTAGAAACTACAGCAGATGGCGATGACATCAGTGATTTTGATATAACCGAAGTGACAAGTGCTGATGAAACAAGTGCTCAGCCTGTTGCTGTAGACGACGTTAATAAGGATCAACACGTAAACAACGTAAACGTCGATGATGACTTTATGCTTGATTTCGATTTGATGACAAATGATAGCAACTCGTCGGAGCTAGATTTTGATGATGTTCAAACGCAAGACAGCCAGTCACAAGATGTCAGCTCAGATGACGAATTTGTTTTAGACTTTGATGACTTGGTTGAAGAGACAGTTACCAGTAAAGAGACAGATACTACTAATCAAGAAGACAATACTCAGCCTACTAACGATGATTTTGCGTTACTGCTAGAAGATGAAGATAGCTTGTCGATTACAGACGAATTGGCAGTTGAAGACAGCTTAGTAGTTGAAGATAGCGCACTTGTTACAAACTCATTAGAAACTCAAGAACACCTTAATGAAAATGAGCAGGTATCAGGAAACGACGTTGTAGACAGTTTTGCTGCACTTGAGACAACAGACAGTAGCGACGAGCCCACTGTAAGCGAGGCTACACAACTAGAATTAGCAGCGACTCAGGAAGTAATTGACGATAGTACTGATGAGGGTATTGAAGATACTTTATCAATAGATGAAGAATTTGATTTTGATGAAGTGACAACTGCACCTACTGCCGATACACCAGTGGAGAATGAAGCTGATATCAGCGTCACCGAGGACTACCATGTAGATACTCAAAACGATACGACAGTTGCAGCGTCCGATAGTGATTTTGCCGCACAGTTTGCAACAGATTTCGATTTTGTTCAGACCTTGGACAGCAATCAAGTGACGTTAGACTTAGCAGGTCAGTATTTACAACTGGGTGAATACGATAGTGCCAAACGCCTACTCAATGAAGTCGTCACTCAAGGTGATAGCGAACAACAAAGTCAAGCAAAAGAGATGCTAGCGCGTACTGCTTAATATACGGGTAAAGTGCTTTACAGTGTTTTGAACAAAGATTATTTATCAACAAGCATCTTATGAAAATAAGATGCTTGTTTCTATTTGACGGTTTATCATTTATATTAACCCTATTTTATTTTTTTCACTCACATCTAGTACGGTAAACCCATGTCATTACCCCCAACCTCGACAAATCTATCGTCCAACCTTATTCAGCTCATTTATGCTGGTGGTACCTTTGGTAGTTATGGACGTCCATTGGCGCCTTTAGATGCCGACATTTTCTTGCCAGCTTTACAGACGCTGCTCACCAATTACAGTCAAACAAACTATCTACCAGAGTTCTCATGGTTAGATAACACACTAATTAAAGATAGTAGCCAACTAACTTCAAACGATTTTATGCACTTTTACAGGCTACTACTAGATGCCTATGCGACAGGAGGGCGTCAATTTATACTTATTACAGGCACAGATACTTTGAGTTATCTTGGTGCATTTTTGGCAGAGGCTTTTGCAGGCACTGATATGTGCTTGATCGTTACAGGTAGTATGCGTCCACTGTTAGACAGCGACGTGTTAAAGACATATGCGGTTGATGCAAATAGCGATGCATGGAACAATCTTAGTGAGTCCCTACGTCTGGCTGCTGCTGGAGAATCCGGCGTCAAAATTAGCTTTGGCGGCGAGTCATGGCCTGCACAAACAGTACAAAAGATTCATAGTCATGACTTTATGGCTTTTACTGGTCATACTCGTGCTGGCTATCCAAACAACAGTTATATAAAGCAGCTGCCAGACACTCGTCGTCAACACTGGCTTGATGACCAAATGACTGTTGGTGACGGTATCCAAGCGCGTGCCAAACGGGCAAGCGTACATGCGCTATATTGCCTTCCCAACGCACCTGATATCTTGGGCAAACAACTAGAGGCGCTGTTGAATGAGCCACCCTGCGGTATCATTTTATTAGGTTTTGGTGCAGGTAACGTTCCCTACTCTGAGAGTTTAGCCACCGCATTAAAACGTGCATATGAGCAGGGTCATATGGTGGTATGCGCTAGCCAATGCCCATTTGGCGGAGTCAGCGATAGTTATGCAGCGGGCAGTTGGCAATATGACTACCATGTCATCGCTGGTGGACGCTTAACTATTCCTGCTATCTATGCGCGGTTATTATGGTTATTGCTACGTTATGATACACCTGCACGCAGACGACAACGTTGGACATATACTGTCAACCAGTCAGGAACGACTTTGAACAAAAACCGCTAACCGTGAGCGCCAAGCAACAAACAAGCACTCACTTCAAATGCTACGATTATTATGGAAGTTGAAAGATTAATGGAATCTGAGAAACAAGACATCCCTACTTATAACTTGGCGATCGCTATCGAGTTTTTGGGCACCAACTATCGAGGCTGGCAACGTCAAAAAGAGGTGACAGGAGTACAAGAGGTACTAGAAAAAGCCATCAGTACTGTCGCCAACGAAACTGTTGAAGTTATCGCAGCGGGTCGCACCGATGCCGGAGTCCACGCTGGTAATATGATTGCGCATTTTGTCACTTGCGCCTACCGTCCGACCCATAATTGGCTACGTGGTATCAATAGTCTATTGCCTGACGATATTGCCCTACGCTGGGTGCAACCTATGCCAACAGACTTTCATGCTCGTTTTGGCGCTATAGCACGTCGTTATCGTTACATCACGCTCAATCAGGCTGCGCGTCCTGCCATACTCAACCGTCAAGTGACTCATATTCACGAACCTTTAGATGTAGCAGCGATGCAACTTGTGGCAGCTGATATTGCTGGGACTCATGATTTTAGCAGTTACCGTGCAGCAGCTTGTCAATCTAACCAGCCTATACGTACTGTTAGTCACGCAAAGCTTTTTACGCATGGCGCGTTTGTTGTCTTTGACATACAAGCCGATGGTTTTTTGCATCATATGGTACGTAACTTGATGGGTACACTACATGCAGTTGGAAGGCATGAGCTACAACCTTCAGACTTCTTAACTATTTTGGCAAAAAAAGACCGTACCATTGCGCCGCCCACTGCTTCTGGTGACGGACTATACTTTATCAACGCTTACTATCCTGAGCATTATCAGCAGCTGTTACCCATGTCACCACTTACTCCCCTGTGGCTCAACTTACCTGAATAAAATATTACCGACTGATATACATAACACTTGCTCACTGTCAAGCAAAAACAATGATTTGTTGCTTTAATATTGAAACTTACGTATAATATCGGTTTATTTTTCATTGATAGATACCAACTATGGCTAAAGACGATATTATTGAATTTGAAGGTGAAGTTATTGATACCCTTCCAAATACATTGTTTAAAGTTCGTTTAGAAAACGGACACGAGATTATTGCTCATATCTCAGGAAAGATGCGTAAGCACTATATCCGTATTTTAACGGGCGACAAGGTTAAAGTAGAAATGACGCCTTATGATTTGACTAAAGGTCGCATTACCTACCGTGGCAAAAACTAATCTCTTATAGTGTTTTATCTTTAAGATATCAGCTATTTACTCTTAAGTCGTTGAGTAGATTATCTTGTTATTATGTAACACTAAACGATTTTTACGATAATAATAAAAAATGGTAGCCTGTTTCTTGCTATCTTTTATAATCAATCGTACTTAATTTTGCCAAAAAAATACCGCCAATTTTGAGCGGTATTTTTGTATTTGAGGTTTGGAAACTACTTGAATTCTACTGTTGCGTCATCTTTGATCGTACCTAGTAGTGCTAAAGCGTCCCAGTTGGTCAACCTTATGCATCCTGATGATGCTTGTCTGCTGATGCGGGCCGGGTCTGGTGAACCATGAATGCCATAAGTAGGCTTACTTAGCCCTATCCATACTATTCCTACTGGATTATTCGGCCCTGGCGGAATAATCGCCTGATTGCCATCCTCGCCAGTATAAGTGTAGTTAGGTTCATGTACTTTGACTTCAACTTTATGCGTCCCTGATGGTGAGGGTGTTTCCGTGCTACCGACAGTCGTTGGATAACTTGCAACTAAGTTGTCTTTCTCATCATAAGCATATAGAGTTTCAGTCGCTTTATCAGCGACTACTCGACTTATCGGTTTTGTGTTTGGATTACCAGGGTTATAAACAGTGATGGTCTCTCCAGGCTCAAACTTAGCATTCGGGTTAAGAGTCTTAAGATACTTCTCACTCATATGAAATTTTTCTGCTAACGCTTCACTGATGCTTTCATAGTACATACCTTCAAGCTTGGCTTTCGCTTCTGCACCAGTAGGAATGCTAGTAGTTTTCACATTCACATCGGCATCATTTAGCTTATAGCTAACCAATACAGGTTGGGACATAAGCTTTTTATTGTTAGTTAAGGCTTGCCATGTCTCATCATTGAGATGATCTGTCACCTTCAAACCACGAGCTTTTTGGAACGCTTGCATGGCCTTTCGAGAGTTTTTACCCCAATAACCATCTATAGGCCCGACACTACTTTGGTTCCAGTTCAGTAAAGCTTGAAGCTTGGTACTCATGCTACGATTTACCTCTACCCCTTTCTGCCAACTATCGTTATTCACCTTTTGAGCAAACTTTGGTAAGTTATCTGTCGCATACTTAATAGTAGGCAATAGCTTGTTCAATGAAGTTACCGTGTCACTATCTCCAGCAAGCTTTTGACTGACTCCATTAGTCACCGGACTAACATCAGTGCTAGAAAATTTGTTACTAGCATTAGCATTGGTATTGGTATTGGTGTTAGCAGCAAAACTTGGGTTCATTAATAGTGCTACAATTAGTCCTAACACCCCCATGCTTTTACTTTTTGGTTTATACATATTTTATTCCTCAATTTTTTATTATAGACAGATCAAAATTATTGTTTTGTTTTTCGCTTTTGATAAAACCAAGCAAGATGATAATCGACCTATTTCTATGGATAGCTCTATAAGATACTAGTTGTATACACTCTTTGAGCAGATATAATCATGTCACAATAGCATTATATAATGTAACAGATTTATGTTAACAAACATCTAGTCTTATAGTCTCTGTGTTAAAAAAGCGCCTACAGTACAGATTATAGATTTAACCGCTATGATCTAAGTATTATTAATCATAAAAAACCCGCAAACTGCTGAGCAATTTACGGGCAAACTATCTTTAAGACTTTTTGTAAAACAAATACTAATGTCTATTATTATATTCGTATAGATTTATTTATACAAGCTTTGCCAATACTGCCTGACCCATCTCTTGACACCCTACTTGTCGTAAATCAGCTTCACTACTGTCTAAGATATCAACTGTACGTAAGCCGTCATCAAGAACATCACTCACTGCCTGTTCAATCGCTTGGGCAGCTTGTTCTTGCTTAAAAGTATAGCGTAGCATCATAGCGACAGAGAGTATGGTGGCTAATGGATTGGCTTTATCTTGTCCAGCGATATCGGGTGCAGAACCATGGCAAGGCTCGTACATCCCTTTACCCTTTTCATCAAGACTGGCGGACGGCAACATGCCAATAGAGCCTGTTAGCATAGCCGCTTCATCAGATAAAATATCGCCAAACATGTTGCCCGTTACCATAACATCGAACTGCTTTGGATCACGAATCAGCTGCATACAAGCATTATCTGCATACATATGACTAAGTGCAACGTCAGAATACTGAGATTCTTGCATTTTAGTCATGGTTTCTTTCCAAAGCTCAGTGACTTCTAAAACGTTTGCTTTGTCTACCGAACAGATTTTTGCAGGTTTATCACTTGCTTTAGCACGAACTTGCGCCAAATCAAAAGCCACCTTACCGATACGCTCAATCTCGCTGGTTTTATAGACCATGGTGTTATAGCCTTGCTGTTCACCATTATCCAAAGTACGAATGCCGCGCGGTTCACCAAAATAGATACCACCCGTTAGCTCACGAACGATTAATAAGTCTAGGCCTGAGATAATTTCAGCCTTAATACTAGAGGCATTCGCCAATTGCGGATAAAGCTTAGCAACACGTAAGTTGGCAAATAAACCAAGCTCACTACGGATTTTTAGCAGACCACGCTCAGGACGTTTACTGCGTTCGATGGTGTCCCATTTGGGCCCACCAACTGCACCTAACAATACGGCGTCCGCTGCACGTGCTTGGCTAAGTGTTTCTTCTGGCAAGGGTTCACCAGTTGCATCAATAGCTGTTCCACCAATCAACCCAGACTCAAGAGTCAAGTTTAATTTAAACTTTTTGTTGACGGCTTGTAGTACATCGATGGCTTGGGTCATAATTTCAGGACCAATGCCGTCACCAGCTAATGTTAAAATCGTTGCCATACTAATCCTTGTTGATAGATAAAAAAAGAAGAGACAAGCGTCTAATGTTGCTTTAACCGATCTATGTCCATGATATATGACATCAAATTAATGGGTCGAAAGATACAATATTACACCTTAGCTTTTGACTGTGTTGCTTGTGCTGATTGCTTTATTTGGTTTGTCACGTTCGTTTCTACAAACTCACCCTGACTTTCGTTATTCATCTGTTTACAAAACTGACGCTTGATACTATCGTTTTGAATAAGATCAATACATAAAGGATTGGGCGAGGCTGTGTCTAATAAACTGCCCGTATCTTGGCTAGATTCTTTACGGTAAGCACGGAGTAGATAAGTGTCTGGCTCTATAAACTCATGGATCATAGCAAAACGCTCAATATAACCCATATTATTTTCAGGATAAAAATTTATATGCACTTCACGTTTTGCAGGCTTAACTCGCGCATAATAGTTTATCATCCCAGCCATACCAGAAGCTGATAACGGTACAACCTTGACAGAGTGCTGATTCTTTAATGGTGTAAATAGCACATTTTGTGTACGCTTAACAACTTTATCATCCGTATCAAACACACTTAACAGCTTATGATCTACTGGTTGATGTGTATCTGGCGCGATAACCGCAGTTTGGTCGATTTGCATAATTTCACAATGATAAGTACCCGCACAAGCGATGTTTACTTCTCCAGCAATCGGTTTGATTTTCCCTGCCCACTTGTCAGCGCTTTCTGCATCATCTATTTTCTGATAGCCTGTTAGTAGCTGACAACCCGACAATAGCAAGCTTGTTGCGATAGAAAGACTGGTAAATATAGCAATACGTTTTTTATTCATAATGATGACTACTATTTCATAGTGATAACAAATTACCTTTCATTCTAGTCATTTTGTTACGATAACTCAACGTTGTATTATTGACCAATTCATTTTTATTAAACATCAATTTATATAACATTAAAAACTTAACTTTATGCTTTGACTTGATTGAATATCCACGGCGTCTTTTGTTGCATTTGCTGTTCGTACGCATTAATCGCATCACTTTGCTGTAGAGTAAGCCCAATATCATCTAGTCCATTTAATAGACAATGCTTACGAAAATCGTCAACTTCAAAACAGTATTCTTGTTCAGTTGGATCAATAACGACTTGTCTCTCTAAATCTACGCTTAACTCATAACCTTCATTTTTCAAAGTTTCTTTCATTAACTTATCGACAATTGCTTCCTCCAAAATAATGGGAAGCATGCCATTTTTAAAGCAATTATTATAAAAAATATCAGCAAAACTTGGGGCAATGACCGTACGAAAACCATACTCAGACAACGCCCAAGGCGCATGCTCACGGCTAGAGCCACAGCCAAAATTCTTGCGGGCAAGTAAAATAACGGCATCTTGATAGCGTGGCTGATTTAGTACAAACTCTGGATTTATTGGACGCGTGCTGTTGTCCTGACCTGGGTAGCCTTCATCTAAATAACGCCAGTCATCGAATAAGTTGACGCCAAAACCAGTACGCTTAATAGACTTCAAAAACTGTTTAGGGATAATTTGATCGGTATCGACGTTTGCGCGATCTAGCGGACAGACGATACCCGTTTGAGTATTATAAGCTTGCATAATAGTTCCTATCGTATTCTCAGTAGTGTTGGTAGATACTGATTGGCAAAATCAACCCATGATGTATTATCGACATAAATAAATAGTTTTATACAATCAGTATCAGACGCGTTGTGACGGATGCGCAGCTTAAACAACGCAATTGTCTATCAACTAAAAAGTACGTACATCCACAAAGTGACCAGCCAATGCAGCGGCGGCGGCCATCGCAGGACTGACCAAATGCGTACGTCCGCCAGTACCTTGACGACCTTCAAAGTTACGGTTAGACGTCGAAGCACAGTGCTCTTCTGGTTCAAGCTTGTCTGCATTCATCGCAAGGCACATTGAACAACCTGGCTCTCGCCACTCAAAACCTGCATCAGTAAATAGCGTGTTTAACCCTTCGGCTTCGGCTTGTCGTTTTACTTGTCCAGAGCCTGCTACTACGATGGCTTCTTTGATCGTATCTGCAATTTTACGACCCTTAATCACTGCTGCTGCGTCCCGCAAATCCTCTATACGTGAGTTGGTACAAGAGCCTATGAAGACCCGATCAAGTTGGATATCAGTAATCGGCTGACCTGCCTGCAACCCCATATAGGTATAAGCACGTAACCAACCCTCTTGCTGCGTCTCATCAGCAGCCTGATCAGGTGTGGGTACCGACTGAGTAATATCAACGACCATCTCAGGCGATGTGCCCCAAGACACTTGCGGGGCAATCTGACTACCATCAATCTCTATAATCGTATCAAACTTGGCATCGTCGTCCGAAAACAATGTACGCCAGTAAGCCTCTGCTTGCTCCCACTGCTCATCAGTTGGCGCATAAGGACGACCTTTAACATAATCAATCGTTGTGTCATCTACAGCTACCATACCCACGCGTGCGCCTGCCTCAATTGCCATATTGCAGACAGTCATGCGCCCCTCCATACTCATATCTTCAAATACTTTGCCTGCAAACTCAATAGCATGACCGTTGCCACCAGCAGTCCCGATCTTGGCAATAATGGCAAGTACCACATCTTTTGAGGTCACGCCAGCACCAAGTTCACCATTCACGCGGATTTGCATGTTTTTCATTTTTTTGGTGATTAAACACTGGGTTGCAAGCACATGCTCTACCTCAGAGGTACCGATGCCATGAGCAAGACAACCAAGCGCACCATGGGTTGCAGTATGCGAATCACCACACACTACCGTCATGCCTGGAAGTACCAAGCCTTGTTCAGGACCAACCACGTGCAAAATACCCTGACGAGTATCGTTAATGGTGAATTCAGCAATATCGAATTTAGCGCAGTTATCATCTAAAGTTACAACCTGCAAACGCGACACCTTGTCTTTGATACCAAAGACTCCTTCAAGTCGCTCTTTGACCACTGTAGGTACGTTATGATCAGGACTAGCAATGTTAGCCGACAAACGCCATGGGGTACGATTAGCAAGCTCCAACCCTTCAAATGCCTGCGGACTTGTTACCTCATGCAATAAATGACGATCGATATAAATTAAGCTCGAACCATCATCGCGCTGTGTGACTTCATGCGCATTCCAAAGTTTGTCGTATAACGTGTGACCGGCCATGTTGCTATCCTTTGTTAATTGCTAATTGTCTATGATGAAATACCACTGTATCTAGCGCATGCTAAACGTTTTTGGCCGCATAAAGCTCTTTGCTCTTTCTTAAGGTTACTTTGATAACGGTTATTTTATTCGGACGTCGTTCATCGACAAGTTACCAAGCGATTAAAATAAAAACATCAAAAAGTACTTTGATACCTTGTGATTATAGCAGCCTAATTCTATAATAATAATTGATGATTTTTATCTATTCACAAACTTTTATTTCTAATATATAACGAATAGACAAGCCAACTTTTATTTATAGCTTATTTTGAAGCTAAGGACATCGGTGTGAATACCACTAATTTGACGACGTTTGTGACTGTTATGCAAACAGGTAGCATCTCAGGCGCAGCAGAAAAGCTATTTATCACTCAACCTGCTGTCAGTAAACGTATCAAAAACCTAGAGGACGAGTTCAATATCGTCCTTTTTGATACAGTAGGTCGAGGTATCGTACCGACTCAAGCAGCAAGTGAGATGCTACCACATGCCAAACGCTGGTTAGAAGATTATGAAAATTTTAAAATAAACTTGCAACACTCTAAGCAAATGGTCTCTGGCAAGTTGGTCATCGGTACCAGTCATCATATTGGTTTGCATCATCTTGCACCAGTGCTAAAAGATTTTATCCAAAGTTATCCTGCTGTACAGCTCGAAGTCCATTTTGTGGATTCAGAAGAAGCGCACAAAGCGGTTCTTGATGGCAATTTATCTTTGGCTTTTTTGACGTTACCACCTGTTTATGATAAGCGTCTAACCTATCATACATTGTGGTCAGATCCATTATATTTTATGACAGGTACGCTGTCGCCATTAGCCACAAAAACCAATGTAACTTTAGAGCAGTTGGCTCATTATCCTGCTATTCTGCCCTCTGCTAATACTTTTACCAGTCAAATTACTTTAGCTGAGTTCGCCAAACACAATTTAAAACCTTATGCGACAATGAGTACCAACCCTCTAGAATCCATTCGCATGTTAGTATCAGTGGGACTTGGATGGTCTGTATTACCGCAAACGTTAATCAGTCAAGATTTAGAACGTATTAATATGGCCGATAATATCGAGCTACAGCGCTATCTAGGCGTCGTTATCAATCCAAAGCTTACACGCTCAAGTAGCGTTGAGGCACTGTTAGAATTGCTTGCTCCTATCGATTAGTAATGTGGCCTACTGAACATAGCTACCAATACAGTCAGCAAATAAATCTACCAAATAATGTTATTTGGTAGTTAACGGCCCACATAAAAAGCAGTGGTTCGCAATTATAATCTCTATACGTTATAATACGCTTAAGTTAATTTTGATAACATATAGTTACCATAACAGCACTGATAATTACCTATTGAATATTTTTAGTAAGTTACGATAGCCAATATACTTGTTTTGTTAATCGTTTATCTTAATAAGCGATTTATTGATCATAGCTATTATTGGTATAGTTCTTAATAATGGTGCTTTATGTTTAATATTTACTAAATTCTACATATTTTATTCTAAACGAATAATATAGCTAATATGCAGGATTGACAGTTTTAAATGATTGATTTTGTCCATAACGATTGATTAAAACGACTTAAAATAGGTAATTTAATTGATGGTTGATAATGCGATGTTATCGGTAAAAACAGTATCAATCATATAAAACTATAAGTAAGTACTGACTATAGATGAATCCAAATAAATCAGATACATGGCTATCAAGCCGCTCAATGAAAAGTTGTTTTTCTTGCTTGTTGTGCCTACGCAGACAAATGCTGCGAAGAACAGCTTTTCATCTCACTGTATCGTTTTTATATAGGATTGACTATATAAGCAAAAAGCCATTTTGTTCTACTTAATGGCTTTTTTTGTCTTTATACATCATCTTTTATCTTTTGATCATAATATTTTATAGTTGAATATAATTAAAACCAACAATGTTGGTTAAGGACAGTTTATATGAATGGGATTTCTAGTGGCGTACTAATATCACTTGGCGCCTATTTTTTGGTAATGATTGGGATTGGCATTTACGCCTACTTTAAACAAGCAAACGATACTGAAGGCTATATGCTCGGTGGCCGTAACCTAGGCCCTGCTGTCACAGCCTTATCAGCAGGCGCATCAGACATGTCAGGTTGGCTATTACTAGGTCTACCTGGGTATATGTATGCCGACGGTGTGGTCAGTGTCTGGATTGCACTTGGTTTAACACTTGGTGCCTTATTGAACTATATTATCGTCGCCCCGCGTCTACGCGTTTATACCGAAGTTGCTGACAATGCAATTACTCTACCCGACTATTTTGCCAATCGCTTTGAAGACAAGTCGCACATGCTACGTGTCATATCAGCATTGGTTATCATCTTGTTCTTTACCGTTTATACTGCTGCAAGCTTAGTTGGCGGTGGTAAGCTTTTTGAGAGCTCACTCAATTTATCTTATAGCATGGGACTTTGGGTAACGGCTGGTGTTGTTGTCGCCTACACCTTATTTGGTGGTTTCTTAGCAGTTTCAATGACTGACTTTGTGCAAGGTATCATCATGTTATTTGCGATGGTCATCGTGCCGATCGTTGCCTTTACCGATCTTGGTGGCATTTCAGCTACTACACAGGCGGTTGGAAATATTGATACAAATCTGCTAAATGTTACTAGTGGTATGACTGTTATTGGTATCATCTCCTTGATGGCATGGGGGCTTGGTTATTTTGGTCAACCCCATATTATTGTACGTTTTATGGCTATTCGTTCAGTTAAAGATGTACCGACAGCACGTAATATTGGTATGAGCTGGATGGTCGTTAGTCTTATTGGTTCATTGATGACTGGTTTTGCTGGCCGTGCTTATGTACAAAAAACTGCTATGACTCTCGATGACCCCGAGACTATTTTCTTAGTATTTACGCAGTTTTTATTCCATCCATTGGTGTCAGGTTTCTTATTGGCTGCTATTTTAGCTGCTATTATGAGTACTATCTCATCTCAGCTATTGGTGGTATCAAGCTCACTAACAAAAGATGTCTATAAATTATTCTTTGACAAAGATGCACCAGAAGCCCGTCAAGTATTGGTCGGTCGTATCTCAGTTATTATCGTCGCTGTAGTTGCTATTTTCCTAGCGTCTGATCCAGATAGCTCGGTATTGAACTTGGTTTCTAATGCTTGGGCAGGATTCGGTGCTGCGTTTGGACCGTTGGTTATCTTTAGTCTTACATGGCGCGGTATGAACCGTAATGGTGCCGTTGCTGGTATGGTTATTGGTGCATTGACAGTTATTTTATGGGTCTATGGTCCATTCGAGATGAATGGTATGGCATTAAATAGCTGGTTATATGCAATTGTCCCAGGCTTTATCTTAAGTACCATTGCTATCTTTGCAGTTAGTATTATGACTGGTGGTCCAAGACCTTCAGTATCTGCAAAATATAAAGAGATGGAGCTAAACTTAAACAAGTAAGCTTATAAACTGTCCTATCGCTATAAAAAAACCTCGTCACTATTGGCGAGGTTTTTTGTTTTCAGCTTTTTATCGGTAATGACTTACCTTACATAAGCCATTTTAGCGAATTAAAAATGTAGCTTGACCTATACGACAAGCATGAAATTTATTTAATGATGTTATATGGTTTGTTGGAGCAAGCGATAGATATTATTTGACAGTTATAAGTTCTATAGTAAGTCCGAAATAAAATCGACACGTTAATAATAGCCATAAAAAAGCGATCCGTTATGGATCGCTTTTTTTATGTAACACGGTAAGAATTACAGATTAGACTTTTTAAATTTAGATTAAAAATCTTGTTTCGCTTGGTATGATAGCTTCACACCAACGATATAACCGTCATTGTCGTCAAAGTCAGCAACGATTTTGTCAGTTGGTAGTGCACCTTGCGCATCACCGAACCATAAGTATTTTCCACCAGCTGAGACGGCCCATTCTGGAGTGACATTATACTTAGCGCCTAGACCCACACTATAGTAGCCTTCGATAGGACCTAATGATGTCGTTGGATCTCCAGCACCGCTATCCCAGCCAACTGTTCCACTAACGGCTAACGCAGGTGCTAAACGCTTAGCCAAGCCCAGCTCTACCTGCCATTGATCATCATCATAATCAACTAAGTTTAAACCATCTTCTGCATACAGTTCGTTGTTTTTACTGACTTCATTATATAATGGCGGTGTTATTTTAAAATCACCCCAAGGTACCCAGCGCACTTTTGCTGTGGCTAAAGTCGTTGGATTGATACCGGTTTGGAAATCAAAATTGACTGATTCAGGAGTTGTGATTTCATATTTACTGCTTCGATTGGCTGCGGCAGGATCACCAGCTAGAAAGCCAGCTAGCGGATATGTTTCGGCTATATTCATATCATGGTCAATCTCAGAACGATACGTCAGTGCCGCTTTTAGAGCAATTTCAGGTTTGCTATATGACATACCTGCGATCCAACCATAATCCATGTCAGGGTTACTGTTTGAGGTATAACCAGTCGCTGGGCCATAAGCCAGTCCGCGCAGTTTTACTTCAGATTCGATACGCTGAACAACTGGACCACCATACACTTGGAACTCTTTATTAGCACCAAACTTCATACCTAGAAGTCCTGTTAAGCTTTGGCTACGAACCTCTACATTGGTATTTTCACCTGCATTACCTGCCTCAGCTTGTGCAATTGCACCCACAAGAGTAAGATCTTCTATTTGTTGTACAATTGCGTTTCTTGTTTCTTCGTTAGGCTCTTGTGCAGCTTGATTCGTCAAAGCTTGTATTGTAGGAGCAATAGTTTGAGCATTGACTTGACCACCTGATAACTCAGTGATAGAAGCATTAATATCGCCTTTTGAAACGAAATTACTATCACCAGTATATTCAGCAGCAGCACCAAATGGCTCATCATATAAAAGACCGATACTAAAGGTATCATTGATATCTGCTTTTACGCCATAACGGAAAAAATCATAAGATTCAGCAATATCACCAGTGTCACCACCTTCAACATAAGTATTACTGCTAGGCACATTATTTGCGCTATCTCTACCACTAACGTCAGCATCAATGTAAGTATAGACAGCTTCGGCATAAACGCCATCTTGGAAGAAAGCTGTGACATCTTGACCCGAGCGATCAAGGCCAGCAGCGCTTGTTACGCTGGCTACAGAAAGCGTTGCGATTGCTACCGCAAGTGTTTTTAAATGAAAGGTAGTGCGCATTATATATCTCCAAACGTCCTCGTTGTTTTACCGTCACTATAATCAGTAGGTCAGGATAATCTCCTTCCATACCTATTATTTAAACGGTCTCCTAATTTGAATAGTAATGGCTTTCTCACACTAAGACAACACTTAAAGCACTTTATTTCTTAAATATGACTGGACAGTTCTTAATTATTATTATGCACTTAAGCGAATATTATTAATATTTTTCTAACCGAATAACTTATGCATACCAACTTCTTGTCAACCAAATTTATACTGTCAAGAACGCTTTTAATAAATAAGTTTAATCTAAAAAAACCAATAAAAAAGCGACCCTTATTGGATCGCTTTTTTATCATTAAACAATAAACATTAGATGACTATTGCTGCATCGAGATAGACGTGCAATTCTTAGCACTATTGCGCTTGGTAAGAAACTTTAACCCCTAGTACATAACCGTCGTTGTCTTCAAAGTTGCTGACGATATCTTGGGTTGGTGTCTTACCTTTTGCATCACCAAACCATAAATATTTACCGCCTGCTGATACTGCCCAATTTTCGGTGACATTGTATTTGGCACCAAGACCTGCACTATAGTAGCCTTCGATAGGACCTAAAGACGTGACTGGGTCACCTGCTCCGCTATCCCAGCCAACTGTACCACTAACTGCTAGAGCTGGTGTTAGGCGTTTGGCCAATCCAAGCTCAACAACCCATTGCTCATCATCATAGCTGACTAAATCTAAACCTTTGTCATCTCCAGTCAGAGTTTTACTAACTTCATTGTAGTTTGGTGGTGTAATTGCAAAGTCATCCCAAGGTACCCAGCGCACTTTTGCAGTCGCCAGTGTCGTTGGATTAACACCTGTTTGGAAGTCTAAATTGACTGATTTTGGTGTGGTAATTTCAATTGAATTACCAACGCCTACATCAAAACTTTCGCCAATCTGGGTTTTGTGATCAATCTCAGATCGATAAGTCAGAGCAGCTTTTAAAGCAATTTCAGGCTTGCTGTATGAAGCTCCAGCTAACCAACCATAATCTTGGCTAGGGTTGATATTCGCAGTATAGCCCGAAGCTGGACCATAAGCAGCACCACGTAGCTTTACATTAGCTTCTATGCGCTGTGCAACTGGGCCACCATACACTTGGAAGTTTTTGTTTTGACCAAGCTTCATGCCCAATATACCCGTTAGGCTGTGGCTACGTACTTCAACATTGGTCGCCTCACCTGCTGCATCTGCTGCTCCTTTTAGAATTTCTAGTTGAGCCAGCCCTTCTGCTATATCTGGCTTAGCAGCGTCTGGTATATTTGGATTAGCTAGAGCGCCTTTAGCCTGAGCGATTGCACCATTGAGTGTTGCAACATTCGGAATGTCTCCTCCTGATCCACCTGCAACAATCGTATCGGCATCGTCGATTGAAACAAAGTTGTTGTCACCACTGTAAAGAGCAGCAGCACCAAATGGCTCGTCGTATAACACGCCAATACTAAAGGTGTCATTGATGTCGGTTTTTACACCATACCGAAAAAAGTCGTAGGATTCCGCGATATCATCTATTTTTCTGCCTTGTACATAGCTTTCATCATTAGAGCGTACCACTGCATTGTCATAGCCTGTGACATCAGCATTAATATAGGTATAGACGGTTTCTGCATAAGTGCCATCTTGTAAAAATGCAGTAATATCTTGACCTGAGCGATCAAGACCAGCAGCGCTAGCAACGCTAGCGATAGAAAGAGCTGCAACAGCTACTGTGAGAGTTTTTAAATGAAAAATTGCGCGCATTGTCTATCTCCAAACGTCCGCATTGTTTTACTACTTTGTCCTATGTAGACAAGTAAGCAGTATCCGAAGTCAAAGATAGTAAAGTTTTTGGCACACTAAAACAACTGAAAAAAATATTATTTCTCTTTTATGACTAAATAGTCATAAAAGAGTGTTTTTATGTATATAGATGAATATAATAGTTTAGAGAACTTGATCTGTTTTTATAGCTAGTTATAGCTATACGCGCTAGTAATGCGGTGGTCTATCTGCTATTACATCGAATGGTGCAATGCCGTCGTCAGTCCTCTGGCTTTCTACTTGCTTATAGACCAGTTGGAGCTGACGCTGTAACGTATGAATATGCTGGTCTTGACGAGCAATTACCTCATCAAGTCGCTCTACAGTCAATTCAAGATGCGCCATGCTCATTTGTAGATCGACCATTTGTGTTTGTAGTTCAGATAGTTCTATTGCATGATCTTTTTGGTTTGCATTATTCTTTGATGCTGTCTTCATACTTATCTCATTGTCATAATTATTTGTAGCATGGAGCTTATATTATAGGTCATTTATAGGGAACAAAGCATTAACACAGGAATCAAAACCATCTTACTAAAATTTTAATCATAATAGAGGTGATAAAAAGTCCTTGCTTACACTAAAGTCATCTAGCAGCATGTTATACTGTTAACAATTTGGCAATATTCTTTAAACCTCTATTGTCCACTCATTGTTTTTATCACTATATATAAGCTTAAGATAATTTATGGCACTGATACATTTAAAAAATATTCATCTCGCCTTTGGCGTCGCCCCTGTCCTCGATGGTATTGATTTTAGCATTAATGAAGGTGAGCGCGTCTGTTTGATCGGCCGCAATGGTGAAGGTAAATCTACTTTATTCAAACTCATCAACGGCTCTTTACAGCCTGATAGTGGTGAAATCATCATCAATGGTAGTGCAAGCGTAGCGATGCTTGAGCAAGATGTACCTGAAACCAGTGGTAAAATACTCGACATCGTCATGGGTGGTAGCCGCCATACCGCTGATTTACTGATTAAATACAATCAGCAAACTGACCTATGCGCAAATGGCGATATGGATGCGTGCGAGCGTATGGCAACGTTGCAACATGATATCGACGCTGTGCATGGCTGGGATCTAGAGCGCGAAGCAAGACGGTTAATTACAACGATGGGGCTTGATCCTGAAGATGATTTATCCTCTTTATCTGGTGGTCGTAAGCGCCGTGTGTTACTGGCGCGGGCATTAGTGACCAAGCCTGATATGCTCTTATTAGATGAGCCGACCAACCATTTAGACGTTGATAGTATTGAGTGGTTAGAGCGCTTCTTGCTCGACTGGCAAGGCCTAACTCTACTGTTTGTCACTCACGATAGAGCATTCGTTGATAAGCTTGCGACTCGCATTGTAGAGCTCGACCGCGGGCAGCTGACAAGCTATGACGTGACTCAGGGCGCAAAAGGTTATGCCCGTTATCAAGAACTTAAAGAGCAGCAGTTACTAGCAGAAGAAAAGAACAATGCCAATTTTGATAAAAAACTGGCGCAAGAAGAAGTATGGATTCGTCAAGGCATTAAAGCACGTCGTACCCGTAATGAAGGCCGCGTTCGTGAATTAAAAGCATTACGTGAAGAGCGTAGCGCACGCCGTGAGCAAGTTGGTAATGTTAACATTACTATGGGTAAAGGTGAAAAAAGTGGCAAGCTGGTCTGTAAGGTTAAAAACCTGCATCTAGAGTATGACGGTAATGTGTTGGTTGATAATTTTACAACCACTATTATGCGCGGTGATAAAATCGGCATTATAGGTCCAAATGGTGCAGGCAAAACCACACTTATTAAAGCCCTACTCGACATGTCTGATGATGAGGTAACCAAGACTGGTAGCGTTGAGCTTGGGACAAATTTGCAAATCGCTTTTTTTGATCAACTACGAGATCAGCTGGATCTTGAAGCAACTGTCGCTCAAAATGTATCAGAAGGCTCAGACTTTATCGAAGTTGGTGGTCGTAAAACCCACATCATGAGTTATTTACAAGATTTCTTATTTGCGCCTGAGCGTGCACGTACCCCGGTTAAAGCTCTATCAGGTGGTGAGCGTAATCGTGTCTTACTGGCCAAACAACTGCTAAAACCTGCCAATATCCTAGTGCTTGATGAGCCAACCAACGACCTAGATATGGCAACCCTTGAGCTATTAGAAGAATCGGTCAGCAGTTTTAACGGTACCATTCTCCTTATCAGCCATGATCGCTCGTTTATGGACAACGTGGTCACCTCTACTTGGGTATTTGACCAAGACGAAAATGGCAAAGGTATGGTTAAAGAGTATGTAGGTGGTTATCAAGAATATTTGATACAGAAAAAACGTGTTCAAGCTGCTCATGCGGCCAAATCTGCAAATAAAGCCTCTGAAAATACCAAATCTACCAATAAGTCAGCAGCGGAAAACAAACCTAAAAAAACAGCTAAAAAATTAAATTTTAATGAGCAGCGTGAGCTTGATAACCTACCAAAACAGATTGCTACTCTTGAGCAAGAACAAACTCAATTACAAGAGAAACTAGCGGATGGTTCATGGTTCACCGAAGACTTCGACGCTGCAACCGTTGCAAGCGAGCGCTTATTAGTGATCGAAGATGAGATGATGAATATGCTTGAACGTTGGGAAGCCCTCGAAAACAATTAGAGCATTGTTAAATTAGATCAGTCTACAAAAGCAACTTACCTAGGTTTATGAATAGACCATAGTAACAAATCATAGATAAGCAGGTTTGGAATATGTTTAGGTGAACCAAATGATAGTAAATCTATGGAAAGTTAGTGAACATTGCCCTAATTTCGAGTATCATTCTTGGTCTTTGAATATCCTTATTAATTTTAAGGTGATTATTGCAATCGGATTTTAATATAATAAGGTTTCAGCTTTGATTTGGCTGTGACTTTTTCATAAGACTATAGCTATAAACAATGTGTTGTCAGAGTCGTTTTATTTTTGACACATTAATTTATTTTATGACCAAAATAGCTTAGAATAGCAACAATTAGCAAAATTAGGCACAGCTAACGTGGCTTATATATTTGTATTGTAAATTTCTAAGTCACAAACCCAGTGTGGGATAATCCCATTTCATTCACCTGGAGGAAGTATTAATGAGCCAAGCCGAAGGCGTTAATGTACAACGTCGTAGAGTTCTTATTGCCTCGACTGCCGCAATTGGTGCAGCTGGGGTAGCTGCTGTAGCAACACCTTTTGTTCGTTCTTGGACCCCAAGTGCTAAAGCAGAAGCTGCCGGAGCGGCAGTTACTCAAGACATCAGTTCTATCGAAGATGGACAAATGATCGTCGTCAAATATCGTGGCAAACCTATTTTTGTGGTTAAGCGCACTGAAGACATGATAGGTACGCTTGAATCAGTAAAACCGCTGTTATCTGACCCTGATTCTAGTGCATCGCTACAACCTGAATACTGTGTCAATCCTACTCGCTCTCTTGAACCGGGTATACTGGTGGTAGAAGGCGTTTGTACGCATTTGGGCTGTGCACCGAACTATCGTCCTGACGTTGGTGCAGCCGACTTAGGTGGCAATGACTGGTATGGTGGGTTTTTCTGTCCTTGTCACGGTTCTAAATACGACCTAGCGGGTCGTGTCTATAGTGGCGTTCCGGCACCGCTTAACTTACCCATCCCAGAATATAGTATGGATGGTACTATCTTGACGGTTGGGGAGGCTTAACATGAGTATGGGTAAAAAGTTAATGCATTGGGTGGACGCACGCTTTCCTGCGACCGAAACCTATGAATACCACATGTCAAAGTACTATGCGCCAAAGAATTTTAACTTTTGGTACTTTTTTGGCGTATTGTCAATGGTGGTATTGGTCAACCAATTGGTGACCGGTATTTGGCTTACGATGATGTACAACCCAAGTGCTGAAGGCGCGTTTGCGTCTGTTGAATATATCATGCGTGATGTGAAAGGCGGTTGGCTTATTCGCTATATGCATTCGACTGGTGCTTCAGCCTTCTTCGTTGTAGTCTACTTGCATATGTTCCGTGCCTTGCTTTATGGTTCATACCAAAAGCCTCGTGAGCTTATTTGGCTGATCGGGATGGGGATTTATTTGGCGTTGATGGCTGAAGGTTTCTTCGGTTACCTACTGCCTTGGGGCAACATGTCATTTTGGGGTGCACAGGTTATCTTAAACCTTCCTGCCGCGCTTCCTGTGATTGGTGATGGCCTTGCTGAATGGGTTCGTGGTGATTATATTATCTCAGGTATCACGTTAAACCGTTTCTTTGCGCTACACGTCGTTGCTATTCCTCTAGTACTTGTGGGATTAGTCTTTATGCATATCGTTGCCTTGCATCATGTGGGTTCAAACAACCCAGACGGTATCGATATTAAAAAGCTTAAAGATAAAAATGGTGTACCATTAGATGGTATTGAGTTCCATCCTTATTACACCGTGCATGACATGATCGGTATTGTTGTCTTCTTTATCTGTTTCTTTGCTGTAGTGTTCTTTTTCCCAGAAGGCGGCGGTTTCTTCCTAGAGCCACCAAACTTTGAAACAGCGAATTCACTAAAAACACCTGAACATATTGCACCTGTATGGTATTACACGCCCTTTTATGCAATCTTACGTGCTGTTCCAAATAAACTTGGCGGTGTTATTGCAATGGGTGGTGCAATTGCCGTGCTATTCTTAATACCATGGCTTGATAGATCACCAGTACGCTCTATACGTTATAAAGGTATCTTGTCTAAGATTGCATTAACTGTGTTTGCTATTAGCTTCATTGTACTGGGTTATTTAGGTGCTACGCCTGCGACACCAACTGCAACTATCATGGCCCGTGTCTTTACAATCTTGTATTTCTTGTTTTTCTTGTTGATGCCGATTTACACTGCTATCGAGAAGTGTAAACAGCCACCAGAACGTGTTACCGGAGGTCACTAATGAACACGCTAACAAAATCCTTAACAGGTTTAGGCTTAGGCGCGGCATTGACCTTGACTGCTGGTACGGCACTGGCAGCAGGCGGCGGCGGATGCGGGACTTTTGTCAATGCCGAAGGCGTTGAAGAACACTTAGCCTGTAGTACAGCACCTATTGATTTTACCAATAAGGGCTCGCTACAAAACGGTGCAAAAATATTTATGAACTACTGTGCAGGGTGTCATTCTGCACAGTACGTTCGTCATTCACGTATTGCTAAAGATCTTGAAATACCGCCTGAACTTGTAGAAAAGTACTTGATGGTAACCACTGACCAAATCGGTGATCATATCAATGCTGAAATTGATCCTGAGATTCAAGCGTCATGGTTTGGTGCTGCACCACCAGATTTAACGCTTGAAACCAGACTGCGTGGTGATGATTGGGTTTATACATACTTACTATCGTTTTATGAAGATCCTAGCCGTCCTTGGGGGGCTAACAACTTAGTACTGGCAAATGCGGCCATGCCTCATGTATTGCATAATATGCAAGAAGAGTTAAGTGCTGAAGAATTCGAATCTGAAGTCGGTGACTTGGTGAATTTTATGGCATGGATGGCTGAACCTGCCCGTCATGACCGTCAAGTAATTGGTTTTTTTGTCATCTTATTCTTATTGGTACTACTCATTCCAGTTTACTTGCTTAATAAAGAGTTTTGGAAAGACGTAAAATAATAATATAAGTAGATGTTAAAGATGTAGAAATTCAGTATAAACTAGGCACTACTTAGGTAGTGCCTTTTTTGCATTGTTTTAAAGTTGAATAAAATCTATCTTAGAAATAAAATAGACTTGCTGTGACCACATAAACTCTACCAGTATATAATGTTTACGCACGCTACCTTGATAAACAGGGTAACTTTGTTTACGATGACACCCTCAACTATTAACATTAGGCTCTCATGATTGATGCGAATGACATTCCGAGTAGTCAGCTGATTTTATATGCTGATGATGGCTACGACAGTCATGTGGTACGCCTGTTGCTTGAAGAAAAAAAGCTTGATTATTATTTGTCACGTCTACACTCAGAGCGCCCTGAAGACCTTACTGAACTGAACCCTTATCATACATTGCCTGTGTTACAGCAGCGCGAAATCTCACTATATGAGATAAACGTGATTTTTGAGTATTTAGAAGAGCGTTATCATGCAAATAAACTGTTGCCTGATACGCCTCAAGAACGTGCGCAGTTTCGTCAGTTAGCATGGCGTATTCAACATGATTGGTTAGTGCTTGGTAAACGCTTGCTTAAACATCCAGATAGCTTTAACAAAACGCAAGCAGCCTCAGCAAAAAAACAGCTGACCGATTCATTAATTACCCTATCACCACTATTTGCTCATAAATCATACTTTATGTCAGATGAATTTGGATGGTGTGATGTGCTGTTGGCGCCTTTATTATGGCGACTTGACGAGATGGGTATCGAGCTACCACGTGCGATTAGTCGTCCTTTACTAGACTATCAAACGCGGCTTTTTGAGCGTAATAGCTTTCAAAAAAGTGTTCGCTAATTAGATAACTTTATATAGCTGTCCTAGAATAGCAACTGACCCAGTATAAGCTAAGTAAGTTTATCCTTATCCGTTAGCTAAAAGCCATATAAAATTACTTTATTAATCAAAAACCAAAAAATATAGGAAACCATCAGATGAGCGAAACCACGTCTATTACCCCAACTCGTCCCTATATGGTGCGTGCGCTATATCAATGGATAGAGGACAACGCCCTGACACCATATTTAATGGTTGATGCCACTGCCAAAAACGTGCAAATACCAACCGAACACGTACAGGATGGCCGTATCGTGCTTAATATCGCTAGCCGCGCTACTGGTAATATGAGTATGGAGAATGATTATATTCACTTTAGTGCACGTTTTGGCGGAGTATCGCAAGAGATTTGGGTGCCACTACCTGCCGTCATGGGTATCTATGCCAAAGAAAACTCACAAGGTATGTTTTTTGACCCGAGCGAATATGAAAATTATGATCCTGAAGAAGACTCTGTAGGTACGTCTAAAAAGAGCACAGCTACCGAGTCCAAGCCAAAACGTGATAATAAAGCGGGTTTGAAAGTCTTAAAATAGTAAATAGACAATAAAAAAGCTGGGCGTATTAAATACGCCCAGCTTTTTTATTGTCTATTTAAAGTTTTACAACCTCAATCAAGTTCTCGGTAATGTCACACCGCGCTGACCTTGATATTTACCGCCACGATCTTTATAGCTGGTCTCGCAGACATCATCTGCATCACTTTGGAAAAACAACATTTGTGCCACACCTTCCCCCGCATAAATACGTGCAGGTAAATTGGTAGTATTACTAAACTCTAAAGTGACGTGCCCTTCCCACTCAGGCTCAAGCGGCGTCACGTTGACGATGATACCGCAGCGTGCATAAGTCGATTTACCAAGACATATAGTCAATACATCACGTGGAATACGAAAATATTCCATCGTACGTGCTAATGCAAAAGAATTTGGCGGAATAATACACTCATCACCAACAATGTCGATAAAGCTTTTTTCATCGAAATTTTTAGGGTCAACGACTACCGAATGGACGTTAGTAAAGACCTTAAATTCAGGTGCACAGCGCACGTCATAACCATAGCTTGAAGTACCGTAACTAACCAGACGCTCACCTGCATCATTAAAGCGTACTTGACCCGCCTCATATGGCTCGATCATACCATGTTCTTCAGCCATTTTACGAATCCAGCGGTCAGACTTGATAGACATTGTTATTCCTCAAAATTTTTAATAGCGACGATTATACGGAATTGATAGATCAATTTATAGAGTAATCACAAAATTGCTTAAGCTGGCTTTTTTAAACCTACTTAAGTTAATTGTCGGTTAAAATATACGCTTATCATCGACAGGTTTAGCAAACTTACTAATATTGGCTTCAATGTTCTTAGCAATGTTCAGATAATAGGATGCGAACTCATCATTAGCTAAAACGCTTGGCTCACCTTTATCCACTTGCGCACGAATACCGCTGGCGAGTGGCAGCTGACCTAATAGCGGCACGTGATATTGCTCAGCGATAAGCTCACCGCCTCCAATACCAAAGATGGCTTCGGTATGATGACAGTTGCTACAAGTATGCAATGCCATATTTTCAACCACACCAAGTACTGGAATACTGGTTTTGTTGAACATCTCAACACCTTTTTGCGCGTCAAGTAAGGCAATATGCTGCGGCGTCGTTACAATCACTGCGCCAGTCACCGGAATACGCTGTGCAAGCGTCAGCTGAATATCACCCGTACCTGGCGGCATATCAATGACCAAATAGTCTAGCTGTGGCCAGTTGGTTTGGTTATATAGCTGCATGAGCGCACCCGTGGCTTTTGGTCCGCGCCAAGCGACAGGTGTATTATCACTATCAAGTAAGCTACCTATAGATAGCATCGCTAAGCCATGCGCGTCAACAGGAACAAACTGCTCATTTTCTAGTTGCGGTTTTACATCAGCAACGCCCAGCATCGTTGGCATACTAGGCCCATAAATATCAGCATCAAGCACACCAACACGGTTACCAAGCTCTTTTAAAGCCAAGGCAATATTAACGGTGGTGGTTGATTTACCGACGCCGCCTTTGCCTGACGCTACTACGATAATATGTCGAATACGCGGATGTGCTGCTAGTGAAGCTTGAGTTGGCGCCGCTTTCGTTATGGGTGGTTCGCTGTCTGTATGTGACTGTACGCTTGACTTATCTTGCTTAGCCATTGCATCGGTCGTCTTTGGCATCTGTTTCGGTAAGCTTGCTCCGTCACCTTTTGCTGGTGCAGGCAGGCGCACATTCATATGGATCGTTTGGATACCATGCGGATGCAGCAGTTGTCCAAGCTCTTGCTGAATGGTTTCAGGATCACTATCTTGTGGCAACCGTAAGTCTAAGGTTAGCTGGTTACCGCTGCGCTCAAGCCCTGTTATCATGGTAGCAATGCTAACAGTACCTACTTCATAGCCCAGTAGTACTTTATCTACTGCACTATCACGTTCTGCCTGTTGCTTGGGAGTCTCAGGTTTTTCTGACGTTATTTTTTTTATAAAGTTAAACATAGCTACTATTACTGCCTATAAAAGTGGGTGGACATGGTAAAAGAGCTCAGTTAACAATGCTATAAATATGAAAAACCAGATAGTCTATGAGCTTTTTAGCCAAACCTTTTATCGTGACAGTGTAGCTCAATTACAAGGATAAAAAAACCACAACGCTAATCGCACAAGGCCCTGTACAATCTGTTTTTTCTGCCTTTTAACTTAAATACTGGTGTCGATGATTGTGGTATCTATATTTACCTTGTTAAATGGACAAAAATTGTGAAGCAATAAAGAGGTAGATCAGCACACCTGAGGCGTCACACACTGAGGTAATCAAAGGTGCACTCGCAGTAGCAGGGTCAAACCCTAGTTTATTGAGCACAAAAGGAAGGCTCATACCAATCACACAGCCGATCATAACCACGGACATCATACTAAGCGCAAGCACTAGTGATACCACAGCATCACCGCGTATGTAACCGATGATAGAGATAGCCACTGCCATCGTAGCACCAAGCATGAGCGCGACCAGAGCTTCTCGGGCCAGTAGTGAAAACCAGTCTCGCATGACCACATCTCCAGTCGCTAGAGCGCGCACCATTAAGGTCGCAGACTGCGATCCGGCGTTACCACCACTATCTACCAGTAATGGCAAGAAAAACACCAATACCAGATTGGCTGCAATGACCTCTTCAAAATTTGAGATGCTTAATCCTGATAGTAAGTTCCCAAATACTAAAAACACCAACCAAAACACGCGCTTACGATATAGCACCCGAATGCTAACATCTTTGAGCTTGCCTACCATAGTTGAGATGCCGCCTGACTTATGAAAGTCATCAGTGGCTTCATCACTTGCAACGTCCATTGCATCATCATGGGTAACAATGCCTACCAAAGCACCACTATTATCGATGATTGGCAGGGCAATCAAGTCATATCGTGCAATGGTTTTAGCCACTACTTCTTGATCGTCATCGACATGACAGGACACCACAGTACTCATCATCATGTCTGCAATAGCCTGATTAGGCGACGCTAAAATCAATACTCGTAATGACACTACCCCCATTAACCTACGTTCGTCGTCAATTACGTAGGTGTGGTAGATGGTCTCAGCATCCGGTGCTTCCAAACGTAGAGCATGCAAAGCTTCGGCAACCGTCATCTGAGCACTCAAAGTAGCATAGTCTGATGTCATCAAAGCACCAGCCGTGCGCTCTTCATAAGCGGACAGTTTACGAATATCTTCACGCTGCGCCTGTGCCAGTGCTGGAAGTAAAGCATCACGCTGATCTTGGTTTAAATGTTTATATAAGTCAGTGCGTTCATCAGCAGGCATCTCCCCTACCAATGTCGCCATGATATTCCGAGGAAACTCATGCGCCATAGCAACTTGAACATCAGGCTCTAAATAAGAAAAAATGGTGGAGCGATTAGATAGGCGTTCTAATAATTGCCAAGCAAGTTTAGACTCCATAAGTGCGAGCACATCAGCAATATCGATGGGGCGCAAGTCTTGTAATTGATTGACTGACTGCTCAAATTCGTGTTGTTCAGTAGCACAGCTTAATGTCTTTGCTAAGGTCTCTACAACATCTTTGTTATTCATTATTCTTACTCCGAGCGACCTTTAAGCGGTGCAGCAAACAATAATAAAAAAGAGTCAACATCATTGGCTCAAGTCAATAGAAGACAAGATGTTAATGGATTGATTTTTTATTAGCAAGCGATAGTCAATTCAAATTCGTATTGGTATGAATAAACTGGTTTTGGATGAACAAAAAAACCACAATGCCAATAGTACTGGCTTTGTGGTAATCTAAAAATTATTTTCTTATTTATAAATATTCTTATAAATGATGGGAGTAAAAACTTATCTCATGCACCAACCATGACTGGCATTGATAGACTGACCGGTAAATACATTGGTTGGAAAAGCGGCCAAAAACAGTGCCGTTTGCGACACATCTTCGATAGTCGTAAACTCTTTATTAAGCGTATTCGCAAGTAAGATATCGTTGATCACAGCCTCTTCACTGATACCTTTTGCAGTAGCCTGTAGTGGTATTTGCTCATTAACCATTGCCGTTCTGACAAAGCCTGGAGAAATCATATGCGAGCGTACATTATGCGGAGCACCTTCTTTGGCAATGGCGCGGCACAAACCTAGTAATCCGTGCTTTGCAGTAATGTAAGGTGCTTTAAAAAGTGACGCATCATGAGCATGAATTGAACCGATATAGATAATCGTGCCACCTTTATTGTCTTTATACATATATTCTACAGCCGCTTTAGTGGTTAAAAAACCACCATCTAGATGGATAGCTAACAGGTTTTTCCAGTTGTCGAAACTCATTTTATTAATCGGATTAATAAGCTGAATACCTGCGTTTGAGACCAAAATATCAATACCACCAAAGGTATCGACAAGCTGTTTGGTACCACTGTTGACAGCATCTTCAGATCTGACATCCATATTGATTGCCAGCGCTTTACCGCCAGCTTTGGTAATCATATCGACTGTTTCTTGAGCGCCTTCAAGATTAACGTCAGCGACGCCGATCAGAGCACCAGCTTTTGCATAAGTCTCAGCAATGTCACGCCCAATACCAGCAGCTGCACCAGTGATTAAGGCTACCTTGCCTGTCAAATCTTGTTGTACTTGAGTCACCATAGTTTGTCCTTATTATGGGTGGGTATAATAGTAATGGCGAAACGCTACAGTTGTAGCAAGCCTTTAACTAAGCACGCACTCACTGTTTTTGTAGCTCAGTGATAAGCTATGCGCAGTTCCGTTGCACAGTTTTTGTAGCGTTCTGACCCTATTACTTAGGGTTAACACGCATTATGAAGTGTCTCGTATTACGTGGTCTTGAATAAACAACAGCCTTTTGAATGCTGTTATTAGGAAGAGGAGATAACGAATTGTAGAAATTTTTTGTTGTTAATGATGGTTCTTGATCGTACTTATTGAATGTTTTTTGATAGGTAATAATGGTATCAACTCAGAAAAACGAGCATAGATATTGATAATCAATATTATAGCCAGTCGATATAAAATAGATAACCGCTAGCGCTAGAAAATACGCTCGCTCATTTGATACGGATAGTGTTGCCAGTAGAGCTATGTGTAATAGATGAGGATATACAATAGATTGCGATATTACACAGGTTATCGATAAAGAGTTAGATGCTGAATTGGTACTGGAGCAGCGCCATGACGTTGCTGTCACACATTAAAAGCAAAGTGACAACAATGGGCTGTTGGTTATAATTGAATATTATTTATAGAGTGATATGCATTGAATGTCAACTATAAATTTGAACTAAAGATTAAAATATGAATTGCTTAACTATCCCTGTGAATGATCAGCTTATATTATCACTATGATATTAATAGAAAAAAGCCTTAATAACCCTATCTTAATAGCCTTATAGAGCCATCGGGATAAAGTTACAAGGCTTTTTGTTCTGTTTAAAGCAATATAAAGATAAATGTATTTATTCAGAAGATCAGTTCATAAACCAGCCATGACTGGCAACGATAGACTGCCCTGTAAATACGTTACTTGGGAACGCTGCTAAAAATAGCGCTAACTGAGCAATATCCTCGACAGTGGTAAACTCTTTATCGACAGTATTGACTAACATGATATCGTTAACGACTTCCTCTTCGCTGATACCTTTTTCAGCCGCTTGCTCAGGGATTTGTTTTTCGACCAACGGCGTTTTCACAAACCCTGGACATACTACGTGCGAGCGCACGTTATGAGCTGCACCCTCTTTTGCCAATACACGGCACAGCCCAAGCAGACCGTGCTTAGCGGTAACATAAGGTGCTTTATAAAGTGAGGCTTCGTGCGAGTGTACCGAACCCATATAAATGACCGTACCACCTTTGTCTTCTTTATACATATGTTGTACGGCAGCTTTGGTAGTCAAGAACGCCCCGTCCAAATGGATAGCCAGCATTTTTCTCCAGTCATCAAACGCCATTTTACTAATTGGATCAATGATCTGGATACCTGCGTTAGAGACGAGAATATCTATACCACCAAAGGTATCGACTAACTGTTGTACGCCATCATTTACGGCATCTTCTGAGGTGACATCCATAGCAATTGCAAGAGCACGTCCGCCAGCTGATTCTATGGCGTCAACCGTTTGCTGCGCCGCTTCAAGATTGATATCTGCAATACCAACTGCTGCTCCTGCTTTAGCGTAAGTCTCAGCGATATCACGTCCGATACCACTTGCAGAGCCTGTGACTAAGGCTACCTTTCCTGTCAAATCTTGCTGTAATTCGGTCGCCATATTTTGTATTCCTTTGTTAAATAGCTTTTTGAATGCCTGTGCTAGATATATTTATGCACCATAATTACTGAGCAATACTCACAGGCGTTTTCTCTTGCAGCTCATCAAAGCTCACACCGTCTGCAAGCTCAACCAGCTTTAAGCCATTATCAGTGACATCTAATACTGCAAGCTCGGTAATAATACGATCTACTACTCCTTTGCCCGTCAATGGCAACTCGCAATTGGCAAGGATTTTTGGATCACCGTGTTTATTCACTTGTTCCATCAGTACAATCACACGCTGCACGCCAGCAACCAAATCCATGGCACCGCCCATACCTTTGACCATTTTTTTGGGAATCATCCAGTTGGCAAGATCGCCCTGCTCTGAGACTTCCATCGCGCCCAATATTGCCAGATTGACATGACCGCCACGAATCATAGCAAATGACTCCGAACTACCAAAATAACTGGCACCCGGCTCTGCGGTTACTGTTTGTTTACCCGCATTAATCAAGTCAGCATCGACATTTTCAGCAGTTGGAAACTCACCAATACCTAATAGGCCGTTTTCTGATTGTAGCCAAACGTCCATACCTTCAGGAATATAGTTGGCCACTAGGGTTGGCAGACCAATCCCTAGGTTCACATAATAACCATCTTGTAATTCTTTTGCAGCACGCTGTGCCATCTGTTCTCTTGTCCATGCCATGTTACTTTCCTTATTTTTTCACAATACTCTATTATTAATTTTATCTTTTAAATATTTCAATAAAACTTCTCTCTAAGCGCCTTCAACTGCCTTAGTTGTCGTTTTCTCAATACGTTTTTCAGGACTATTATTCAACACAATACGCTGCACAAAGATACCAGGTAGATGCACTTCATCGGGATCAAAAGTGCCTGTCTCTACGATTTCTTCTACTTCGACGATGGTGGTTTTGCCAGCCATTGCACAGTCTGGATTGAAGTTACGAGCAGTTTTGTTGAACATTAAGTTGCCTGACTTATCTGCTTTTTGCGCTTTAATTAGCGCCACATCAGCACGCAATGTATGTTCAAGCACATATGTGCGACCATCAAAATCACGCGTCTCTTTACCTTCTGCGACAAGTGTACCGACACCAGTAGCAGTATAGAACGCAGGAATACCCGCGCCGCCCGACCGTAGCTTTTCAGCCAAGGTACCTTGCGGGGTCAGCTCAACTTCTAATTCGCCTGCTAAGTACTGACGCTCAAACTCTTTGTTTTCACCGACGTAAGATGAGATCATTTTTTTGATTTGACGAGTTTGTAGTAGCAATCCTAAGCCAAAGTCATCAACACCTGCGTTGTTACTGATACAGGTTAAATCTTTAACACCGCTATCACGCAATGCTTCGATCAACGCCTCAGGGATGCCGCATAGACCAAAACCGCCAATAGCAAGAGTTTGGCCGTCACTGACAATACCTTTTAACGCTTCTTCTGCACTACTATATACCTTTGATTGACTCATGGTTGACTCCTATAATTATCTGTTCGTTGATTTATATTCATTACGCATCCGTTCTATTATTGCTTTTAACTGATTCTATTAATTTTGCTAGTCTTTACATTTTGTACATGCTGATATGTCATTCCAGTTATACCACTAACTATACCACCAACCAAAATACACCCATAATAACTGCCCCTGATACGGCAAGCACTATTAGGCAATAACCCATAATAGCTCGAGCATCTAAGCCTGCAATACCCAATAATGGTAATGCCCAAAATGGCTGAATCATATTGGTCCATGCATCGCCCCAAGCTACCGCCATCGCTGTCACTGCTGGATTAACGCCAAGCTCAACGCCAGCAGGTATCATAACAGGCCCTTGTACAGCAAACTGACCGCCGCCTGATGGTACAAAAACGTTAACCAAGCCTGCGCTTAGAAATGCAAAGATGGGAAAGCTGTCTGCTGAGGCAGAATTGACGAAAAATTCGGTAACTTGTGTACTAATAGAGATGCCATTAGCGTTTGCTCCGGTCATGATACCCATGATGCCGCCATAAAACGGAAACAACAATACAATACCAGTGATGCCGCCTATACCTGAGTTTACTGCACGATAATAACGCTCAAGCGTGCCATGCGATAACAACCCGACAAACAAAAATAGCCCAATAACTATATTGAGCCCTAAATTAAAACCATTACTACTAAATTCACTGATATAGTACATCAAAGCCAACGCTAGCAAAACTATAGCGACTACACGGCTGTCATCCAACATTTGTGCTGGAGTATCTCTACGAGGCGACACATAAGCTTCTTTTTTAATGAGCTTGGGGTCGATAACCGTAGGGTTTTTGGGGTGCATAAAACGATTTAGAAGAGGCAAAATTACGACCAGCAAGCCGACGATAAGTAAATTATAACCAGCAAATACCGTCTGTGATAAAGGCACTGCTTCGGTCATGACATTACCCGATAGCGTGAGCAAGGTGTCACCGCCTGAGCTTAGTGTTAGCGGTATCGATCCTGAAAAGCCGCCATGCCAGATAACAAACCCTGAATATGCTGCGGCTACCAATAAGGGATAATCGACATTAGCGACTTTTTTGGCAAGTGACTTGGCAAAAATAGCACCAATAATGAGACCAAATCCCCAGTTTATCCATGAACCAACCAAACCCACCAAGGTCGATACTATGATAGCGGTCGAAGGAGAATGAATACGGCTGGCAATATTATCCAGTAAACGCTGAATGAAGGGTGCACTAGCGAACGCATAGCCTGTCACTAATATGAGGGCCATTTGCATGGCAAAGCTATGTAGCGACCATAATCCATTACCCCAATGTCCAGCCATAGCAATCATATCCTGACCAGTAACGGCAAGACCAACAACAAAGGCAATGAGCGTTAAAATAATTGAGAATACGAACGGAGATGGCAAATAACGGTTAACCAGTTGTACACTGGCGTTGGTTATGGCATTAAACATATCCACATTCCTTGTCGATTTAATGTTTATGATTCAAGTCCGTCATTGGCAAGCTGATGTTTATCAAGTATATATAACACCCTATATATACTAACTATCATATGAACTATTTAACTCAATAACAATAAGTTTTGTATTGATATATCATATACGAAAAACTTATGCTAACTTATCACATTATTCTCTTAGCGACTAGAGAATAAGATTATTAGAGGGATAGCGAGTATTAGAAAGCGAGCTTAAAATACTATGTGTAGGTGAACACCACGTAAATATATCAATACAAACATAAACTTAATATAAAGCATGTAATTATGCTGTATTGATGGGTTTTACTGTTGGCCTACTGTGATAGGCACTATATACTCGCTGACTGAATTTTGCCAAGGAGGGCAGTCATGTTTAGCACATTTGCTATCATTATTACTTTATTTTTATTAATGTTTTTTGCTTATCGCGGTTATTCGGTGCTCATCCTAGCGCCGATTATGGCGACGTTAGCGGTCTTTTTATCAGGTGATTTTTTAAGTAGTATTCCCGCCTATACCGATGTGTTTATGGGGGCATTAAGTGGTTTTTTGCTTAAATTCTTCCCTATCTTCTTATTAGGTGCGCTGTTTGGACGGTTGATGGCAGACTCTGGCGCGGCGACAGCGATTGCCAATACCGTGGTCGAAAAGCTCGGTGCCAGTAAAGCCATTTTAGCCGTTATTTTGGTTTGTGCTATCTTAACCTATGGTGGTGTCTCGTTATTTGTCGTAGCGTTTGCTATCTACCCAATCGCCAAAGACTTATTCAAAGCCGCTGATATTCCTAAGCGCTTGATTCCGGCGGCGATTGCTTTAGGCTCATTTACCTTTACGATGACGGCATTGCCAGGCACGCCAGCGATTCAGAATGCTATTCCGATTCCTTATTATAATACCAACGTCTTTGCAGCGCCTATCTTAGGTATTATTGGCGGTACGATCATGTTCATTGGTGGGTGGTTATGGTTGCAGTCGCGCGCTCGCAAAGCCAATGCTGCAGGTGAAGGCTATGGTCAACATGATGATGACGTGGGCGTCGGTGGTATCGATGCTAAAAAAGAGCCTACAGGTGACACGACAAACAATACTGCACAAAACAACATCGCTAAAAGCAATCTAGCAACATCAAGCGCCATGCACAACACGCATCAAACCTCGTTTGCCATCGCCATGATTCCGCTGGTATTGGTCATCGCTCTAAACGCGTTACTTACTTATGCTGTTTTTCCGTCATTAGACTTTAGCGGCTTGCAAGCCCAGTTCCCAGACTTAAATATCGATGGATCACTTGGACTTTGGTCAATTATTATCTCGTTAGTTGTAGCCTGTATAGTTTTGATCGTATTGCGTATTGGTCATTGGAATAACCTACAAAAGACCATCAACCGTGGTACTTACGATTCGATGTTACCGATTTTTAATACGGCATCAGAAGTTGGCTACGGTGCGGTGATTGCATCATTGGCAGGTTTTCTTATCATTCGTGACAATATCTTAAATCTAAGCCCTAATAACCCGCTTATCTCAGAAGCCGTGGCGATGACCACGCTTGCTGGTATTACAGGCTCATCATCTGGTGGTTTAAGTATTGCACTGTCGACGCTCGGTGACGACTATTTAAGAATGGCGGTAGAAGCTGGAATTGATCCAGAGCTTATGCACCGTGTGGCAGTTATGGCAGCGGGCGGTCTTGACACTCTGCCCCATAGTGGCGCTGTCATCACGTTATTTGCTATTTGCGGCTTGACCCATAAACAGTCATATTTAAACCTTGCCATGGTCACCATGGTTATTCCGTTAATCGCTGTTACCTCTATCATTATCTTAGGTACGATGTTTGGTTCTTTCTAAACAAATCTATATTAATATGTGCATAGAAACCCACTTCGTACTTTACTTGGTGGGTTTTTTAACGTGATTAATTACCGAGGATTGTCACAAATTTGGTCGAATTACGGTATCATAGGCACAATTTTTAAATTTTTCCTTTTTTAAAAGCTTTACCATTGATAACATCGCGTCCGCCCGCCATAAATAGCGTGCGATGATGATAATTAACCCGTTTATATAAAAGTATAGGTGACAAAAGTGCGTGAGATTTTAGTAACAAGTGCGCTGCCCTACGCCAATGGCTATATCCATTTGGGGCATCTTGTAGAATATATTCAGACCGACATTTGGGCGCGTGCGATGAAGGCACAAGGCCATCAGGTTACGTATGTCTGCGCGGATGACGCACATGGTACGGCAATCATGCTAAAAGCTGAAGCCAATGGCATCACGCCAGAGGAGCAGATTGCCTCAGTTAAAGCCTCGCATGAAGCGGACTTTGCAAAGTTTTTGATTAACTTTGACAATTATCACACCACTCATTCAGAAGAAAACAAACATTTCTCTGAGCTGATTTATCGCCGTCTTAATAGCGCAGGGCATATCTCAACTCGCGATGTTGAGCAATTATTTGATCCTGAAAAGCAGTTATTTTTGGCCGATCGATTTGTCAAAGGAGAGTGCCCTGAGTGCGGTGCGCTGGATCAATATGGTGATAACTGTGAAGTATGCGGCACAACTTATGACGCGACAGATCTCAAAAATCCGTACTCGACGTTGTCTGATGCCACACCTGTGCTAAAAACCTCAAAGCATTATTTCTTTGACTTGCCAGAATTTGAGCAGTTTTTAAAAGATTGGACGCGTAGTGATAATCGCCTGCAAGTATCGGTCGCCAACAAACTCCAAGAGTGGTTCGAAGCTGGGCTTGCCAGTTGGGATATCTCACGTGATGCGCCCTACTTTGGTTTCCAAATCCCAGATACGCCAAGCGACGAGCCGGACAAATACTTTTATGTATGGTTAGATGCGCCAGTCGGCTACATGGCGAGCTTTAAAAACCTATGCGATAAGCGTGAAGGTACAGAGCAAGCGCTTGATTTTGATCGTTACTGGGCACAAGAAAACGAGCACAAAACAGAAGTTTATCACTTCATCGGCAAGGACATCGTGTACTTTCATGCGTTGTTTTGGCCGGCCATGTTAGCAGGTAGTGAGTTCCGTACCCCAACCGGCGTTTTTGCTCACGGCTTCTTAATGGTCAATGGCGAAAAAATGAGTAAGTCACGCGGCACCTTTATTAAAGCCGAAACTTACGCTGATCATTTACACCCTGAGTATTTGCGTTACTACTTCGCCAGCAAATTGTCTGATAAAGTCGAGGACATCAACCTTGATTTAGAAGACTTTATGCAAAAGGTCAACTCTGACTTGGTGGGTAAAGTGGTTAATATCGCCAGTCGCAGTGCCGGCTTTATTGTTAAAAAGTATGACGGGATGCTGTCGGACGTTTGCGTAGAGTCAACGCTGCTAGAAGATATTACCAAAACCGGTGATGAAATTGCTGCCGCTTATGAGAATCGCGAGTTCTCACGTGCCATGCGTTTGATTATGCAATGTGCGGATAAAGCCAATGAATATATTGACGAGAAAAAACCGTGGTCGCTTGCTAAGATCGAGGGTACTGAGCAAGAAGTGCAAGACGTATGCTCGGTGGCGATTAATATCTTCCGTCAATTGATGGTATATCTTGCGCCAGTATTACCTGAGCTGACGGCCAATGCCAAAGCGTTCTTAAATATTGAAGACTTAAGCTTTGCTAGTCGCAATGAGTGGCTACTGGGTCAAAAAATCAATAAGTTTAAACCTTTGATGCAGCGTATCGAAGAAAAAGATATCGAGGCAATGGTTGAGGCGTCAAAGGAATCTTTGGCTCAAGCCGCTATACCAGTTGCAAGCGACACAGATGCAAATAATGATAGCAAAGCTGCCAAAAACACACAGCCAGCTAACACTGATACTAATACTAATACTGAGCAAGCGGATTATATCGGCATCGAAGATTTTGCCAAAGTTGAGATGAAAGTGGCACATGTTTTAGAGTGCAATCACGTCGAAGGCGCGGACAAGCTACTACAATTTACCTTAGATGTCGGCGAAGACAAACCGCGCAATGTGTTTAGTGGCATTCGTAAGTTTTATGAGCCTGAACAGTTGGCTGATAAGAAAGTAATTTGTGTGACCAATCTTGCCCCGCGAAAGATGAAGTTTGGTGTTTCAGAAGGCATGGTGTTGTCGACTGGTGATCCCAAAACAGGTTTAACGGTCGTTACCCTGCCTGATGACTGTGTCGTTGGTGATACCTTGGCATAAGTTTTGAGTGTAATGTGAAATAATAAAAAAGATGTCTACATGGCATCTTTTTTTGTGTCTTTTTGAATTTGTGTATTTTTTATAACGTAATGGCTAAAAACCGCTTTATATTGCTTTATAAAAGTGCCACAGCATTGTTTAATAATACCTATGACGAATGCGCTTTAATTTTTTATTGCGATAACTTACATTACTGTCATAATATAGGGGTTACATAGAATTCAGCTCCTATACATAACGATCGACGGAACGATTGCTTTATTGTTAACCTGCTATTTTGACATCAACATAGCATTGAACGGACCAATCTGCATTCTCCAATACTACTTTAAAGATCAAAGATCACGAAGACGAGTGCAAGCACTACTATGATTAGGCTTGATGAATCTGGTTTTTGGAATTGATACAACTTATGAGTTAATCTAATAATGACTATTGCTTCTACCCTACGCTTAAGCCTATATGGTGCTGCTATCAGCACCGCTCTTGGATTGATTGGCTGCTCAAACTCTACTGATACTGCAACAGCGACTAATGAAAATCCAGCAACTGATACTGACAAACCTGCCAAGACATTAGCCATCACTCAAATTGTCGAACATCCATCACTAGACGAGATGCGCCGTGGTATTATCGATGAGTTGGCAGATAACGGCTATGTCGAGGGCCAAAACTTAACCGTTAATTTCCAAAGTGCACAAGGTAATACGGCGACAGCAGGGCAGATCGCTAAGCAGTTTGCAGGCGACAATCCAGATGCCATTGTAGCCATCTCAACGCCATCTGCTCAGTCAATCGTGGCATCCACCAAAACCGTTCCAGTTGTTTATACTGCCATCTCAGACCCTGTTGCAGCCAAACTTATCGATGATAAGGGCGTTCCCATTCAAACCAACGTGACAGGCCTATCCAGCCAATTGCCTATCGAGCCGCAGTTAGAGAACATTCAAAAGATTGTCCCCGATGCAAAAACCATTGGCTACGTTTATAGCCCAGGTGAGGTCAACTCTGTGGTCGTGCTGAATCAGCTTAAGGAGGCGGCATCAACACGTGGACTCAAAATACTCGACGTAACAGCCAACCGACCAACTGATGTTGCTATGGCGACGCGCAGTCTTGCTGGTCGCGCTGATGTCATTTATACCTCGTTAGACAATAACGTCGTGTCTGCATTCGAGGCGATGGCAGGTGCAGCAAACGAGCTTGATATTCCAGTTATTGCTTCAGATGAATTTAGTGTCAGACGCGGCGCGACAGCAGCACTTGGGGTAAATGACTATGATTTTGGGCGTACTACTGGCAAAATGGTTTATCGCGTATTAAATGGAGAAGCCGTTAACACTATTAAACCTGAGGTTATGAACACGTTAACTTTGTATGCAAGCCCAAAGCACGCAGCTGAGCAAGGAGTGAGCTTATCAGAAGACTTACTAAAAGATGCCATCAACACTGATACTGATACTGATGTCGATACCAAATAAAAAGTAGTAAGATAACAATCAGCACGTCAATTATTTATATAGTGTACGGACACACTATTATTTTAGGAGCGAGACCCATGTTTTATCAAAACCGTTTTGGTCATTTCAATTTTAGCAAAGCCTTGTTATTAGGCGGTATGTGTACTGCCATCTTAACCGGCTGTAACCAGTCGGCACAAGATACGAGTGCGCCTGATGGTGCGGCTACTAGCGATGACGTCACAGCAATGAAGACTGTCGCTATCACTGCCATTGTCGAGCATCCAGCACTTGATAGTGTTCGTAAAGGTGTCATCGACGAATTAAATGATGCAGGGTTTAAAGACGGTGAAAACTTAACGGTCAACTTCCAAAGTGCTCAAGGCAATACAGCGACAGCAGGTCAGATTGCTAAGCAATTCGTTGCAGATGCGCCTGATGTTATCGTCGCTATTGCAACCCCGTCTGCTCAGTCTGTTGCTGCCTCTACCAGCAGTATCCCGATGGTATTTTCAGCCGTGACTGACCCAGTAGCAGCCAAACTGGTGTCTAAGCTTGATGGCTCTGGCACTAATGTCACAGGTGCATCGGATGCCCTACCCTATGAGCCACAAATTGACTTAATGCGTCAAATCATACCCGATCTCAAAAACGTCGGTTATGTCTATAGTCCAGGCGAAGTCAACTCAACCATTATTTTGAAAAACTTAAAAGAAAAACTGACGCCACTTGGTATCAATGTGCATGAAGCGCCGGCTCAACGTAGTAATGATATTGCGATGGCTGCACGTAGCCTTGAAGGTAAGGTCGATATGATCTACACCTCAACCGATAACAACGTGGTATCAGCTTACGAGTCATTATATCAAATCGCTAAAGAAAGTAAGATTCCATTGATTGCGTCAGATACCAGCTCAGTTGAGCGCGGTGCCGTTGCAGCCTTGGGTGTGAATTATTACGATCTTGGCCGTGAGACTGGTAAAATCGTAGTACGTATCTTAAATGGTGAAGAAGCAGGTGCTATACCTGTATATACACCGCAAATGCTTGACTTGTATGTCAGTCCAACACATGCAAAAGAAGAAGGTATTAGCTTATCACAAGCCGTCATCGACCAAGCAAAAGAAGTGGTAGAATAGCGCACCTTTGTAGGCTGCCTAAAATTAAAACCGTAAAACAGACGGTAATAGCGAGCACAATGAATATCGCCAACTATCATCTGCTTTGATGTTCAATAGCGACATGTTTTGATTTACCCTAACCGCAGATTACTTAATCTGTTAAATTCACCACTTAGACGTTTAGCTAAGATTGGCTTCTATGTTGCTGGGACAAACAGTATTGGCAGACACCATTTATTGGTTTTACCAGTCAATCATTAGAATGCGATTCGCTAAACGCCTGGTTATGACTTACTGATCTCTTATGTCTTTAATCGCTTTTTTTGGTGCGCTTGAAAGTGGTCTGATTTACGGCCTCGTAGCACTTGGTGTGCTAATCTCATTTCGTACCCTCGATTTTCCCGACTTAACCGCTGATGGAAGTTTTCCGTTAGGTGGCGCGGTCGCTGGTATCTCTATCGTCGCTGGTATTAACCCGTGGCTTGCCTGCGTTTTTGGTATGCTGGCAGGGTCAGTCGCTGGTATCGTCACAGCATGGTTGCATGTCAAGCTAGGTATTTTACAGCTGCTTGCCAGTATTTTGGTCATGGTTGCCCTATATTCTGTCAACTTACGTATCATGGGCGCACCCAATCTACCACTGCTTGGTGAAACCACTGTATTTAGCTCACTTGTGACTGATGGCAACGGTTATTGGATGCGCTGCTTAATTATTGGCGTCGTTATCTTGCTTGCCAAGCTACTGTTAGATTGGTTTTATAGCACCGAAACTGGTTTGTCCATGCGCGCGACTGGCTCCAACCTTCGCATGGCACAAGCACAAGGTATCAACACCTCGTGGATGACTATTATCGGTATGGCAGTCTCTAATGGTTTGATCGCTTTAGCCGGAGCGCTGTTTGTGCAGACGCAAGGCGGTGCAGATATCTCTATCGGTATTGGTACCATTGTCATTGGTCTGGCAGCAGTGATCATCGGTGAGACCATTATTCCTGCCAAACGCATTTGGCTCATTACTTTTGCTGTAATCGTTGGCGCAGTACTGTATAAGTTGTTTATTCAGGTTGCGTTATCAAGTGATACGCTACGTAGTATTGGCTTTGGTCCACAAGATTTGAACTTAATTACTGCTTTACTCGTCGTATTGGCATTAGTATTGCCAAAAGCTAAAACTAAGTTTTTATCTCGTAGAGTTCGCGCTTGATGATGCTTAAGATAGCCATACAAGCTTGAAGAAGCTTTTAGCTTAAAGAGATGACAAGGAACCACGATTATGATGCAAGCCACAGATTTACGGTTAACTTTTAACCCAGGCACGCCTATCGAAAACCCTGCACTACGCGGTATCAATCTAAACATTGCTGATGGTGAGTTTGTCACTGTCATCGGTACCAATGGCGCCGGTAAATCAACTTTTTTAAATGCAGTCAGTGGTACCACACGTGTTGATAGTGGTTCAATATTATTGAATGGCATTGATGTCACCAAAAAAACCGCTCATCAGCGCGCTCATTGGGTCGCGCGTGTGTTTCAGGATCCGATGGCGGGCACTTGTGAAGCCTTGACTATCGAAGAGAATATGGCGCTCGCCTATAAGCGCGGCGGCAAACGGGGACTGAATTTTGCATTGAACCAAAATAACCGTGACCTGTTCCGAGAAAAACTATCAGTCTTGAAATTGGGGTTAGAGAAGCGTCTAACCGACCGTATGGGACTGCTGTCAGGTGGACAACGTCAAGCGGTTAGTTTGCTTATGGCCTCATTGCAGCCTTCTAAGATTTTATTGCTAGATGAGCATACTGCTGCGCTTGATCCTAAGACAGCGGCGTTTGTTTTGGAGCTGACAGATAAAATCGTAACAGACAATAATCTCACGACTATGATGGTTACCCACTCCATGCAGCAAGCCTTAGCACATGGCACACGTACCGTCATGCTACATCAGGGGCAAGTGGTCTTAGATGTTGCTGGCGATATTCGTCGTGGTATGACTGTCCATGATCTTCTCGATATGTTTGAGCAAACACGCGGTGAAAAGGTCGAAGACGATAGTTTGATTTTAAGTTAAACAACTCAGCTAAATAGTTTGGATTTAAAAAGTAAAAAACGCCTGTCTAGTAGCAGGCGTTTTTTGTTGGCTGAAAATCGTACATCACAACCATATAGCAAAGTCTAAAAAAAACCTAATCAGTCATTTGCCTCTACCATCTTTTACTCACAGCAGAATAATTATAAGTTCATTACCCTTCTTGACATCTATCTACTTTATTTTTCTCATTTATTGATCAAGCTAGCAAATAATATAATACCTTAGAATCAGTATGGTTTTATACAGTTAGAATGTGATAATATCCCCCATTAAATCCTTAATGATAATATGGTATTAATCGAAGCTATTACATTATAGTAAATAGCACGATTAATTTTTTTTTGGCAAGTGAAAAAATTCTAATGGAGGGTAAGCTTGTGAGAAATGGGCTTATAAAAAAATGGCCACTGATTATAATCATAATTGTCATCATTGGGTTGGCCATCGCATTTATCATTGGGCAATTACTGCCGAATATACGCATCAGCAGTAGCGATATTAAGGTCAATATCACTGATCCGGCTCTCATCAAGCAAGGTGAATACATCGCACGTACCGCTGACTGCGTCGCTTGCCATACGACACTAGACGGCGAAACTTATGCTGGCGGCTTGCCGATGCTAACCCCACTTGGTGCTATCTACTCTACCAACATTACCCCTGATAAAGAAGCTGGTATCGGTAATTATAGTTTTGACGACTTCAAAAATGCGGTCAAACACGGCGTCGCCCCTGGTAATAAAGCGCTATACCCTGCTATGCCTTACCCGTCTTATCAGCTGATGTCAGATGAAGATATGGCAGCGATGTATGCCTTTTTTATGTCGGATGTCAAAGCAGTCAATCAGCCGAATGTAGAAAGCGAGCTACCACCCGTGGCAAACTGGCGCTGGCCATTGGCTTACTGGCAAGTCTTATTTGATCGCAAGCGTGATTTTATCCCTGAGACCGATGATGCCGTACTGACTCGTGGGCAATACTTAATCGAAGGCCCCGGACATTGCGGTTCTTGCCATACTGAGCGCGGTATTGGCTTTCAAGAAGTCACTTTAAGTAATGCAGACTCTGCTGAATATTTAAGCGGCGCGGTCATCGATGGCTGGCGTGCCAAAAGCATACGCGGTGAACAACGCGGACTTGGTACTTGGACCATCGCAGAGTTAAATGATTTTTTCAAGACAGGTCGTACCGATACGACTGCTGCCTTTGGCGCCATGGCTGAAGTAGTCGAGCATAGTACTCAATATATGACTGACTATGATATCAACGCCATGTCCTCTTATCTAAAAACCTTGACCCCTGCCCCAAATAAAGAAGAGACGCTTCCTCAGAAACAAGACATCACTACGCAAAAACTGCTAGATGGTGACTATGACTCTCGCGGTGCAATATTGTATGCAGAGTATTGCCAAGTTTGTCATCGTGCTGACGGTAAAGGTGTGGCACGTATTTTCCCAGCACTTGATGCCAATAGTGCAGTTTATTCTAAAAACGCAGATTCAGTCTTACAGATTACCCTAAGCGGCGGGCGAATGCCTGAGACCCCACATGACCGTATGGCCTTTACCATGCCTGAATTCACCAACTTAAGTGATGCAGATGTGGCTGAAGTCGTCAACTATGTCCGTAACAGCTGGACCAATCAAGCACCCAAAATTGATGTCGATGATGTGGTAAAAATGCGCGCATTTCTTGCCAAAAAGCCAAAAACCAGTACCGATATTGCCACAGACCTAACTATTGATACGCAAACAGAAGGAGCAAAATAATGAAAAAATCCCCCCTCAACTTGCTTACTGTTGCTAGCGTTATTTCCCAAAAAACAATCATGAACCAACTAACCTCAATTATCCTTACTGCTTCAATAGTGGGCGTCGCCGCTATCAGTAGTGGTTGCTCACAACCAGAGCCTGCTGAGCAAAATGCACCTGAGTACGGCTTAATCACCGCTGATGATGCCAACGAGGATATCGGCACTTATGTGTTGCCGCAAGACACCTCTATTTTGAATGAGCCAAATACTGATGAAATATTTTACGGTAAACGATTATTAAATGAGACTAAGCGTCTACTGCCAGAGCATGTTGGCGCACAAATGAACTGTAATAGCTGTCATATCTCGCAGGGAAAAGTGCCTCTTGGCGATCCCTATATCAATAGCTACAATACTTATCCTCGTGTCATGCCACGCTCTGGTAAGGAAGTTGATTTAACCAAACGCATCAATGGCTGCTTTCAGCGCTCAATGAATGGCAAACCATTAAACCCTGAATCATCTGAAATGCTGGCCATGATAGCTTACATGAAGTGGCTATCGCAAAACACGCCGAAAGAGCAAAAGGTCGATATTCAAAACGCTGGTAAAGTCGACGAATCGTTAACCCCAGACCCCACGCGCGGCGAGCAAATTTATAAAGCTCAGTGTGCGACCTGTCACGGTGATAACGGCGAAGGCATCAAAGACAGTCGCGGTGACATCGTGTTTCCGCCATTATGGGGTGATGAATCTTTCAACATCGGCGCTGGCATGGCGCGAACTTATAAAGCAGCGGCTTTTGTAAAATATAATATGCCGATGGGTATTCAAACCAAAGGCTTATGGGGTCATGGAAATGTGCTGAGCGATCAAGATGCCGTCGATGTGGCGCATTTCTTTACTCATCAGCCGCGCCCTGACTTTGCTGGTAAAGTGAATGATTGGCCAAATGGTAAAAAGCCCAAGGACGCGCGCTACTGATTTTTATTAAAAAATGCACACTGATACGTTGTTATCAATTAATAAAACTCAGCTCATAATCCCTTAACCAACAAGCACTGAGTTAGCAGTCACATAAAAAACCTTCAAGCAAATATACTTTTCTTGAAGGTTTTTTGTTATCTATAGTTAATTATATACAAACTTCTCGTTAGTCACTATATAGTTGTTATATAAGCTTATTTGCCACCATTTACTATGAGGTTTGTTATGCGCAAAATTCCTATTTACTCTCATCCTGCTGCTGGTTGGCCAGCGCTCATTGCCTCTACTCGTAAACTTATGGATTATAAGGCCTTTGTGCGCGGTAGCTTAAGCATGTTGAAAAGCAATCAGCCTAAGACGGGTTTTGATTGTCCAGGCTGTGCATGGCCTGATCATAAGTCTCATAAAACACTTGATATTTGCGAAACTGGTATTAAAGTCATCGCTAGTGAGGCCATGTCTACTAAAGCAGATGCCAAATTCTTTGAAAAATATACCGTCAAAGAGCTCCAGAAATGGAACGGCTACGAGATTGAGCATAGTGGTCGTTTATCAGAACCGCTTCGGTATGATGCAGCGCAGGACCGCTATCTCCCTATCTCTTGGCAGGCTGCTTATGAGATTATCGCGAAAGAGTTGAATAAGCTTGACTCGCCAGATGACGCTTTATTTTATACCTCAGGGCGAGTAACGAACGAGCCTGCCTTTATGTATCAGCTGTTTGTACGCTGTTTTGGCACCAATAACTTGCCTGATTGCTCCAATATGTGCCATGAGCCAACATCCGTTATGCTGGGTAAGCAATTGGGTGTCGGCAAAGCCACGGTCATGCTTGAAGATTTTGAAAAGGCCAAACTGCTGTTATCTTTTGGACATAATCCAGCCACCAATCATCCACGCATGCTTGAGATGCTGGCACACGCGCATAAAGAAGGCTGCCGAATCATCTCTATCAATCCGATGCGCGAACAAGGCTTAAAGGCTTTTAGAAATCCGCAAAAACCCACGCACATGGCAGCAGGTCAAAGTGATGAGATGACTGATGAAGTCGTCCAGATTCAAATTGGTGGCGATACGGCTTTGTTAGCGGGTATGGCCAAATGGCTGGTCGAGCATGACAAAATTGATCACAATTTTATTACCGAGCACACCTCAGGTTTTGAGGCATTAAAAGAATGGCTAACCGAGCAAACTTGGACAGATATTGAGCGCGGTAGTGGTATTGTACAAGCAGAGATTGTCAAACTGGCAAAATTGGTTGCCGATAGTCCAGCGACGATATGTACTTGGGGCATGGGCGTTACGCAACATGTGCAGGGCGAAGACAATGTGGCTATGATTACCAACTTGCTGCTGCTTATGGGCATGATAGGTATTGATGGTGCTGGCGCTTCGCCAATTCGCGGGCACTCTAATGTGCAGGGCGATAGAACCATGGGTATTCATGAACGCCCTAAGCAAAAACTTTTAGACAGCCTTGAGCGGGTGTTTGAACGTTCGATGCCGCAAGAAGATGGCTATGATGTTGTCTCAGGAGCAAAAGCTTTGATCGACGGCAAGCTTAAAGCTTTTATGGCTATGGGCGGCAACTTTGCAGTAGCAGCACCAAATACTAGTGCGATTCAACAAGCTTTAACAGACAACGAATTGAATGTTTTTGTTGGTACCAAACTTAACGGCACCATGCTGTATCCTGGTGCCAATAATATTATTCTGCCTTGCTTAAGCCGGATTGAAAGTTTAGTGACCGCTAAAGGCGAGCAGTTTGCCACCATCGAAGACTCTATGTGTCAAATTGTCGCGACCAAGGGCACTATTAAACCTATCAGCGATACGTTAAAGTCTGAAGCGCAGATTGTCGCAGATATTGCGACACATGTACTAGGCTCGACAACCAATATAGATTGGCAAGCGATGAGTGAAGACTATGATGTGGTGCGTGATTATGTATCGCAAGCTATCGATGGTTTTGAGAACTTTAATCAGCGTATTCGTGATAGCGAGCGCGGTTTTCATCTATATCACCCAGCGCGTCATCGCGTATGGAATACAGATAGTGGTAAGGCTCAAATCGAAGTACCACAATATCCGATTACTTATGTTGCTGAGCAAATGGCTCAAAAGACTGCATCGACTGAACAGAAGGTTAATCCATCTCAAAATGAGCAACAAAAGGTTTGGCAGTTTACCAGTGTGCGTAGTCATGATCAGTTCAATACGATGATTTTTGGCTACAATGACCGTTATCGTCAAACCAACCGCCGTGATGTGCTCTTTATGCATCCTGATGAAATTAGCCGCTTGGGCTGGCAAAAAGGAGATAGCGTTATAGTGACGCGTCAAGACAGTAGCAACCAAGCACGTACTCTTGGTCCACTCGTTTTAACTGAGATGGATATTGCTTCTAATGCAGTCGCTGCTTATTATCCTGAGTGTAATGATTTATTTGATTTAGACACTCATGCACCAGAGTCGCACATCCCAGCTTATAAATCCTCAACTGTGACTTTGGAGCGCGTAGCTGCTGATAGTCGCGAGCCAAGTAAAGTTGATAAGCAAGCACAAGTTAGTAGCGCAGATGGACTGGTAGCTTCGGCTTGATTTTTGCCATGGTCATTTTTTAGTTTAGATGGTGAGGCTTAAAATGAGGTAAATTGCGCTAAACAAAGAAGAAATCGTTATTAATATGAATACATTAACGAGGCTTTTGGTACTGTTTAGCGAAATTTATCTATTTTAAGACCGCTAAATGCATAAGTGTACTTATTGATAACACGCTTTAGGTTAAAAGCAGATTTTATGATAACTGAACATACCAAAGTCTTAGAAGACAATCTACTCGAAACCGTTGCGTCATCTGCTTCGGTATCTCATACAGTCTCCGATATAATTGATGAAGCTCAAGCACCTGTCTTAATTGATGCTTCACTACCCTCGTCAGTCACACCGCTTTCACGCACTCATTTGGCACAAAAGCACTATTATCCATCAAATTATTATGACCATTACCATCCTTATATCGAAAATAAACCTGCAAGTTTGGCAGTAGAGGCTGCTGTTGCTATCGTCATCAATGGTGTGCATTATGCCGTATTGATGGCCAGTCCTTACCAGTTGGAGTATTTGGCCGTTGGGTTTTTGTTTAGTGAGGGCTTAATTCAGTATAGTCATGAATTGCTAGATTGGGAGGTGACTCAGCTTACCGATACAACCAACTATGAGAGCTTTATACAAGGCTCAATCGATAAAAATTCTGAAACAGAAATATTTGAACAAAGCGAAATACTTGAACAAAGCTTAGCACAATTGCAAGATTATGATGTTTATATAGTAGAGCTAGTATTGAATCAGCGTTGTCATCAGCGTATTCAGGCACAAAAACGTCAGCTAGCGGGCCGTACTGGCTGCGGCATGTGCGGTATGACTGGTCTAACACAAGCATTACCTGACTTGAGTGCCTATCATCAAAAGAGACAGTATGTAAAAGACATCGTCCCACACCTCAGCTATCTGTTGTCAATACGGCAACGAGTAGATACTATGCAACACACTCATCAATTGACAGGTGCAGTACATGCAGCGGCAACGATGCAAGGTGATGATTTGTATTTATTTGAAGATGTAGGACGTCATAACGCGCTTGACAAACTTATCGGCTGGCAACTGCGGAACAAAATGGAGGTTGAATACGTTCTTATGACGTCTCGCTTATCCATTGAGCTGGTACAAAAATCTATCCGTAGCCGCATACCTTGGTTAGTCGGTATGTCTGCCCCTACTAGTACAGCAGTTCGAGTCGCTGAACGTTATGGCTTGGGGTTGGCTGGATTTTTACGTGACAACAGGGTGACGTATTATTCTGGTATTTGAAGCATTCAGCGCGCATAGCTGCTGATAAAAAAAGAGAACAAGACACTAGATGCCTTGTTCTCTTTTTTATACTTCTTTTATTCGTACTTTCACATTTAGTTAGACTATTGGGTAAATTGTGAATATTTTGCACAAGAGGCAGGTTGCCAATAGGTCTCTGTGGCATAAAACTCATCTTTACGCAGTATACCTTCGTAACTATCATCAAAGATGATTTTATAGCGACAGGTTTCTACGTTTTGATCGGTATCATAGAACTTGAGAATATAATCCCATTCACGGGAATTAAAACCTTCTTGAAAGTGCGGTGTACCGATGAGTTTATAAATCTCATTTTTGGTCGTACCGACTTTGATTTTGGCAACATCATTTTGCTCAACGATCCTGCCTTCTTTTTGCCATGCCTTACTTTGCTCAGGGAATACAAGATCATCAGGATGAACTGTCCCATGCTGTGCGCCAGGACTCACAAGCCAAGTACAGCCAGTTACAGCAAATAATAAGGCAGTAGCCAATAATCCGTGGCCATAAGTAGATAAATTCATTGTTTATTCCTTAATGTGTCATGAGTGATATGACAATGTCTGTCAGAGTACAGACATCGTCAAAATAGGTTGGATTGGATTAGAAATGGAAGCCTGCACCAATAGCGCCGCCAGCATTGCCTTGAGTATCTGCTGTACCATTTATTTTCATCACCCAGCGACCGTTATCAGAGACTCTGGACACACCGATAGCAACTGCGCTTTCCCCGTTATATGATGCCACACCGCCACCTACCATCGATTTACCAGGAATATAAGCTTGCGGTAATGAAGACATTGCCATTGCCGCCGAGATACCTGCATTGGCGTCGTCTTCAACATCGTCGATTCTATAACCTAGCGAATCAACCTTGCCCTCAAGTTTTGAGTCCATATCAGCAATTTGACCATTGATTACTCTGTCAATACTATCAAATTGGTCGTTAAGCTGACCTACGTTCACAGCATCACTATCCTCGACACCATCAGCAACGTTAGTTATTGTGTTGCCACCGTTGTCTAGACCATTATTACTAACAACGACATTATTATTTGGGCCACCAGTTACGGTCACGCCATCATCGTTGACTGTGGTATTGCCAGCGACCACTCTATCTGTAGTCACACTATCTACATTAATATTATTGTTTAGATCGAATCTAATACTACTGCCTTGAGCAGTAGTGGTAATGTTGTTACCACCTACAAAGCCAAGTACGCTATCATCACCTATTGGTTTATTGATATTGTTGCCACTATCCGCACCAAAGTTTAATCCGCCATCCAGTCGATTGGTATTATTAGTAATATTGGTCGTATTGCTAGCGATGTTAGTTGTATTGTTAGAAACTGCTTCATTAGTATCTGCTGTGCCTTGCTGAATAGATCCGATAGCGCCATCGATAGTATCTTGACCAGTACCGCCAATATTAGTAGTCGTAATAACACCGCCATTGTTTACCGCGTTACCGCCAATGACGCCAGTAATAGAGTCTGCGGTGTTGTTTAACTGATCGCCTGTTATGGCATCGCTAGAGCCTGCTGCTACAGTGCCATTACTAACGTTAGTAATCTTATTTCCGCCATTGTTTAGGCCATTGGATGAGATGACGACATCGCCAAAGGTGGCGCTGTCTAAATCAATGTCCTTGTTTAAATCAAAACTCACATTGTTATTATTGGCGTCTTTAGAGACCACAATATTGTCATCTTGATTATTAAGATCAACAGTATCACCTGGTCTTACTGTACTGGTATTCTCACCTTGAGCAGTAACATTGAAACCTTGGTTAGCGGAGGTAGCACTGTCTCTGACTTCATTTAATTGATCAAAGTTGACCGCATCGGTACCTTCTGTAGCTCTGGCTACGTTAGTAATTCTGTTACCACCATTATTTAGACCCGTTGTTGAGACAATAACATTACCAAAGGTTGCAGTATTAAGACCCATTAAATCCTTGGATAATTTAACGTTAAGACTACCCTCTCCGTCAGCGACAACGCCTATGTTGTTCTCAGTAAGTTCAGTTGCGCCACCTTTGATAGTAAGCGTCTGACCCAATTTGCGATTGATCGTGACAGTAGTGTTGTCACCTGTAAAGCTCAAGCCTCTGCCAATAGCAGTCGTATTATTAGTAATGTTAGTCGTATTATTAGTAATATCTGTGCTCAACGTATCTGCAACAGAGAATAGCTGACTACCGTTGATAGCATCTGTGCTGGTTTCCATGACATCGCCTGCTGCAACGTTTTTAATTTGACGTTCTTGTCCGCTAGCACCCACAGAGACTTGATCTCCTGCGGCGTTAGCTGCCCCAGCAAAGTTATCAAATTTGACACCGCCTACAGTTGCGCTGGTAACACTCTCTGCATTAGTATTTGTATTAGAACCATTACCTAATGCTACTGATCCTGCCTTGGTTGCTGCCGAAGAAGTACCAAGAGATAGCGCATTGTCTGCGGTAGCTTGAGCACCGCTACCAAGAGACAGCGCATTGTCTGCGGTAGCTTGAGCACCGCTACCAAGAGCAATAGTGTCTCTACCAGATGCTTTGGTTTGACCTATAAATTGATAAGCAGCTCCATCTTGTCCAGCGACTTCACCCGCTCCGTCAATATCAGTAGAACCAATAGCGATACCACGATAACCAGTTGCAGTTGCAGAATGACCGACTGCTAACGATCCATCGCCTGTAGCAGAAGCGACGTTACCCATGGCTTGTGAGTAGTCTCCTCTAGCAACTGATTGACGACCTATCGCTAATGCAGTATTGCCTTCAGATAATGAGCCAACGCCTATAGCCACACCAGCGCCACTAGTCGTTTTTGCATATTCACCTATTGCTACGCTAAATACATGCTCTGTACTTGCACCTGTTCCAATCGCGACGGAGCCTCCATTCTTCATCCCAGGCGTAAATTCATTATCAGTATAGTAAGGGTTGCCACGATCAGCGATTTGATATCCCTTGTTGCTGGTAGAAGATTCGCAGCCAATAGCGATATTTTCTTTATTAGTGCCTGAATTTGCTTGGCTATCATTAGTACATTCAGAAATAGCTGTACCACTTCCTGTACCGCCGTTCACTCCGACAGCAGCAATAGCTTGTGAAGACATACCGATTGCCAAACTTGTCAAGCCGACGGCAATAAGTGCTGAACGTAATGCATTTAGGCGTAGACTACGGCCGCTTTGTGTCCCTATATCAGTCTTTAGAGCTGAAGCACTGATAGAAGACTTTGATGACTTACCCTTCGCTTTGGCATTTTCAGCAACTGCTGTAAAGCATTGCAACGCTTCATTCCATATGACTTTATAACTGCGATTCATAATATATACTCCCAAATAGATCTATTAGATATAAAAAACAAAACCAAAATCTATGTTACAGAGAGTCTAAATAACAAAAGATAACGGGCCTTAGACTTACATATACGTAACATCTTGTTAAGATGTAACCCGTTATTAAGCATTAAGAAGCGAAAAATTTTTGTATTGTAAACTGACTGTTTCCATATATATTCATAATTCCGGATATATGCATTCATCTTAACGGATATACATATATAGAAACAATACCGTTAGGCGATTATTTACAACCGTTTATCCTTTTATTTACATATTAACAACAAAGTAAGTTAGTATTTTAGAAGTAATTCCTTAGATAAAATCTGATTAAAATAGAGATTTTGTATGGTGAAAGGCTATATGCACCGGCGATAGACATAAAAAAAGACCTCAAGTCCAAAATGACTCAAAGTCTTCTTTTTTATATTTTCTCATAGAGAATATAAAAGTTTGTTTTTACAATTAGTTATTTAAGCAAGTATGTTTGTTACTAATTTTAAAAATATAACCATATAATAGTAGTTTTTTTGATAGAACATCATCCTATGTAACTGTCAGTCAGATTATATTTCCTACAATATACAATAGATCAAAAAGTATTATAGTTCCTTATTGGTTAATTGCCCAAAAACGTCCATTTATCGGCTATTCAGACAGTTCACTATGGCTAACCTACAAGTTATGGTTTTTAATAACATTATTAAAAAATTCTTCGTTTGGCTTAAGTAGCGATAAGCACACCCTCTAGCATTTCAAAAAGCAATCACTGTGCAAAAACTCATACACCAAATAAAAAATTACTATTAATAAGTTTTCCTAATCAAATTATTTTATCAAAATTGCTATTCTTTTTTATGACTGAGCTCAAGATTGCTATGCAAATATTTCATAAAGTATGCTCTAAATTCACTGCCTTAATTAAACTCATACAAATAAGAAATAGTCAATAGAAATGAAATTATATGCTGTTAGTATATAAAAGCTTTTATCTACAAATTGTTAACTTCAAGAACATTTGTCTTTAGCTAACCTTAATTCGATTATTGAAGAATATTCAATTTATCAATTCTAATACAAAATACCACTACCATAAATTATAGTAGTGGTATTTTTAAATTAATGATTCTGTATTTACGAAATTAAGTAGGTATATAAGACAATGGGTTAACGTGCTAAATAAGCGGTCATGTCTTCTACTCCATGCAATGTCATAGGATACATATGATCATTAAATACCTTTTTAATTTCATTAATAGTTTGGGTATATTTCCAATAAGCTGGGGTTTCAGGATTTAACCAGGCGACTCTATCGAAGTGATTTAGCACTCTTTTTAACCATACTATACCTGCCTCATTATTCATGTACTCGACACTGCCGCCGACTGAAAATAACTCATAAGGTGACATAGACGCATCACCGACAAATATTACTCGATACTCGCGACCATAGGTATTTAGTAGCTCAAAAGTTGGCATCGGTGCGCTATGACGTCGATTGTTGTCTTTCCAGACATAATCATAAAGACAATTATGAAAATAAAAGAACTCTAACGTTTTAAATTCATTTTTTGCAGCGGAAAACAACTTTTCTAGTGCTTCCACATGAATATCCATACTGCCGCCCACATCAAATAGCATCAGTACTTTTACACGGTTGCGACGCTCCGCTTGCATATGAATATCGAGCACACCCTTTTTAGCAGTACGCTTGATTGTCTCTTTGATGTCAAGTTCATCAGCACTACCAGTACGCGCAAACTGGCGTAAATTGCGAAGTGCCATTTGAATCTGGCGCGTACCGAGCAGGTTATCATCATCAAGATTGCGGTATTTACGCTGCTCCCAGACTTTGGCTGCACTACGCTTACGTGACTCCCCTCCGACGCGTACGCCCTCTGGATGATCGCCATAAGCACCAAATGGTGAGCTACCACCTGTGCCAACCCATTTGCTACCACCTTGATGACGCTCTTTTTGCTCTTTTAGGCGCTCCTCAAGTGCTTTCATCAGCTCCTCAAGCGAGCCATATTTTTTTAATAAACGCCGCTGTTCATCTGTTAGATTTTTGGGATCTAGTTTGAGATCGAGCCACTCTTTTGGAACCTCTGTCAACTTTGCCATTAGCTCATCAATATCTAAGCTATCGATTCCTTCAAAATAATCTGCCATGGCGCGATCAAACTTGTCAAAATGGCGTTCATCTTTGACCATACATAGACGAATAAGACGATACATATCTTCGCGGCTGGCAAAGGTAGACAGCGCTGGATTCTCAGGATGCGGCTGCATCATTAGACCCTGATCTAACGCGGCATTCAAATCCAGTAGCTCACGCGTGCTGACTGGTACACCATAAGTCCGCAGGGTATAAAATAGTTTGATAAACATAGTGTTTAACCTTAGCGGCGCATCATATTTGCAAAACGCTGTAATAAATTAACATCAGCTTCATTCTTTAGCAGTGCACCGTATAGAGGCGGAATGGACTTCTCTCCACGCAGATTTTCTTCTAATTCTTCTTGTGCCATATCATCAGCCAATAGTAAAGTTAACCAATCGACCAGCTCTGAGGTTGACGGTGGCTTTTTGAGTCCTTGAATATTACGCAGTTTATAAAAGATATCGAGCGCATCATTGACCAGCTTTTCTTGGATATCAGGAAAATGCACTTCAATAATTTGACGCATGGTTTGCTCTTCTGGGAAGTCTATATAATGAAAAAAACAGCGACGCAAAAAGGCATCTGGCAGCTCTTTTTCATTGTTTGAGGTGATGATGACCACAGGACGCTGCTCGGCAGTAATGGTCTCGCCTGTCTCATAAACATAAAACGACATTTTATCAAGCTCATGCAATAAGTCATTAGGAAACTCAATGTCTGCTTTATCCACTTCATCGATGAGGAGCACGCTACGATCTTTACTGGTAAAAGCTTCCCAAAGCTTACCAGGCTTGATGTAGTTGCCAATCTCATATACTTTATCATCCCCTAACTGCGAATCACGCAAGCGCGATACTGCATCGTATTCATACAGTCCCTGCTCAGCTTTAGTAGTCGATTTAATATGCCAGGTGATAAGCGGCATGCCTAAGCTGTTAGCCACTTCTTCTGCAAGTAGCGTTTTACCTGTGCCAGGCTCACCCTTGATTAGCAGCGGCTTTTGTAACGTCATTGCTGCATTAACTGCTAGTTGCAAATCATCAGTGGCAATATAGCTTTTGGTGCCTGTAAAGCTCGGTTTTGCAGTCTTATTATCAGTACTCATGGTAAGATCTCTGTCGTTGTTATCAATGTGAAATGATAGAAAATTAATGGTTTAGATTAGCACAGCGTATCTTAATGCCCAAATACTCATGCGTCGCGGTTACCAGTGAAGCTCAAATGTTTTATGACGATAAAACAAATCTATGACCATAAAAAAAGACACGCACAGGTGTCTTTTTTATGTCACTCAATATCTATCATGTAGTTATATATAGAGTTAGACTTCTACAACTTGTAGTCAGTACTAGCCAAGAAGCATCATCTCTTATCGTTATCGACTGAACTGCTTTTAGCAGTTTTCTCAGTTTTAGTATTAAGAGTACCTTTGGTCGTAGCCTTATCAATTACTGGAGTATTCACTGGCAAAGACTTATTATTTGTCTCACCTGCATAGTCTTTTTCGCCTATATAATTACCCGTTGCCAGCTGTAGATTGGCTTGTGTGTCTTCAGCGCTACGATGACGAGCCTTATCCAAACTTGACTCAAAAGCTCCGCGAATAAGCTGCCAGACAAAACCTAAAAACAACCCTGCAACCAACACCACTAGAATGGGTAATGCATTGGTAATGGCCCCTGTCATGTCTTTCATCATGATAGCGTAAACCACGCTGATGCTCGCTGGTGCAATAACACTAGGATCACTCAGTGCAGTTCCTGGAGCTAATAAAACTGCAAACAGAACCATCCAGCTCATGCCACCTAATGGACGTGGCAGCATACGCGCCACCAATATCCAAAGTAATAATACTATAATAGAACCACCAAGGTATGCGTACATTGGCAAGTCAGCAGGTGGCACGTCTTTGACCATCTGACTCCACCAAATAACAATCTCACCAAGAAGATCGCTCAGCTTTTCTAAAGGTAAGCTGTCTAAGATACTTTTTAACCAGTCCATGCGTGTTTAGTTACCTAAGTTTATAAGTTGCTCGGTTTATCAATCGCTTGGTTTGTAATTCGATGACAATGATCTTATCAACTGATAGCGAAATTGCTGACTACATGGTCTTTCAGTTGACCAGCAACTTGGCACCAATATACAAGTTTGATAAATGATCAGTTTATCACGATATAGATGCTCAATCGTAAATATTGTCTTGAGCCTCACGGGCACGTAGCGCTGCTTGACGACGCATCACCTCTTGTGGCGGCATCTGAACAAAGTATCCTTGTGATTTTAGTTTTGCTAAAACATCCTTTTTATCGACGCGAGCAAGCGTTGGCGTCGTCTCTAAATCTAAATGCATAACAAACTTGCTCACACCCAAACCGGCTCTAAAATCCTTTGGCAACACACTTAACCAATCTTTAATTTCGTCAGTGTCGTCAGGGTAATCAGGACGAGCAATATAGACATACATATCGTCATGTTTGGGGAACTTATAAATATCACAATGCATAAAACACCTATCTAACACTAAAAATGAAAGCAAATTACACATCACAATTGATATAAAAAATGCTTATGAATAATAGAATTATAGCCTATCATGGCATGCTCTGTTATCAATAGTGACTTTTAGTATTACAACTTTATTTGGTTTTTGCTGCTTGTCTCTATTAAATGTTAGGTTTTTATAGGATTGTTAATATTAATCCCATTGATGACTTGTAAAAGCGCGACTAACCTTTCATAATAATAGCGTTTTTCAGGAGAGAGTCGTTTAACAGTATGCGCCCTGTATTTATAAGGCACTATCAGTATTGTTATACGACCACCGAAGGCGCATCTACCCTGCCAATCGCTCAGGTAAAAGGACTGAAAAACGCATGTCCCTCGTTGTTTATTTGCACTTTTTATTTGAATTTTGCAATCATACACAAGCGACATAACAAATCTGGAGAGAGGTAAGGAGCCAGCAACGACGCCTTACCCACCGAAGGGGAGAAAATACGATACTGTATGCTCACATCGAGTCATAGCTTCTAATGCACAGCTATCGTATTGAAAATCTCAGGTCACAGGACAGATAGGGCTTTTGTTTAAACTGACGTTATGCGTCTGTTTGGCTTATTGCTTTATTTTTTGCTACCCTTTGGAGCAATGTTTGCGCCTTGCAATTTTGCTTCTCTCTACTGTAATGACGCTCATCATCCTCGTACCTTTATAAAAGGCCGATAGCGTATACACAAGGATTTGTTATGACCGATACCAATTCTCAAAACTCCAGCTCTCAAGACAATACTAGCCAAGCTCCTCAGCGCACCCCTCTATATCAGTCTCACGTCGATAGTGATGGTAAGATGGTAGATTTTTCGGGCTGGGAGTTGCCAATTCATTATGGCTCACAAATTGAAGAGCATGAAGCTGTACGTACTGATGCTGGTATGTTTGATGTCTCACATATGGTCGTGACTGATATCAAAGGTCAAGACGCCAAAACATGGTTGCAAAAACTGCTAGCAAACGATGTCAATAAACTAAAAACAGTCGGTAAAGCTTTATACTCTCCTATGCTTAACGAGCAAGGCGGTATCATTGACGATCTCATCGTCTACTTAATAACTGCTGATGAGACTGAATATCGTATCGTATCCAATGCAGGTACTCGTGATAAAAATATCGCTCATTTTAATAAAGTTGCTGACGCTTTCGATATTACGATTACTGAGCGTCCAGAGCTTGCTATGCTTGCCGTCCAAGGGCCAAATGCAGTTGCAAAACTGGCTCAAGCCAAACCGAGCTGGAGCGCTATTCTTGACGAATTAAAGCCTTTCGTTGGTGCTGATCTTACCGACATAGAGGGTACAGATTGGTTTGTCGCTCGTACTGGTTATACGGGTGAGGATGGCGTTGAAGTCATTATGCATGCTGATGACGCGCCAGCTTTTTTTGAGCTATTAAAAGCCCACGGCATCAAGCCTGCTGGGCTTGGCGCACGTGATACGCTACGTCTAGAAGCCGGTATGAATCTTTATGGTCATGACATGGATGAGAGCATTAGCCCTTATGAATGTAATATGGGCTGGACACTTGCGCTAAAAGACGATCGCGACTTTGTTGGTCGTGAAGCCTTGGTCAACCAGCGCAAGCAAGCAAAAGAAGACGGCACTGCAATGAAACAAGTTGGTCTATTATTGACAACTCGCGGTGTCTTGCGTGAAGGGATGGAAGTGACCATTAACCAAGGAGCGGACAACGAGCAAAAAGGCATTATCACTAGTGGCACATTCTCCCCTAGCCTCAAAAACTCTATCGCTATCGCCCGTGTCCCAGCCAGCTTATCAGACGATGATAATGTGCAAATTGACTTGCGCGGTAAAGGTAAATTCGTAGATGCACGCGTCCTTAAGCTACCATTTGTACGCAATGGTAAACAGCAGTTCGACTGATTTTAATATTGACTAAATTAAACGAATACTGTTTGATTATGGGTTAATCGAGACTTTTGATAACGACGCCGAAAGTAATGCCAAAAGTGTCGATTGACCACAGCCTATTATTGGCTCTTATTTTTTATATGTTCTATTAACCAGCCTCTATCATTTAGGAGAGACACCATGAGCAATGTTCCAGCAGAATTGAAATACATCGCTAGCCACGAATGGTTACGTTTAGAAGAAGACGGTACTATCACCGTTGGTATCACTGATCATGCCCAAGACTTGCTTGGTGATGTGGTGTTCGTTGAGTTACCAGAAGTTGGTGACACTATCGTCGTTGATGATGAAATCTCGGTGGTAGAGTCAGTAAAAGCGGCCTCTGATGTGTACGCGCCTATCTCAGGCGAAGTCGTTGCTATTAATGAAAGTCTAGAAGATGATCCAGAAATCATCAACTCAGACCCTTATGGCGATGGCTGGTTCTTTAGAATGAAGCCTGACAACTTGGACGACTACGAAGCACTATTGACGGCTGAAGAGTATCAAAACGAGCTATAATTTTTTAAAGCTTTTATGCTGACCTACGTTAGCTATCAAAAACCTGCAGATATTGGCGTCAGCTGATGTCTGCTTATGTCTTATAAGACATAGTTAACCTTATCAAAAAACCAACTGGCTAACGCGTAACGCCATTTATACCATCCTATTATTACCTGTTTTTTTGCTTATATTTTTATCGTTTTTTCTATTAACGCGACGTTTTGGAGCTTTATATGAGTCAAGCAGATACTAACGACAACCATATCAATGTAGCCGACACGCCAAAGATTCGAGCAGAAAATCCCAAAACAGATAATCTAGCAACGCCAAGCCATACCTCGCAGCTACAAGCCTTTTGTGAAGTTGTAGAGTCACGTCGTTCGGTACGCCGCTTTACCGATACGCCTATTCCTGACGATGTGCTCGCAGACTGCCTACGACTTGCAATGCTAGCGCCAAACTCTAGTAACTTGCAACCGTGGGAGTTTTATGTGATTGATAGCGCAGATAGTCGCAAACGCGCTGTCAAAAACTGTATGAACCAAAATGCTGCAAAAACATCTGCTCGTTTGATTGCCGTTGTCGCACGTACGGATATTTGGCACGATCACGCTAAGCAGGTTTTGCGTGAGTATCCTGATAAGCCTGTACCCAAAAAAGTGACGGACTACTACACCAAAGTAGTCACAGCAGACTTTCTGCGTGGTCCGATAAACGCAATCTCTGTCGTTAAATGGGGCGCAACGCAAGTAGCTAGGCGAGTAAAAGGTCCAATAAAGTCGCCTTACTATACCTTTGAAGATGTCAAAAACTGGGCGACAAACAATACGGCGCTTGCCGCTGAAAACTTAATGCTAGCGCTACGGGCACATGGGTTTGATAGCTGTCCGATGGGCGGTTTTGATGAGCCCGCAATGAAAAAGCTGCTCAAACTTAGCGATGATCATCATATTGTAATGATGATTGGTGCAGGTGAGCGTTCTGATAAAGGTATTTATCACTCGCAGTTTCGCTTCGATCAAAAGCAGTTTGTTCACTATGTTTAACCTTATCTATTGTTGAGCTTTATACGGTCTATCTCGTATTTTTAACCCTTTAATAAGTGTCTGGTCTAAAGTTATTTTCTCAATTTTATGCCGTCTTTTTTGTCCTAACTTATTACTTTTTTACCAAGTCTATTAAGGATTTTCATGACTCATTCTCAAAAACCTACCTTTGATACTTTTAAAGGTTTATTTAATGAAACTGAATTTGTTTATCGTCATCTAGGTTCTAACGATGCCAAGCAAGCTGATATGCTAAGTGCTATTGGTTATAAAGACATGGCAAGTTTTATTAATGATACGGTTCCTGAACCAGTACGCATACATAGAGAGTTGGATTTGCCACTTGCGATGAGTGAGCATGCAGCGCTTGCCAAATTACGTACTATGGCAGACAACATTACCGTTAATAAAAGCTATATTGGTCAAGGCTACTCACCTGTGCGTATGCCAGCAGTGATTCAGCGTAATGTACTTGAAAATCCAGGTTGGTATACTGCTTATACGCCTTATCAGGCTGAGATCGCTCAAGGTCGTCTAGAAGCCTTGCTTAATTTTCAGCAAGTTTGTATTGATCTCACTGGACTTGAGCTGGCTGGTGCATCGCTACTTGACGAGGCGACTGCCGCTGCAGAAGCGATGGCTATGTCAAAGCGTATGAGTAAAAGCAAATCAAACCAATTTTTTGTTGATGAGCGTATCTACCCACAAACACTAGACGTTATCCATACTCGTGCTAAGTATTTTGGTTGGGAAGTTATCGTTGGTGATTTTGAACTGGCCAAATCTGGTGACTACTTTGGTGCCTTATTTCAATATGTCGGTGTCGAGGGTGATGTTAAAGACTTAACCGATGTTATTAGCGCCGTTAAGCAAAATAAAACCTACACGTCAGTCGTCAGCGACATCATGAGCTTGGTATTATTAAAATCACCTGCTGATATGGGCGCAGATCTTGCTCTAGGTAGCACGCAGCGTTTTGGTATTCCTATGGGCTTTGGTGGTCCACACGCTGCCTATTTTGCTTTCTCTGATAAAGCAAAACGCTCAGCACCTGGACGTATCATTGGGGTTTCAAAAGACTCACAAGGTAATACCGCTCTACGTATGGCACTACAGACTCGTGAGCAGCATATCCGCCGCGAAAAAGCCAACTCAAATATCTGTACCTCACAAGTATTGCTTGCTAACCTTGCTGGCATGTATGCCGTCTATCATGGCCCAAGCGGTGTAAAGCGTATCGCTACTCGTATTCATGCATTTGCGACTGCTTTTGCTGACGTTATTAGTACTGCAGATAGCGACAATCAACTAAACGTCGTTCATAAGCAGTTTTTTGATACCGTGGTAGTTGATTGTGGCTCAGAAAAGCTTGCCACGCAAATCTTTGAGAATGCAGACAATGTTGGCTACAACTTATGGCGTTTGAGTGAAAATAAACTGGGTGTATCATTTAGTGAAATTAGTGATGAAAAAGACTTTAATGTCTTAACTCAGTTGTTTGTCAATAAATCACATGATCTACCCGAAGCGGCCTCTGTCTCTTTAAATGCAGAACATTTACGTACAGACGATATACTGACTCATCCCGTATTTAACTCGCATCATACCGAGCACGAAATGCTGCGTTACTTAAAATCGCTTGAAGATAAAGATTTGGCGATGAACCGCAGTATGATTCCACTCGGTAGCTGTACGATGAAGCTAAACGCTACAAGCGAGATGTTACCTATTACGTGGCCTGAATTTGCAAACGTGCATCCTTTTGCACCGCGTGACCAAGTCGGTGGCTATATCGATATGATTGATAGCTTACAAGAGCAGCTAAAAGCCATTACAGGTTTTGATGATGTCTCTATGCAGCCAAACTCTGGTGCTTCAGGTGAGTATGCAGGCCTGCTGGCAATTCGTCGCTATCATGAATCACTAGGCGAAACAGATCGTGATGTTTGTCTCATTCCTCAGTCAGCGCACGGTACCAACCCTGCGACAGCAATGATGATGGGCATGAAAGTCGTCGTGGTCAAAACAGATGACAACGGTAATGTAGATATAGATGATCTTAATGCTAAGTGTGAAGAACATAGCAAAAATCTTGGCGCCTTGATGATTACTTATCCGTCAACGCATGGAGTGTTTGAAGAAGGCATTCGCAAGATTTGTGACCTCATCCATAAGCATGGTGGCCAGGTCTATATGGATGGCGCTAACATGAACGCTCAAGTTGGTATCATGCAGCCTGCTGACGTTGGTGCCGACGTTCTACATATGAACCTTCACAAGACCTTTTGTATTCCACATGGTGGCGGTGGTCCTGGCATGGGTCCTATCGGTATGCAGGCACATTTGGCGCCATTTATGGCCAACCACACTATCAGTCCAGTTCATAATGCGCAAAAGGACTGCTCAGCAGTATCAGCAGCACCGTACGGTTCAGCGAGTATCTTGCCGATTTCGTGGATGTATATCGCGATGATGGGCCGTGATGGCTTACTTGAAGCGACCAATCTGGCACTTTTAAACGCCAACTACGTTGCCTCTCAGTTAAAAGGCCACTACCCTGTTCTATATACGGGTAAGAATGGTCAAGTCGCGCACGAATGTATCATTGATATTCGTCCACTAAAAGAAGAGACAGGCATCAGCGAGAGTGATATCGCCAAACGCTTGATGGATTACGGCTTCCATGCGCCAACGATGAGCTTCCCAGTATCAGGTACCTTGATGATTGAGCCAACCGAGTCTGAGTCTGTCGAAGAGCTAGATCGCTTTATTAGTGCCTTAAAATCTATCAAAGCTGAAGCGATGAAAGCCAAAGCGGGCGAAGATGGTTGGACGCTTGAAGACAATCCATTGGTTCATGCTCCGCATACAGCTTCTATGATCACTGATAGCGAATGGACGCATCCATACAGCCGTGATGTCGCTGCGTTCCCACTGCCTTATGTCCGTGCTCATAAGTTCTGGCCAAGTGTGGCACGCGTTGATGACGCTTATGGTGATAAGAACCTAATGTGCTCTTGCCCAAGTATCGAAAACTATATGTAGTATATGGTAACAGGTAGTCGTCTTAAGTCTTTTATATAAAAACAAACCTTCAAGTCAGTAGCTGATTTGGAGGTTTTTATTTTGTACACTACTTACATATCTATTTAACATGAGCAATTAACACGATTATTTAACGATATACTAAAGCATATTCGTTACTTATTAATGTTCGTTACTTATTAGTAGGCACTGCTGATCTTTATTTAATGCACTTTTTGGACGATAAAATGCAACAAAAAAACCGCGTCATTCTTATTCATGGTCTGCATCAAACCGCATGGATTATGCGACCATTGGCCAAACGCTTGCAAGCCGCAGGCTTTAGTACTCATCAATACGGCTACCGTAGTATGCGTGACAGTATTACGACCAATAGTCAGCGTCTTAATACGTGGCTTGAAAACAACCATCATCCCGACCAGCCGTTAGATTTGGTGGGGCATAGTTTAGGCGGGCTGATTATTCGTGACTTTGTTTACCATTATCCAAAGTGGCAGATTGGACGCTGTGTGACCCTAGGTACACCGCATGTTGGCAGCGTTTGTGCCGATTATATTTGGCGATTAACCCCTGCTATTGTAGGCCGCTCATACGTCGATGCTTTAGATGGGACGGTGGCACCATTGCCACAACATATTACTTTGGGAGTGATTGCGGGTAATAAGCCCTATGGTTTAGGGCAACTGTTTTTGCAGTATCATAATCGAAAATTGCGTAAAGCAGACAAGTCAAGTCCCAAGCAAGCGCTTGTGCATGATGGAACGGTATATGTAGAAGAGACTAAAATTGACAAAGCCACCGATCATATCGTCTTACCTGTCTCGCATACAGGCATGTTAGTAAATGAAACAGTGGCTAAGCAAACTGAACACTTTTTGCAGCACGGAAAATTTAAACGCTGATATTTAACCAAGAAAAATATCCAAACATTTAAACATTGATACCCATCCCTTGCTGCAATTCAGTCTTATGTTGTTCAATCACTGGAATCAAAGTTTGCATCACCCATTCATTGCGCCAGCCTTTTAGACCTTCTGGTAATTCGGCCAAATCTTTATCGAAGGCAATAACCTCATAAAGCTGACCTAACCATTTTTTACGCATAAGCACGTTAGCCGGCACACCAAGCTCTTTAGCTTGCTCATCTACCGCTTGCTGTACCGCTTTTGATAGTACTTTATTTTTCGAGCGGTATGGCGGTAGTAGACACTCTGGATGCTCAGCAGGCGCTAAGTTTTTTGCCTCTTTAATGACCTTTAGCAGCTCCTCACCATAAAGGCGCAACATACTGCGGTGCATCGTCGTCTTATGGGCAAGCGCGCGCATACTGGTTGGCTTTTCGGTGATAATCTCACGCACCGCCTGTTTTTTAATTACAAAAGTACGCGGCTGGTTGGTCGAACGTGCCAGCGCTTCACGCCAAGTAGCCACTGCTTTTAGTATAGCCATCTGCTCTGAATTATAACGATAATCTGCCATCGTCAAATACATAGCTTCATCTTCAACATGCTGCACCTTGTATAGCTCATGAGCATAGAGCTGACAATCCGCCCATACATAATCATATAGACCTTGTCTTTTTAATTCGTACTCCAAACTTAGATACAGTGCTGGTAAAAAACGCACATCATCGATTGCATACTGTTCTTGTTCATCTGACAATGGACGTTGTAGCCAATCAGACTGGCTTTGTTCTTTGTCAATTTGCATGTCTAGCTGATCATCAAGCGCTTGCTGATAGCCCATTTGCAGTTGACCTGTTAAATAAGACAGCGCAATTTGCGTATCAAAAATATTGGTCAATGGCGGACAGCCAGAGAGTAGATAAAAAATACCTAGATCTTCTCCGCAAGCATGCCAAATCGCCACATCGACTTCAGTTAGGACTTGCCATAGTTCAGCTAGTTGCAGTTGCGGGGCATCTAATAAATAAATGTGATCGCCAGTATTAAGCTGCACTAAAGCAAGACGTGGATAGTAAGTGTCACGCTTGATAAATTCAGTATCTAACGCTACCCGCCCGCAAACTTCCAAGGCCTTGATAACCTCGTCCAATTGCGCTTGCTCACGTACCCAAGTGACAGATGCTTCATCTGCTATGTCTAGCAACGCGTCAATATCCGGCTCGGCAGGCATGTCTACCACATTAGTAGCTGCATATGTTTGACCACCGTCAACGCCTTCTTTTGCATCGGGTTGCAAAACATCGTCTTGAGACAAATCATCTTGCGAAAAATCAACTTGAGATAAATTGGTTTGAGCGCTTACATCAAAAGAGCTTAGATCAGACACGGGCAGATACCTGCTTAGATAGAAGAGAATAGAAGAAAAAAGAGCGCTATTAATAGCGCCTAGAGACAATAAAAGAAAATTATAACAAATTAGCGTTCATGTTTTGGAGCGTTTCGTATGACAGCGTCAAGTTTAAAGCCATTATTTACGAGACTAAAACATATAGCTTTTGTTTATATTATAAAAAGGAGCGATTTTGTAGTGCCTGTCCCAATGTCATACTATCTAAATATTCGAGCTCACCGCCTATGGGTACGCCTTGTGCCAAACGAGTGACTTTATTGACATGACGACTCACCGCTTCGCTGATAAAGTGTGCCGTTGTCTGACCTTCAACAGTGGTACCTGTTGCCAATATAAGCTCCTCAACCTGCTCTTGTTTAACGCGCCATACCAGCTGGTCAATGTTTAAATCATCAGCGCTAATACCATCAATCGGTGACAGATGCCCACCTAAAACAAAATAACGTCCACGGTAACCCGCTGTTTGCTCAATGGCCATGACGTCAGCGGCGGTTTCGACCACACATAACAACCCATCATCACGTCTTGGATCTTGGCACAGTGGACAAACCGCATCATCACTAAAGCTATGACAACGCTGACACTCAACAATATCACGCATTGCCTCATCAAGTGCTTGGGCAAGCGCCATCCCTTGTGGACGTTTTTTGGTAAGGAGGTGGAGTGCCATACGCTGAGCACTTTTTTGACCAACACCTGGTAAAATACGCAGCTGTTTAACCAGCTGATCAAATTTGGCTGTAAGCAAATCTGCATCCTTTATCTATAAACCGTAGATATAAAAATGGGGTCGTATCCGGTGGATAACAACCCCATTGTTGTCTTCAATATGCAGTATTTACCGCAAATTAAGACTTAGAATAAACCTTGCATACCTGGTGGCAGACCCATACCTGAAGTCGCGCCAGCCATTGTCTCTTCATATAGCTCATCCGCTTGACGGACCGCATCATTGATAGCAGCAGCGATCAAATCTTCAATCATATCAGGCTCATCTTCAAGTAAGCTTGGATCGATACTTAAACGCTTGACCACATGACGACCCGTCATAGTGACTTTTACTAGGCCACTACCCGCCTCTGCTTGGACTTCTTTATTTGCTAGATCTTTTTTTGCCGATTCAACATTAGCTTCGACCTTTTTTTGCATGGTCTGAGCCTGCTGCATAAGTGCTTGAATGTTCATAATTGCCCCTTTGTTTTATACAAATGAATGATAAATAGCTTTTAATCATAAAGTTAATACGATAACGTTGATTATACCGTCATCTTTATAAACTGTCTAAACCGCGCGCCAAATCTTTGATAATGTCTTCCACATCTTCTAGTCCTACTGACAACCGAATAAGCCCATCTTTGACACCAGCCTCAGCGCGTGCCTCAGGGGTAAGCCTAAAATGAGTCGTGGTCGCAGGATGGGTAACGGTGGTTTTGGCATCTCCCAAATTATTAGTAATAGAGACCATTTGTGTTGAGTCAATGACATGCCAAGCAGCTTCTTTTGTATCGCGATCATTGACATGGTTGTTAGCAGCAGACGCTTTAACCTCAAACCCCATAATGGCGCCATAGCCATTCTTCATATGATGCTGACGCTTGGTAAGCTCATGAGAGGGATGATCTAAGAGCCCTGAAAAGTGTACTTTACTGACGTTAGGATGATTGACCAAAAACTCTGCCACTTGATTGGCATTGGCACAGTGTGCCTGCATACGTAATTTAAGGGTCTCAAGTCCTTTAGTAAAGACCCAAGCATTGAAGGGACTCATGCTAATACCGCCTGAGCGCACAACGGTAAATGCTGCTTGCATCAGCTTATCACTACCGACAAGTGCGCCGCCCAGCACTCGGCCTTGACCGTCCAAGTATTTGGTTGCAGAATGAATCACCACATCAGCTCCTAAGTCTAACGGCCGCTGTAGCGCTGGTGTGGCGAAGCAATTGTCAACGACTAGTAACACATCATTGGCTTTACACAGCTGACTTAAATAACCAATATCACAAATTTGTGCCAAAGGATTACTTGGGCTTTCACAATAAATCACCTTAGTGTTTGGTCGTATGGCGCTTGCCCATGCGTCATTGTCAAAGCAATCGACATAGCTGACTTCAATGCCAAACTTAGCCATGTAATTATTGAATAAACCAATGGATGAGCCAAAGAGCTGATTGGCTGCAAGCAGATGATCACCTGCTTTTAGGTAGGCCAAGCACATAGTCAAAATCGCACCCATACCTGAGGCTGTGGCAACCGCACGTTCACCGTTTTCGAGTGCGGCTAGGCGACGCTCAAAGGTACGCACGCTGGGGTTAGTATGGCGCGAATAAACGTTACCAGTCTTTGTTCCATTAAAATGCGCAGCGGCATCACTTGCAGAAGTATAGACATAAGAGCTGGTGGTAAAGATAGGTTCGGCGTGCTCTCCTTCATCAGTACGATGCTGCCCTGCACGAACTGCAATAGTCTGCATGCCGTAATCGAGGTCTAGGTCTAAAGCATCATTGCGCCAGTTTGGATCCAGTGGATTTGAATTGCTTTCATCATGTGCTTGCGACTGACTCATAAGTTTTCCGTTACTATGGTTGGTATTGACACTGCTGATTATAGTTTTCATGATACATAATTCAAAGCGCTTATCATATCATGCTCCCATATATCAGACGTTAGATTTCAGGTATTGCTTTTACTTGTTTGTCTGTTTCAGATTTAAAACACTTAACGTTTATAGTCAGTTTTAAGCACTGACTACGGGTTGTTTCTGAAAGCCTTATGGTTAAATAATAAAACCTAGTCTCAGCTTAAGTTATTATAGCAACGTGAGTGACTACCAATCTAAGAAAAATAACGTATTTTTGATAGGCAGATACTGCATCACCTGCTAAGCTTGGCAGCATTTTTAACTAGGCTTTAAACGTTGCTATTACATACCTTATAAACAATGCTATTATTCCTCCACATTAGTCTGTATAAATTTCAGCACACTTTAAAACTTATCAAGGTAAACCAGTTATGTCGATGTTAAGTAGAGAGCCGAGCAGCTTGTCACTGAGTCTAACACTTGGCCTAACATTAGGTCTTAGCGGATGCCAAAGCTTGCCAAAACAGCCGCATCTGCCTGAAAGCCAAGCGTTATCAGCCCGTGTTAATGCTCTATACCAACAAGACAGTAGTCTGGACAATACTCAAGGTAAAAACAGCACCAGCAGTAACAACGACTTAGTGGCATCCATCAGTGAACAAAACGACATACACCCTGAGCTATCAGGCTACCATCCTATTGTCACTGGTGCGAATGCTTTTGCGTCACGAAGTATCCTAACTGATATGGCCACTCGCAGTATTGATGTACAGTACTATATTTGGCATGATGACCAAGCAGGTCAGCTGTTGCTAAAAGATTTGTGGAAAGCTGCTGAGCGCGGGGTAATCGTACGCTTACTACTTGATGATTTTAATAACAATGCAAAACTTGATCAGCACTTATTACGTTTTGCCAGCCATCCAAATATCGCTGTACGCATTATCAATCCTTTAATGCACCGTAAGGTTCAAGCGATGAACTTTGTCACCGGTTTGCCGCGTATCAACAGACGCATGCATAATAAAAGCATGACTTTTGATAAACAAATTACCGTTATTGGAGGTCGCAACATTGGTAACGAATACCTTAGTAATGATCAAAGCAGTCAATTTGCTGATTTAGACGTGTTACTTATTGGCAAAGTAGTCGCTGATATTGATAACAGTTTTATGAGCTACTGGTCAGCCCCTATATCCTTCGATATTGAAACGCTCGTCACTCTCGATAAAAACACTACCAGTAATTTTTTGACAGGATTAGATAAGTTAGATGGAGATGAAAAGAGCCGTTCTAGCGACAGTTTAACTATTTATAAAGCAGCCATTGAAGACTCCTCTATCGATACTGACCTGATTAATAAGCGCGTACCATTTCGTTGGACAGATATGCAGTTCTTGAGTGATGATGTCGGCAAATTGACCAAAACCGTCCCCACTGATAGCAACTTAGTCCATCAGTTAAGAACCCTACTTGGAAGCCCCTCTGAAAAGCTAACCATCATCTCATCTTATTTTGTCCCAACCAAAGACGGTGTAGATACGTTAGTACAACTGGCAAAATCAGGAATTGATATAAAGATTTTGACCAACTCTTTTAATGCAACTGACGTAACTGCTGTGCATTCTGGTTATAGCAAGTGGCGCCCTCATCTACTCGGCGCTGGTGTCAAAATATATGAGTTAAAATCAACCGCTAGTGAAGAAAAGCGCGAAAACAAGTTATGGAAAGCGCGCAGTCAGTCGTCAACCAGCTTACATGCAAAGACTTTCGCTGTAGATGACCATCAAGTCTTCATTGGTTCCTATAATGTTGACCCCCGCTCAGCTAATATTAACACTGAAATGGGCGTGATTATCAATGACGATGAGCTGGCAAGACAACTACATGAAGCGCTCAGTGACGATCTGTTAAGTCAAGCTTATGAAGTAAAGTTAATAGATAACAATAAGTTACAATGGCATACGCTCGAAAATGGAGAAAAAGTGGTGTATGATTCAGAACCAAAAGTAGATTTGACTGATCACTTATGGCTAACTGTCATGTCTTGGTTGCCTATTGATTGGTTGTTGTAAATACCAACGATGTCTTCTTTTAACGTTATCAATATCATTGCTTATTACATAGTCCAAAAATATTTTTGTCAAAACCTTTTCAAATAAAACGTTCTAAAGTATTCCTCTGGCAAACCAGCATCTACCCATGTTGGTTTGTCGTTTTTTATGATGGTCGGTTATCTCATGATGACCGTCTCAACAACCACTTTTATATGTGGATGCGTGATCAATTATGCCCTCTCGTTCTCAATATGCACTGATGTCCTCTAAAGACAAAAATACAGTCTTATTTGTCTGCTTTTGCAGCGCTGTTGCTTTTTTTGACTTTCTGATTTATTTATACATCGCAGACATCGTGTCGTCTGCTTTTTTTCCGACTAGTACCAATCCTGATATCCTAAGACTACAAGGACTTGGGCTTTTTGCAGTGGGTTATTTGGCACGGCCCCTCGGTGGCATTATTCTTGGACGTTATGGCGACATCAAGGGTCGCAGGCCAATTCTATTCATCAGCATGGCTATCATTGCAGGCAGTTTACTGACTATAGCGTTTTTGCCCACGTATGCACAGTGGGGCATGCTAGCTCCAATCCTATTTATCCTACTTAGACTGATACAGGGAATGGCATTTGGCCTTTATGTCCCATTGGCTTGGGTTTTTGTTGCAGAGCATGTACCGCGGCAGTATCTATCGGTTAGCTGTAGCTATGTGACAGCAAGCTTTTTTATAGGGGTGCTATTTTCTAACGCTTTTTTTGTATGGCTCACCGGCTCTATGACCCCTGAAGAGCTAACCAGTTACGGCTGGCGTTTACCCTTCTTTATTGCAGCAATCTTGAGCTGTTTACCTTTATTAGTATGGCGTTTTATTGATGAGTCACCATTCTTTTTAGAAGTTAAAAAAGTAAAAACGAATAGTCATACCGCTCAGCCATTTACCTTACTTTTCAAACACTGTAAGCATTCAATATTTATCGGTTTGATGCTAAGTTTGATTATGTCTAGCATTACGACTGTCATCATACTGTTGCTCCCAGACTTGATTGAATTACGGTTTGCTTTGGACAAAGACTTATTTGGGTTTTCACACAGTTTGGGCATTGTGTTTATGATTTTTGGCTGTGTATTTTATGGAATACTATCTAACTACCAGAACTTTGGTAAAATTTTAATAGTCGGCTCCGTTTTACTGATTGCTCAAATGTTTGCGTTTTTCTACCATATGCAAGCTGGCGGTGATTATATCTTGATCATGTATGCACTCTTAGGATTTTGTGCTGGCATCATTGGCATGGTACCTGCTATCTTCGTACAGTTATTTCCAACCAACGTACGCCTGACAGGAATGGCGTTTTGCTACAATGTAATCTATGGACTTGTGGGCGTATCCGTACCTTTCGGACTTGGCTATGCCACTATGTTTGTAAGCTTTTCGCCTGCACTCTATATCGCTTTTATCGGTTTGATTGGCATTATCATGGGGTTTTACTTTTATAATATGCCTGAGTACAAAAAAATCAATCAGTTAATCTAGCGTCTGATGACCTACTGTTCTTGTTTTATGGATTTTTCAATCAAACATTGGCTGTAATGAAACAGCTGTTTTATCACATTTAATACAAACTTCAAAAAATATTAAGGCTTAACACCCATGGTTGATATGACCAATAAGCGTTTATCAGTTGCTCCGATGATTGACTGGACGACGACGGATTATCGTTACTTTGCGCGTTTGTTTAACCCTCAAGTATATCTGTACACCGAGATGATTAGTACTGGTGCTCTTATACATGGCAACCGTGCGCGGCACCTACGCTTCGATGCATTAGAGCATCCTGTGGTACTACAGCTTGGCGGTGCTGATATCGCCGAGATGACTCAGTGCGCCGAATTTGCTCAGCAGCATAACTATGATGAAGTCAATATCAATGTTGGATGCCCCTCCGACCGTGTACAGCACAATAAAATCGGTGCCTGCCTAATGGCAGAGCCTAACACTGTGGCCAACTTAGTAACGCACATGCAAGCGGCCGTTGATATTCCGGTAACCGTCAAACATCGCATCGGTATCGATGATTTTGACAGTTATGAGTTTATGGTGGATTTTGTAAAGACGGTAGCTGATGCTGGTTGTACACGTTTTATCGTACATGCGCGCACAGCTTGGCTACAAGGACTCAGCCCTAAGCAAAACCGTGAAATACCACCACTGCGTTACGATGATGTGTATCGACTCAAGCAGGACTTTCCAGAGCTTGATATTGAGATTAATGGTGGTATCGAGACTGTCGCTGATATTGCCACGCACTTACAATATATTGATGGGGTAATGATTGGACGGGCTTTTTATCATAACCCTTACTTACTAGCAGAAGCTAATAGTCTATGGGATCAGCCGATGCCTAAGCGTGCAGATATTTTAGCGCAGCTGTATCCATATTTAGAGGAGCAGCTTATAAAAGGTGAGACACTATCGACGATGGCGCGGCACTATTTGGGATTATTTCAAGGATTGCCCGGAGCTCGTAAGTGGCGACAAGCATTAAGCGGTAAACCGCAGCTGACACTCGATGATATCAAAAAAGCTGCCGACGAAGTTTTGCAACTAAACCCTAATGCTTAATTTGTTTTGATCGTTTTGGTCAAGTATCTTTTGTTCAACTAACTTGGTTTAGGTACTGCCACATAGCAACACCGTTATTGATAATATGTAACAACATAGGCAGTACTAGTGATCCTGACTTGATACGCGCGTAGCAAAATATAAATGCTAGTACCACGATAGTAGTGATTTCATAAATACCATATTGCAAATGAATCACAGCAAAAATAAAGCTGGTCACGATACTCGCTACCAGTGCTCCGCGCTGTTTCGAGCGTGGAGTTGCAGCAAACTGTTCTGCGACAGCCGACCACAAAATGCCGCGAAAAATCAGCTCTTCATATATCGGTGCGACTATCACCATCGCAAAAACGAGTAACCACACTGAGCTGACAGACTGATATAACGGATCTACAAAAACCAGTGGAGACTTATCCAACAAATAAGTCAATGCTTGGCTGCCAATCATGAACACTAACAGTATGCCAAACATTCCAATGCCAACTACCAAGGAAAATGGCTTGATCGCTAAGTATTCACGTATATCTCCAGATTTTACACGTACAATCAAATAACTCAGTGCCATCAGTAGTATGCAACTGATAATAATCGAAGCACTTACTACAGTTCCATCATTACTACCAAAAAAAAATACATCTCCTATTGTCATGCTTTTGGTAGCTGGCAACAATAGTCTGCCTGCAATGTAAACTCCTATTAACTGACTGATAAAAAAAGCAATGACCATTCCTATGACAAGAGAAAACGCACCTAAGCGTGAAAACAAAGCTGGGCGCTTTGGTTGCAGTGTCGTTGTGTTGTTCAAAGCAGTAGCACGGTTTGGCATAATAGTAATACTCAAAACAGTAACTTAATAATTCTCATAAATATTTATGATATATAGTATTTAAGCACCAGTTAAGTTAATAATTGCTGCTTTATCAGTGCCAATACCTGCTGTGCGACAGATTCAGGATGCTCAAGCGGAAACATATGACCTCCTGCATGAGTCTGATAAGGAATACCCAAGCGCGTTTGAATTTGCTGCGGAAAACGGCGCTTTAAAAATATACTCTCCTCACCGATAATAAGTGTCGCTGGCGGCTTAGGCCGACGATTGGGTGACAGCCAGTACCAAGAAGGGTTGGTACGAAACACAGCAACCTCACTAGTTTTAGGAATGGCTAGAGTGACTTTGCCATCTGCACGCTCATACAAGCCATGCTGAATGTAACCTTCAAAGCTACGCTCATCAAAATTCTTAAAAAACCCTTTATGACGCATTTTTTCGTAAGCATCTGCACGACTATCCCAAACATCACGGCGGTTCTTAGAAATACCAGATGGTGACAGTTTATCCATCAGACGATTGTCCATCAGAGGCAACTTGTCAGCTGTCTTTGCCACATGCCATAGTAAGCTTGACTTGCCATAAACCCAAGGCGGATCCATAAGTACTGCTTGATTAAATATTTTGGGAGCGCGGTACAACGCTTGTAGCGTACACATAGCACCAAGCGAGTGACCTACCGCAACCACTTGTGAGATGCCGTGCTTCTCACAGACAGTTTTTACGCTATCGATAACTTGCTGGGTAAGACTGCGCCAGTGATTGTCAACAGGATAGTCTGGGTCGCCCCCTAACATCGGTATATATTCAACCGTAAAAAATTCAGCCAATATCTCAAAAAATGGCTGGTAGACCGCACTTGGCATCCCGTTCGCATGAGCAAAATGAAGGACTGGCTTTTGGGTTATGTTCGATACAGGCAATGATGCAAAGGTCTGCAAATTGATTTCACTCATGACAGGCTCTCACTAATTCTTATAGAGGTTTGGTGCTCTTAAAGGCTCGGTACTTGATTTAGTAATTTATTTATAATTTAAACTGACTATATAACTGAGGCTGAGCATAGTTATATGCTCAGCCTCAACAATCATACACATTAAATATAATCCGTTCAAAATGAAAAAAGAACGTTTAACGCATCTCGATATTACCATCCTCTTGTGGCAATACATCAAGATTGATACTCGAGCCTACGCCTGCACCAAGCTTAACTGCGAAGCGATCCATGAATAGTTGGAACGGATCTAGTGGCGTGTAATTTACCACGTTATCTAATTCTAAATCTTTTTCTAAACTTGCAATGCTACCTGATCGGTCTGCCAGTCCCAGTGCGATAGACTGCTCACCGGTCCAAAACAGCCCCGAAAACAAATTGTTGGCCTCAGGGTCTTTAAGACGATCGCCGCGACCCTCTTTGACTGCATTAATAAAGTGCTTATGCGTATTATCAAGTACGTTTTCAACATGCTGTGTCTCAAACGTAGTAAGCGGACGCGACAAGCTTAAAATATCTTTGTACTCGCCTGCGGTGATGGTACGATCGGACACGCCTACTTTGTCCATTAAGCCTTCAATATTATAGCTTGGCATGATGACCCCAATCGAGCCTACTAAGCTTGATGGATTGACATAAATCTCATCTGCAGCAGATGCAATATAATAAGCGCCTGACGCACCAATATCACCAATCACCGCATAAAGCTTTTTGTCTGGATACTGCTGACGTAAGTTCATCATAGTTTGCCAGATCTCATCTGATTGTACCGGAGAGCCACCAGGTGAATTTATATCAAGTGCCACTGCTTTTGAGTTGTTATTTTCAAAAGCACGCGTCAACGCTTTACTAATATCGTAAGCATTTGCAGGATCGGCGTTACTTATCGTACCTTGTAGCTCAACCACCGCTAAATGCGGCTTACTGGTATCAATTCCTTCTAGCCCAGATGGCGCATCGTTACTACAGCTACGGCCTATCGTTAAGAATAATAACAAGATATAACCAAAGGTAAGTAGCTTAAAAAAGATGCTCCAACGCCTTGAACGGCGCTGCTCTTCTACACTGGCTAATAAAGTTTTTTCAATAAGACGCCATTCTTGTCCATTTGGCTGATTAGGCGATGTTTGTTGCAATGGTACCGGCTGATTTTCTAAATTATCAGGACGTTTGTTAGGGTCTGGCGGCCAGTTGGGCATATAACTTCCTAGGTAAAAAGCAATCTAAAACAAGTAAAAATGAGGATAGAAAATAAACACGATAAAAATTTGCATACATGAATGATTAGTATGACTAGGTCATTAAGTATGGTGGTATTTTACTCATGGTTCAATAGTGAAAACGTGAAATATCATTATACTACGATGTTGATAATAGGTATTGGCCGTATCGGTATCGTTTTTATGGTAAAGCATCAAAACGTAGCGCTATCTCTAAAGTTTTGCGATCGTATGTGATTATCTTATCAATCTGTTGTCGGCTTAATGCCTCTGTAGTTACCTGAGATGTACTGTGACCAAGCCACTGCGTAGGATAGTTTATGCTGGTACTATATGCAAACGAATCAGCTGAGCACAGCAAGGGCCACATTTGCCAGAGGTGATGGTGAGTGTCTGCATTTAAGACCACACGTGCTTCAAATGCCCCATTTCGATGGGTAGTTTTCTGACTGGTCTTTGATATCGGTGTAGGTGGAATAAACGTTTGAGAATCTGCCTGTAATGACTGCTGTGGATTGTTAGCATCATATCGAATGACACGAATGGGCTGTTTGCTAGCAATCGCTATAGTACAATCCCAAACGCTACTATCATCGATATCACGCCAGCCTGTCATTGCTTGTAATGCCATATCTTTATTGTCTAGCTGCCATGTTTTGCCTTGCTCACAGCTTTGAGCGGTAATAGTAGTTGCTCGCGCAGATTGTTTTTGCTCTAAGTATAACTGCTGATAAGCGGCCCAGCGCTCATGGCGTCCTGCTTGCCAGTACTGATTAATAGGCATCCTTTGATTTAATTGTAAGACACTCATCGGTAGTAGCTCAGATTTTTTTATATTGCTTTTAATCTTGCTATTGTTTTGTTTAGAAGAAAGAGTGTCGGTCAATATCGGTACACTGGTTTGTATGACAACACCTTCTAACTGGTCAATCGATAACGTTCCCAGCTGTTGTGCTAAGTGAGCAGTTATATCATCTGCAGTCATTGTGCTTGGCATCGTCCTGTTACCATAAGGTCGGTGGTCTGCTAAAAATAGCCAGTAAACAGCGCCTGAAACTGGCGCTCTTTCATTATTATTTTTAACATGACTACTGTTATCTATGTGTTGACGTACTATAGGATACTGCAATACCGTCGCGCTCAAATACTGATCGCCAGTTGGTAGCACGTATAAGGTAGGAGCTGTTACCAAGGACTGCTGATTGGCATAAACCGTCATCACTAACAAGCTTAGAGGTGGTAACGCCAGCCCGCGACTGATAAGCCCGCGTGGTAGCAACCATGGCATCATAACCAGTAGCGCCATCAGCAATATAGCCATATTCACTGACGTATACAGCCATGCGTCTGATAACGCTGGTAATGAAGTCAGCCATGCTATCAGCTTATGCAGGCTTGCAACTATGATACTTACCAATGCCCAAATACTATCTGCTACAGTAGGTAACAAAAGATAGCAGAGCCCTGCTAACAGATTCAAAGGTACGATGACCCAACCGAATAAACCGATAGCAAATAGGTTGATGAACAGCCCCCACAGCGAGGCTTTGCCAAACAATAACAACGTAATAGGCAACAATGCGATAAATAACCAAAACTGCAATTTAAATACGCGTTTACCAGTTAGCCCTATTTGGGTCAGTAAAGTACTACTTATATGGTTGTTATCAGTAATGTCATGACGATGCTGCGCTAAAGCTACGTTATCTCGCTGATATGATGTGTCGTCATATTTTAATAATAATGCCACCGCGACAAACGATAGCCAGTAGCCTGCTTGCCATAATACATAAGGATCAAACCAAGCCATGAGTACTGCTATCGCAAGTAACACACGCATGGTACTAATAGGCAGTAGCGTTAATCGCACCAACCCTATTGCTAGTAGCATCCATGCGGTACGGGCAGCTGGTACATCAAATCCTGTAAATAACGCATAGATAAAAGCAACACCAATCATGACCCACCAACGTACCTGCCAGCGCGGTATATTACGATACAGCGCTGGCCACTGGTGGTTTACTAACCAAACTGCGGCACCTGCGAGTATGATGGCCAAAAACAAAACATGCGTGCCAGAAATGGCTAACAGATGCGAGATACCAGCCAACTGGTATAGATCCTTGGTCTCGTGATTGATTAAACTACGATCACCTGTCAGTAAACTTAACGTTACTGCTTTGGCTTGTTGCTCTGCTGTCGTTTGCTGCAGCCAATCTGCATAAAAATGCTGACGCAGCTGCCAACGCCACTGGTCAATATGAGTGCGCAAACTGTTAAGAAATGAGTCAAACGCGGCATTTGAAGCAAGCATTGTCGATGAGCTATCTAACACTCTGATAGGCTCGCCAGTCGCCATAATAGTAGCCATACCATCGATATGACGTCCCCGTAACCAGCGATAGCTGTCGAAACCTGTTGGATTGTTGAGTGTTTGTCCAGAGGTGACTAGAGGTACAAGCTTTAAAGTCATGAGCAACTGATCACCAGGCTGTAGACCATTAAGATCAATTGTTTGTGTGTTACTAGATGTTCGCTTAGGATAAGCACTGAGAAGCACACGATGCTCTAAGTTTTTGTCACCATTTATGTCTTTATTATACAAACCTTTACTACTTAGGCTATTATTAATATAGCTTAACGTTTGCGCTTGTAAATCCTGTGAAGTTAATTTGGACACCAACGGCTCAACTAATTGCAACGTTGCAACTTGTCGATAGCCACTATTTATTTCAGAATCATATACACTATCGCTAATGCCCTTGATGGTCACCCACGCACGTACCTGCATAGGCTCGGTGATTTTTGTCGTCTCTGCTTGCTGATAGGCAGACAATGCTTGCAGGGCACTTCCAAAAACCAGCACACTCGCTATGATCGTCATCAGTAGATAACGGATAAACTTAGAAGATATCGTATGATTTTGTGTTCGACGTTTATGGAGGGAGTAGTTGCTTATTGACGGCAACGCTGCACTGCGCTGGAGAAGAAAAAGGAAAATAATCGCTGTTACGATCAATGAGAGCCAAATAAGATCGCTTGCTATAGACAAATCAAATGCTAATAACCTATCTTGAGCAAAGTCTACCGTCCCTATTGATAATGTGCCTACCATCGCTATAATGATTGAGATGCCAATCGTCCAATACATCAGCACTCCTTGCATGACGGCTTATTAAATATATACTTAACCACTGACGATGTTCTATCCACAACCTTCTACATCATAGAAGAATAGATAAAGTCGAAAAGATAGCGATCAATCAACTTTTATTATACATCATTTGTTTGGTTGTTTATTAACTAACATTAGACGACTAAATACCGATGATAGCATTATTAACGGTATTACCCTATACTATTTATCATATCGCGATTGCCTTTATTGATAGCCACTCGTCCTATTTTTTATCAACACTTTATCTTTACTGACAATGTTTTATCAAAATTGTCGAATATCAAACGCTTATGCTCTACTGAGTGAACTGTAGATAACGATCAAAGGCAAACCTGTGCCCCAAAAACGTCTTAAAAACCTCCTACCTACGCCTGAAAAAATACTAGAGAGCCGCTCTTTAAAGCTGTTTGCGCCGCATTTGGCTGACCCTCGTTTATGGCAGTTTAATCGTCATAGTTTGAACAAAGCGGTTTATATTGGGGTACTTAGTGCGTTTTTCCCTTTGCCAGGACAGATGCTGTTGGCTTTGATTGGTGCGCTTATTTTTCGTGCTAACGTACCTATGGCGCTTGGCCTGACGTGGATTACCAACCCTCTTACTACCCTACCTATTTTTTATGCAGGTTATTACGTTGGTGCCCATATTATGGGTGAGCCAATGATTAGCTTACGAGTAATCGGAAGGATGATTGCTGATTTTAGCTTGTGGGTGCTTGCAAATGGTGCCAATCCATTCATTACTTACCGTGGTACAGTATCGTTGACGGCCTTTTGTTTAGGACTGGCGTTGTTGGCAGTAATTACTAGTATTATTTGTGGTTTAACCTTTAAAGCGATTTGGCGCTATAGAACAGTGACGAGCTGGCAAAAGCGTCAAAAAGAATCTTCAGATAAACCACCAAAGACGTAGTAGAACTCATCTGTATTAAGTGAGTTATACTTTTAAAAGTACTACCCTTCTTCTTGGTCTTTGTTTATAGCATCAACGACTTGATCAGTAAAACTGTTATCCATCACTAAAATCTCTATTACTTCTTTATTTTTAAGTAATGTATAACGCTTCCCTGTAGCGCTATCTTGAGCTTTTAGATCATAGTCAGCACCAGCAAGCGTAATAGCGTCAAAAGCAGGGGTCAGTAGCTCTATTTGAGTCTGTCGATCGATCGTCTCAAACAGCGTTGGGTCAATATAATCTTTTAGCGGATCATTGCCTTCTTCAGCGCTACCAAAAGCAGAAACTGGATCTTCATTTTCATCTTTATTATCAGTCATAATATGTATCCTCATAAACTTTGCCAGACTTTAAATCATATAAATATAATTTGCTATTGGTACAGGCCCAGCGGCTTAATACTCAGCCCAATGGCCATTTCGTAGCAATAATTGCCGATCAGCCAATGCAGCCAGATTACGATCATGTGTCACCATTAGTAGCGCTGTTTGCATCGTACTTTGTAATTCTGATAGCAAACCAAAGACAGATTGAGCATTGTCATAATCCAAGTTACCAGTCGGTTCATCCGCTAATATAAGCGATGGTTTAGTCACCAAAGCACGGGCAATAGCCACGCGTTGACGCTCACCCCCTGATAACTCTCCTGGTCTATGATTCAAACGATGACCCAAACCCACGTTTTCTAACAGTTCAATGGCTTGCAGACGCGCGTCTGTTGTAGAAACTTTTGGCCGCATTAACAAAGGCATGGCGACATTCTCTACTGCAGTGAATTCTGCCAATAGATGGTGAAACTGGTAGATAAATCCCAAATACTGATTGCGCATAGCACCGCGCTGTGTCTCATTCATATGATTTAAGCACTTACCATGCAACCATACTTCACCATCAGTCGGTGTATCTAAACCGCCTAATAAGTGCAGCAAAGTACTCTTACCTGACCCGCTTGTACCAACAATAGCGATGCGCTCGCCTGCATTGACAGATAAATCCAATCCAGTCAGCACTTGCGTATGTACTGCACCTTCATCATATACCTTACTAATGTTGCTTGCCTCTAAAATGGCCGCCATACCGCTTCCTTCACTCAAATTTTTGTCAATCAAACGCTGACACTTAAAAGTCTATAATTATATTTTTATATTGCTGCCGTATAACCGTCAATGTTACTACTCATAACGCAATGTTTGGGCAGGTTGAATTTTGGCTGCCCGGCGTGCAGGATAGATAGTGGCCAAAAAGCTCAAAATAAACGATGCGCCAGTGATTAGTACAACATCAACCAAGCGTAGCTGTGATGGTAAGTAGTTAATAAAGTAAGCATCGAACAGATTTAGACCAAAGCTTTGATTGATCCAACCTAAAATATCGCTAATACTTAAGGCAAAAATGACCCCAAGCACAGTACCAGCGACGGTACCAATGACCCCGATGACCACACCTTGCACCATAAATACTTGAGTAATCAGACGCGGAGAGGCACCAAAAGTCTTTAAAATCGCTATATCTGCTTTTTTGTCCGTGACGAGCATGACTAAGCTTGAGACAATATTAAAGGCGGCGACAAGGATAATTAAAAATAATAATAACCCGACCATCGCTTTTTCCATTTGAATCGCGCCGAATAGATTGCCATGAGTTTGTGTCCAATCATTAGGATACAATTGTTCTGGTGCAATTGCCGCTGCTTGTTGTGCGGCCATCGGTGCATTAAATAGATCATCGAGCTTCATGCGAATACCTTGCGCACCTTCAGGAAGACGCAATAATTTGGCGGCATCATTCATCGGAATAAATGCCATCAAGCTATCCACTTCTGGACTGATACTAAAAATACCTGTCAAGGTGAAACGCTTAAAGCGCGGTATAACACCAGCTGGTGATGGTGACGCTTCTGGTAGCACCAACGTAACCTTGTCGCCAATATTCAAACCAAGAGACTGCACCATCTCCTCGCCCAGTACAATGCTAAAGTCGCCACCTTTTAACGTATCAATACTGCCTTCAGTCATATGCTCATTAATGATCGAGACATTTTTTTCGTACTCAGGATCAACACCTGTGACCATAATACCGGCAACTTGCCCATTAGAAGTCAGCATACCTTGCAACTGAATGAATGGCGCAACTGCTGCAACTTCTGGGTCTTCTTTGATACGATCAGCAAGCTGCTTCCAATCGCCGATGACTTCAGGCGACGTCACAGTCGCTTGCGGCACCATTCCCAAAATACGGGTTTTTAACTCGCGATCAAAGCCGTTCATCACTGATAGCACGGTAATCAATACCGCTACTCCAAGGGTTAGACCAATCATTGAGATGAGCGATATAAACGAGATAAAGCGATTACTACGCTCTGCTCGGGTATACCGTAAACCAATAAATAATGCTAAAGGACGAAACATATTCAAACTCTTTATCTTATCTAGGTGAGCAACTGTCAGATAAGCACACTAACGCAAGCTAACAAGCTTGCCGCGCTTAACAAGCAACTGAGCCAGTACTGGTCATGGTTATATGAATATGCGACAAACATATACATAAGGTTTTAGACGTCCCAATCATGGCTACCAAAAAAGTGGATAGTTTGACACAATTTTTCTAACATGTGCCAGTCATTAGTGAAAACTGCTAGTCTTTTTTAGCAAAATATAGGGCTTTATTATTATTTTTCTTAGAAGGGCTTGCTATTAGTTGTGTCTATACCTATATATTATATGCTAAGGACAATTGTCATTAACCCATCATTGTTGTTTGTTGACCCATTAATGCTGCGCAAACATAGCACAATATTGAGCTTATATATAATATATTGCTTAGGTATTGGCTTACTGTGTTAGTAACAAATAAAAGCTTTTTGCGCTATTTGGCGTCCAAACTCCATGGCAGACTTAAGTTTGAGTATTTTCATGACCATTAATTATCAATATAAAAACGTACAATCTCCGACCAAAATTACTTTAACAGACAAGCAAACGGCAGGGCACGCTGATCATTGGCGTATTTTGACTGATGATATGAGTCGTGATGTGCCAGAGTGGCTACAAAAAATGATTGAACAAGCGACCATGCCCAAGGGCCTTAATGCTAATGCGAGTGCCCAAGACGCTTGTCTGCTACTGTCTGAGGATCAGCCTTGCCATATCAATCAAGTACTTGCCATGAAAGATGGCAAACCTGAATGCTTTATTAACGCCTATCCATGCGTCAATGGCCCTTATGGTCTGACTTGTACGATTGAGCGTATGATTGTCAGTGACAGCTCACATGATGCAGTGTTACGCCTGCGTAGTGTTGATGGCAGTATTATTTATGCTTTTGATCAGCTCTATACAGCCAATCGCCACTTATATCAACAAAGCACGCCTTATTTTGTGAATTTTAGCGCTTGGGCACACGAAATCTCGATCAGCGATCAAGAGGAAGTCATTATGGTCGAGGATCAAGAAGCGATTCGCTATCATCGCGCTTTTAACGATATCGTTGCAGCCAATGATGGACAAGTGCCAGAAGACATTCAAGAACAGATTAAAGGTTGGCAACCAGAAACCAAAGAACAGATGGCGCCAGTAGAGATTAACTTGGGTCACATGTGTGCTTATCTATTTGGCGATACACTCGGCCAAGAAGACGAAGCATGGTGTCAGGGGCAAGTTATTGGCAAACAAGAAACGACGTTCAATGACAAGCCCATTATTTTGTTCGATGTGGTTATCTTGCGTGAGCAAGATGCAGACCCATTTGTTGTGCGTATCGGCGCTCTGAGTACGGCAAGCACAAAGGCCATCAAAGTAAATAACTATGTTCAAGCAAACATTTGGCTACAAGCAGCGATTTATAAAGAAAACCAAGACTCTAAAAACACAAAAGTACAAATACAGACTCAAGCCAGCTGATATCTTTATAATGGTCTAAACAGACATACTGTCTAAAACCGACACCTAGTACAAACAAAAGCCTCTAATTAAAATTAGAGGCTTTTTGTTTAAAGGCTTTTACTTACAGACTTTTTATCTAAGGCTAAAGAGTAACATCATTTACCTGACACCGTTTGACCAGTGCTTTAAGCCATAGTAGTCATGGACTTAATCTTTTTAAATAGCTCTTTTTGTTCTGTACTTGGACGGGCAGTTTGTAATGCCATCAACTGTGACATATCTCCTTCGACACGAATCTTACCCCCCATAAAAGCACCCATAATCTCATTCATGTCAAAATCTGTGATGATAGATTGTAAAGTATCACGATCAAGTAGCAGCGTAGTAGTAGCATTATCATTTAAACCTTGATGAAGTAAGCCGTCTGAAAAACTGGCTTCAATATCTTGCTCAGCATCAGAAACTTTTAAATTGATAACCATGTCTGCCAATGCTGGTGGTAAATTCAACTCACCAGCTTCATTCCCTAACTGCGCTACCTGCTCAAACCATGCATCCGTCAAAAAAACTGCCATATTATTATCCTGTTTACGTTAAAAAATTACGATTAATGTCATTGCTAATATTGCTGCGTGTCATTATGGCGTGATTTTATAATAAGTAAAACCCAAAAATATGAGATTTTTCTGAATTGTAACAAATGCTAGCATGGTTAGGTTTGTTTAAGACCGTCGCTGATCAACATAATTTAGTGCTTCACACTCAGTTTTAGCTTCTATGAAGCTTATAAGAAAAATCCTTATGTTTTGTATTGATATATTAAGGTTTTTTGTTATGATGAGCGCCGATGACTTTGAATAACTACATGTCATATAAAAGTTGTTGCTTTAAATAAGCCAAAACAGTTACATAAGATAAAACGTTGATAAACTTCAAAAAATGTTCTTAACATATCTACTTTATAAGCGTATCATAAGTTAAATCATATGGTTAGCGGCAGATAAGTTAATAGTATTAATAAAGATGTATGATGAAATTTAACACTATTGAACAATAGGGTAACTAGGTTAGTTACTCTTTACTTTCAGATTAGAGCTACATCTATTTTTATCATAAATATAACGTTTTACAACCCTTTTACTTAGCCATAAGTAAAGGTTGTTAGCCGTATGGTTTACCAAAGAGTTTGTATTTTGACGCATAGTTCTGATGATATTTTATTAAGATTGCGTTACAATACCTTAAACAGAATCAGGAATTTTAACTAAATATTACGTCAATATGTTTTTGTCAGCCGCCGCTCGCATACCTCTATCATTCACGCTTTGTAAAATAGATGTTTAATGCCTAAAGTCGGTTTGTTTTTGCATTAACTGTAACGATATATTAATTGCCTTAGTCTCGCTGAATAGTAGTCGTAAGCCTTGTTTCTTTTGTGCCATCATTACTAATCAATCCCCTGCGAAAAGTTTAATAAAGTAGTTAATAAACCCTTACGGTAATAGGTGAGTCGGACAATATCATGTGTCACGTTCATTATGTTTTATCATATACGTAACGTGGAGCGTTAGTTAGTTCTATTGATAATTCGGGCTGTAAAGGAATCATCCAATGAGTTTACAAAACACAGCAGTCGCCCCAGTTGACCGTGAATACGAAATTACTATCGTAAGGTTTTTTACGATTATGGCCGTTGCATGGGGCATCGTCGGCATGAGTCTTGGTGTGTTCATTGCTTCACAGTTGGCATGGCCAGCACTTAACTTTGACATTCCATGGCTGACCTTTAGTCGTTTAAGACCGCTACATACCAATGCGGTTATTTTTGCGTTTGGTGGCTCTGCCCTGTTCGCAACCTCTTACTATGTCGTTCAACGTACTTGTAAGACAAGACTATTTGCCCCCTATCTGGCTTGGTTTACCTTTTGGGGTTGGCAAGCGGTGATTGTATCCGCTGTAATCACCCTCCCTTTAGGTTTGACCTCTACTAAAGAGTATGCAGAGCTTGAGTGGCCAATTGATATTTTGATTGCTTTGGTATGGATCTCTTATGCCATTGTCTTTTTTGGCACCCTTATCAAACGTAAAACGTCACATATTTATGTGGCTAACTGGTTTTTTGGTGCTTTTATTATTACGATTGCTCTACTGCACATCGTAAATAGCATGGCCATTCCTGTTAGTGCATTTAAGTCTTACTCGTTATTTGGCGGTGCAACTGATGCGATGGTGCAATGGTGGTACGGACATAACGCGGTAGGTTTTTACTTGACAGCTGCCTTTCTTGGAATGATGTATTATTTCGTTCCGGTACAGATTGGTCGTCCGATTTATTCGTATCGTTTGTCTATCGTTCACTTCTGGGCGTTAATTGCTTCATATATGTGGGCTGGTGGTCACCATTTGCATTATTCAGCGCTTCCAGATTGGACGCAGTCTTTAGCAATGGTATTCTCAATCATCCTATTTGCACCTTCTTGGGGCGGTATGATTAATGGTGTGCTTACGCTATCAGGTAGTTGGGACAAACTGCGTACGGATCCGATTATTCGCTTTATGATTGTGGCACTGTCATTTTATGCAATGTCGACGTTTGAAGGTCCGATGATGTCGATTAAGACAGTCAACGCCTTATCGCATAACACTGACTGGACGGTCGGTCACGTACACTCAGGAGCACTTGGCTGGGTGGGTATGATTACTATCGGTTCATTATATGTATTGTTACCACGTATTTATAACAAACCAAAAATGTACTCAATCAGTTTAATCACTACGCATTTTTGGCTTGCGACTGCAGGGACAATTTTCTATATCGTATCGATGTGGATCTCGGGCATCGGTCAAGGCATGATGTGGCTTGCAACTAACCCTGACGGTACTTTGGTATATAGTTTCGTTGATACGGTTGAGTTTTCACATTTCCCGTATATTGGTCGTGCTTTTGGTGGCTTCTTATATGTATCAGGTATGTTTGTTATGGCATATAACTGCTATAAAACGCTCAAGATGCCAGAAGGTAAGCCTGTAGATGTCGCAGATCCAACGGATCATGAACCTAGTGTCGAAAAACCATCGACAGCTAACGTATAAGGAGCGATCATGGCTGGTACACCGCATGAAATTATTGAAAAAAATACAGGCTTGTTGGTCATCGGTATCGTTATTGCTATTAGCTTTGCAACGCTAGTTGAAATCGTACCACTAATTTATGATAACAAAGGTCCTGAGGATGGTGGGGTCAACGCTCCTCTTCCTGCTATGGAACCATGGACTGCATTAGAATTTGAAGGTCGTGACATCTATATTCGTGAAGGTTGTCATGTTTGTCATACGCAAATGGTTCGCCCGTTACGTGCAGAAGTTGAACGTTATGGACCCTATTCACGTGCTGCTGAGTCTACGTGGGATCATCCCTTCTTATGGGGTTCAAAGCGTACTGGACCTGATTTGGCTCGTGTTGGTGAACGCTACTCTGATGACTGGCAAAAGCAGCATTTAATCAATCCGCGTTCGTTGGTACCTGAATCTGTCATGCCAGGTTTCCCATGGCTTGCAACTAATGAAGTTAATGGTGATAACGTTCAAACTAAGATGCGTCTATTCCGTGATCGTTTTGGCGTACCTTACACTGAAGAAGACATTGAAGGTGCTCCTGATGCGGTACTGGGTGCCACAGAGCTTGATGCTTTAGTCGCCTACTTACAGCAATTGGGTACAGCGATGGAAGGACAGCGCTAATGAGTATTGGTGAACTACAGACCATTGCAACGGTTGCCGCCTTTATCGCTTTTTTGGGCGTTGCATGGTGGGCGTATTCGCCAAAAAACAAAAAACGCTTCGAAGAAGATGCACAACTTGCGCTTGATGATGAGGACAAAGAATCCTCATCTGACCAGCCGCGCAATAAGGATGAATGATGACATTTTTTTGGAGTTCTTGGATCACTATACTGAGCTTTGCGTGTTGGTTAGGTATTCTCGCAGTTTTACTAATGGTACTAAAGTATAAGCCAGAAGTAGAAGAGGACGGCACTACAGGACATGAGTATGATGGTATTCGAGAATACGACAAACCGCTACCCAAATGGTGGCTAGTAATATTTTTTGGTTCTATTGTATGGGCGGTCGCTTATTGGATATTTTTTCCAGCGATGTTCCCAAAACACTGGGACGGTATTGCAACAGTAGAAGTTGATGGCGAGACTGTACCATGGACTTCTCACAATGAGTTAAATAGTGAACTTGAAAGCAACAATAAAGTATTTACCGATAACTTTGAAAAAAGTATTCTGGTAAAAGCTGATGCCACTGATGCCGCTCAGACTTTAAGTGAGCTATCAGAGTTACAGAATACTTTGAAACGTAGTGACAACCCACCAGCGGATTTGCAATCTAAGATTGATGAAAAAATTACTGATCTTGCGCCTGCAATCGAAAAACTGGCACAAAACCCTAACGCACTAAAAGTAGGTAGCCGTTTGTTCCTGCAAAACTGTGCAGTGTGTCATGGGTCAAACGCTAAGGGTGCAACAGGTTATCCTAACTTGACGGATAATGACTGGTTATATGGTGGTGATGCGGCAAACCTACTCACCACGCTACACAAAGGCCGGGTTGGTGGTATGCCAGCATGGCGTGATCAGATTGGTGAAGAAGGCGTTCGCGCAGCTTCTGAGTATGTTCTATCATTATCTGATAACAACGGTCATAAGGACAACGGTGAGCTGGATAAAACTTTAGTCGCCCAAGGCGAGTCTATCTATGATGCGAACTGTGCTTTATGTCACGGTAAAGATGGCAAAGGTATGATTTCAACTGGTGCGCCTAATTTGACTGATAACATTTGGCTGTATGGCGGTGAGCGTGAAACTGTTCGCGATACCCTACGCTATGGCCGTGCAGGCGTCATGCCTGAATGGGAAACCAAATTGGGTAATGAGCGTATTATGCTTGTAGTATCTTATGTTTATTCATTATCAGACAGATCAGCAGCTACCAAGAACGGCGCTAATGTGACAGCTGCGGCTTCTATGCCAAAAGCGACCAATAGTGTTCCAGCAGTCAGCAGCAATTAAGTTCTTAATTATCTAGTCTGATTAGTAATGAGCGTTAACAAAGGAGAGCTGTTATGACGGCTCTCCTTTTTTAAGTTTAAACATTCATAATAAAAATATTTTATATTTGTATAATGATTGTTTTTTGAGCCTATCGCCTCATTTATACTAAGGTAAATGGTAAAACAGTCAGTATTTAAACCCGTTATTTACAATCAATCATTTGGTAGTTGGGCAGTTTTTTTATGCCATGTTTATGCTTTAACTACTTACTGACATTGATAACAATGCTAAGCTTTGCATCACTTTATGTATGTTACCCATGCCAGCGAACTGATTCTTTTTTTTAAAGAGGCAAGTTTATGTCAGCACCACAACCTAATAAAATCCCAGTACAACAAATAGATCTTGATGCGACAAAGCATCGTATACATCCTCGATTCGTCACAGGTTTTTATCAAAATATTCGTGTCATCAGTATGTATGCGTTTTTAGCGTTATTTTTAATTTTACCTTGGTTGCGTTACAACGGTAGGCAAGCAATATGGTTTGATGTGCCCTCACAGCACTATTATATATTCGGAATGACGTTTTTGACGCAAGATTTTTATTTTATTGCCGCGTTTGCTCTTATTGCCGCTTTTACGCTGTTTATGGTCACCGTTTATGCTGGTCGAGTATGGTGTGGTTATGCTTGTCCACAAACCATCTGGACGCATCTGTTCCAATATGTTGAGAAGTTGGTGATTGGCGATCGTAACAAGCGTATTAAGTTTGACAAAACGCCGATGAGTGCGAGCAAAGCATTTAAAAAGTTTTTGATTTATTTTATTTGGTTTGTGTTTTCGATGATTACTGCCACGACTTTTGTCAGTTATGTATCAGGAACAGAAGCGCTGTATAACAGCTGGCAGATGATAGGGTTCATCCCTTTTCCTGATTGGCCAACCTGGGTTTGGGTTTCGATATTTATTTTCGCTTTTTCGACTTATGCTAACGCCGGTTATATGCGTGAGCAGATGTGCATTCAAATCTGCCCCTATGGTCGTTTCCAAAGTGTCATGTTCGATAAAGACACTCTCATCGTATCTTACGACTATGAACGCGGTGAACCTCGCGGCGCACGAAAAAAAGGTACCAATCCAGACCATTTAGGCGACTGTATCGAATGTCAAATGTGTGTGCAGGTATGCCCTACTGGTATCGATATTCGAGACGGCCTACAAGTTGCTTGTATTCAATGTGCAGCGTGTGTCGATGCCTGTAATGAAATCATGGACAAAGTTGGCTATCCACGCGGACTTATAAGGTATACAACTGAGAGACAATTGGCTGAAAATGAGCCTAGCCGTGTCTTACGCCCGCGTTTGTTTGCTTACTTGACACTATTAACTGTGTTATGTGGGGGTCTTATCTATGCATTAACTGATCGCGTGCCATTAGAAATTGACATTCGCCGTGACCGTAACCAGCTGTCTTCTCTAACTAACCAAGGTATGATTGAAAACAGCTATATTGTGAAGCTAACCAACAAAACCCAAGAGCCTCACGCTTACAAAATATCGCTCGCACCGCAAGATGGTCTTAGCTTAGTGCTGCGTTTTAACGACGTGCCATTAGAAGCTGGCGAAAGCTTCGATATGCCTGTGAGCATTTATGGTGACCCTGATATTATTGAGTCTGGTCAAACGCCTGTTACTTTAAACGTGGTAAGTGAGGACGGTCAGTATAAAGTCAGTAAACAAAACATTTTTACGACTCAAGGCCAGTAAATACTTGAAATATAAGGTATAATCTATGATTGAGTGTCTGTATATTAGAGACTCAATCTAGGTAATAGCATATTGATCGGTTCATACATCTAATAGGTATTCTATGTCTACACCAAATTCTTCGCCAAGTTTTAAGCATCAAGATAGCCAACCATGGTATAAAAATTATATGGTGGTTATCTTTGTTATTGGTATGCCCGCTTTTGTGGTTATCGCTTGTCTTTGGTTTGTCTACTACTCTTATCAGATTCGTGACAGTGTGGTACGTGACGATTGGTATATGGACGGCAAAACGCTGTATCACGATGTATCACGCGATAAGCTGACATACGATTTAGACTTGAGTGGCAAAATGCAATTTAACTCAAATGGAGATATTACTTTTTATCTTGATTATCCACAGCAGAGCTTACAAACAGGCAAACTGTTAAATGGTAAACCACTTACCTATCCTGATACGTTAGAGCTTTCGATTTCACATGCAACAGATGTCAAAAAAGATCGAGACGTGGTGCTAGAGCATCAAGAAGGGAATAGATACAGTGCCAAAGTGGATATTGATTCAGTAAAAGCCAAATACTATTTGCAAGTGAGCAATGATGGTAAAGACGACTGGCGTATGCAAGACGTTGCAAAATTGCCTCGTCCAGAAGTCAGTTTTGATCCACTGCAAGTGTTTGCCAAAAGTTAAACCTTTTTGGACATAGTTTTCAAAATAACTCGTTTAAAACCATAAAAAACCAGCTTATTAAAAGCTGGTTTTTTTATGTACTAACCAATTTTACTTAGTTAAATAAGCAGCTAAAGAAGTGGATTAATCGTAGGGATTTTCTGTGTGGCACGGCTACTTTCTTTTCTGTTATCCAAAGCTGCTGACTGTTTATAATTATTATCAAACTTTGCATTAAAAGTCTGAGTCTTTGGCGCGACAGGCAGACCAATCTCAGCAAGACTGTCGGTCTGCCCTGCTTGGATATTATCCCCTTCAAATAGACGCTCATGGTTATCACGCTCTAAGCTTAGCTGTTCAAAATCAAATAATTCACGATCAGCTAATTGCGATGGCGCAACATTTTGCATGGCTTTAAATATCGAGGCCAGACGCTGCGGGTGCGCATCATCCCAATCGCGCAGCATATCGTTGATGATGGCACGCTGCAAGTTGGTTTGGCTGCCGCATAGATTGCATGGAATAATAGGAAATGCTTTTAAGCGGGCATACTCAATGATGTCTTTTTCTTCGACATAAGCCAATGGACGAATAAGCATATTTTGCTTGTCATCGCTCAGCAGCTTTGGCGGCATTGATTTGAGTGCACCACCATGAAACAGATTCAAAAAGAAGGTTGCTAACATATCATCGCGATGATGACCGAGGGCTATTTTGGTTGCACCGATTTGCTTAGCAAAACCATATAAAGAGCCTCGGCGCAGACGTGAACAGGCTGAGCAATAGGTCTTCCCTTCTGGCACGACGCTTTTGACAATACTATAAGTGTCTTTTTCTAAAATATAATGTGCAATACCTTGCTCATTCAAATAAGCAGGCAGGATATCCTCTGGGTAACCAGGCTGCTTTTGATCAAGGTTGACTGCGACAATATCAAAGCTGATCGGGGCAATACGCTTCAATAGCAGTAAGATATCTAACAGCGTATAGCTATCTTTACCGCCCGAAACGCATACCATTACGACATCACCATCCTCGATCATGTTGAAGTCACGAATGGCCCACGAAACCTGCCTGCGTAGCTTTTTTTGTAATTTGCGAAATAATGCAGACTCTGTAAGAGTTTGTTCGTCAGCTAAATCTTTAGAAGCAGATTCTGTAGCGATGTCATCAGCGTCATCAGCGTCATCAGCGTCATCATACTCCACACTATAAGCATCAGTTTCTAAAGTATGGCTATCTAGATGTGCTTTAGTAGACATCTTGTCAGACTCAAGCGTATTTTTTGGCGTGAATAAGGTCGCTACGGTCATAGATTACTCAGTATCTTTACAAAGGTGATTTGGCGATAAAGCAATTGATAGTAGAACAAGGTTTAATGACGTGTTACTACTAATGCACTAAAAGCAGCAGCGATTATAACAAAAAATGCTAACAGTTTGAAAAGATGAGATTAAATTGCAGGGTTTAAAGTCATAAAATTCAATACCCTTGTTATCCATATAGGTCTTATAACTTCTATGGTTATGTAATAGTAGCCATATTTTTGTTAAAATGGCTGTTTTTCGCTTTTCAATAATAGACACTACTATGACTGACATTACCTCGCAATCTGACTTTTTCAGCTCAGTATCCAAAACTCCTGCACATACGCTTCAACAAGATCAAAATGCTGTCGTCTTACTATCAGGTGGGCTTGATTCGGTCACTTGTTTGTACTGGGCAAAGGCTCGCTATGCTTGCGTCACCGCGGTAAGCTTCAATTATGGTCAGCGCCATAATAGTGAACTTGTTGCAGCAAAAGCGATTGCTAAAACTGCGGCAGTGAATCACCGCATTATTGATATTGATATTGCCCAGCTTGGTGGTTCATCATTAACCGATCACAGTATGACGGTGCCTGATGGGGATGCGGATAAATTCCCTGATAAAAAGCACGATAAGATTGATAACGATGCCATTCCAAATACCTATGTACCTGCGCGTAACACCATATTCTTGTCTTATGCGTTGGCAGTTGCCGAAGTAACGGCTGCCAATCATATCGTTATTGGTGTCAGCTCAGTAGATTATTCTGGGTATCCTGACTGCCGTCCCGAGTACATCGCCGCTTTTGAACACATGGCAAACCTTGCGACCAAAGCTGGCGTTACAGGTCATCATTTAAGCATTCAAACACCTTTGCAAAGATTGTCTAAAGCACAAACCATTGAGCTTGGACTTACGCTTGGTGTTGAGTACGGACAGACCATTTCTTGTTATCAAGCAGATGAAGATGGGCTTGCTTGCGGTGTTTGTGACAGCTGTGCGCTACGTCGTCAAGGATTTGTTCAAGCTGGCGTTGCTGATCCTACGCATTACCAAGCACAGTACCAACGTCCTGAGTAAATTCAAACATTTGAGTTTGCTTGTGTATTTAAGTTTATGCTTGAATGTCTTCATCTAAACACTGCTTTATGCTCAAAGCACAGACCATAAACGTGACAAACATAAGCGTAACATTTGATTGCATCAACACAGCAAGTACACAGTGTTCATTGATAGCTATAATTGTTATGGTATGAATCCTTATACCCCTACTAGATATCGTTTACAAATAACAGCATAGCCGATAGATGAAAAGCTTTTTAACAATATCTGGCTATCAACAGTATTATCCATTTAGCGTTTGTTTTATCGGCGCTGTGTTTATTTATAAGAGAGTGTATATGAAGCTATTAAAAGTACTACCCCTAGCATTAATCGGTCTGGTCGCTATGCCGCAAGCAAATGCTACTGATATCAAGCAAAACAATATTAATCAGTGCGTTACTGGTGCGGTCAAATATAAAGTCGCTGACAAGAGTACTGCCACTAAACTGTGTAACTGTACCATCGATGTGCGCAGTAAAATGACGATTGGTCAGATGTGGGAAATTGAAAGCTACGCAAAAGATAAAAAAGACCCATCAGGCCTACCTTACGTAAAAACAATGCAAAAAGATTTGCAGCAGTGCACTAAAGGTTTGGACTTAAAACAACCACAAAAGCCTGCTTAAGTTATTTTTTAAATACGTGTATTAAGAGGACTGGCAATCGTCAGTCTTTTTTTTGCTAGTAAATAAACAATATACAAAATTTATCAATCGCTGTTATTAGTTTAACTATAATGAGTCAACTGACATCGACTATATTTTGGATTCAATAAGATAAGGAAGTTAATATGGCAAAGCCAGCAACAGAAAGCATTACCCTACCAGATTTTCCAGTAGCGATAGTTCGCAATTTAGACGGTCACTTGATTGATGATAGCATCGGCTTAAAAGAGCTTGTAGAGCATACCGATAAAGGACTGATTCTTTACTTTTATCCAAAAGACGATACACCTGGTTGTACTACGCAGGCCACAGAGTTTACAGAACATCTACCTGTCTTTGATAAGCTTGGCTATGATATCGTTGGCGTATCAAGAGACAGCGTTGAGTCTCATAAGAAGTTCATCACCAAGTACGATCTACAAATTCCACTTATTAGCGATAGTGATGAAAAACTCTGCCAGTACTTTGACGTTATTAAAGAAAAAAATATGTATGGAAAAATCACTATGGGCCTTGTGCGTTCAGTATTTGTATTTGATAAGGACGGGACACTGACCCACGCGCAGCGCAACCTAAGAGCAAAAGGTTATACTGAGCGTTTGTTAGAGACGCTAAGTGCGTAATCACTCCGATTGATATTGCTTGAAGAACAAGTAAATGTTTAAAAAGCCTTCTTAGATTTGATAAGGACCATCGGTATTTATCAGAGCTATGAAGGCTTCTTTGTTTTTAACAACAAAAGACTATTTTTTCATAAATCCTAAATCTGGATTGTTAAAGTTGTCACACTGTCAGTCGCGTTTAACTCTTTAATAGCTTCATAGAAGCTTGCCAGCGCATCATCCACTAATGACATCTGTTTGCCATGTTGACTTAGTAAACTTAATTGTATATCAAAGCTTTTCGTAATCATTACTTTATTATTAGCACTTGCTATGAAACTTTCTGACAAGACAGAAACTATATTTATCATTCTCAATCAATATTTTTGTAAAAACATTTATGTCATCTAAGAAAATAATGACACATTTTTGCAACAGCTTGCTACGTATGCATAGGTGCATAACGTTTAGATAAGCTTTAGTATTAAAGCCCACTATTTAAAAAAATAAATCGTCAAATATAGATATAAATAATCAACTAACTGAGGATAATATGAGCAAACTGTCTGGTAACACTGACAAGAATGTCACTCGTAAGGTAGAGGTAGCAGTAATTGGTGCTGGTACTGCAGGTCAGAACGCGTTTCGTCAAGCCAGTAAAACTATTGAAAACATTGTTATTATTAATGACGGGTTTTGGAGTACAACCTGTATCCAAGTTGGCTGTATGCCAAGTAAACTTTTAATTGCCGCAGCTGATCGTGCTCATGACGCCAATCATTCTGAGGACTTTGGCATTCATGCTACGACTCAGATAGATGGTAAACGAGTAATGGAACGTGTCCGTGATGAGCGTAGCCATTTTGCAAGCTATATTAAGAAGCAAGTAGATAGCTGGCCTGAAAACAAGAAGATATCAGGGCGCGCGCATATTAATAAACAGGGTTTGATTGAAGTTAATGATGAGTTGATAAAGGCCAATAAAATTATCGTGGCGACTGGCAGCTCTCCCTATATTCCAGATGACTGGTCTGACAATCTTGGTGACACTTTATTGACGTCTGATACCGTCTTTGAGCTGACAGACTTGCCCAAATCTATAGCCGTCATAGGTGCAGGTTCTATCGGATTAGAGCTTGCGCAAGCGTTTAAACGCTTAGGCGTAGAAGTCACTTTATTCAATCGTGCTAAACGCGTTGCTGGACTTAAAGATGATGACATCAACAATAAAGCAATCGTTTGTTTAAACCGCGAATTGACCATGCATTTGGGCAGTAAGATCAATAATGTAGGTACGCAAACTGTTGAAGGAGAAGATAAGACGTCCGCCTTTATTGAGTATGAAGACAGTGCAGGTAAGATGCAGCAATGGCAAGGTGAACGTGTACTAGTCGCGACTGGACGTCGTAATAATATTGAACAATTGGGTATTGAAAATTTAGATGTTGAGCTTGATGACAAAAACCGGCCAAAACAATTAGATAAGAAGACGGGTCAGATTGGTGATCTTGATGTTTATATTGTTGGTGATGCCAATGCTAATATTCCTCTATTACATGTTGCTAGTGATGAAGGATATAGTGCAGGTAATATAGTATGCGAAAATAAGGCAGACGCTTATATACGTCCGCCAGCTATTCCCTTTTCTATTGTGTTTTGTTCACCGCAGATTGTCAACGTCGGTATGTCACTACCTGAGATACAACAGGATCCAGAGTTAGAATATGTCATCGGCCGTGTCAGTTTTGACAACCAAGGACGTAGTCGTATTATGGGTGTTAACTGCGGCCTATTGCATATTTATGCTTGTAAAAAAACCGATAGAGTTTTAGGTGCCAGTATGGTTGGTCCAGATGCTGAGTACATTGGACATATATTGGCGACCGCTATTACCAATGATATAAGTGTCAAAGATTTACTCGACACCCCTTTTTATCATCCTACTATTTTAGAAGGTCTGCGTACTGCTCTGCGTGATGTCCAGCATAAAATGGAGATACCTTATCAATCTCAAGATGCACAGGAGTATAGCTTTTAGTTGTCTGCTCAGTTACACTTTCAAATAAGAGATATGCCTTGTGCCAATCACTATTTGGACTGTTGATTGGCACAAAGCTTGTAGTAATTTGAGACTTAACTTTGCATGGACAAGATAATGGCAATTGCTGGTATTACTGATTTTTTTGAAGAGATTATCCGTGACCTACATACCAGTTTATATCTTGCGCTTGGTGGCTCAGTAGAAGAAGATTCTTTTGATTGGTCCACTCAGATAGTAGAGTTGGTTAGTACTGGCATCAAAATCCTGATACTGCTTGCAGTGTTAGGGTTTTTTTATTGGCTGGCGATTTATATTATAAAGCACAATAAGACACGGTTTCGTCTTAATGAGCGACGTAGTAACATCGTACGCTCAGTACTGCGTTATATATGGGTTGTCGCTAGTCTAATCGCCATCATGAGTCAGATTAACTTTGAGCCAGGTACTGTTAAAGCCACAGCAAAAGCCAGTATTTGGGCAGGTATCTACTATATATTGTGGACGTCATCAGGACAGATCATTCATAAAGTACTGCAACACTATGGTCTTAATGCCTCTATCGAGCAGCTACTCAAAAATATTTTATCTGTACTAATATGGGTGCTTGGACTTGCCAGCGTCATGGCCCAATTTGGCTTCGATATTGTATCTTTGGTAGCTGGTCTTGGTATCGTTGGCTTAGCAGTCGGCTTTGCAGCACAATCAACACTCGCCAACTTCATCGCTGGTATCACAATCTTGCTCGAACAATCGTTTCAGGTGGGCGACTGGATTCACATTAATGAAAACGAAGGTCGTGTGGTACTTATTGCCTTACGCACCACCCATATTTTGACGCGAGACAACATCACCGTTATCATCCCAAACTCTAACGTGGCCTCCTCTGAGGTGATCAACCTGACCTCTAAGAACTTTATACGTTTTGATCTTCGGATGCGTATCGCCTTCGAAGATGATATCGATACAGCTCGCAAAGAGATTTTACAAGTATTGACTGACACCAATGTTGTGCTAAGTCGCCCTGAGGCCTCAGCTACAGTCGATGAAATTGGTGAATATGGCGTATTCTTTATTGTACGCTTTTGGGTGAAGCCTGCAGCCGTAGCACGTATGCCAAAAATTAAAGAAAACCTACAAGAAGATATCAAACGCGCCTTCGATGCTGCCAATATCTCAACGCCCTACCCGCATATGCGGTTGCTCATGCCAAAGGATGTCGACTACCCTATCGCTACCAAACCTTTTGCAACCACAACGCAAGTCATTGCAGAACCAGAAATGAAAACAGAACCGCTACCCTCAACCAAAAATGAGAAATAAAACAGTCGAGACGCGTTAGATATTGGGTATTGGTGCATATCATTAGTTAGCACACTCAAACACTTAGTATCGACTATATTGCTTAATACCAACCACTTTAAACCATCCTATCCTGAAATATGGTAAAATCGCGGGTTAAACATCGTAATTTATGATGCGCCTCATTTATCCATTTAGCCCACAGGTATCCGTATGTCCGAAACAGCCGCGCCCCTCTCTTCCACAGTATCTCCACCAGCGTTGTCGCTTGATCTTATCATCACCTGTGCCGATGGACTTGAGGTGCCCCTACAGATTGAGCTGACAAGTTTTGGTATTGCAAGTGACATCAAAAGTACGGGCCGTCTGGCAGTGACTGGTACTTTGCATGATCTATATACGATTTGCTTGTGGTCTCGTGTGGCTTCACGAGTACTAATGCTTATCAAACGTAAAAACATTAATACAGATTATGATGTGGCAGAACAGCTCTATGGCTTGGCAAAATCGGTCAACTGGACTGAACAGTTTAGCTTGGAGCAAACGTTTGCGATTCGCCTGTCTGTTGACAAGCGTGTTGCTGTCAGTCAACAGTTTGCGATGCTGCGTATCAAAGATGCGATTGCCGATACTTTTAATGAAGTTTATGACAGCCGTCCTAATGTCGATAGTAAAAATCCAGACTTTTCTGTATTTGCGACCGTCAATGATAAACAAGCTGAGCTGTATCTAGACTTATCAGGTACCAGTTTGCATCGCCGTGGTTACCGTGTGGCGATGACCGAAGCCCCATTAAAAGAAAACCTAGCAGCTGCCCTACTCTATAGTGCTGGTTGGCATAAGAAAAACGACGCTGGTAACGCACCTTTTTACAATGCTCTCATCGACCCTATGTGCGGCTCTGGTACGTTTATTATCGAAGCGCTTCTTATGCATTGTGATTATGCAGTCGGTATCGATAAAGCGGCCAATCAATTTGGTTTTTATGAATGGCAACATCATGATGATGCACTGTGGCAGCAAATGATTGATGATGCGCAGACACGTTTTCGCGACGCTTTAGCGATTGCTCATGAGCAGCCAGATACCCTGCCTCTTATACTAGGTTACGATGCAGATAGCGGTGCGACTCTAGCGACAGAGAAGAACCTGATTGCAGCAGGTTTGCAAGATTTGCTACCGCTACTGGATATAGAAACCCGCGCTCTTGACCAATTGAGCGGTGTGTTAAAACCACTGGTCGATGATGGTCGATTGAGCAACCCTTTAATCATCACCAACCCACCTTATGGTGAGCGTTTGGGTGATGAAGAGATGATAAAACCGTTATACCATGCGTTAGGACTCATCTTGCAAGATAGCTTTGCTGGTAGCGGAATTGACCCAATGCTTGGTATTTTGGCCGCTAATGTCGAACAAGTTGATATCTTGCCGATTAAAGCGCCTAAAACATTACGTTGTCATAATGGTGCTATCACCGTTTATTTCCGTTACGGAACACTCATCGCTGGGCAAACGGGCAACCTTGTTAGTCGCTTTGAAAAGCGTGAGATTGACGTAGAAGATGGTCAGGACTTCATCAACCGTCTGCAAAAAAATCTTGCTAAGCTTAAAAAACTGGCCAAAAAAGACAACGTCAGTAATATCCGTGTCTACGATGCTGATTTGCCTGATTTTAAAGTCGCAATTGATCTATATGGCGATTATGCGCATGTGCAAGAATATGCACCGCCCAAAACCATCCCGCCAGAAACTGCCAAAAAACGCTTTAATTTGGCATTGATGGGTATTCGTGAGGTATTTGATATCAACCGCGAGCAAGTCTTTATCAAAACCCGTGCACGTCAATCTGGCAATGATCAATATAGTAAGCAAGGCGACACTGAAAAACGTGGTAAGTTTTATGTCGCTCGTGAAGATGGTGCATATTTTTATGTCAACTTTACTGATTATCTCGATACTGGTCTATTCATTGACCATCGTAATATGCGCGCACGCATCAAGAGCAATAGTCGCGGTAAATCGGTATTAAACTTATTTGCTTATACTTGTACAGCGAGTGTGCACGCAGCCCTTGCTGGCGCGAAAAAAGTCACTAGCGTTGACTTGTCACAGAACTATCTAGACTGGGGCAAACAAAACTTTGTACTCAATGGTCTGGATGTTAGTCGTAACAAATATCAATTCGTTGCGGCTGATATCTTTGAGTGGATTAAGGACAATACTGAGCAATTTGATATTATCTTTATCGATCCACCGACCTTTTCAAACTCAAAAAAGTTTCAGGGTACTTTTGATGTACAGCGTGATCATGCTGCCCTTATCAACCGTGCTATGAATCGTTTGACTTCGGATGGCGTGTTGTATTTTTCAAACAACTTTACTCGCTTTGAATTAGATGAACAGCTGAGCGAGCGCTACGCTATCATTGATATTACCTCAAAGACTATTGGCTTTGATTTTAATATCAAAAAACCCATCCATCAAAGTTTTGAGATTCGTCATCGCTAGAGTTTAGATGTACAAAAGTTCACTGTAGTATTTAAATATTATCATTTGTAGTTCACCTTGTCATAAACACAACAATGACCTAATCTGCTTTGATTGGGTCATTTTTTGTTGTTATGATAGAACGTTATTACGTGTTGGTTTTGCACCATTTCTGATGCAATATTATTCTTCCTTGTATCGTCTCAACATCAACACGATTTTAATAAAACGTTGAACTTACTCTAATAATAAGGACTATCAAATGGCTTTATCACTTAATAAAGGCGGTAACTTATCGCTAACGAAAACCGATCCAAATTTATCCAAACTGCTTATCGGTCTTGGTTGGGACGAGCGCGCGACGTCTGGCGCAGAATTCGATCTTGATGCTAGTGTGTTTTTGTTAAGTACGGCTGGCAAAGTACGCGGTGATCATGACTTTATCTTTTATAATCAACTCAAGTCCGACAATGGCGCGGTTGAGCATACGGGTGACAACCGTACTGGCGAAGGTGACGGTGATGATGAAGTCATCAAAGTAAATTTGACCCAAGTACCTGCTGATGTCGATAAAGTTGTCGTTACCGTTACTATTCATGATGCTGCTGCTCGTAGTCAAAACTTTGGTCAAGTAGCCAACGCCTTCATCCGCGTCGTCAATGAAGAGACAGGTACTGAGGTCGTTCGCTTTGACTTAGCAGAAGACTACTCTGTTGAGACGGCCATGGTATTTGGCGAAGTGTATCGTCACAACGGCGAGTGGAAATTCCGTGCTGTCGGACAGGGCTACTCAGGTGGATTGCAAGCCATGTGTCAGCAGTATGGTGTGGATATTTAGAGTTGTCCTAAAATCAGTACTTATACTGCTATTAGAATAACTATCACATCCAAAACCTAAAGTATAGGTTGCTCTATTAATAGTAGTGAGTATAGCTACAAAACAGTCACTATTATTGGTAGCCAAACGACTGATAATGCTTTATGTTTCGATTAAAATTATGCATAAAAAGTGGTTAGCAATAGCCACTTTTTTGTGGTTTGTGTCTATAATAGGCCGACCTTAGCTTTACGCAACCAGACAGGATGTGTCATGAGACATTTTTATTTAGACTTTATCTTTACAGCCATTGCCTTAGCGGTAGCGGCGTGGTGGGGATATTCACATGGCGGTATGGGTGGCATGATAGCTACCTTATCTATTACTGCTATTTTGGCCGTCATGGAGATTTCATTATCGTTTGATAATGCGGTGGTCAACGCCTCAGTCCTCAAAGGCTGGGATGAATTTTGGAAAAAAATCTTCTTAACCGTTGGTATTTTAATTGCCGTATTTGGTATGCGCTTGGTCTTCCCTATCGTCATTGTCGCGGTTACCGCTGACCTTGGTATGATGGAAGTGATCAACCTAGCCTTATACAACCCAGAAGAGTACTCTGCCAGACTGATGGCGCACCATGCTGAAATCTCAGCGTTTGGTGGTATTTTCTTACTACTGGTTTTCTTAAACTTTATATTTGACGAAAAAGAAGTCCTATGGTTCCACTGGCTTGAAAGCCGTTTGGCAAAACTGGGTAAAGTTGATGCTATGAGTGTCTTTGTCGCACTTATTATCTTGATGATAGCGGTATCATGGGCTAGTACAGAGCAAGCTTCTGCTGTATTAATCGCTGGCGTTTGGGGTATTCTAGTTTATCTTGGTGTCCAAGTGGTATCTGGTATGCTCGAGGGCGATCTTGAAGAAGGTTTAGAACACGAAGATGGTATGTCGGGCGGGGAAGCGACCAGTGCCATTATGAAAGGCGGTATTATTGGTTTCTTATACTTAGAAGTCCTTGATGCCTCGTTCAGTTTTGATGGTGTCATTGGTGCTTTTGCTATTACCAACGACGTTATCGTTATTATGCTAGGTCTTGCTATTGGTGCGATGTTTGTGCGTTCTATGACCATTTTCCTAGTGGACAAAGGCACACTTGATGAGTTCGTTTATCTTGAACATGGCGCACACTATGCTATCGGTGCGCTAGCGATTATTATGTTGTTATCAGTGAAGCTTCATGTGCCAGAGCTGATTACTGGTCTTATCGGTATCGCCTTTATCGGCTGGGCGTTACTTTCTTCACTCAAATATCGTAAGCAAGCAGCAATTGAATAGGTCTCGATAACTCTAAGCTTAATGCTTAAATTGTTCTGAGCCGTTACACGACAGGTCATCGCCACTATCGGTTATGACCTGTTTTTATGTCCGTTTTTAGAGCGTGTTAGACATTTACGTATACACAACTTATTTTTTTATGCTCTACTTCCCTGCCAGCATCTTCTGCAACTTTGCCAATATCACACCATATAATGGTAAGAAAATAAATACACCCATTACGATCTTAAATAAGTAGTCCATCGCGCCAATCTCAACCCAGTGCGACGCCATAAAAGGGTCAGGACTTTTATAAAAGGCAATGGCAAAAAAGCACAAGCTATCGACCAGATTACCAATAAACGTCGATGCTAAGGGCGCAATCCACCAGACGCTAAGACGGCGTAATCTATTAAATACCTGAATATCTAACAGCTGTCCGACGACATAAGCGCTAAAGCTTGCAAGAACAATGCGAAAAACAAACAGATTAAAATCCAGCAGGTGTTCATGACCAATAAACTGACCATTTGAAAATACTACTGAAAAATAATAAGAGATCAATAGCGCAGGCAGCATAGCAAAGAAGATAATGCGTCTAGCGAGATTTTGACCAAAGATACGCACGGTCAAATCAGTAACCAAAAATATAAAAGGAAAGGTAACAGCGCCCCAGGTGGTGATAAAGCCAAACAGCTCAACAGGTAATTGCACCAAGTAGTTACTACTTGCGATGATAAAGATATGTAAGCTGACTAGCCAAAATAAAGCACGGCTATGGCGAATGGGTTCAATCGGGGTTGTCAAAACAGTACTGATAGTCATAAAGCGGCCTTTTTTTACACCAGGGTAGAGGGAACCTGAGCGCGCTATTATAAATCATAATCAAATAAATAGCCAAAATGAGCGTAATATTGCAATAAAACCATTTTTTTATAAATAGAAATGTATATGTCATATAGTCACACAAAATTCGCCTTGCTTAGTAGGCAAACGCTTAGTATAGTAAAACGTAATGACATGCAGGACGTGACATACAGGTAGATATTTTTGATATTTACGTTGATTGTTAGACGACTGCACGATTTTTATTTCACTTTTTCGATTCTTTAATCCACTCAATTATTAATCTAAAGGATATTTATATGGCTATTAGCTTAACAAAAGGCGGCAACGTAAACTTATCAAAAGAAGCGCCAGGTTTAACCAATATCACCGTTGGTCTTGGCTGGGATCCACGCGCAACCGACGGTCAAGAGTTTGATTTGGATGCTATTGGCTTTTTGGTCAATGAAGCAGGCAAAGTACGTAATGACCAAGACTTTATCTTTTTTAATAACCTAAAATCAGATAACGGCGCTGTTGAGCATACTGGCGATAACCGTACTGGTGAGGGCGACGGCGATGATGAACAAATCAAAATCAACCTTGCAAGCATTCCAGCTGACGTCAGCAAAGTAGCTATTTGCGCTATCATTTATGAAGGTCAAAACCGCAATCAAAACTTCGGTCAAGTTGGTGAAGCTTATATCCGCGTCGTCAACGACACTGGCCAATCTGAAATCGCACGTTATGACTTATCAGAAGATGGTAGCACCGAAACTGCAATGATCTTTGGGGAGTTATACCGTCATAGCGGTGATTGGAAATTCCGCGCAGTTGGTCAAGGCTTTAGCGGTGGTCTAGGACCATTAGCCGCCTCTTATGGTGTCAATGTTTAATCATTGATTTTAACCATTTATGAGTAAACGCAGACAATCAGACGTTTGACTGTATTTCTCCCTAAGCCATCAAGTGTATTGACCACATTTGATGGCTTTAAATATAGATGATTACGTAAAATTTTTGAATATAATTGCTTAGTAAGATGTATACAATCAATATAGAATTAGAAGGATTTTTCATTCATGACTGCTACGTTTAGCTTAATCGGAACTATCGAACCATTTTTGCATTGTAACCTTAAAAAAGGCGATTCGATTTATTGCGAAGCCAATGCCATGGTAATGATGGAGTCCAATCTTGAGCTAAAAGGTAAAATGCAAGGTGGATTGATGCAATCGTTAATGCGCCGCTTTGCTAATGATGAATCACTATTTCAACAACAGATAGAAGCGGTCGATGGTGAAGGTGACTGCCTACTTGCGCCAACACTGGATGGCGATATGCAGATACTGGACGTCGGTACTCAGCAGTATACTCTGAGTGACGGTGCTTTTGTCGCCGCACAGACAGGGGTCGATATTAGAGCAAATATTCAGCGTAACCTCGGCGGTGCGGTGTTTGGTGATACGGGCGGCTTTATGGTCATGCAGACCCAAGGTAAAGGTCAAGTCGTTGTCTCTGGCTTTGGCTCCTTGTTTGAGATTGATGTGACGCCAGACAAAGATGTCATTATCGATAATGGGCATGTAGTCTGCTGGGACTCAAACCTTGATTACAAGCTGTCGGTTTCAACCAGTAAGAAAAAAGGTATTATGAGTAATATCATCAATTCAGTCACTAGTGGTGAAGGTATGGTGCTGAACTTTTCAGGCACTGGCAAGATCATTATTTGTTCACGTAATCGAGACAGTTATCAGGGCTGGCTACAAAGTATCTTAGGTAGCAGTTCAGGTGGTCGTGGCGGTAATGGCGGTTTTTTAGATAATATCTTATAAGCAAACTTTATAAGCAAAATGAATGGCTAACTACAGTAATCAACATTTAAATATTCCACTTACAATTACTATAATACTTTCGACAAAAATGCGAGTAGCAAGGAAAATAAGTGTCCGTACTATGCATCGTAGAACTACGCATCATAGACTAAGCAAGTTTGACGCAGCTAATCGTAATTTTTGAGAGGGTATAAGGATCTCATCATGGCAGTTAGTTTACAAAAGGGTCAAAAAATATCCTTAAGCAAAGAAGCTGGCGGCAACCTTACCCAAGTCAAGCTAGGTCTTGGCTGGGATGTCGCACAAGAACCCCAAGACAAAAAAGGTGGCTTCTTAGGTAAGTTATTTGGTGGCGGCACTGGCGGCGACTCAATCGATTTGGATGCCTCATGCATTATGTTTGATAGTAATAAACAGCCTGTCGATGCCATATGGTTCAGTCAGCTTAAGTCAAAAGATGGCAGTATTGTTCATACTGGTGATAATCGCACAGGTGATGGTGATGGTGATGACGAAGTAATCAACGTTGATCTTGCAAAAGTTCCTACTGAGGTAGTATCACTGGTTTTTACTGTCAATAGCTTTACTGGACAGACATTTGAGACAGTAGAAAATGCCTTTTGCCGTATCGTCAACGCTGACAACAACTCAGAAGTGGCACGTTATAACTTGTCTGCCCAAGGCAGTCATACAGCGATGATTATGGCAAAAGTGTATCGCCATAATAATGAATGGAAGATGCACGCTATTGGTGAAACTGCTTCTGGTCGTACCTTTCATGATTTGATGCCTGCTATCACGCCACATGCATAATAGGTTTAAGCACAGTCTGCTATAATTGTATTGTGATTATAAAAAAACAGCCCGTATGCTATGCATAGACGGGCTGTTTTTTATTTAAATATCGGGGCTAAATATTACTTACGCCCGCGCTTCCAACTAAAGCCCCAATTAAACGCTTTGTCCATTTCTTGATGACCTTTGAAGTATTGGTTGATACGTTCAACGTTGATACTACCTTGCTGATTCACCAAACGTGCAATGGCACACATCGGTAGATTACCAGCGCCTTCGGTTAAGCGAGTTTCAATCGGTGGTTGTTCTGGCACATGTATCGTCGCCACCCCATCCGTCTGCGCCCAGTTTGGTGCGCCCTCATAGATAAAGGCAAAAATAAACACCTCTTCGATTTGTGCCCATTGCTGACCATTAATATCGAGCCACTCGCCACCACTTACCTGTCCAGTTCTGTCGTCAGCACGCAACAATACATAAGGCGCTGATTGCAAACTACCAAAACGATTGCCTAGTGCTTGAATCAGTGTTTTTTCGCCATTTTTCAGATGAATCATCGCACCGACATCAAGATCAATACCGCCTTTACCATGCTGCTTAAATAGATCGCCTAGTAAGCCTTTTTTGGGCGCTGCCTTATCCGTATTTGGGCGCTGATTCCAATCCAAATTAACTGATATTTTACCAAAGTCATCGCGTTTTTTGAGGTTAATGCTGGACTGGTTTTTGGTTAAGGTAATTTTACTTAAATTGATTGCAGGACTGGTCGGAATCGGCGGCGGTGTGCTTGCTTGACTTGCACTACCCGCTTTTTGGGTGTTGATAGGTCTTTGGGTATTGATAGATTGTGATTGACTCTGTGGTTGATTTTGTGACTGGTTCTGAACTGGCGCTTCATCTGCAATCTCAACACCGAAATGCTCGGATAATGGTTTTAGTCCACCTTCAAAACCTTGAGCAATAAAGCGAAATTTCCAGCTACCTTGCCTGCGATAGCATTCTGCCAGAATGATGGCTTTTTCATTACGTCCAGCGCTACTAAGCTGGCAAGTCATCAGTACCTGACTGCCTTGCAATACTTGAATGTCGACATCACCCAGTTGCGCCAGCGTCTGCCCACTAGAAAATGCTAAGGCTATTTTTTCGATGCTTGCAGGCTGCGCAGGCAAATTGATATCAAAAAAACCATCACTGTCATGACCTCGAAAGCTGACGCTATTATCATCACTACTTTTTTGACCATAAAACACCATATCGCCATCACCGCGGACTTTGCCGCTGTTTGTCAGACGATAAGCGGCACAATCAATCGCATTTTGACTCAAAATTCTAATACTAATATTGTCATTTGGTAATGGCGCATTGGCACCTGCAACTAGGGTTTGACTCATGATTTATCCTTTATATGGTTATACAGTTGAGATATTTTTAGCCTTATTATCGTCTTATAGTAGCATGGATATGACTCAATTTTTAGCAGCTGCTGAATGAGAATACGCTTGTTATGGTTAAGCTTGAAATCTACTACATCAGCTGTCGTGCATTACTTGCATAATGATTTATAATTTGCCACATTTGTATATAATGACTGTGAACATAGTACGCCAAACCAAACGACGTTGAGAGATTTATGGACAACCAAGACAATGAATATCAGTATGATTTAAGCGCGGCTTGGCTTGCTGAAGGACAATCAAGCCAGCGCGATATGTTATCTAGCTTACAAACCCTAAAAACTCGTTCTAACACCCCATTTGATGTGATTGCCTCACATCGACATCATCGTCCTGAGATTTTTGAATTTGCTGATTTGACTTATCAAGAGCCTACTGGCGTGTTAATAGATGACGATCAAGACTCAGCCTTAAAACCTGACATGCCGCGTTGGCAATTTGTGTTAGAGCATGCAAAACAACACAACGTAAAGGTGCTTTTGACTGGTCGTAATGGAATTGACTACGAAGTGCAGCGTGAAGCATTTGACACAGCAGGTATTCGTTTATTAACGGGTGCAACCAGCGTAGAGGCACTAGCGTCGATTGAAGATAAATTTGCGTTTATGCAGCAGTGTCATACGCATGATATCCCCGTGGCAGACGCTTGGCGCTTTGACACTACTGATGAGCTTGAAGCGTTACTGGCTAAACATGGTCATCAACCACTATGTGTAAAACCGGTTACTGGTATTTTTGCTCAAGGATTTTGGCGATTAGATACTGGCAAAGCAGCTAACGAACAATATGATAGTTTTGAGCATCTGTATTTTACAGACAGTAAGAAAATCAATACTGAACAGTTTGTGAATGCCTATACAAACAGTCAGATGGTGCATGAGCGTCCTATTCCTATGTTACTGATGCCTTACTTATCAGGGCAAGAATATTCTATCGATGTGGTCTGTGAATATGGCGAAGTCTTAGCCGCAATCACTCGCCATAAAACAGGGAAAATCCAGCATATCGGCTACGAGCAGTCAGTCATGGACGTCGTTATGCCATTGATTAAAACTTTTGGTTGTGATGGTATTGTTAGTGTACAGACCAAGGCAGATGATAATGGTCAGCACCGTGTCCTTGAGATTAACAGTCGCCCATCAGGTGGTATTAGCTATACGGCTCATAGCGGTGTAGATTTAACCCAAGTAGGGTTTGCCTATTGGTTAGGACTAACAGCTAAGCCAAAATTAGCTGACATCATCGAGCAGATTATCCCCTGTCAGGTACGCTCAATTACGACGAGTGTGAAAGTTTAGAATGAGTTAAGACATCTAGTATTACTCGAAAATATTGGGTTCGGCGAGAAACTGCTTCCGCATCAAGATTGTATTCCATAAAATCTACTATGAAAAGACGTCAACACAGTACGGCAGAGGTGAGAATAAAGACAATGATTCAGATCATATAGTCAGTTGAAAATAAAACTGTCATAAGTTCAAACGCGATACTGGGATAAATTTTCCTTGCTTGCTGCGTTCTTAGAGACCGCGCAAAATTCATCCCAGTATCGCTGCAACACGTTTAAGTTAAACCTACTATATAAAAACAATGTAAAAAATCCTAAGCCTATAACGTCAATTTAAGTAGTCTTTTATTTAACGCGGCAACCTTAAAACAGTTTCACTTATAACCCTTTTACCGTATAGCTAAAGCTGGCTTAAGTATTCAGGCACAAAAAAAGGTTTCTAGATATAAATCTAAAAACCTTTTTTATGGTTTAACTATAAGAGTGTTATTAGCTTGTTATTATTCGCCAAACACTAGTGTCGCTTTTTTAGGTGCGTTATAAGAGGCAGCAGCCCATAGTAAGCTTAATACAATGACTGAGCTAATAAAGATAGTCAGTGATGAGGTGAATGCACCTGAATTGGTATAGCCCATAGACATCATATCGCCTGTATGGGTCATTTCCATCGCAGCCATACCTGTATAATGCATACCGCAAACCGCGATTCCCATAATGAACGCGCTACCAAAACGTTGTAAGTTACCGCGTAAGTTAAACGCCAACCATAGTGCAGCGGTAGCAGCTACGATAGCAATAATAATTGAAGCGATTAGAAGTGTTGTATTATACGACATGGTCGCTTCCATCTGCATTGATGCCATACCAGTATAGTGCATGGCTGCAACACCAAGACCCGCTAGTGTGCCACCGCCTAATAACTTAGCAATACTTGGTGTACCGCGACCTACAATAACGATTCCAATTGCAACGAACACAAACGCAAGTATCATAGAAGCAATCGTCATACCTACATCATAAGTCACTGGCATCTGCATATCGACTGCCATCATACCGATATAATGCATTGACCAGATGGCACCACCAATAGCGATGGCAGATAAAGCTACCCAAAAATACAGATCTGCGCCTGGCTTTGCAGCTGGAACACGAATAGCAAGGTTTAAACCAACATAAGAGCCAAATACTGCAATCGCGTATGAGACAAACACCAAAAGCATGTCATATTGAACTTCAATCATTTTTTTATCCTTCATATGTAATAAAAGTTGAGCATAAGACCATGCTGGTTTGGTTGAACCGAGGTGCTTAATACATCTACTATTTTTGTTTATAGCGGCTAAACTAACTATGAGCGACTATTTTATCTAATGTTAAACTCACAAGTATTGTTACCTCCAGCTCCACAGCTGGTCTCCTCAACACTTGCTTTACCTACTGCAGGATTGGCCGTTAAAAAGCCTTCTATGTAACCTACTACAAAGTCACAACTTGAATGACTGCTAGTTGACGAACCACAAAACGGACATCTAATTAAACTAATCATGTTTTCATTAGCTTTAACTTTAGCAAAACTTTTCAACGCTGGAACAAGCTCTCGACTGATGGCAACAGATTTTTTTAACGGACTCCCAAGCGCATAATCGCGTTGATAGATACCACCGCCAACCTTACGGCCTAGTTCGTGTAACGCAGTCGCACGCTTATTGTCTGCTAAACTGTCAGCGTATTGGTTGACCACATTAACTATATTGGGATATTGAGCACCGATAGTCGCCAAAACATCTTTTTCATCCATCGCTTTTTTGGTTGGTGCTTCAGTTTCTTCGTCAGAGATTTCTAAATTGAAGAGCGTACAGCCTGCGATAGAGGATAAGTCGTCGACCAGATCAGCTTGTGTTTTTGATCCTTGACTTCTAGCGACCACATGAATAATATTTCCACCGTTTTCTGATGGTTCTTGTTTTTGCGATACTAGTTGATAACCTGCTTTAATAAGAGGCGAGATTACGTTAACTAGGCGAATGCGTTCAGACGACGTTTCTAATGCACAAGAGAATTTCAAAGACCACTCCTTTTTTTGTATATATAGCTAGACTTTTTCAGTACCAATTTAGTACCAAGCTATTTAGACAAAGTTCATAGTCAAAATAAATGGCATATACGGTTTATAGTAGCGGTATATATTTGGTTTATAATTTTTATAAAAATCGCAGTATTTTTTTATAAAAATTATAATTATATCTAGCCAAAACCTTCGGTTTTATAAGTTATAATATATAGTCATTCCATAGTTTATTTAGTCTAACCTTATGAATTCTATCTACATAAACGTAGGCATCAAACTAGTTTTAAAGATATAGAATTACTGATTTAACAAAGTGAGTATCAGCTATAAATATTAGCTTACAGATTAAATTATTATATATTCTCTCTGCTGATATTTATTTTCAAATTAATAAAGATAGTAGTTATGTTTTTATTAATTTGAAAAATACTCTTTTATCTTTTCTTAATATTACTAAAATAATCTAGCATCTTTTCTATGGAAGGGTTTTTCAATATTATTACTGAAGGAATAAACACTAGCAAGCTTTAGCACAATATCATCCGATAAAGGGATGTTTCTTCCGATAAATGACATTCGACTAATAAAGAAGCCAAAATTAAATAAAAATTGATACCTGTTTTTATTTAAATTCGCTAATCCGAATAAATGTAATAGGCATTTATTTTACTAATACACTTATATTTATTTTACTTCTACTGTTATTGCAAAAATCATAAAACTTGCGCGTTATAATGACATTTCAGTTATCATCTGCCCCAATCGACGCTCTACAAAATTGAAAATTTAAAGGAACACCAATGTCATCTCAGCAGCAGCATATAACCATCTCCCTGCCCCGCGGCACACTCAGTCTGACTTATCAGACCAACTGCGGGACAAGTCATGATGACTTAGAAAAAAACAACCGTTACCAATTAGAAGATTTACTTGGATTTGCGCAGCGTATCAATCCAAAACGTGCATTTTTGTTTGTATCAAAAGTGTTGGGGCGGCATATTCCAGTTGCACCTACGACTATGCGCCAAGCATTCACTGATTTGGCAAACTCAGTCCCTAGTAACTTACCTGAGCCGATTTTAGTCGTTGGGATGGCAGAAACTGCCGTTGGTCTATCTGCTGGTGTCCATCAAGCGCTACAAACGCGCTATCCAAATGCCCTATTGTTAAACTCTACTCGTCATGCCCAGCATGCAGACAGTGACGAAAACGCCCTATTGACCACTTTTAGCGAAGATCATAGTCATGCCAGTCAGCATTTAATTTATAAAAGCGCCGATAACGCCATACAAGCACAGCTACTTGCTAGCAAAACACTGATTATGGTCGATGACGAAGCGTCGACAGGCAATACTTGCATTAATGTGGTGACAGCTTTACGCAACTCAGGACTCACAGAGCTAGAACAAGTACATCTCACCACGTTGGTTGATTGGTCCCTAAATCAGACCCAGACTGCAACTGACGCAGACGCAGACGCAGACGCAGACGAGCCAGTCTCTGATCAGGTATCAGCATGTCTACCTAATATTGACTTCCAACGTCATCATTTGCTGTCAGGTACTTGGCAATGGACAGATACTCCTAACCCTAGAGCAATTATCATGCCATCGGTTGACACTACTGATGCTGGTAGTCAGCCATTAGCCGATACTGGTAATTGGGGACGCTTCCCGACCCTCGATAGTACAGATGGGTTCGCTGACTATTTATTGAAGTTTCAAAAGGCATTTGCTCAGTTTAGCGGTCAGCTACAGTTTGAACAAAAACAGTTGCCTGAGCGGATTTTGGTTTTGGGCAGTAATGAATTTGTTTGGTTGCCATTTTTATTGGCAGAATGGCTTGAAAAAGAGACGCAAATACAAAGCTCTAGCACAGTACCAACCGTCAAGTTTAGCGCATTGACCCGCTCACCAATTGCCCTTGGTGGCGCAATTAGTACAATGATGAGCTTTAACGATAATTATGGGCTTGGTATGACCAACTTTGTCTATAATGTTGAGCCAAAGGAATGGGATTTGATTGTGCTTTGTATAGAAACAGCTTCTAAAAGCGTGGATGATATGTGGCAAGATTTGGATAATGTATTGGTAGTGAGCCCTATGCTTTAACTTGTTCTCCAAGCTACGCTCTGACTGGGTTATGCTCTACTTTTCAAGCTCATTATTTACGGACACTTTTATGACTACCCCGTTTTTTAAGACTAATCCTGACATCACCAAACCTTATGCACTTATGGATTTGGACGACACGTTGTTTCAAACCCAGCGTAAAATTGATGTATGGAATTTACCCACTGCTAAAACCGAACACTTAGTATGCGCCGCGGTCAACAAACAAGGCGCACCATTGAGCTTTATGAGTCAGCGCCAAGCTAATTTCTTTAACTGGCTACTTGTGAGCACTGACTTAATAGTCGTCACTGCACGCGACCGCTATGAGATTAAACGCGTTAAATTGCCTTTTAACAGCTGGCAAGTCTTAACTCACGGAGCGATTATTTTAACTTCTGATGGTGAGTTATTAAGCACGTGGCAGCAGCATATGTATAACGAGCTTGTACCCTTACAGGATAAGCTGAACCAATTGAGCCAAGTATTTGCAAACCATAGTAAAAACGATAACAGTCAGCTAGTATTTACACCGCATATCGACAGTTTTAGTAATGGGTCTGTAAATGAAGAGCTGACCATTTATTTGGCGATTAAACATGCACAAAAGGACCATCAAGCATTGGTAGAGTTGGCCAAGAAGCTGCCTACATTGATACGTGATTTTGAGCAAGATTTTTATGTGCACGTAAATGCTAACAATCTTGCCATACTGCCGCATGCAGTGCATAAGCGCCATGCCGTACAGTTTTTAATAGACCATCATTTAGACAGTCAACGGCCAAGCTTTGGTTTTGGTGATAGCTTAGCCGATTTGCCGTTTTTACAGCTATTAGATTGGTACGGTATGCCCAATCATGGTCAACTGCACGACAATATTAGTTCTCAGTAATTATAATAACAGCTGATACGAGAAAAGTTTTCTATGACCCACCCCAATATTCAACAACTAAAAAAATACAGCTCAGGCAGTTATCTTGCCAGTGATGTGACGGTACTGCTCGATATCGTCGATAAAGAGACGGTGGCCGATGTGCCAGTCAGTCAAAAAGAAGCTCTTATACAAAGTGGTCAGCGTCACTATTCAGACATGCTGACTTTAGAGCAAGCACCGACCGCCATGCATGAGCAGCTATACGCGCAAGCCCTAGCTCAAGGCACAAATAGATGCGCGACTGATATTGCTCATTTGGCCCATACGCTACATCATACTTTTCAGCACACTATTCATGATGAGTGTCCGTTAGTACTGGTCAGCTTGGTACGAGCAGGTTTGCCAGTTGGGGTATTGTTGCAGCGAGCCTTAGCCGATGCCAATAGCAGCTATGCTTTGTCCAGTGTGCATTATGGCGTCAGCATCATTCGTGATCGCGGTCTTGACTCAGTCGCACTGCAGATGATATTGGAGGCTTATCCAAACAGTCCCATCGTATTTGTCGATGGCTGGACGGGTAAAGGCGCGATTTATCAAGAGCTGGCGCACAGTTTAGAAGCCTTTAGTGACCCCAACCATCCATATTTTGCCAGTATTTATCATCAAGGTAAGGGCACCATTCCTTTATTAACACTGGCTGATCCAGCAGGAGTCGCTTGGCTGGCAGCCAGTACTGATGACTGGCTAATCCCATCAGGATTACTTAATAGTACCGTATCGGGGCTGATCTCTCGTAGTTTGTATACCGAGCCGCAATCAGGGCTACATCGCAGCGTGTTTTATGATAATTTGGTAGAGGCAGACCATAGCCTAAAATTTATCGAGCAAATCGATAACGTGCGGCGAGTACTGACGATATCAGCGCAGTGTTTGCCGACGTTTACGCGGCCCCGCTATCAGACCGCCGAGCTGATAGATAAAATCGCAGCGGACTACGACATCACCAATCGTAACCGCATTAAGCCAACGATTGCAGAGGCGACAAGAGCGATATTACGCCGCGACCCTGAGCGTATTTTGTTAGCCACTGCTGAGCATCCTGACACGGTGCTATTACGTCATTTATGTAGCGAACGTCATATTGCTATCAGCGTTTTAGGTGCTAAAATACTGCCTTATCAAGCCATCACTCTTATTAAGCAGCGCGGCAAAGACGATTAGCGCCTTATAATCTTCTACTCTTTGTCACCTTTTATAATTTCTCATTTATCCTTATTTATGATGCCAACTATGTCAGATACGTCAAATAACGAAACAAATATTTATAGCCACACACAGTCTTATGAGCATCTGATCACTGAGCGTCATGCCATGATCAAGCCGCACACTTATCACCCCTATCAGCTTGGCGCAAGCCTTTACATGCCAGCGACTCGTCAAGATATTTGGCAAGTCATCAAGCGAGATAAATTACCGACGATTAATAGCATCATTATCTGTTTAGAAGATGCCGTTAGCCATAGCGATGTCGAGTTGGCACTTGAGCGCTTGCAAGCACTACTTCATACGTGGGCGATGCACGTCGATGGCATTAATAAGCCCTCAGGACAGTCAAATATTCAGACGCAGCCAACGCGGCCGCTAGTCTTTGTACGCCCACGTAATCCGATGATGCTACAACAACTTACAGATTTTGCTCATATTGACCTCGTTGATGGTTTTGTGATGCCCAAAGTCGATATGTATAGCTTGTCGAATTGGCGTATGGCCTGCCAAAGTGTCAGCACGGAGCAGTTGTTGATGCCAACCTTGGAGACTGCCGCCTTATTCAATCCGCATCATAATCAAGAGTTGGCGATTGGTTTTAAAGAAGCCTTTAATCAGCCCGTCTATGCCTTACGCATTGGTGGCAACGACTTGTTTGCCGCGCTGCGTTTGCGCCGTCCAAAGGACAATGTCGTCTATGATACTCCGATTGGTACGCTCGCTTATCAACTGCTTGGCTGCTTTGTACCGCATGGTTTTTATCTTAGCGCGCCCGTGTTTGAGTATTTAGATCAACCAACGCTGTTTATGCAAGAGCTGACTCGTGATGTCAGCTTGGGCTTAGTCGGTAAAACCGTCATTCATCCAAGCCAAATTGCTTTGGTACAGCAAGCTTATTGCGTGCCGCTTAGCATGTTAGATGAGGCACAAGCGATACTCCATAGTGAAGCAAAAGCGGTATTTAAATATAACAATACGATGTTAGAGCCTGCGACACATCGCGCTTGGGCGCATGAAGTGGTGAATCGTGCCGAAGTGTTTGGCACAATTAATGATGGCAATAGTGACTACAAACCCCGTTTATAAGATTGATGATTTATACGGTACATTAACCTAAAAAAACCGCTACCCCGTTAGGGCAGCGGTTTTTTTAGGTTAGACTTTATATACTACACGCAGCACTCTAAAAACTTACTTATCACAGTATTTACTTGCTCAGGCTCTTCTACAGTCGCTGTATGACCGGCGCGCTTAATGACTGCAAACTTAGAGCTTTTAATGGCAAAGTGCATGCGCTCAGACTTTGAATAAGGGGTTGCAGCATCTTCATCACCGACTACGATCAGTGTTGGCGTAGTGATACTTCCCAGCTGCTCATAGGTTCCGTTACGTTCGATGACGCCCATTGTGGCCTTACTCACCCCAACCTTATGATTGTCTTGAATCTGCGCAAGCCAATCTTTGCATTCAGATTTGCGCGATTTATCTGCCAAAAAACTACTGCCAAACATAATAGGCAACGCTTTTTTACTGACTCGTTTCATCCCTAACCATCGGATCGCGGTAATGAGTTTACGGTACTGCGGGACATTTTTGGGATCTTCAGGATCAGATGATGTCTCAAGTAGTATCAAAGAGGACAGAAGTTCTGGACGGTTTATAGCGATTCGTTGCCCAATAAACCCACCCATTGACAAGCCTACGAAGTGGCAACTATCAATATCAAGAGTGTCCAGTAGCGCAATGGTATCATCAGTTAAAGAGTCCATATCATAACCAGTTTTGGTGACCTGCGACTGTCCCTGCCCGCGAAAATCAAAAGCAATACAGCGATAATCTTCTTTGAAATAAGCGACCTGCTTATCATACATTCGTGAGCTCCACAGCAGACCATGAGCGAATACCATGACCGGTTTATTCTGATCGTTGGGTGCACTGTCCTCGTAATAAATATCGGCATTGTTGATTTGTATATGTGGCATAGAAGCGTCCTTGTCTGATGTAGTCAATTAACTATAGTTGTTTATAAGCAAAAAGCGATTGGCTTGTTTGTGAGTATTTTTATATACAGGTTTTTATGCTTCAGCATAAGACACAAACCCTCTGTCGCCTAGTATGGACTTTGATAATGAATGTAAGCAAATTTAAATAAATACATTGTTTTTATCAAGTGTTGAGACTGACCCCTGATTCATAATCTTCTATATATTATTTATCTTACTGTGGCTTTAGCGCTCACAGAACCTGCTTTTATAATCATAGCAAGCTGCTATAGTAATTGGCATTAGTAGAACCGACTTATTATCTTCTCTTTGTATTGACTGCTAATAGATATAAACAACTATATAAGACAAGGAAATCCAAAATGCTCCAATCTCTCGTTGAGTATCAAAGCGAAAATCATATCGCCACTATTACCCTAAATGATCCAAAGAGCCTAAACGCCTTTAGTACCCCTCTTAAAGAAAGTGTACTAACAGCGCTTAAGCAGGCCGACGCTGATGATGACGTTCGGGTAATTATCTTACAAGGTGCTGGCGGTAACTTCTCAAGCGGCGGTGATATCAAAGAGATGCTGTCTGAAGGCATCGACAAAGAGGTAATTTCCAATAAACTAAAAGGTATGGTCGAAGGCGCAGGCGAAGTCAGCTTAAAGCTGCGTAGTATCCCCAAGCCTATTATCGCCAAGCTCGAAGGTGCTGTCGCGGGCGCTGGCATGAACTTGGCGCTTACCTGTGATTTTCGTATCACCGCAGACAACGCCAAATTTGTCCAAGCGTTCGTCCATATTGGTCTCATACCTGATGCTGGCGGTGTGTACTTATTAAATCAGCTAGTCGGTCCTGCCAAGACTACCGAGCTTGTCATGCTGGGAGATAAAATCGGCGCACAAGATATGGCTGACTTAAATCTAGTCAATCAAGTTGTCACTGCCGAGGCGTTAGATGACGCAGTACTAAAGCTCGCCTCTCGTCTGAGTGCCTTGCCCGGTAAAGCACTGTCTATCATGAAAGACTCTCTTAATACCCATGCCTATTCTGGCCTACACGAAGCCCTAGATAGGGAAGTACAGCAGCAAGCCATGCTGGCCAAAACCGATGATTTTATCGAAGGGGTAACCGCCTTTATCGAAAAGCGCAAGCCAGTTTATCAAGGCAAATAACACCTCTTTATATCTGTATAAATTACTCAAAAAGCTGCCTATTATTGGCAGATTTTTTTGAGCATAGTTTATAAATAATAAGCAGTACTTTGATATATTGGTGCTGTTTAAGAAGCAGGGGCTGGCTTATGATGGTTTGGTAAGGTAAATATCTTGTCAAAAATTAAGGTAAAAACGAAAGTATAAACTAAGAAGAAAAGCAGTAATGCCACCTCCATCATGAAGGCTTCTAGCAAACCAACATCGTACCAAATCATATAAATCGGTAGGCAAACCAATACCAAGCCGCCTTCAAACCCCAATGCATGAATACTGCGGATTAATAACGTACGCTTTGCCACCTGTTGGCGCCGCTCCCATGCTTCAAAAGCGGTGTTATATATAAAGTTCCAAATTACCGCTGCCAATGACACCATCACCGCGACTGGCAAAGACTCTGCCGCATCGCTACCGCTAAGTTTCATCAATACATAAGTGGACGAGATAATAGCGATAATTTCAAAGATAACCACATAAACGATGCGACGTTTGAGAGGGGATAAAGTAATCAACCAAGACTCCAAAGCACCTGGATTATAAGTGCATAATTAAAGTATCGGTCCGTCCCGAGATAGAAAAAGTAAAAAAGTGCAAAGCTACGGTTTCTGCCTGCCCTTATATTATACAGAAGATAGTGAAATAAATCAGCCAGCGCTTTTAAAACGAAAAACCCCACATCATTTCGATACGGGGTTTTCTTTCAAAAGATTAAAAAGCTTTCAAATGAAAAACTAGGTCAACTGAGCAACGTTAATCTTATCGGCTTCTTCGGTATACTCTTCCATACGATCGAAGTTCATATATTGATACACTTCCTCACCCATGCTATTGAGCATGCCAGCATACTGCTGGTATTCGTCGTTAGTTGGCAACTTACCGAGTACTGCAGCAACGGCTGCAAGCTCAGCTGACGCGAGATAAACGTTCGCGCCTTGACCCAGACGGTTCGGGAAGTTACGGGTTGAGGTCGATACCGCAGTAGACTTCGGTGCGATACGTGCTTGGTTACCCATGCATAGTGAACACCCTGGCATTTCAGTACGAGCGCCCGCTTGTGCGTAAATGTTGTAATAACCTTCTTCCATCAACTGACGTGCATCCATTTTCGTTGGTGGCGCAATCCATAGACGAGTCTTGAGGCTTCCTGCTGGTACGTCTTGTAGCAGTTTACCTGCCGCACGGAAGTGGCCGATGTTGGTCATGCACGAACCGATAAATACTTCATCAATGGTATCGCCTGCGACGTCAGCCAAGGTCTTGGCATCGTCTGGATCGTTCGGACAGCAAAGAATCGGCTCTTTGATTTCGTTCATATCGATGGTCATATCGATAGTATATTCAGCGTCTTCGTCAGCACGCATCAGGCTAGGGTTAGCTAACCAGTCTTGCATCTGCTCGATACGGCGACTGATAGTACGCGCATCGCCATAGCCTTCTGAGATCATCCACTTAAGAAGGGTGATGTTTGAGTTTAGGTACTCAGTTACTGACTCTTCAGACAATGTGATAGTACAACCAGCAGCACTACGCTCAGCTGAAGCATCAGATAGCTCGAACGCTTGCTCAGCGGTCAAGTCTTCTAGACCTTCGATCTCAAGAATACGGCCGTTGAATTCGTTGATTTTACCTTTCTTATCGACAGTCAAGTAACCTTCTTTGATCGCTTGATAAGGAATGGCATGGACAAGGTCACGTAGAGTGATACCAGGCTGACGCTCACCGACGAAACGTACGCGGACAGATTCAGGCATATCGAGTGGCATCACACCAGTCGCGGCGGCAAATGCTACCAAACCAGAACCCGCTGGGAACGAGATACCCATTGGGAAACGAGTATGCGAGTCACCACCAGTACCAACGGTATCTGGAAGAAGCATACGGTTCAACCACGAGTGAATAATACCATCGCCCGGACGTAAGCTCACACCGCCACGGTTCATGATAAAGTCAGGTAGAGTATGCTGAGTCTCAACGTCAACTGGCTTTGGATAAGCGGCGGTATGACAGAATGACTGCATGACGAGGTCCGCTTGGAAACCCAAACATGCTAAATCTTTTAGCTCATCACGAGTCATCGGACCAGTAGTATCCTGACTACCAACTGTGGTCATTTTTGGCTCACAATACATACCAGGACGTACGCCTTCTAGACCACACGCTTTACCAACCATTTTTTGCGCAAGGGTAAAGCCTTTACCAGTATCGGCTGGCTCTTCAGGCTTAGCAAAGACATCTGAATGACCAAGACCCATGTACTCACGAGCGCGGTTGGTTAGACCGCGACCAACGATCAATGGAATACGGCCACCAGCACGCACTTCGTCAAGCAACGTTGGTGAGTTCAATTTAAATTCAGAGATAACTTCATCTGAGTCATGCTTAGTGATTTTGCCATCATGTGGATAGATGTCAAACACATCGCCCATATTTAGGTTATCAACCGCCACTTTCTCAATTGGCAATGCGCCAGAATCTTCCATAGTGTTAAAGAAGATAGGAGCAATGTTGTTACCTAATACTAGACCGCCACCACGTTTGTTGGGCACATTCGGAATGTCTTCGCCCATCAGCCATAGTACTGAGTTGGTCGCAGACTTACGGCTAGAACCCGTACCAACCACGTCACCAACGTACGCAAGTGGGTGGCCTTTTTCTTTCAGCTCTTCGATTTGCTTCATCGGACCAACAACGCCCTCTTCGTCAGCATTGATGCCGTCGCGAGAGTTTTTGTGCATGGCTAATGAATGCAGTGGAATATCAGGACGGCTCCACGCGTCTTGCGCAGGAGATAAATCATCGGTGTTGGTTTCGCCTGTGACTTTAAACGTCGTATAAGTTGATTTCTTTGGTACCTCGGCGCGGTTCAAGAACCATTCAGCATCCGCCCAAGACTGTATGACTTCTTTGGCAATATCGTTGCCGGCTTCAGCTTTTTCAGTCACGTCATTGAACGCGTCAAATACGAGCAAAGTCTTTTTTAACGCTTCAGCAGCATCTTGAGCAACTTCGCTATCATCAAGGGCAGCAACCAATGGCTGTACGTTATAGCCACCTTGCATCGTACCTAAGATTTCAACCGCTTTTTTCTTATTGATAAGCGGTGATGAGGCTTCGCCCTTTAAGATAGCAGCTAAAAATGCGGCTTTAACATAAGCCGCTTGGTCAACCCCTGCTGGAATACGGTTTTCTAGCAAGTTCATTAAGAAATCATCTTCGCCTGCTGGTGGGTTTTTTAATAGCTCAACCAACTCTGCTACTTGTTTTTCATTTAATGGTAGCGGTACAGTTCCTAGCTTGGCACGTTCTTCGACATGTTTACGATAAGCTTCTAACACAATAGTCGTCCTCGTTAGTTGGGAATTAACACAATACGTGGGTAGTCAGTATGACTGCCTGCGTCTATGTACTTTATAAAATAATTTCGGTGCAATCATAGCTTAAAATGCTCTCAATGTTAATGGCTATGGCTTTAAAAGGTACAGAATAAAGCCATATTGGACATTTATTATAAAAATAGTACTATCAATTGTATGATTAACTACCCTCTCATGATGCTAAAAATAGGCGCCTATTTTTAGCATCATAGTTAGATATATAAATGGGCGATAGTCGATACTAAACAAAATAGATACACTGTATGAATACGCTAAACTAACTTGAAAAAGCAAATTTTATTCATAAATAAGAACCGTACAAAAGAAAAGATCTATAGGGAATAATGACATTAAAAACAATAGGAAGGAGCTTAAAATGACAGAAAATGTCGATTATCAAAATGGTCTACAAGTGCGCACTGAAGTAATGGGTGAAGCACATATTAAGCGCTCGCTTGATAGCGCGACTGGCTTTACTCAGCCGTTACAAGACTGGATCATTGAACACGCTTGGGGCAGCACATGGCAAGATGACTCAGTACTACCGCGTAAATATCGCTCTTTAATAACCATTGCTTTTTTGATCGCGCAAAAAAGTCCGACCGAGCTCAAAGGCCATATTCGCGGTGCCATTAATAATGGTGCTAGTGTCGCTGAGATTCGAGAAGTATTGATGCATAGCTTGCCATACTGCGGTGCACCTGCCACTCAAGAAGCGTTTCGCGCTGCCATAGAAATCCTGAATGAGTTGGATATTGATATAGATATTTAAAACTATGGTAGTCAAACAATTCATAGTAGTCTTAAGAATATTCACTAAAAATTAAACCCTAAATTTCTGCTATAATACCGACACTTATCAAACATTCTGATCATTCCATAAACCCTTATAGTATAAAGGGTTAAGAGATAACTCCATTATGACAACTGCCGTACAAACACATGTACCTGCTGCTAAGGTCAAACCCAAGAAAGCCATTCAAGGCGAAAAACTGCGTGGCTACGACAAAGTTGCGCGTATCCCAATTAAGGTCATCCCGACCGTCGAGGCCAAGAAAAAGCCAGATTGGATTCGGGTAAAGATGTCGTCGCCTGCTGAAGTCGCGCGTATCAAAGCCACCTTGCGTGAGCAAAAGCTTTATACCGTCTGCGAAGAGGCGGCCTGCCCTAACCTGCCGCAGTGCTTCGCTGATGGTACAGCTACCTTTATGATCATGGGTGATATCTGTACCCGCCGCTGTCCGTTCTGTGATGTGGGCCACGGTCGTCCAAACGAGCTAGATAAAGATGAGCCACGTCACACTGCTGAGACCATTCAAGGCTTGGGTCTTAAATATGCGGTCATTACCTCTGTCGATCGTGACGATCTAAAAGATGGCGGCGCTGGGCATTTTGTAGAAGTATTGAATGAATCGCGCGCGCTAAGCCCAAACTGCTTGATCGAGATATTGGTGCCAGATTTCCGTGGTCGTATGGAGATTGCGTTAGACTTATTGACTGAAACACCGCCAGACGTCTTTAACCACAACATCGAAACCGTGCCACGTCTATACAAAGCCTTCCGTCCAGGTTCTGACTATCAGCATTCGCTAGATTTGCTTAAGATTTATAAAGAGCGTCGTCCTGATATCGCCACTAAGTGCGGCTTTATGGTTGGCCTCGGTGAGACTGAAGAAGAAATCTATGCGCTGCTCGATGATCTAAAAGCTCATGATGTGGATATGATCACTATTGGTCAGTATCTACAGCCGAGTAAAAACCATGCGCCTGTCGATCGGTATGTCCATCCAGACGAGTTTCAGCGCTATATGGACTACGGTAAAAAGATTGGCTTCTTTAGCATTTGGGCAGGTCCAATGGTACGCTCAAGCTACTTCGCTGATCGTCAGTATTACGGCGAGGACTGCCCTGCGCCGGTTCGTAGCAAAAAGGCATTGGCAGCTGAAGGTAAGCTTGGCTGCTAGTCTATGATTGACTATGCTAGTGATAGAAAGTTAGTTATACATAAAAAAGAGACCTACTATTGGTCTCTTTTTTATTGGATTTTTATAAAAACCATACTACTTTTTCATACAGCGATTCTAATGAGCCTTAGAACTTGAAAACTAACTTATTGAAAAATTAAACTATTAGTCAATTTTTCTACTCAAAGTGACTACATTAGTACGTTAAGATAGTGCTATATTTTGCATTAATAAATGATGCTAACTCTCTTACCCTCTTATTAATGAAGGACTAACTAATGAGCAGCGAATTTACCCCACAAGATGGCTCTTGCTCCTGCTATAGCAATACCTATACGATCACCCATACGCCTATTGCGCGCTTTATTTGCCACTGCACTATTTGTCAGGATTACACAGGAAAGGCATATAACGATGTTACAGTTTTGCTAAAATCGGATATTAGCGAATTAGAGATAAATAAAACGCGTTTTCGCCGCTGGAAACTACCGCCGAATATTAGCCGCGGCCTTTGTAAATATTGTCACAAACCCAGTATAGAAATGGCGGTAGGCGGTAACCTTGTATTAGTACCGACGGACAACTACCCAGATATCGACGCCTTGCCTCAGCCGTCTATGCATCTGTTTTATCATCGCCGCGTTAGAAATGCGGATGATAATTTGCCAAAATACAACGGCTTTGTGCAAAGTCAGGCAATGATCGTTAAAGCGCTTGCCCAGGGTATATTTGAAAGAGTGGCGAGTCGTTAGTGTCTGTGTTTAGGATCTAGGTTTAGAACTCAAATTCAGAGCCTAGAAATCATCACTAAAAACAGTCAGCTGAGAATATAAAAAGGGTGAATAACAGATAATCATTATTCACCCTTTTTTATGACTTTAATAAATCTGTAAAGCCTTCAAACCTAACGCTTTAAACAGTTAGAGTTGGCGTTGGCTTATCAGCTGTTTTTATATTAAATACCGCCACGATTAATACTATTACTCCCCCGATTAATCCTGTCGTAAGCTCAGGATAAATCAGTAGTAACGCGCCGATGGTCAATACGCCACGCGTGAGTGGACTCATAGCACCTTTAAAATACCCTTCTAACGCGGCCCCTAAGGCAATAACACCTGTTACCGATGTCAATACGACTGCCACTATGTCAAAGATAGGCGGCAGCGGAAAGTCTTTTGCTGTAACCGCTAGACCAGTTGGATCTATCATCAGCATCGTCGGACTATAAATAAACATAAACGGCACGATAAATCCGGCCAATGCTAACTTTAACGATAAGAATCCTGTCTTCATTGGATCACCACCGGATATGCCCGCCCCAGCAAAGGCGGCTAGACACACAGGTGGGGTAATATTGGCAAAAATACCAAAATAAAACACAAACATATGCGCTGATAAAATCGGAATATCAAAACCTGCTAGTGCAGGCGCTGCCATCGTTGCGGTAATGATATAAGCAGGAATAGACGGCAAGCCCATCCCCAAAACCATCGAGGCCAGCATGGTCAAGATTAAGGTGAGGAACAACGACCCCGCTCCTAATGTCACGATGGATGAGGTCATCACCGTCCCAAAGCTAGTCAAGCTGACCACACCAATAATCACCCCGACGACCGCACAAGCAGCCATCACAGCCAGCGACTGACGAGCACCATCTTCTAGTGCGCCTAAAATATCGGAGAACCCCATTCTGGTCTCTTTGCGTATCATACTAATTGCGACTGTAAAACCGATGGTATAGGCCGCTGCATAGCCGACCGGTACGTTTTTGATTAATAAAAATATTAGAAACACAATCGGTAGTAGCATATGGCCACGCGCTTTTAATACCTCTTTGACGGCTGGTAAGTTTTCTTTAGCGATGCCTTTTAGGTCGCGGCGCCCTGCACGAAAATGCACTTGGGCAATGACACCCAGATAATAGAGTACTGCGGGTAATAGAGCGGCTAAAGCAATGGTACTGTACGGCAAGCCTGTTGTCTCAGCCATAATAAAAGCACTGGCTCCCATAATAGGCGGCAATATCTGTCCACCAACCGACGCACTTGCTTCTACTGCCCCTGCAAAGTCTTTATGATAACCGACCTTTTTCATCAGCGGGATAGTAAACGCTCCAGTACTAACAACGTTCGATAACGCTGAGCCATTGATACTGCCCATAAAGCCGCTAGAGATAACCGCGACTTTTGCAGGTCCGCCTTTTTTATCACCAGCTAGCGCAAGTGCCAAGTCATTAAACAGCTGACCCATGCCCGAGCGCGCTAAAAATGCCCCGAATAGAATAAACAAAAAGATAAACGTTACCGATGCGCCAATCGCGACAGAATATAGACCTTCAGTTTTTAAAAATAATTGACCAAAAATATCGCCCATATCATAAGGACGCGTGAGCAATCGATCAGGCATAAAATCTAGATGACTGATAAATGGATAAGCCAAAAATATCGACGCCAGTATGGGCAGTATCCAGCCTGTGATACGTCGACTACCTTCGAGTACACAGATGACCGTAATAATAGAAAATATCACATCAACCTGATTGGCCATGCCGCCACGTGAGGTCACAATGTCTTGATACTCGTATATCAGATAGGCCATCCCTGACAAGGACAGCATAAACCATATCCAGTCATACCAGGCTACGCGCTTACGGCTGCTTTTTTTACTCGCTGGAAAGATAAGAAATATCAGGGCAAATCCAACTCCGACGTGTACAGAGCGTTGTAGCAATGCTGGCATCGGATTAAAGGTGATATACAAATGAAAGATAGAATATAAAATGCAAATTCCAGCGATAAAATACTTGACTGGACCTTGAGTGATTTGACGGGTGATTGACTCTCGATCATACTTTTCTAATATGGCTTGATTATGAGCTTGCGCGTCAAGCTCAGCATCTACATTGGTATCAGCATGGGTGTTGGCATGTATGGGCAGATCAGCTTGATTGGCTGATATCGTTGTCACATTATCGTGATCCGTCACTTGAGAGTTCATGACAAAAATCCTTTTTTAATCTATCAATTAAATGATACGCTTTGGGCGTAATCGTTACTTCAGAATAATCTGGCGCCCATTCGTGAATTAAAAGCCGATGGTCGGCATAATTTAGTTCACCCTTGGTCAGCCTAGACACTACCCAATTCAGACTTGGCATTTTTTCATTGATTTGATAACCCAAATAGCCAGGTTTTTGTATGGGGGCTAGCGCTTCAGTCGAAGGCGTACCTGCGCCAAACGCTTCAAAATAAGTGGTGGTCAACAGCAGACCATCGTCTGTGCGCTGATACTGCTCCTCCCACCACTGCTTTTCTACAGAATGAATCCAGCGCAGCTCAAAGTCGGGTTCAGTAAAATAACAAGTCACTGTATCAACTTGCACTTCGATGACGGACTGACGTGATAAGCTGGCCCATAGCACAAAAAAAACTAGCGCAGCAACCAGTGCCGCGCTAGTTAATAGCCATAAACGTTTATTTGGCTGCTTGCTCATCGTAGTACTTTTTAGCGCCAGGATGAATCGGCGCTACCATACCGGTATTAGCAGACTCTAAGCTGATATCGTTGGCCGCTTGATGCGCTGTTTTTAGACCATCTAAATTTTCAAACAAAGCCTTGGTGAGCTTATAACCATCGTCTTCAGATAAGTCTGAACTCACCAATAATGCATTCATAATCGCTGCAGTTGGTATCGCAGTATCGTTGCCATAAGTACCAGCAGGAATCTCAAAAGTCTTAAAATAAGGTTTGGTTGCGATGATGTCATTCAGCTTGTCTTGATCGATCGTGATCAGCTGCAAGTCTAAGCCTTGCTCTAACTCCATCAATGACGAGTTTGGTAGACCACTACTAAAGAACGCCGCTTCGATTTTACCAGCCTTCATACCATCAGCTGCTTCAGCAAAGCCTAGATAATCCACATCGATATCATCATAAGTAATACCAAAACCTTCTAATAGGGTTCGAGCGTTGACTTCTGTGCCTGAACCTTGATCGCCTACTGCGATACGCTTACCACGCAAATCTTCGATATTCTTGATACCTGACTTTTGAGACGTCACGATCTGAACCACATTCGGGTATAACACAGCGATCTGTTGAATGTTGTCAATTGGCTGATCAAAGTTGTTTTTACCTTCAACCGCATCGGTGACGACATCACTCAGCGCCAGTACCATATCAACCTTGCCTTGAGTCAATAGGTTGACGTTTTCAACTGAGGCGCCTGTCGTCTGCGTCTTTGAGTTAACGCCAAAGGTTTTGGCATAAACCTCAGACAATGCAGTGCCAATGATATTATAAGGGCCAGATGCGCCGCCTGTGGCTATAGTGACAAACTTTGTGTCCAGCTTATCATTCGCAGTAGCCGCAGTGGTTTCTGACTCGCCAGAGACCGCTGAATCCTCAGCGCTTGCTGTTTCATTTTCTGTATTAGAGCATGCTGTGAATGCCAAACTAGAGGCAACCATTGCTATCATTAGAGCCGTCTTACTGGTCAATTTCATTGATTTCTTCCTTGATGGTTAAGACTATTTTTGGTTATCAATTAATCTAATTGCTTCATAACCTTGTAAGCATACCGCAACTCACTCCAAATAAAAATGATATCTAACGAATTTTTCGTGTTATACCTATAGGTACTTAGTAATAGTGATTTATTTTTTGAAAAAATATAGGTTATGCTGACCCCACATTGATAACCAATTGGAAGCCAATTAGGATGAGCACAATAAAAGATAGCCAAGTTGCAAATAAAGCGTATTTAAACGACCGCACCTCTACAACTATTCAACATTCCGCTGATATCGCCATCATCGGTGGTAGTGGTCTGTATCAGATGCAAGATTTGACTAATAAGCGCAGCATTGTTATTCCAACGCCTTTTGGTAAGCCATCTGATCAAATTGTATTGGGTGAAATGAATGGCATAACGGTCGCATTCTTAACGCGGCATGGTCAAGGACACCGATTATCCCCGTCAGAAGTACCCTATCGCGCCAATATCTATGCGCTAAAGTCCTTAGGCGTACGCTATGTCATCTCAGTATCAGCGGTCGGCTCATTGCAAGAAACACTAAAACCTCTAGATATGGTCGTCCCTGATCAAATGATTGATATGACTAAGCAGCGTGTTAGTACGTTTTTTGGTGATGGTGCAGTCGCTCATGTATCGATGGCTGATCCATTATGCTCTAAAGTAGCAGATATTTTGCTGCGAGCTTATAAAAAAGCGCATATTGTCGATGGACAGTGCCACTCAAAAGCGACCTATATATGTATCGAAGGGCCGCAGTTCTCCACTCGTGCGGAGTCACACTGGTATCGGCAAATGAATGCTGACATTATCGGTATGACCAATATGCCAGAGGCAAAACTTGCGCGTGAAGCCAGTATCGCCTATGCCACCTTGGCACTAGTGACCGATTTCGATAGCTGGCATCCTACCGAGGAAGCTGTCAGTGCTGACTACGCCATTCAGAACCTGATGAAAAATGCCGACAATGCCCAGCAAGTTATTAAGCAAGCAGTCGCGCTACTCGCTGCTGAACAGCCTAAATCCATCGCCCATACTGCGCTTGCCCAAGCGTTAGTCACGCCCGTTACAGCAATGGATGAGCAAACCAAAACAAGACTGGCAGCGTTACTTCCTTAATGGTTGAAACCTTAAATTTATAGGTTTTTTGTACACATAAAAGGCTATCAAAGCATTTGATGGCCTTTTTTATCTTTGGGAAGTCATTGTAGGCTGGGTTTTTAACCCAGCGCTCTACTTATGCAAAGTTAAGATGCTGGGCTAAAGCCACAGCCTACGAAAAAATATTCAAATAGTCATAAATTAGCTATTAGTCACTCTATAACCGTCCAGCCAGCCTACGGGCAGGTATTTTAAATCCGCAGGCTCATCAATATCGTTTAATGGCTCTAATAACGCCAGCGACCAATTCAATGCTGTAATACGCTGCTGCGTCACCGTAGCGACACTAGCGGTACTCCACTCGATATTTGAGAATAGACTGGCACAAGCTTGCTTAAAACCAAAAAGCACATAACCGCCATCAAAGGCTGGGATTATTACGCTTTCAAACGTTTTTAACTGCCGCACGGCCCTTCGAATTTGAGTCGTGCTAAGACTAGGACAATCAGTGCCAATTAATATAACTTGCTTAAATTGAGCTAAAGCTTGCTGGCTAGCAGTTAACATACGTTTCCCCAAGTCACCCTCTGCTTGCCCTGACCACTGTACTGACCCGGGTAAATTAAGCGTTTGCCAGCATGAATCGTTTGGTGATGGACTCACGCAAAGCTCAACGGTTAGACCAGTAGCGACGGCTTGCTCTATGCTGTGTAAAAGCAACTTGCGCGCTATTTGCGCAGCGCCTGCAACCCCAAGCGCCGGTTGCAGACGGGTTTTTGCCATACCCTGAGCAGGAAACTTGGCAAAGATAATGATAAGGGTGTCTTTTGGCATAGGATATGTATTGTCATCTAGTTTTTGTAATAACGTCGCCTTATGCTATCCGCCGAAACACCGCGCCAATAATCGAAGCGTAATCGCCACATTAATAGTATCGTGCGCCAAGTGCCGTGCTGCTGCCAGCGCCGTGCTGAGGTAACGACTTTGCTGTTTAAACAAGCAGGTTTGCCGATGGCTTTTAGACGTTTGCTTATCTCAACATCTTCCATCAATGCTTGATTGGGGTAACCGCCGAGCTGCTCAAAAAGTTTTCGCTTGATAAAGATGGCTTGATCGCCTGTGGCAATACCACTGAGTCGCGAGCGTAGATTTATCATACTGCCAACGAGTTTTAGCAGCAGTTTATTACTGTCCAAATGCACATCAAAACGTCCCCACTTAGCTTGTGTAATAGCCAATGCTATCTCAGTCATAGCGTGGTCTGGCAACTTCGTATCTGCATGCAAAAATAGCAGTACATCACCAGTAGCCAATGCCGCACCCCTATTCATTTGCAATGCACGACCAGCGCTAAAAGCTAGCACTTGCCAATCGATAGCTGACTGCTGAATCGTTATCATCTCTGTCATGAGACTTTGAGCCAGTGTAAGAGAGCCGTCTATCGATCCGCCATCAACGATGATGATTTGCTGCGGTTTTGCAGTCAATTGATGCAAATGCTCAAACAACTTTGGTAAATTGTCCGCTTCATTTAATATAGGAACAACAATAGAAACAGTAGGTGTGGCGGTCATAGTTAGCAGTACTCAACCTTTTATCTCTTATTTAGGTTCCAATTATAATTGGTGTAGCTTATTTTGGTTTTGCCAGCTTTTAGGTCAGCAGTTTGTGATTTATTAAGACCCAAAGACGAGCTATAACGGGCCAAAAACCCTTCTAAGTCGTTAGTACCACGCCAGTTCGTCTCAAAGTCCTCTTTATACCACTTAAATATCGGTGACACCTCAAGCGTACTACCTTTAAGACGATTGCGACTGCTGTCTGCTAAGAATTTATTGGTGACTTGCTCTAACTGTCTTTCTAGCTTCTTGCCGGTAAAAGCATCGTCCAATAAGGCTGGACAGCCAATGCTGGCGCAGTTGACCGCAAAATGAATGCGCGGTTCGTTATAACGTTTTGAGCCGCGTATAAGGTTATGCTCAATATCATCTAGCGAACGGGTTTTGCCAAGTAGCGGAATAAAGTCTTGCTTCCATGGTGAGCTTAGTAGTCCACCGATATCTTTAATGGATTTGATATTAGGGTATTTTATGAGCACCAGCTCTATCGTAGCAGCATTGTAGACATTGATTAAAAAGGCCAATTGCTCATCTTTATTCCAGCGGTTAAATTCTGCCTGACTGACTTTGCTTGTGGCATTCAAATAGCTACTCAACTTGCCGTTGTCTGCTTTCATGCCAGCATAGTTGACCACAGACGCTTTACCGCCATTGGTCATAGTGACGTTTTTGTCCAGCAAACTATCCCAGCTACTGTGATTAAAATCAGCGTAAGCGGCGCTCGATAGCATAATTGTGGCAGCGAGAAGAGCTTTGGTCGTTGAGACCATAGATATTGAGGTCATAGATAAAAGTGCCTTATTGGTAAACATGGAACGCGCTCCGTAGCTACTGACATAGTAGATTTGGTCTAAAAGTATTACATTGCTACTGATGTAAATTTTTTTGCTTGCGGCGCATTCACAGACAGAGGCTACAAAAAATTTATAACAATCGCTTGGAGTAAAACTCGTGAATTTTTATTTAAGAATGACTGAGGTGTGTTAAACAAAAATGGTTAAAAACAATCCTAAACTACGTTTCTGTCTCTTCTTCTAAAGCACCGCCACAACTACTACCCTGTCCTGCAGTACAGCCATAACAGTGATCGGCAATAGCGATATCATCACCAGCAGGGTCTTGCGTTAATAAATCTCTAAGATGACGACGAGACTTATTCGGTACTGGTATCTGTAATTGCTGGTTAAAGTCACAATCAAACAACTCACCCAGCCAATTGACACTAATCGTCGAGCGGCACATGACATCATTTAAATTACGAGCGTCATAATTGTCTTTGAGCAAATCCATATAAGGATGAAACTCACCCTTGGCCAATAACACCGCACCGAAGCGCTGGATCGGCATATTGGTTAAGGCAAACAGCTGATTAAACTCAATATCGAAATGTTCTTTCAACTCGCGTTTATAGTCCGCTTCTAGTCGCTGTTGATTGGGCGGCAAGCTTGCGCCTTGCGGGTTGTAGACAAGATTGAGCACAAGGTTGGGGTTGTCTTTGCCATAACCGAGCGCATTTAACTTATGCAGACCTAAGATGCTGTCATCAAATGCGCCTTTGCCGCGCTGTTTATCGACGTTTTCTAGCGAATAACACGGCAATGAGGCGACCACTTCGACCTCGTTATCTGCCAAAAACTGCGCCATATCTTCATATCCCTCTTCCATCAAGATCGTCAAGTTACAACGATCAATGACTTTGACACCAAGCTTGCGTGCCGCCTTGACCAAATATTTAAAGTCTTTGTGCATCTCAGGAGCACCGCCGGTCAAATCAAGCGTATCGATATCTTGCGCTTGCAGCACTTGCGGAATGAGCTCAATCAGCTCACGCGACATCATCTCCGTTCGGTACGGACTGGCTGCAACATGACAATGTACACAAGACATATTACATAGATAACCCATATTAACTTGTAGGACAGTAAGTCCTCGTCTTTTAATAGCAGGAAAGTCAGTGTCTTCGAGTAATTCAATGGTAGATTTCATAGTGATATAGAACCCAATTGTCAGTCCTCTTTAGTATAAATAGACATAGCTAAAATTTTAACATCACAAAAATAATCTTATAAATTCACCGTCAAAATAAAGTTAATCTAATCAATAATACCTTATTTTCTTTTGTATATTTTCATTAATATGTTTTATATTTTTATCAACATCAACGCTTATTTATCACTGCAAAATGCTTATCAATAGCGTAAAGCGAATATAAATAGCCAAATAACATTGACCGCATAAGGCTTTATCGTTAGATTGGTTACATTCATCCAGCTATATATTTAATACAATTAGGAACAGCATAATGACCACGAATATATTTATAAAACCAACTTTATTAAGCCTTGGGATTATGGGCATCATTGGCTGTACTGTTAATCAGAATGTTGATAATCAAAAGGCCAATCCGGCGGTGGTACAGACAACAGCTGCCCAAGCAACTGTTTACTATAATGGTAATATTATTACGATGGAGAGTGATAAGCCACAAATGGTTGAAGCTTTAGTTACTCAAGCAGGCAAAATTGCTTATGCTGGAAGCTTGAATTCTGCCCAGTCAAAATATAAAAACGCAGCACAAGTGGATCTAAAAGACCAAACCTTACTCCCAGGTTTTATCGATCCGCACAGCCACTTTGGTATGGTCTCAAACACCATGGGGCAAGTGAACCTCAATCCGCCGCCCGTCGGCAAGGTTGATAGTATCGATAAAATGTTAGAGGCTTTAAGCGCTTATAAAAAAGACAACAATATCGCTGATGGCGAGTGGATCTACGGCTGGGGCTATGATGAAAGTCAACTTGACGAGGATCGTCACCCGACCAAAGATGAGATCGATAAAGCGCTGCCCAGCAATCCCGTTTACTTGCAGCATACCAGCGGGCATATGGGTGTTGCCAACTCAAAAGCGCTTACGGCTATGGGTATTGATGCGGACAGCGAAGCCCCTGAAGGCGGCAATATCGCTCGCGTCAAAGGCAGCAGTGAGCCCAATGGCTTGGTGCAAGAAACCGCCATGTATCCGTTTGTGCGTAAGATGCTTGAGGTGTTAGAGCCCAATCAAGCAGAGTTTTTTGAGCAAACCCAAGATTATTATGCTCAGCATGGCGTCACCACCGCGCAAGATGGCTCAACCACGCGCGATGCGATCAAGTTTTTTCAATCGCAAGCCGATGCCGGCAAATTAAAGATTGATTTGGTGTCACTCGCTGGCGTCAGCGACTTGGATGAAAACTTAGCCGATAAAGACTTTGTTTGGAAAACCTACCAAAACGGCTTTAAGGTTCAAGGCACCAAAATCATCGCCGACGGCTCACCGCAAGGCAAGACGGCGTATTTTAGCCAGCCATATCTGACCCCTGTACCTGATTGCGATAAGGATTGTCGCGGACTACCAAGCGTGAGCCAAGAGGCGCTGAATGAGATGTTTGCCAAAGCTTATGCGCGCGACAACCAATTATTTATTCATAATAATGGCGATGCGGCGACTGATATGATCATCAAAGCCCACGAATATGCGGTCAAACAAACCGGACAAGCACTAGACAAAGATCGCCGCACCGTACCCATTCACGCGCAATTTGCCAGAATGGATCAGCTAGAGGCCTTTAAAAAATATAACATGCTGCCGTCATTTTTTACCAATCACGCCTACTTTTGGGGAGACGTGCATGTCAAAAATTTAGGGGAAGCGCGCGCCAACTTTTTAAGTCCACTTGCGACCGCTGATAAGATGGGGCTGAAATTTACCAATCACTCAGACGATACCGTGACTCCAGTCGATCCATTATTCGCCGTATGGTCAGCGGTCAATCGCACCGCGCGTAGCGGCCAGATTATCGGTCGTGATGAGCGCGTCAGCCCCTATCAAGCGTTAAAAGCCACCACTTCACATGCGGCATATGAGTACTTTGAAGAGGACAGCAAAGGCACTTTAACGCCAGGCAAATTGGCTGATCTGGTCATTTTGGACGCCAATCCGTTGACAGCGGCGCCTGACAGCATTAAAGATATCGAGGTAGTTCAAACCATCAAAGAAGGCAAAACGATTTATCAACGTTGAGCCAATATTTAAGTATAATGACGCTTATTTTTACCGTTATGTCTTAACACGTGACGGTATTGTCGTCATCTTTATTGTGACCTTTTTGACCTATTTGATTTATCAGGGAATTTTATGAGTACATCGACGCCGATCACCTCATCTGACAACAGCCATTATCTGCACCATACGTTTTTTGAACCTAAAGACGACATCAAAGCGACTTTATTAATCGTACACGGTATGGCAGAACATAGCGGCCGCTATAGCGATTTTGCGCAGTTTTTAGCCGATCACGGCATCGCAGTTGCCACTTATGATCAGCTCGGTCATGGTCGTACAATTAAGTCATCAGACGAGCTAGGATTTTTTGGTAATGAACATCCAGCACAATCATTATTAAAAGATGTCATCATCATGGCAAACACCTTAAAAGAGCGTCATCCTGACGTCCCGCATTTTATTATGGGGCACTCTATGGGCTCATTTATTGTGCGTGTGGTACTTAAACATCATGCGCAAGACTTTACAGGTGCCATTCTTATGGGGACTGCTGATGCCAACCCACTTGTAAAAGTACTGCTGCCGTTGAATGCTATTCTTGCCAAAACAGCCCCCAAAAAACAAAACACCGTATTTGCTGAAATTATGAATAAGGTACTTAATGCCAAGCTTAGTGAACGCCTGTCTTCTTCTCCCTTTGCTTGGCTAAGTGAAAATACTGACAATATCGAAGCTTATGAGGCCGATCCGCTAACTGGCTTTGAATTTACCAACAATGGCTTTATGACCCTGTTTGCGTTGATGAAGGCTGGACTACATAAACGCTGGGCATCCACCATCAACAAGAGCTTCCCCATGTTATTTGTCAGTGGCGAAAACGACCCCATCGGCAATATGGGGCGCGGTATTCGTAACATCACCAAAAACTTAAACAAGCAAGGTTTTCAAAATACTGACGCGCGTTTATACCCTAACATGCGTCACGAACCGCTACATGAGCAAGATCATAGCGTGGTCTATCATGATATTTTAAATTGGATAAAACATTTAAGTGCGTAATGAATACTGACTTGGTTTGCTAAAATTCGCTAAATTAGCGACAATACGGCAAGTATGTTTTTTGTCTAAGTTAACGTCCTTATTTCCTTACAAACTTTCCCTTTTACTAATTTTAGGAACCCTTTATGTCATTACAACAAACCATCGAGCAAGCTTTCGAAAACCGTAACGAATACAGTCCAAGTACGATGCCACAAGACGTACGCACCGCCATTGAGCAAGTGTTAGAACAGCTTGATAACGGTAGCCTACGCGTCGCTGAAAAAAAGGATGGTGAATGGGTCGTCAATCAATGGGCCAAAAAAGCGGTCTTGCTATCATTCCGCCTTAACGACAACTATGTCATGCCAGCTGGCGAACATGTACAGTTTTATGACAAAGTACCCACTAAGTTTGCCGATTGGTCTGAAGCGCAGTTTAAAGAAGCTGGCGTTCGCGTTGTACCGCCAGCAATCGCTCGTAAAGGCTCATTTGTCGCTGCAGGTGCGGTACTGATGCCGTCATATGTCAATATCGGTGCTTATGTCGATCAAGGGGCGATGGTTGATACATGGGCAACGGTTGGCTCGTGTGCGCAAATCGGTAAAAACGTGCATCTATCAGGCGGCGTAGGCATCGGCGGCGTACTTGAGCCACTACAAGCCAATCCTACTATCATTGAAGATAATTGCTTTATCGGTGCGCGCTCTGAGATCGTTGAAGGCGTGATCATCGAAGAAGGCGCTGTCATCTCTATGGGGGTTTATATCGGTCAGTCTACGCGTATTTATGATCGTGAAACTGGTGAGACTTATCGCGGCCGTGTACCAGCAGGTTCAGTTGTTGTACCAGGCTCACTACCTTCTGAAGATGGTACATATAGCTTATATGCCGCTATCATCGTCAAAAAAGTAGATGCGCAGACACGTGCTAAAACTTCAGTTAACGAGCTATTACGCTTGGCATAAGCGTTTTTATAAAAGCATTTAACCAGATAGCCAAGAGAAACATCAAGGTGCTGAAGATAAGCTTCAGCATCTTTTTTGCAGCTTAATAAGCCATCTTACGCTATAATTCGGCATAAAATATGCCTATCCTATCTAAAAAGTAATAACCAACTTGCACATGTCACTTGCCAAGTCCCTAAATTTGTCAGCTCTCTTGTGTCTTATTTTTATATTGTCTGATAACCATATGGTAACAGCCTCTCTGATTTAGCCTATTTTTTATTTTTAGTTTGTATATTTGAGACGTTTAACCACGGTATCGACACCTTATTCTGTTTGATAATACTATGAATGAGTCTTCTCTAAGAAACACTTATATTCCCGTCACTGACCCGACCGCAGGCCTGCGCTTGACAGAGATTTTTTACTCCCTACAAGGCGAGGCGATTACCTCCGGCTTACCGACGATATTTGTGCGCCTGACTGGCTGCCCGCTACGCTGTGTTTATTGTGACACTGAATATGCTTTTAGCGGCGGTGAACGTCAAGCATTAGAAACCATTATGACCACGATTGAAGGTTATCCTTGCAAGCGCATTTGCCTTACTGGCGGCGAGCCTTTAGCGCAGCCAAATGCCATTGAACTGATTAAACGCCTATTAGACGGCGGCTATGAAATTTCTCTTGAAACAGCAGGTGCGCTCACGGTAGAAAACGTACCGCCAGCGGTCAGTAAAGTCATGGACCTTAAGACGCCAAGCTCAGGGGAGGTTGATAAAAACCTATGGTCAAATCTTGACCACTTAACTCAGCATGATCAAATTAAGTTTGTCATTATGAATCGCACTGATTACGATTGGGCAAAGGCGATGCTGTTTGAGCATCAGCTTGATACATTGGTCGATACCGTTTGGTTTTCACCTATGTTTAATGTAGCAGATGATGCCAGTGAAGAGGCTAGCCCTGACGTGCCAGTACTAACTCGTGAACTGGCAGAGTGGATGCTCGCTGATGCACTGCCAGTACGCTTTCAATTGCAATTACATAAGATAATTTGGGCAGATGCCAAAGGTAAATAACTCATAATTAAAGCCTACTGTAAGGACACAGGAATGGTCAGATTGATTTTGTTAGGCCTACTGGCTGGTGCGTTTTTTAGCTCAACGTTTGTGTTAAATGAGCTGATGAGTGCAGCTGGTGGTCATTGGTTTTGGTCAGCCAGCCTGCGCTATGTATTTATGCTGCTATTGCTAACAGTAATGATTGCGATTCAGCACGGCATGGGACGCATCAGCGCGCTGTGGTCAGTTTTTCGACAGCATTGGGTATTTTGGTGTATCACTGGCAGTATCGGCTTTGGTGTGTTTTATACAGGCATCTGTTATGCAGGTGACCATGCCAGTGGTTGGGTAGTGGCCGCAACCTTTATGTTTACGGTGGTATCTAGCCTGTTGGTGTTACTGGCCTTTGGTCAGCGCTTTGATAAAAAATTTGTCGTCTATGCGCTGGTAGTATTTGCTGGCGTGGTGTTGGTTAATATCAGCGAAGGTCTACATGCCCCCAATAATGCCAATACCATCCCGTTGACACAAATGTTGCTGTACGGTGCGCTCCCAGCACTGATTGCCGCGTTTAGCTACCCCATTGGCAATCAGTTGGTCTGGCAGGCTTCTTATAATGCCAAGCAATACAAGGCCAACACGCAAGCTGACCAGCAGTCATCACATCCTATGCGTGCTGAGACCGCCCTATTGGCCAGTGCTCATGATGATTCGAGCGCTCTTAGTGAGCATGGCATCAATCATGCCCCTACAAAAACCTCCAATCTACAAACCTTGATCGGCTGTATTCCGGTTATCGAGACAGACCTATTACAGAATGCATTTAACAAAGTATGGTTAATGACTGTGGGTAGTTTGCCATTTTGGTTGGTATTAGGCATTATAGTGCGTCCTGAGTTACCGGGTGGCGCGCAGGTGTTTAATACCCTACTGGTTGCGCTATTATCAGGCGTAGCGGCGACCAGTCTTTTTTTGTATGCGCGCGAACAAGCAGTCACGTCAAGTGAGGTGGCGGGCGTTGACTCAACCCAAGCCAGTGAGATTATTTTTGCTCTGATCGGTGGTATGATCTTGCTGGGTAATCCGCTGCCATCAGCCATGGGCTTGTTTGGTATTGTGCTTATTATCGTAGGTTTGATACTGTTTGCTAAAGATGGCTAAACGACGATCTAATATGAGGCGAATTTCGTTTAAATCATATATAAAACAACAGCTCAAAAAACATCCAACCATTTTGATGTTTATGATTTGGTAATATAACCATGGTTAATGATTTGATTTTTCCTGATATTTTATTATATTTATTGGACATGGTTGGTATTATCGCCTGTGCGATTGCAGGAACCTTACTTGCACAGCATAAAGGCTTCGATATTGCTGGTTGCATCTTGGTATCGATGGTTAATGCGATTGGCGGCGGTACAATACGTGACATGGCATTAGATCGCCATCCTTTATTTTGGATGACCGACCTCAATTATGTGATTGTCATTACCGTGACGTCCTTGATTCTACAAATCTTTTTTCATTTGTATCATAAGATCGATAACGCGCTCAAGCTCTTCGATGCCATTGGTTTAGCCGCCTTTAGCGTCATTGGTTTTAAAGTTGCTTTACACCAAGATGTGTCTCCGATCGTTGCCATTATGATGGGAGTTTGGACCGCCATTATCGGCGGTATGCTACGTGATATTATTTGTAATGAGATACCACTGGTGCTACAGCGTGAGATCTATATCTCTGCCAGTATCGCCGGATCAGTAACTTATTTACTACTTGAGCGCCTAGGTGTAGATGCAGGACTCAATGAATTTATCATGCTTGGTGTTATCTTTGCAGTACGGATGCTAGCATTGCGCTTTGATTGGCATCTGCCTTCTATTCGTTTGGTTGATTAGAATGAATTTTAGTGAGATTTTCTCATGTTAACGATAGCATTGGACCCTACGGAACTGATTACCACTTTTGACCCACGCTCTTTGATATATCTGTTTGATATGATCGGCATTATTGCTTGTAGTATTTCTGGTACGATACTGGCCAAACATAAAAACTTCGATGTATTTGGCTGTTTACTGGTATCGATAGTGACGGCAATTGGCGGTGGTACGGTACGTGATGTGATTTTGGATCGTCATCCGTTATTTTGGATGGTGGACATGAGTTACCTTACGGTTATCACTATCTCTTCATTAGCGATGCAAATATTTTTCCATCCCAATTCAAAACGGGTCGATAAGTTTTTAAAACTCTCTGATACGATTGGTTTATCAGCGTTTACTTTAATCGGTATCAAGGTTGCCGATAGTATGGGAACCAATGTCCCCGTGGCGTTGTTACTGGGCGTCATTACAATCATTGTCGGCGGTATCATTCGCGATATGATCTGTAATGAGATTCCGTTAGTGCTCCAGCAAGAGATTTATATTACTGCTGCATTGACGGGCGGTATTCTCTACTTTGCGTTGCAGAATCTAGGCGTAGCTGATTGGGCTGCTGATATCTCTGCTATGACAACTATCTTTACCTTGAGGATGCTTGCCATTCGCTATGACTGGCAGTTTCCGACCCTCGAATGGAAGTATTAAAGATATGCAATGACAAGCTTATTCAATACCCTAGCCTGCTTCTACCGTCTCTTTTACAAGTGCCAAATCTCTCACCATAAGCTGCAAGCTTTGTTTGCCATTCCATTCATTAATATCTAGCTGAAATAACAAATGCACTTTTTCGGCGCGATAGTCCCAAGCGCTGCTATCAAAGTTAAAATAAATCGCCTCAATCGGATATTGCACTTCAGGATAACGCAACGACAGTTTAAGGTGCTTGTCTTTTAAGATTTTGAAGCTTAACACTTCAAATACACCATCAAATATCGGCGGTACAAACCCGTGACCCCAAATACTGGCATGTGCTAAATGCTCTGCGAACCATAAACTAAAATCGCCTGCCTGTAATGGCCCATCGGTGAATTTTTGCTCGGCGAATACTGTATTGTCCACCTCTGCCATGACTTCATTGAACGCCGTCACAAAACCATCAAAGTTGCTACGTTTGATAGTCAAACCTGCCGCCATCGCATGACCACCAAAATGACTGATTAAATTAGGATAGCGCTCCGCTACTTGCTCAATGGCATCACGAATATGTACGCCAGCAATTGAACGCGCTGAGCCTTTGATCGCATCATCATCTCCAGTACGCTCTGTATCCGCTGGTGCGAAAACGATACTGGGCAAATAATGACTTTCTTTTAAACGTCCAGCAACGATACCGATGACGCCTTGATGCCAATCGTCTTGATATAAAATAATACTACGCTTGCTAGAGCGGCTAGATTTGTTGTTAATAGGGCTACCAGAGTGAATAACTTGATTGTTATCTTTATCGTTGTCTGTATCAGCCGTCAATGCCTGCACAATGCCATCAGCTTGCGCGCGCATCTCGCCTTCTACCTGACGTCGCGTACGATTTAGCTGTTCAAGTTCTTGCGCTAGGCGCTGGGCAGTGCCCCAATCCTCAGTCAATAAACATTCAATACCGATACGCATATTGTCCATACGCCCAGCGGCATTAATACGCGGACCCAAAACAAAACCGAAATCTTGTGCATGTAATTGTTTAGGGTCACGACCCGCTTGCTCAAGCAGGGCTAAGATACCTATACAGCAGCGCCCTTGACGAATGGCATTTAGCCCATGATGTACCAAGATACGGTTATTCTTATCAAGCACGCCAACATCGGCGATCGTACCAAGTGCCACTAAATCTAAATATTGACTGACTTGGATGGTAGATTTGTCAGCTTCACGCCGTAGTTTTGCCAAACGTCCAAGTACATAAAACGCCACGCCGACCCCTACCAATGCTTTGCTGCTAAAATCACAATCGAGTTGATTAGGATTCACTACGGCCTCAGCAGGCGGTGTCTCTTTGGTCGTAAGGTGATGGTCGGTAATAATGACGATAATGCCCTCAGCCTGCGCACGGGCAACCCCTTCATGACTTGAGATACCATTGTCAACAGTAACTATCATATCGGGCTTATAAGTCTCAATACCCAACTCGACAATCTCAGGTGTCAATCCATAACCATATTTGAAGCGATCTGGTACTAAGAAATCAACGACCGCGCCCATCTTGGTGAGCGCACGCATCATCAGCGCAGTACTGGTCGCGCCATCACAATCAAAGTCGCCAACGATAAGAATACGCTGACCTTCATCAATGGCGATATCTAATAAACGCACCGCTTCGGTAACGCCGTGCAACCTCTCAGCTGGTAGTAGTCCAGACAAACCCGTTTCAAGCTCATCAAGCGCAGTAATACCGCGCCCTGCATACAAACGTGCAAGCGTAAGCGATTGAGTAGCAAGGGGTTGCAAGGCAGAGGGCAGCTCGTCGATGCGAGTGCTGGTATAACGAGGGGTCAAATTTAGCATAGCCGTATTCTACTGGCTTTCACAAAGGGTCACAACGGGAATTTATAACGATTGAGTACATAATAAATAATTATAGCAATTTATACGCTTTAACTTGCCCATGCTCTTTAATGATTTTAACCCAAATTTATATTTCAGAATTTACGTTTTTACAAAAACTGTGCATAGTAAGTGTGTTTTTCTGCATTTTGATACAAAGCAATGATTGTAAGCTGACTATAAATCCATAAAATGGTAACCATCTGAGATATTTGTTATCTGTTAAACTTTTCATTTTTTATAAGGAAGCTTTATGAAAACCACTCCAGCAGCTGAAAAACTACCAAATACCATCGATCCAAACTTAGACTTAGAACAAGTCAAAAAAGAATGTAAAAAATTGGTCAAAAAGCGTGCCAAATACTCTGCTGGTGTAGCGGTCGTCCCTGTGCCATTTTTTGATGTTGCAGTTGATGCTGGTATGCTTACCCAGTTGTTACCTGAAATTAGCGAACGCTTTGGTCTGATTGAAGGACGTGAGTCAGCGGTAGATTTAGATTCACGGGCAATCCATTGGAGCGCTTTAAAAGATCGTACTGTTGATTTTGCAGGACTTATGGCAACGCGCGGTATTGTCAAAAAGACCGTACAAGGCTTCGGTGGTCGTATTGCGGCGAAACAAGTCACTAAGTTCATTCCACTTGGCGGTCAGATGGTAGCAGCTACGATGGGCTACATGATTTTCAAAAAAATTGCGACTGACCATATCAACGAATGCTACAAGCTGGCAAAAGATATTCAGAATAAACAACACGGTAAAAATGTTTAAAACCATTAGAGACTGTTGAATACTCAACTCACTGTAATGATGAAATAAAACCAGTTAAGATACTTTATCTTAGCTGGTTTTTTAGTTCTTAATCAGCCAAAATATATCGTTAGGCTTTATTAGTGATTCATAAATGCAGTCTAACGTGCCTCAATTTAGACCCTACTAAACACCTTGAAGGAACAATCATGAAAAAAACCCTAGCCTCAACTGCGCTTCTTGCTTCACTGACCTTGGCTGGATGTACAACAACAGGGACCAATACCAATGCAAACACTGCAATAGGTACCGCCAATGAAATCGGTATGAACGTGTTTAAAGCCGCTATTGACAACCAATGCCGTAGTCAAATTGAAAATCAAAGTGCTTGGCGTATTGCAAGCGCAGCTATGACTGAAACACAAGAAGAAGCGGTAAAAAGTAAGGTTTGTGGCTGCGTCAGTGAGCAAGCTCCGCAGCAAGTTACTATCGTTGAGTTAGGTAATGCTGCCATTGACCCAGCCTACCGAACACAGCTGGTCACACGTGTGGTTGCCAAATCGTTGCAGTCTTGCTACGCAAGCTTCACTCAATAAGTGTTCCATTCATTTAAGCAAAAAACCCAATGTGTTCTATCAATAAGCACATTGGGTGTTGGCAATTACTAGCGTTTAACCTCTCTAGCATCTGATACTTCTAACGTCTATTCTGTTTAGCTTTTACTGTCTAGTATTTATCAGCATCTGTAATTACCCCGTCATTACCTAAAGAAGCACCCATAGGCAAGACCCTAGACGGACGGAAATATTTAGAATGGCTGCTGATAATGTCGTTTACGCCATCGACTAAATCTTCAATCACATCATCATAAATACCATGATGCAGCTCAGTTTCAAACGCAGTAAAGGGATGCTTTCGCGCTGCGGCCCGCACATCTGTAATGCCTTCTTTGGTATAAAACATATTTACAGAGCCATCACTGTTCAACACGCAATTGAGCTCACCATTATCAATAGCCATGTCAATACGTTCAGGCGTAAAGATGTAATCTTCTACATCGAGCAGCTGTTTTTCTACTTCTTTTTTGAAGATGTCTTTAATATCCATCTGTCAAATACTCCTTTGTGTCTATTGTCAGTAAAACGGTCATAATCATAAATACAATCATGACCCAAACCCTGTCTTATTTTTTATATTATAAGATGTCTACTTTGTTTTTAAGACAAAAAATGTAATTGTGCGTTTGCAGTTGGTAATGGTGAAAGGCAGTCGTTAGCCTTGATATTAAAGTAGGTTTACAAATGTTAGCTTATAAAAGTCAGATGAGTTTAGTCAGTATATCTATCAAATAACAACTACATAAAAAAGGCGAGCTGCAAACCATGCAACTCACCTTTTTAAGTATTAATTTTAGTGCTAATTAATCTCTTTTACATCGTCAACTAAATCCAACCTTTCTCACGAAACGACTTTAATACCTCAATGAACACCGCCATCTCATCAGGTGTGCCAAGTGTTAGGCGGCTAAAACCTTCAATTGGTGGAAACTCGCGTCCGACCACAATGCCATGCTCTCGCATTCTGTCCATGTAGACTTTTACATTGCCTTTAACTTCATGAAAAATAAAGTTGGCTTGTGAAGGCAAATGACGCAGACCCAATTCGTCTAGTGTCGCCTCAACCATTTCACGTGATTGATTAGTAATGCGTAAGCTGCGCGCCAAGAACTCTTCGTCATCTAGGGTCGCAATGACGGCCACTGCACCTGATAAATTGGTGTTATCTATGGACATAAAAGCTTCGATAGCAGCGGTCGTTTGCGGATTGGCAATGGCATAGCCCATGCGCATACCTGCCAGCGCACATAGTTTTGAGAAAGTACGAACGACGATCAGATTAGCTGATAGCTCTTGCTTTACCCACTCAACCCCACTCTCAAAACTTGGGTCGGTAATGTACTCTGAATAAGCTTGATCCAGTAAAAAATAGTGATTCGCTGGGGCATCTTTTATCCAGGCTTTTAGCTTGTCCGTTACAGTGATAGTTGCCGTTGGATTATTAGGATTGCAAAGATAAAACAAGCTGATGCCATCGAATTCATTAGCTGCTTTTTGCAGGTTGTCAAAATCTAAATCGTAATTGTTAGGCGTTAGTGGTACTTTTACGACAGACTCGCCGATAGAGAGTGCATACAATTCTGCATAAGCAAAAGTAGGATCAGGCACGATGACTTGAAATTGCTTGCCTGCTTTTAAAGCTTTGGTTTGTAGCATTTGCACGACGGCTCGGATATTTTCGCTGGAGCCGTTGCCTAGTGAGACCTGGCTTTCTGTTACGCCGTTGACCTCAGCAATTTTATTAATAAGAGCTGCGCGCTGATCGTCTGGATAACGAAACCCGATATCAAAAGATTCTAAGATAGCTTGTTTGGCAGAGTCTGCCATGCCAAGTGAGTTTTCGTTAGAGTTTAACTCTAGTAAGTTATAAGTATGCACAATGGATAATAGACCTGATTTGAAGGTGGGTGATGGGGTGAATGGGTGTCATATTAAGTGGCATTGCATCTGATTACAAGGTTTCTTCCTATTGATTTATTTTAAAAAAATTGAGTGCTACTGGAAGCAATTTTACCTAGCTTCTAGAGTAACTAATATGGTCAAAAGAGCATTTTTCAGTTTTGAACACGCCATAAAAAAGGTGAGACGCAACTTATGCACCTCACCTTTTTCAATATTGATTGGTCCTGTTAAACGCACTAATCTTTTAAACCATTAATCAAACCCAGCCCTTTTCACGAAATGACTTTAGTACTTTAATAAATACTGTCATCTCATCAGGTGTGCCAAGTGTTAAGCGGTTGAACCCTGTCACAGGAGGAAACTCGCGACCTACTTTGATGCCACTATCACGCATCCTATTGATATATGTGCGCAAATCTCCTTTGATTTCATGAAAAATAAAGTTGGTCTGTGAAGGTAAATAGCGAAGTCCAAGCTCGTCTAATGCTGCTTCAACCATCTGACGGGATTGTTTAGTTGTGCGTGAACTTAGCTTCAAAAAATCTATATCATCTAAGGTCGTAAGAGCAGCGACCGCACCTGACAAGTTGGTGTTATCCATAGACATAAACGCTTCAACAGCAGCGATAGCCTGTGGGTTAGAAATCGCGTAGCCCACTCGCATACCGGCTAAAGCATATAACTTTGAAAAAGTATGAATGACAATAAGGTTATCTGACAATCCTTGTTTTACCCACTCAAATCCACTTTCAAAGGTTGGGTCTGTCACGTATTCTAAGTACGCTTGATCCAATAAAAAGTAATGGTTGTCTGGTGCGTTACTTATCCAAGTTTTAAGCTTGGCCGTTGAGGTAATAGTCCCTGTCGGATTATTAGGATTACAAAGATAAAGTAAACTAATTCCATCAAACTCATCAGCAGCTTTTTGCAGATTCTGTAAGTCTAAATCATAATTTTCGGCCGTTAAAGGTATCTTGACTACCAAGGCGCCAATAGAATCTGCGTACATCTCAGCACAATCAAACGTTGGCACAGGAATTACCATTTGGAACTCTTTGCCCTCTTTAAATGCTTTGTGTTGCAGCATTTGAATGGTAGCTCGCATATTTTCAGTCGAGCCATTACCTAACGAGACTTGGTTTTCTGCCACATTATGCATAGTGGCAATTTTGTTAATGAGTGCAGCACGTGGATTGTCTGGATAACGAAAACCTGCACTTAGAGACTCTGTAACGGCCTGTTTGGCAGAATCTGACATGCCGAGCGAGTTTTCGTTCGCGTTTAACTCCAAAAATTTATTATTATGCATAGGAACGATACGCCTAAATATCAGTGGAAGATAAAATCAAATTTGATGATTGATATCATATTAAGTGGCATTTGGTATGATTACAAGTTTTCTAAACCCCAAACATTAGTTATTAGTTATATTTCACAGAAACCTTTCTACTTTCAAGCATTTAGCAGCCAATAAAAAAGGATAAATTGCAAAGATGCAACTTATCCTTTAACCGCTAAATAAGACGGATACTCACTACGGTTTAAATAAACTATTAGATTAAATGCGCTTTTAACTCTAATACCTTATCCCTTGTTTTCGCTGCATCCTCAAACTTCAAATCACGAGAAAACTGCTTCATAAGCTTCTCAAGACGATTGATTTCTTTAGCCAGCAGATCAGGACTGCGCAAGATACTGATATCAACATCAGGCAGATGACTCTTAATCGGAATCACTTGATTGTCATTGGCATCCAAGCTTTCGCCCGTGTCAATCTTGTCCGTGATACTACGGCGCGCGCCTTTTGGTGTGATGTTGTGCTCAAGGTTAAAAGCAATTTGCTTGTCACGGCGACGATCCGTTTCATCTATCGCCGCTTGCATACTTGGCGTAATACGATCGGCATACAGAATGGCTTTACCATTTAAGTGACGCGCAGCGCGGCCAATAGTCTGAATAAGGGAGCGCTCCGAGCGCAAAAAGCCTTCTTTATCGGCGTCAAATATCGCAACCAACGACACCTCTGGCATATCCAAACCTTCACGCAATAAGTTAATACCGACCAACACATCGTGTACGCCAGTACGCAGCTCGTGAATAATTTGCATCCGTTCAACCGTATCAATGTCCGAATGCAGATAGGCAACTTTGACATCATACTCTTTAAGGTAGCTGGTCAGATCTTCTGACATACGCTTGGTCAACGTCGTAATCAGTACGCGTTCATCTTTTTCGCGGCGTTTGATAATCTCCGATAACACATCATCGACTTGCGTGAGCACGGGACGAATTTCAATCTCTGGATCAATCAAACCCGTTGGGCGCACCACTTGCTCAACCACTTGTTCGCTGTGCTCAAGCTCATATAACGCAGGCGTGGCACTCACATAAATGGTTTTGGGCTTGATACGCTCCCATTCTTCAAACTTCATCGGACGATTATTCATCGCACTTGGCAGACGAAAACCATAATTGACCAAGTTTTCTTTACGCGATCTATCGCCTTTATACATCGCGCCAATTTGCGAAACGGTCACATGCGATTCATCGAGGAACAATAACGCATCCTCTGGAATATAATCAAATAAAGTCGGCGGCGCCTCTCCTGAGGGGCGACCGGAGAGGTGCTGCGAGTAGTTTTCGATACCATTACAGTAGCCAAGCTGCTGAATCATCTCAAGATCATACTGGGTGCGTTCTTTGAGACGCTGAGCTTCAATCAACTTATTATTATCACGGAAATACTCTAAACGCGGCTCAAGCTCCTCGCGAATGGTATGACTGGCTGCTTCTAATTTATTACGAGGGGTTACGTAATGAGATTTTGGATAAATAGTGATGCGCGGTACGCTACGTACGGTTTTACCTGTCAAGGGATCAAACCATGTGATTTTTTCGACTTCATTGTCAAACAGATGCACACGCACAGCCAACTGCTCAGATTCAGCAGGATAAATATCTAATAGCTCACCGCGCAATCGATAAGTACCACGTCCAAAGTCTAATTCATTGCGTGTATATTGCATCTCGACCAGACGCTTAATGGTTGCAGTACGGTCTATCTTGTCTCCAACCACGACATGTAACAGCATCTTTAGATAGCTTTCTGGATCGCCCAAACCGTAAATACACGATACTGAAGCCACAATAATAGCATCACGGCGCTCAAGTAGCGCACGTGTCGCTGATAGACGCATCTGATCAATATGATCATTAATGGCGCTGTCTTTTTCGATAAAGGTATCGCTCGCTGCAACGTAAGCTTCAGGCTGATAATAGTCGTAGTAGCTGACAAAGTACTCAACCGCGTTATTAGGGAAAAACGCTTTGAACTCACCGTATAGCTGGGCAGCCAAGGTTTTGTTGTGTGCCATGATAATGGTTGGACGTTGGCATTCGGAGATGACCTTAGCCATAGTATAAGTCTTACCAGAACCGGTCACCCCAAGTAGCAACTGCTCATCCATACCCTTATCGATACCCTTGACCAGTTTTTCAATCGCTTGCGGCTGATCACCCGCTGGCTCAAAATCGGTGACCATCTCAAAGGCGCGACTTGATATTTGCGTCCCAGACGCATTGACACCAACGATTTCAGCTTCGCCTTGGAGCTGAGTGGCCAATTGGTTTAACTGACGCGACGAGCGCGGTTCAGGCATTCGCATAATGGCTTTCTTCCTCGTTAAGTTTAAAATAATATGGGGGTTAAACTGCTCTTTTTAAAGGATAATAGTAAGTTTTATCCTTAGTTATAGATAGCAGGTGTACTAACATTATGATTGAGCAAACTGTTAAAAATGGGCCTCGAAGTATCAACTTTCGACAGACTCATATTCGTTAATAGTAGATAGAGAAAATTTGAGCTGATAATGCTAGTCACAGTACCTTTAATTACGACCAAATTTACAAAGCTTTTCACGATTAACAAAGTCATTACACGACCACTTAATAAAGCATAACGCTTGAGGGTTCAATCATTCATGTAAACTGCTATCATCGTTTATGAATTGACTGGTAACACTCAAGCGAAGCGTTAGTCATTATCTTAATCTTATTAATAGATTGTCACAAATCAATCGTCACAATCTTAGAATTATTTTTAGATAAAACACAAAGGCTAACGTGAGACAGCTGTTTAAGAAAATATTAATAAAGAACAATTCGTCTTAAAATTTTAAACTCAGCAAAATAAATTTAAATAATGGAGTAAAATATGAGAGAACGTTACGCAAGCGGTATTACTGATGATACAGCGAAAAAAATGGTAGATTTGCTAAACTCTAATTTAGCCAATTTGATCGACTTGAGCATGGATAGCAAACAGTGCCATTGGAATCTACAAGGTACTGGCTTTATCGGTGTGCATCAATTGTTAGATGACACCTACGAGCGTTTAACAGAAGCATATGACACTGTAGCCGAACGTATTGTTATTTTAGGTGGTAAAGCGAACGGTATCTCAAAACGTGTCGTTGAAGACTCCGTACTAGAGACTTACCCTACTGACATTACTGAAGTTGATCAGCATGTTCGTGAGTTGACCAATCGTTATAAGAAGATTGCAGAAGAGCTACGCAAGGCCATTGATACTGCTGGAGAAGCTGGTGACGAAGATACAGCGGACTTATTTACTGAAGTCAGTCGTATTATCGATAAAGATGCTTGGTTCATCGGTGCTAACGCACCAAAAAAATAATATTTAGCATATAAGTATTATCTTAAAGTTAAAAGGGTCACTTTAAATAAGTGACCCTTTTTTTATATCTACCTACTGAGCGTCAGAGATTCATTAATTCGTCATTCGTTGTGAGGCATTAGGAATGCGTTGTCACTCGTTATGAAAGTTATCAGAAATATCAAACAGCCTCACTACTCTCTAAACTCAAAACTTCAGCGTCAGGTACTGATAAGGTTAAAATAGCCTCTTGGAACAGTGGATTGGCTCGGAATTGATTTTCGATAGTTTCAAACTTACGAGCGAGAGATTCTTCGCGTTGATTGCCTGCAATATCTACTGCTGCCACCATAAATATTTTTTTGGGACCGACCCATTCCAAATGTAAATACGACACGCTATCGACATCTGGATGTTCAAGTAGTTTGCCTAGCACATAACGATGCATTTTATCAGAGACTTTATGGCCTACTAAAAAGTCACGGTTACGACTGATTAAAAATATGGCGACTGCGCCCAAAAGCAAACCAACAATGATAGAGCCAAGCGCATCCCAAAATGGCTGACCAGTATAGGCATGCATACCCATCGCAGCAGCAGCGACAACCAAACCGATCACAGCTGCCAAGTCTTCAAAAAACACGCCGCGTAGCGTTGGGTTCGACGTATCAACGACATAACCAATCGCACTTACATCAATTGCTTCACCATGTTTTTTACTTTGTAGATAAGCCTGTACTAATGAAAACCCCTCAAGTACAAAAGCGATCGCCAATATAATAAAACCAATGGTATAGTTGGTCTCACTCTCCGCTGCATTCCACTCAGTGATACCTGTATAAATAGATACAATAGAGCCTGCCATAAAGACACCAAAAGCGGCAATCATCGACCAGACATACGACTCTTTACCATAGCCCAAAGGATGACTTCTATCAGCAGGTTTCACTGCTTTTTTTTCAGCGACAATCAATAGTGTCCCATTGCCCGCATCTGCCCAAGAATGCGCTGATTCCGCTATCATCGATGCAGAACCAGTCATAAATGCCGCCAACGTCTTCGCAATAGCGATAATAAGATTTGCCCCAACTGCGATTAGTACTGTCGTCAGCGAACTTGAAGACTTATGCTCGGATGCAGAAGTATTATCATCAGACTTCCCAACACCGCGTGTGCGCGTACTTACTATGTTGGGATCATCAGTAGGATGGGATTGTAGGTTGGTATTGGGCGGCTCTAAACTCATACTAAACTCAATAAAACGATACGTGATAAGGCATGTGCACTTTATAGGAGCCATGCTGTTTATGGTAGGTAACAGCTTAGCTTAAAATAGGGCCTTGAAAATATCAGTAGCTTTTTAGTGAGTCATGTCAAAGGGCTTTGAGCTGAGGTATAGGCTTATTTAGGTTTACTGTTAGTCGTATTTTCTGGACTTTCAATCATGTTGTTAATATCGCAACTAGGACGTTGTGAGCTATCCATCCGCAAATTTTTACGCGCCAAACCTGCATCAAAGCGACACTGTTGCATAGGGTTTTTAATGTCAAGCGGTGGAACTGGATTGGGTTTGCCATTGTCATCGATAGCAACCATTGTGAAATAGCAGCTATTGGTATGCCGGATAGTACGTGCGCGCACATCCTCTGCCTCAACACGAATGCCTATCTCCATTGAGGTGGTACCCACATAGTTAACGCTTGCAGCAAAAGTGACCAGCTCACCCACATAAATGGGCTCACGGAACATCACTTGGTCAACAGAGAGCGTCACTACATAACTACCGCTATAACGGCTGGCGCAAGCATAAGCAACTTGGTCAAGCATTTTTAGCAGATCGCCACCATGCACATTACCAATGAAATTGGCCATATCAGGTGTCATCAGTACTGACATGTACAGCTCATGATTTAGAGGCGCTTTTTTGGCTGTTGACGAAGTGTTTAGTTGTGGCATAATCTTCCCGTTTCGCTATGAGCAGTTAAAAGTAGTATAGGTGATTTGCATTAGTGTAACGCAAACCACCTGTTTTGTGACAGCCCTTACCCTCATAACAATGTTTAACTTAATAACATTTATCACATGGAGCCAAATCAGTCTCCCATCCCCTATTAACCATTGAGACAGCACAATATCAGCATGCTACAATGCTAAAAGCAAGGTTATAAGAGCTTATATAAAGGGTAGTATATTCTTTATTTAACATGCTTTTATCTTGTATTGACAATAATTACAACACCATACAACTAGTCTCGATCAACCAGTTTCCCTCCCAGTTAAAAAGGATCTCCCATGAGTGAATTGCAATTGTCTGACCGTGTCAATAGCATCAAACCATCACCGACTCTAGCGATTACCAATAAAGCCAAAGAGCTAAAAGCGGCTGGCAAAGACATCATTGGCCTTGGCGCTGGCGAACCTGATTTTGATACGCCAGAGCACATCAAAAAAGCGGCCATTGATGCAATCAATGACGGTTTTACCAAATACACCGCTGTCGATGGGACACCAGAACTCAAAAAAGCCATCATCGAGAAGTTCAAGCGCGATAACGACATCAGCTATGAGCCAAATGAAATCCTAGTGTCAGTCGGTGGTAAGCAGTCTTTTTTCAACCTTGCTCAAGCCTTTATCAATCCAGGTGATGAAGTCATCATTCCAGCGCCATACTGGGTCAGTTATCCTGACATGGTTATCATCGCAGGCGGTAAACCTGTCATCGTCGAATGCCCAGCGTCGCAAGATTTTAAAATCACAGCTGAGCAGTTAGAAGCCGCCATCACGGACAAAACCAAACTATTGGTATTAAATAGCCCATCAAATCCAACAGGCATGATTTATACTTTGGATGAGCTAAAAGCCATTGCGGAAGTATTGAAGAAGCATCCACACGTCTATGTGGCCTCAGATGATATGTATGAGCACATTCGCTGGACGGGTGATAAGTTCTACAATATCTTAAACGCTGCACCTGAGCTAAAAGAGCGTGCCATCATCCTAAATGGTGTCTCAAAAGCGTATGCCATGACAGGCTGGCGTATCGGCTATGCAGGTGGCCCTGCCAAACTCATCGGCGCAATGAAAAAAGTTCAGTCACAATCAACCTCGTGCCCCGCTTCTATCAGCCAAGTCGCCGCCGAAGCTGCTATTAGCGGTGACCAGAGCGTACTTGCGCCAATGGTAGAAGCTTTTGAGAAACGTTGTGATTTGGTCGTCAATGGTCTAAATGCTATTAAGGGCATTACTTGCCTGCGTCCTGACGGCGCCTTTTATGTCTATCCTGAAATCAAACCACTTATTAAAGCCGCTGGTCTGTCATCATGTACTGAGTTTTCAGCATGGTTATTAGATAAGGTTGGCGTAGCTGTCGTACCAGGTGACGCCTTTGGCCTTGGCGGCTATATGCGCATCTCTTACGCAACGGACGAAGCGACGCTAAAAGATGCCTTATCACGCATCGAAAAATCAGTGGCTGATTTAGACGTTACTGAATAAATTGCAATGAACAGCTGGTTCCACTATTGCTTCTACAAAAAAAGCCGCTTATATACTCTATAGAGTGGCTTTTTCATGGTATTTTTTGATAAAAACCCTCTATCACATCATTAAAATGATAATTTTTACTAATTATGCAAAAAAAGGCTTGACGTATTTTTTATCTTTGCTAGAATACGCCCCACTTAGCAAGAACTCGTTAGAGGCTTTCTAAGCTTGTTGTAAGTCATTACATACTTACAGCCTATTCTCCAATAGCTCAGTTGGTAGAGCAACGGACTGTTAATCCGTGTGTCCCTGGTTCGAGCCCAGGTTGGAGAGCCACATTTTAGTAGTAAAATCTTGAATTATTTGTAATTCAATTATGGCATTTGCCAAAACCCTCATCGATTTGATGAGGGTTTTTTTATGAGTGCTCTACCTATAATACTAGGTCTTATGTTTATCATTGACTAAAACAGCTTATCAGAACTGTCAAATACGTCGTACAGTATCTCTTAAATCTCATTAAAAAAGAAATTATAATAAATAACCATGATTAATGATTTATTTGGTTGACAGTCTACAGCTACTTGGCTAAAATGTGCCCCACATAACGCAAACGAGCTTAGTGCTTGCTATGTCAGACACGTACAGTAGGTTTGCCGTTATCACAGCTTATTCTCCAATAGCTCAGTTGGTAGAGCAACGGACTGTTAATCCGTGTGTCCCTGGTTCGAGCCCAGGTTGGAGAGCCATATAATGAAAACCTTCATCAATATTAGATGAAGGTTTTTTTATGGTTGCTATTTTTACTACTGTAGTGTTTTTTGCAGTGGTTTTGTTGTATGGTAAGTAGTATTGATAACTGTTTGTTTATGACAGCTATCTAAAATGTTTATAAGTAACGACTTCAAGCACTTATTGCAAATGAATAGCTACTATCATTCTCGTTGAAGTTCTTTGTTTTTAGTCACTAAAAGTAATGGTTTATTATGATACCTGTACGCATAAAAAATAAGTTCTCTGATCATCCGCAAAAAATCATGCGCCCAGTCAGCATTCGTCTTTCTGAAGAGATGATTGAGCTACTAGAGGCAACCTCATCAGAGCTTGGGTTCAAACGTATTCAAGGGCTAATCCGCTTGTATATTCGCCAAGGTCTTGACCGTGATCATCAAGATTATACTTTAGCGCATGATGAAGTTTTCATCGAAACTCTGCGTAAGCGTGGTGTCAGCCAACGTATCATCGATGAAGCGATCGTGGTTACGCACAATAATAGTATCACGCATCCGTTGACGGAATTACAAAACGACGACTAGCACTGAGGTTTTTATCGAGCTGATCGTTGTTATTGATAGTTTAAGATAACCCTAAAAAAGCCAGTCGCTAAGTGTATTTTAGTCACTTAGCGACCGACTTTTTTACTTAAAGTATTCTACTTACTTTATTCTCCACCACTGTCTTTACCATTCACTTTGCCATCCCACTTTGCGATATTTTGCCTCTTATTTCCCCTCATTGTCGCCTTCTTTTTTATTATATAAGTCACTAGTATTAAGCATAATTTAACACAATAGCTAATGATGGCTCCTAATACTATTTACCGAAGTAAGGTATATTCTAATTGACGTCGATTATAGAGTTGATTAAAAAAATATAGTCAGTCCTAAGTAAAAGCTGTACAAAGATTAAAAAACACTGTTGAAATTATTTTTTTGCTTGCTATGCACACGCAGCTCGTTGCTGTATATAACTTATTTTAGTGGCTTTTGTTTATTTTATAGTGGATCGATTATAACAAGGAGGTAGATCATGGTAAGGCCTTTAAAGAAGCGCATGATAGCGAGTACACTCATTTTATTCCGTAGCTTTGACTTCCTGCCCATACCTTATAATAAGCACTTTTATCAGCGCTTAGGTACCGCTATGTTGCTTGTTTTGTCACTAGTGGCAGCGGGTTTATTGAGTGGCTGCTCACAGCCGCCAACTGACCCGAGTAAGCAAACCATACCGACGAACTCTGATCATTGGCAAAAAAAGCTAGGCGCTACTTTTGAGCAATTGCCTGAGAGTGATAGACAGCTTCTTAGCCGCTATATGCTACGGATGAAGCTTAGCGATGCTTACGAGTCTGGCGCCATGCCGCGTATAACGATTAAGCAAGCACTAGTACAGCAACGTGAATATGAGCGCCTGCACCCTAACAACCCGACTGGCAAAAAAAGCCCTGTTACGGTCAATCAGCAGATAGATGCTATGAATACGTTGACTTACCCTCTCGCCTTGTTACCTGTAAAAAGTAGTGATAGTGACAGCCTAAATCAGGTAAAGCTGCAGTTTATGCTATCCAATCATGGCTCGGTGCCTATTGAAAGCTTTAAGGGGACTTTGCTGATGAAAAATGCAAAACTGACAGAAGGTAAAAAATTCAATGTTCCGCTTACGCAGTTTAAACCAGCTGTTGAGCCTGAGCAGTCAGGTAAAATCGTCATTGAAAGTAGTATTGAGGATGTGAATGTCATGCGTGCGATTAGGAACGCACAAGATGTTACGATAGAGATTAGTGAGGGTGTTCTACTTTTAACTGATGGTCAGCAGATTGAGTTTAAGGAGGCTCCTCTGGAGTAAACAGCGCTATAGTCAGCACTAAACAAAAGAAGTACAAAGGTTATAACTATATAAAAAATAACCATAAAAAAAGGCCCCAATCAATTAATGATTGGGGCCTTTTAAATTTGGCGGAGACGGAGAGATTCGAACTCTCGAAGGGCTATGAACCCTTGCCGGTTTTCAAGACCGGTGCATTCAACCGCTCTGCCACGTCTCCATTGGTGCATCATTATATAGATATCGTTTCATATTGCAAGCGCATATCTAAAATAAATTAAATTATTTTACTTCTTATTGTTTTTTAGTGAATGTCTGCTTGCTAGAAGCCAGGTGCAAACACATATCAAGTAGCCTATTGGCATAGCCCCACTCGTTATCGTACCACGCAAAAACCTTGTATTGATCATCCACTTGCATGAGTTGCTGCCCATCGATAATAAGTGATTCTGTCTGATGGATGAAGTCACTTGAGACCAATGGTTCATCAGTATAGGCCATAATATCTAGCAAATGCGCTTGACTGGCGGACTTGAGTACTTCGCGTATGGCATCGATACTGATGCCCGATGCGTTAAATACAAACGTTACATCGATTGCTGCGACATTAATGGTGGGCACACGAATAGAATGTCCATTAATCTTGCCCATCATCGCTGGCAACACGCGTTCTGAGGCGGCAATACTACTAGATGTTGTAGGAATGATATTATGACCAGACGCTCGCGCGCGTCTTGGGTCACGATGTGCTTGATCAAGGACCGTTTGATCAGCTGTGACAGCATGAATCTCAGTCATCATTGCGGACTTGACACCAAAGGCCTTATCGAGCGTATCAATCAGTGGCACTAGCGCTTGCGTGGTACAAGAGACACCTGAGACAATCGGTAGCTCACGCGTCAGTAGCTCAGTATTAACACCCATTACGATACAAGCGTCAACATCGTCAAAGGGTGCAGCACCGATGATAACTTGTTGCGCACCTGCTTCAATATGTAGATTGGCTTGAGCATAAGAGCGAAAATGTCCTGTACATTCCAATACCACATCGATACCAAGAGTGTCCCAAGGCAGCGTTTTTGGATCATGCCTTGATAATAGACGAATACAATAGGTTAGATTGTTTTTTGTTAGGCACAGCTGGATGTCACTTTTTGCAGTAGCAGATGGTTTTTGTTCCTTATCAGTGATGCCGTCCTGAACAATTTCGGCACTGACCCCCAGTCTGCTCAAACGCCCATGCGTGCTATCAAACTTCAATAAATGCAACAAAGTCTCAGCTGGAGCCAAATCATTGATAGCCACCACATGAATGGCGCGTCCAAGTACCTCAAAGCGCTCTAGCAACGCACGTAATACGTTACGACCTATACGTCCAAAGCCATTGATGGCGACTCTCAATGGCTGTGTGTGCTCGCCAGCAGCATGAGTCGTCGCTCTTATAGGTTTAGAGTTTAGGTGGTAAGTGGTATTAGAGAATTCAGGCATAACAAAGTATCGCTATAAAGGTAGGAGATGATGTAGGAGCAAAAATAGCAAGTCTATGGTGTAATAAAAATTAGCGCCAATCTAATGGTATTATAATCAATACTTTGCTTAAGACTCTCGTAAATAGGCTTAATTTTTACACTGCCATTATCGTTAAAATCATTAGGATTGTTGGCCACTTTGATTGCCACATAAGCATTACCTACTGCCATCATTGTATCGTCATCAGGACGTAGATGATCACAAGAAAGACTTGGGTCTTGACGTTTTAGATCACTAATATGGCGCATAATCGTTGACTGCGCAAGCTCACGTGTCTGAGCAATATCAGCAATGGACAAGCTTTCTTCTAATAGTAGCCGTGTCGCAAGCAAGGTGTTCTCTGACTTATCTGAGACTTGATTGCCCAACTTTAGCTTCTTATCTTGCTGCGCTTGCTGTTTTTCGCGGCGTTTTTTTTGTAGGCTTGTATAGGCATCAATCACAGACTGGCTCAGCGTACCGCCCGATTTTAAAACAAACTTATCATGCGCCTGCTTCATGCTTTTTTCATCAAGCATCGCATAGTTGGCATCGGCTTCCTCAGATAGTACCAAAAACCGCTTGTCGGCGCCACGCGCTAACGGATCAAGCTGTAAGCTCATCTCATTCATACCCAGCAGTTGTAGTCCTGCCAGCGATTTTAATCGTGACAAAGCTACATAGCCTTGCCCAAGCTCAAAGGTACGCGACAAGTCAATCTCAGCAGCATCTAATGTCATGCCTTGCGACTTATGAATGGTAATCGCCCACGCCAGACAGAGCGGCACTTGCAGGTAGCTTGCTAGTACATCTCCCGTTTCATCTTCGATGATCCATTCTTCAGGCTCAGCGATGACCTCACGACCAGAATTGAGTCTCACCACAGGCATTTTTTGCGTAGTGGGTTTTTTAGCTTTTGGCGTTTCTTCGTCTTTAGCTTTGCCCTTACTTTTTGTGTTCTTCGCAGTATCTGTATCACTATCTGTACTAACATCATCTTCAATTAAAGGGTCACTATGGTCTTTGCTATCATCTACTTTGACTGCCGCAAAACCAATCAGCTCCCCCATCGTGCCATTAGAGACACCAAGCTCAGTATTGTTTTTGATAAACATTACCTTAGCGCCAATTTTGAGAATCAGCTCATCTTGAGTACGTACGGTCTTCTTTAGGGTCTCAACCAACTTGTTATCGCCCGTAGAGGTAGCTTCAAAGCGCATCATATCGCCATCTAACGCTGCTAGTTCTTTGTCGTTGATTTTATTGACGTTAAGATTATGCGTATAGAGACGAGTGCGCTTAATATCGACGTTTTGATCAAAGGTGGCCTCGAGCGCAGCAATTGCTTCAAAAGTGACTTCTTGCCGACGAATTTGGTTCAAAATGTCATCCAAATCAAGACCGCCATTAGCCACCTCGCTCACTTGTCGATGCTGCTCTGATAGATAGCAAATATGAAACTTAGCATCAAGCCAAGCCTCCGACATAAAGGCAAACTTCTCACGATTGCTCTCGCCCTTACTTCCAATCGGTGGGAGCTGAAAAAAATCTCCAGCGACGACGACCTGAATACCACCAAATGCCTTGTCGTTTTTGCGCACATATTTGAGGACCTGACTGACCAAATTGAGCTGCTTGGCGTGGAGCATGGATATCTCATCTATGATTAGCACCGCTGTATCTTTTAATCTATCTGCCAAAAACTGCTTGCGCGATAAATTGGTTAAATCACGATCCGTCAGCTCATCTTTAATGCCAATACCCGACCAACTATGGATAGTCGTGCCGTTCATATGCGTTGCTGCAATGCCTGTACTTGCCGTAACTGCTACTGGTACGCGGCGTGCACGCAGATAATTGATATATTGGTTGAGCGTATAAGTCTTACCTGAACCTGCTGAGCCTGTCAAAAAGACATTTTGACCTGTTTTTAAAATATCAAGAGCAGAAGATTGACGCATATATTCAAACCAATTAAGTTAACAATGAGAAAAAAGTATAAGAAATAAAGTCACCGATTGTATACGTATAATTGAGGCAACTTAAAAAAACAAGGAAGTAAATGCGGCTGCATATAAAAAGTACACTGCGCACACTGGACAAGATTGAAGCCCATACAATGGATAAGTGCTTTGAAGACAACCGCTTAAATTACTTGGCAACGATTATAACAGTTACGCCAGTTTTGCGAACCACTTTAATCTTCAGCGCTTATATAACGTAAAGTTATGCGATACAGAATATATCATTATAAAAAGTCATTATCACTCTGTCTTAAAGCTAAGTACGATAGAGTGAGTAATTAGTCAGGAAGACTAATTATGAAACACGTAAGTATCTATTTTTTATAATATTTTATAAAACAATAAATAAACTTTCCTGTGATCTCTCTCAAACAACACAACAAGGAGTCGTTGATGCTATACGCCTACCCTAATACTGAAGACAGTCCTGTCCAATTCCGCGAAAAATATGACAACTTTATCAACGGTGAGTGGGTTGCACCCGTTGATGGTGAGTATTTCGATAATCCAAGTCCTGTCGATGGTAAAGTCATCTGTCAGGTCGCTCGCTCAAAAGAAGTAGATATTGAAGCCGCGCTAGATGCGGCTCATGCTGCCAAAGACGCTTGGGGTAAGACCAGCGTTGCTGAACGCGCAAACCTACTACTTAAAATCGCTGATAAGATGGAAGCCAATCTAGAAGCCATCGCTATCGCTGAATGTTATGAAAACGGTAAGCCTGTGCGTGAGACTCTCATGGCAGATATTCCATTAGCTATCGATCAATTTCGCTATTTTGCCAGCGCGATTCGTGCCCAAGAAGGTGGTATTAGCCAAATAGATGAAGACACGGTTGCTTATCACTTTCATGAGCCGCTTGGTGTCGTCGGTCAAATTATCCCATGGAACTTCCCTATTCTGATGGCAGTATGGAAAATTGCCCCAGCTCTTGCTGCTGGTAACTGTATCGTCATGAAGCCTGCTGAGCAAACGCCAGCTTCTATCTTGTTCATGCTAGAAACCATCGGCATCGCTGATATTTTGCCAAAAGGCGTACTAAATATCGTGAATGGTTTTGGTGTCGAGGCAGGTAAACCATTGGCTTCTAACCCACGCATTAATAAAGTGGCTTTCACTGGCGAAACGACCACCGGTCGTCTCATCATGCAGTATGCTAGTGAAAACATTATTCCAGTAACGCTTGAGCTTGGTGGTAAGAGTCCAAATATTTTCTTTGCCGATATCATGGACGAAGATGATGATTTCTTAGACAAAGCAGTAGAAGGCTTAGTGATGTTTGCCTTGAACCAAGGTGAGGTTTGTACTTGTCCATCGCGCGCTTTAGTACATGAAAGCATTTATGATGAATTTATCAAACGCTGTATTGCTCGCGTCGAAGCTATCAAAATGGGCAATCCATTAGACACTGACACCATGATTGGTGCGCAAGCCAGCTCAGATCAATTAGAAAAAATTCTTTCTTATCTCGATATCGGTAAAAAAGAAGGTGCAAAAGTCCTAGTGGGCGGCGAAAAAGCCGAACACAATGGCGATCTTGGAGACGGTTACTATGTGCAGCCGACTATCTTCGAAGGTACTAATGACATGCGCGTGTTCCAAGAGGAAATCTTTGGACCAGTACTTGCCGTCACAAAGTTCAAAGACGACGACGAAGCGATGAGCATTGCTAATGACACGTTATATGGTCTTGGCGCTGGGATTTGGACACGCAGTGTACATAAAGCGTATCGTTTCGGACGTGGTATCCAAGCGGGTCGTGTATGGACCAACTGCTATCACATCTATCCGTCGCATGCTGCTTTCGGTGGTTATAAACAGTCCGGTATCGGCCGTGAAAACCATCTAATGATGCTCGATCATTATCAGCAAACCAAAAACATGCTGGTGTCTTACAGTCCTAAAAAGATGGGGTTCTTTTAACTCTATCTCTCAAAGCACTTTATAGAAAAACTGTAAAGTGCGACTTTGATGCTTACTAATCATCTATAGGTAAAATAATTGGCGGTTTGAACGATTGAGTTGAGCGTTAGTGACTGCTATTAATAAGGAGTTACCTTATGAGTAATAAAATGAAAGCGGCTGTTCTACATGAGTTCAATCAACCTCTGCAGATTGAAGAAGTTGACATCCCGACCCCAGGCGCCGGTCAGATTGTGGTAAAAATGCAAGCATCGGGTGTTTGTCATACTGATTTGCATGCGGTTGAAGGAGATTGGCCAGTCAAACCAAGCCCACCATTTATCCCCGGACACGAAGGCGTCGGCCTCATTACCGCTGTTGGCGAAAACGTACATCATGTCAAAGAAGGCGACCGAGTTGGTGTCCCTTGGCTCTACTCTGCCTGTGGTCACTGCACCCACTGCTTAGGCGGTTGGGAGACTCTATGTCTAAAACAAAAAAACTCTGGCTATTCAGTAAATGGTAGCTTTGCAGAATACGTATTAGCAGATGCTGACTATGTGGGCATCATCCCTGAGAGTGTTGACTCTGTTGAGATTGCACCAGTCCTATGTGCAGGTGTTACGGTGTATAAAGGTCTAAAAATGACCGACACCAAGCCGGGTGATTGGGTCGTTATTTCAGGTATCGGTGGACTTGGTCACATGGCGGTACAGTACGCTACTGCTATGGGACTCAACGTTGCCGCTGTCGATATTGACGATGAGAAGCTTGAATTTGCCAAAAAACTAGGCGCAACAGTTACCGTTAATGCCAAGAATACCGATCCTGGTGAGTATCTACAAAAAGAGATCGGCGGTGCTCATGGGGTGCTTGTAACTGCCGTATCCTCTAAGGCCTTTGATCAAGCTTTAACGATGTTACGACGCGGTGGCACTTTGGTCTGTAATGGTCTGCCAACGGGTGACTTCCCTGTCTCTATCTTTAATACGGTACTAAATGGTATTACTATTCGTGGTTCAATCGTCGGTACGCGTCTTGATTTGCAAGAATCGCTCGATATGGCAGCGGAAGGCAAAGTAAAAGCGACCGTAGCGGCTGAACCGCTTGAGAATATCAACGATATTCTTGAACGTATGCGCCAAGGAAAAATCGAGGGTCGCATTGTAATTGACTACGCTATGTAGCCTTATAGCTTTGTGACATTTTGACATTGATCTAATGATTATCGTCTTTAATCATTAATAACAGGTCGTATCATTTCAACCATGCGTTACTAGCAGTTTGAGTTGAAGGGATACGACCTTTTTATTTTCAGCTTTCAGATGTCAGTTGTTAATAATTTTTAATAAGAAGTTATTTACAGTATGAGTTAGCAGTACCCTCAGTTTACTTATAGTCTTTATGCAGGGGAACAACATGACAAGCACGCCTAATGATCAAAAAAGCGCGGTCTCTGGCAGCACTCAAGCTGAAAAAGATTATTTCGCCAAACGTCAGCTTAAAGAAGGTGCGGTTGGCTGGGTTTTATTAATAGGTCTTGGCGTCGCCTATGTCATCTCCGGAGACTTTGCTGGTTGGAACTTTGGCCTAGCACAAGGGGGTTGGGGCGGAATGTTTGTCGCCTTGATAGCCGTAGCTCTCATGTATCTGTGCATGTGTTTATCGATGTCAGAGATGTCCACCATGTTGCCTACAGCAGGCGGCGGATATAGTTTCGCCCGTACCGCTTTTGGCCCTTTGGGAGGATATTTAACTGGTACTGCGATTTTGATTGAATATGCCATCGCACCGGCCGCTATCGCAGTGTTCATTGGCTCGTACTGCGAGTCTTTGTTCGGTATCGGAGGCTGGATCGTATATTTAACATGCTATATCGTCTTTATCGCTATTCACTTAAAAGGCGCAGGCGAAGCATTAAAGATTATGTTTGGCATTACCGCTGTTGCCTGTATTGCCTTAGTGGTATTTATCGTATCGATGTTTCCTCATTTTGATAGTAAAAATCTATTTGATATTGCCGTTGGTACACAAGCAGGAGCAAGTCCGTTTCTACCCTTTGGTTATATCGGGATTTGGGCTGCCGTTCCTTATGCGATTTGGTTCTTTTTAGCGGTTGAGGGTGTGCCTCTAGCGGCTGAAGAGGCTAAAGATCCTGCTAAGTCATTACCACGTGGGCTAATCGGTGCCATGTTGATTTTAGCGTCATTCGCGTTGCTTATTTTATTCTTAGGACCAGGTGCTGCGGGTGCAGATACCTTAAAAGATTCAGGAGCGCCTTTGGTTGATGCCCTAATCGCCGTATATGGTGAAAATACGTGGTTGGCAAGTTTTGTAAACTTCGTTGGTCTCGCAGGTCTGATCGCCAGCTTCTTTTCCATCATTTATGCCTACTCTCGGCAGATTTTCGCCTTATCGCGTGCGGGTTATTTACCCAAAAAACTATCACTCACCAATAGTAATAAAGCGCCTTACTTGGCTCTTATTGTCCCTGGTATTATAGGTTTTCTGTTATCACTTACTGGTGAAGGAGACCTTCTCATTCTCATGGCGGTGTTCGGTGCGACTATCTCATACGTATTAATGATGGCCTCGCACATTAAGCTGCGTTTATCTCGTCCTGACCTGCCGCGCCCTTATAAGACACCGGGCGGCATCATGACTTCAGGTATCGCCCTTGTGTTAGCTTTTCTTGCCGTTATTGCAGGACTAATGGTAGATCCCAAAGTTTGGTTTATGGCAGCAGGGATTTATGTCATATTTATTCTCTACTTTGTCATATTCAGCCGTCATCACTTAGTGAGTGGTACGCCAGAAGAAGAGTTCGCTGAAATTAGAGCCGCGTCAGATGATTTGAGTTAATGATGTTTATAGAGCTTGTATTTTATAGCCTATAAAACGTATAGATAGAAGGTGAACAAAATGGCTTATCAACATACTGTAGGGCAGAAAACCTACCAATTTGAGAGTTTAAAAGTATTACTTGCCAAAGCATCGCCGCGACGCTCAGGTGATGAATTGGCTGGGGTTGCAGCTTCCGACGCCACAGAACGTGTAGCGGCGCAAATGGCTTTAGCCGATTGTTTATTAATCGACTTTTTGGATGACATTACCATCCCGTATGAAGACGATGAAGTAACTCGGCTCATTATGGCACAGCACGATAAACAAGCCTTTGCTAAAATATCCAGCTTTACCGTTGGTGACTTAAGAAACTGGTTATTGGGAGAAACCGCCACAAGGAATGAAATAGCCCAATTAAAATATGCCTTTACCCCAGAGATGGTAGCTGCCGTTAGTAAAATAATGCGCGTGCAAGACCTGATTTTAATAGCAAAGAAATGCCAAGTCGTTACTAAGTTTCGCAACACTATCGGTCTTGATGGTTGCTTATCTACGCGCTTACAGCCCAACCACCCTACTGATGACATGTTGGGCATTTCTGCCAGTATTATCGACGGCTTAATGTATGGCAATGGTGATGCTGTGATTGGCATCAATCCCGCCACTGACAATCTACAAAATTTATCAGAATTACTAAAGCTGCTAGACCATGTGATATCTGAATACCAAATTCCTACTCAATCTTGCGTATTGACTCACATCACCTCCGCTATCCAATTGATTGAGAAAAAAGTGCCCGTTGACATAGTCTTTCAGTCAATTACCGGCAGCGAAAAAGCCAATACTAGCTTTGGTATAGATTTAGCGCTATTGAGAGAAGGCTATGAAGCGGGGCTCAGCCTAAATCGTGGCACAGTTGGTCAAAATGTTATGTACTTTGAAACAGGACAAGGCAGTGCGCTGTCAAGCAATGCACACTTCGATGTCGATCAGCAAACGCTTGAAGCAAGAGCTTATGCAGTGGCTAGAGAATTTAATCCACTGTTAGTAAATACGGTCGTTGGATTTATTGGTCCTGAATATCTGTTTGACGGCAAACAAATCATTCGCGCAGGCCTTGAGGATCACTTCTGTGGCAAGCTGCTTGGTGTCCCCATGGGCTGTGATATTTGCTATACCAATCATGCCGATGCCGATCAAGATGATATGGATACCTTATTGACCTTGCTTGCGACCGCTGGAATCAACTTTATTATGGGTATTCCAGGCTCCGATGATGTCATGCTCAATTATCAAACAACCTCATTCCATGATGCACTTTACGCTAGGCAGCTGCTTGGACTGACCCCTGCCCCTGAGTTTGCGCATTGGCTCAGTGAAAACGGCATTTATACTCAAACGCAAAACAGTATCAAATGGTCAGATAAACCATCCTCTCTACTTTCTGGAATTATGTGAGACTGATAAAACTAGATTTATGAGATATAGCAGTTGTGAACTATGGTTCTAAACTATAAAGGAGGAGCACATGCCTACTAATGATTCACAAATGAATGATTCGCAAATTCAGCAGTCAAACGTTAACACTGACAAGCTGCCAGTTAATGGCAGTCGCTCTGAAACTAGAGACTTTGAAAATAAAAGTTCTAAAACTGATGACTTTGAAACTGATGGTTCTAAAACTGGCGAATTTGAAGCCAGCAAATCTGCTACTGATAAGCAAAATGAATTGGTTCATCTGGATCCTTGGCAGAAACTAAAAGAATATACAGACTCTAGAATCGCGCTAGGACGAGTTGGCTGTAGTATTCCTACCAAGCCTTTATTAAAGTTTCAGCTTGATCATGCCGAAGCCAAAGATGCAGTACTACAAGATTTGGATATCGAACGCTTAGTTAATGATTTATCTACACAATGTCATCTAACTTTTAAAGATATGGACACAGAAGTTGAGGCAGAAGATTCAAAGAAAAGTGACGAACAATCTCTAGATCAATCAGATGAGGTTTGGGAACTATTCAAAGTAATGAGTCAGGCAGAAAACAAATCTGACTATCTTAAACGTCCAGATTGGGGAAGGCTATTAAACACTGAATCTTCTGAAAAATTAGAGTACTTTTTAGAGCAATCAGGCACGGATAAATCTTATGATGTCATCATAGTGATGGGAGATGGTCTGTCAGCACGGGCGCTAGAAGAAAATGGACCAAAGCTGGTCGCGGAGCTATTGCCATTATTTAAAGAAGAAGGCTGGAGCATCGCGCCCTTAGTCATTGCAACGGGCAGCCGTGTGGCTTTAGGCGATAAAATTGCAGAACGTCTCAAGGCCAAAATGCTGGTAATGCTTATTGGTGAGCGACCCGGTCTTAGCTCCCCTGACAGCTTAGGTATTTATTATACTTGGGACGCGCATACTGATAGCCATGACGCCATGCGCAACTGTATCTCTAATGTGCGAGCAGCTGGACTGCCCATTAAAATGGCAGCGAATCGACTATTAGCACTAATGAAAAAATCTTGTGAACTTAAACTATCCGGTGTTGATTTAAAAGATGAGCAAGAGCTGCCAACCCTAGATCAAAGTCAACCAGCGATAAAACTGCTATAAAATAAATTGCATAAATTATTGTCATGACAAGGAGTCCGACATGAAACTTGAAGCTACAAAATCCTGTAAAGAATTAATTGAACTACTAAAATCTAAGCACGGTGACCTGATGTTCCATCAATCTGGTGGTTGCTGCGATGGTAGCTCACCGATGTGTTATCCGTTGGGCGAGTTTAAAGTTGGCGGGCAAGATGTGTTAGTCGGTGAGCTTGCAGGCTGTCCATTTTATATGGGTAAAGCACAATATAAACTATGGCAGCATACCGATCTAACTATCGATGTGGTAGACGGTCGCGGTGCGAGTTTTTCACTTGAGATACCAGAGGGCAAACGCTTTATCGTGCGCTCGGAGATATGTGAAATATAAGTGATTCAATAACTTGGCTCATTATGCCTGTGCTGTCAAAGATGTACTAATTAATTAATACGCCTTAGTCATTTTTATTTATTTATTTTGATTAAATATTGGTTACTGTTTAGTTGTTTATACTCAATTAAAAAACAAACGTTCTTAATATAAGGCAGTGTTTGTTGAATTTAGTTCACAGATAACTTGCATTACTGCTGTTTGAAAGAGTATATTCAAACAATTTATTTATATTTGTTTTCTTGCATGCTTGACCTAAAGTGGTCAAAACATTACTCTTGTTCTGCATTGCATATTAAAAATATTATATTGATAAAAACTTTAAAGGGAATTAAGAGTTTGCCAATTGTGTTTATGGTTTAGGTATGAACCTGTGCATATATTGGTAAACTTCTTATCATTTACATAGGATGTAATAATGCAAAAATCACTCTTCAAACTTACTTTGTTGGCTACGGTTATTTTAGGTATTAGCGCTTGTAGCGGCGACAACAAAACCACTGATGAATCCGCTGCCAGCTCAGATGCCAAAGCAGCTAAAACATTGCTTTATTGCTCAGAAGGCAGCCCTGCTGGCTTCGATCCAGCACAGTATACTTCTGGTACTGACTTTGATGCCAGCGCCTACCCTATCTATAACGGCTTGGTAGAATTCAAAAGAGCTGACACCGAGATTCAACCAGGGCTGGCTGAAAGCTGGGATATTAGCGAAGATGGCAAAACCTATACCTTTAATCTACGTAAAGGGGTCAAATTTGGCAAAACAGACTACTTTACCCCAACCCGCGACTTTAACGCTGATGACGTTGTCTTTACGCTAGAACGTATCACCAATCCAGACTTTGAATTCAACAAAGCCTATCCTGCTGAATTCCCATATTCGGTTGGTATGGGGCTGCCTGATATCATCTCTGATATCGAAAAGGTTGATGACTATACGGTAAAAGTTACCCTTAGTGAGACCAACGCACCGTTTTTACAGAACCTAGCAATGGCCTTTGCTTACATCAACTCTGCTGAATACGCAGATCAGCTAATGGCTGCAGATAATGCCGCTGATATCAATACTAAACCTGTTGGTACCGGACCTTTCGTCTTTACTTCCTATCAAAAAGACGCGCAAATTCGCTACACCAAAAACCCAGACTATTGGAACAAAGACGATATTCACATCGATAATCTAGTGTTTGTCATTACTAAAGATTCAGCGGTTCGCGCCCAAAAAGTTCAAGCTGGTGAATGCCATGTGTCCGCCTATCCTAAGCCTGCTGAAATCGACTCTGTCAAAAAATCTGGTAAGGCCACGGTGCTTGATCAGCCTGGCTTCAACGTCGGCTATGTGGGCTACAATGTTGAGAAACCGAAGCTTAGTGACCTAAAAGTTCGTCAAGCATTGGATATGGCCATCAACAAAGACGCTATTATCAATGCGGTTTATCAAAGTGAAGGACTCAAAGCGACCAATCCTATGCCGCCAACACAGTGGGGTTATGATGAGTCGCTTAAGGACGCTTCTTATGATGTTGAAAAAGCCAAAGCGCTCATCAAAGAAGCCGGCGCTAATAATCTTGAAATTGACCTATGGTATATGCCAGTTCAACGCCCATACAACCCTAACGCCAAGCTAATGGCTGAGATGCTACAAGCAGATTGGGCGAAGATTGGCGTCGATACCAAGCTTGTCACTTATGAATGGGGCGAGTACCTGAATCGCGCTGCTAAAGGTGAGCACGATGTTATTCTAGCTGGTTGGACCGGTGATAATGGGGACCCAGATAACTGGCTTGGTACGTTATTATCTTGTGATGCTGTCGGTGGTAACAACTACTCACGCTGGTGTAATAAGGACTTTGACACTTTAGTGACCAATGCCCGCCAGATTACCAATCAAGATGATCGCGTTAGTGATTATGTACAAGCTCAGCAGATATTCAAAGAGCAGCTGCCTTGGACGACGATGGCACATTCGGTGGTGACCGTATTCACAGCACCAAACGTTGTCGATTATAAGATTAGTCCACTGGGTTCAATACGCTTCGATGGTGTCAAGGTTGAATAACCTGAACTGATAAAGTCCGGTACGACATACATGATTGTTTAATTCGTATTCGGCTAGGTCAGACCCTCTGCTCTAGCCGATTTTATATAAACTAACTGTTTTGTCACGGGCACTCTTTTCACTGTCAACACTCTAATCATTGAACCACAACTATTGAGCAGCCCATGCTACTTTATATTTTGCGCCGTATTGCCATTTTAATTCCTGTCTACCTTGGCTTAACGCTATCAACCTTTACCCTGATTCGTCTCGTCCCTGGCGATGCCGTTGAGATTATGATGGGTGAGCGTATGGTCGATCCAGAATTACATGCCCGTGCCTTAGAAAGACTTGGTTTAGATAAACCACTCATCGTCCAATATTGGGATTACTTAACCGGCATCTTGACCGGTGATTTTGGTCAGTCCTTTCGTACACGTACTCCAGTATTACAAGACTTCTTTGCCCATTTTGTCCCAACCTTAGAGCTGGCTTTGTGCGCCATTATCATTGCCAGTGTCATTGGTGTTAGCTTAGGTATCTTCGCCGCACTCCGGCGTGGTACGTGGATTGATTACACTTTGATGTCAGGGGCGCTAGCAGGATACTCTATGCCTATCTATCTATTGGGACCTATCCTAACAGGTATATTCGCCCATTATTTAGGTCTTTTACCAGTCGCTGGAGTGATATCTGTCGCTCAGTTTTTGGATGTTCAGCCCTTGTATGGCTCATGGCTATTGGGTTCTTTGACGTCAGGAGAGCCTGGTGCATTTTGGGATGTGGTAAAACACTTTATTCTGCCGTCTATTGCCTTATCAACCATTCCTCTAGCGATGATTGCGCGGATGACGCGCTCTGCAATGCTAGAGGTGTTAGATGAGGACTATGTACGTACAGCACGAGCCAAAGGCTTATCGCCGCGCCGAGTGATATTAGTGCACGTTATGCGCAATGCTTTAATTACGGTAATTACTGTCGTTGGCTTACAGATGGCCACATTACTTGCTGGAGCCATTATCACTGAGACTATCTTTAGTTGGCCAGGTGTTGGTAATTGGCTACTTGATGGGTTCTTTACTCGTGATTATCCAATTGTGCAAAACGGTATTTTACTGGTCGCCACCGCCTTGATCTTGGTTAGTTTATTTATTGATATTTTGTATGGTCTTATCAATCCACGTATTCGACATACTTCTTAATTTAACATTGATAAATAATTATATTACAAATAGTGATGATTGGCGCTTACATGCTTTAGAGCAATTTTAAAATTTTAAGTATTTTTTAGGAATAAGACTCTAAACGCTTTTAAAGTGCTGACCACTACAGGAATTGCTCATGAAGCCTTCTGTTCTCCCCTCTGATATCAATCTGGCAGCCACACCGCCCTCGTCTTGGCAGCTATTTTTATCGACTTTCTGCCGGAATAAAGGCGCCGTACTTGGCTTTATTGTACTGACGTTAATGGTCATTATTGCCATACTTGCGCCCGCTATTGCGCCTCATGACCCTTATGAATTATTCACCGGCCAAGAGCAATTGCCACCAGCGTTTCTGAGTGGTGGTGATACTATGTTTTGGCTCGGCACTGACGATGCAGGTCGAGATACTTTATCTCGGGTGATGTATGGCGCGCGTTATTCATTGTTTATTGGTCTAAGTGCCACTACCCTCGCTATGTTGGTCGGTGTTTCATTAGGACTTAGCGCCGCGTTTTGGCCAAAGGTTTGGGGTAAAGCGGTGATGCTAGTCAATGATATTTTGATGTCCTATCCCAGCTTGCTGTTGGCTATCATTATTGCGGCTATCTTAGGCCCTTCTATGACCAACACTATTATTACCATTGCCTTGGTCTGCACACCACCTTTTATTCGCCTGACACGTGCTACCGCGATGGTAGAGCTACAACGTGAGTATTTTGTTGCCTCACAAGTGATGGGTGCTGGCGTATTCCGCTTATTGTTCGTGACCATTCTACCCAACTGTATGGCCCCGCTCATCGTACAAGCGACGATGATTTTCTCCTCTGCCATTTTAGAAGCAGGTGCGATTGGTTTCCTAGGCTTCGGTGTACAACCACCAGATGCTGAATGGGGTGCGATGCTAGGTACAGCGCGTCAATATATTCAAAGTAATGTTTGGCTAGCTATTTGGCCGGGTGTCGCTATCTTCTTAGCTGCCTTATCAATTAACTTAACTGGTGATGGCCTACGCGATGCTCTAGATCCTAAATTGAAGCAGGTAACCTAATGACTGACATATTAAATAATGCTTCTGTAGTAAGTTCAGCAGGTTCTTCGACAGATAACACACCGTTATTATTAGATATCAAAAATCTCTCGGTAACCTTTGGTGAAGGGGCGCGTGCTTTTCGCGCGGTAGACGATGTATCGTTAACGATTAGACAAAGTGAAGTGGTGGCGGTAGTCGGTGAATCTGGCTCAGGAAAGTCCGTCACTATGATGGCCTTAATGGGACTGTTGCCGCCCTCTGCGACGGTTCGTGCTAAGCGGGTGATGTTTGATAATAAAGACATGCTTAGTATGTCAGCCAAAGAAAAACGCGGCATTATTGGCAAAGATATCTCGATGATTTTTCAAAATGCGATGTCTTGTCTAAATCCAAGCTTCACGGTTGAGATGCAATTAGGTGAAGTACTGCGCAAGCATCTTGGTCTGCGCGGTTCAGCAGTCCAAACGCGTATCTTAGAGCTGCTAGAATTGGTTGAGATGCCTGATGCCAAAAACCGACTTAAGGTCTATCCGCATCAGCTATCAGGCGGTATGAGTCAGCGGGTTATGATTGCGATGGCGATTGCTTGTGAGCCAAAACTGCTTATCGCCGATGAACCAACCACCGCTCTTGATGTCACGGTGCAAGCGCAAATCATGGACTTGCTCAGCCGACTACAACGCGAAAAACAAATGGCAATGGTGCTTATCACCCATGATTTAGGTTTAGTCGCGCAAAACTCACGCGATGTCGTCGTCATGTATGCCGGACAAGTGGTTGAAACCAGCACTGTACCAGAGATTTTCCAAAACCCTGCTCACCCTTATACCGAGGCATTGCTACAAGCCATCCCCGAGCTGGCTATCGGTCAAGATAGATTGAACAGCTTGCCGGGTGTCGTACCCAGTCAATATGATCGACCAAGCGGCTGCTTATTGTCTCCGCGTTGTCCGTATAAAGAGCCAGCTTGTGAAGTACCACCGCCCATTCTGGAGACGCCTAATGGCAACGTGCGCTGTATTCACTCAGACCTGCCAAACTTACCTTCTCGCACTTCTATCGCTAACACTGCTACTGTGGAGTCTCAGTTATGAGTAATAAAGTGGTCTTAAAAGCAGTGAATCTACACAAGCATTACCCAGTGTCGCAAGGTTTGGGCAAACCTAAAGCTTATGTTAAAGCCTTAAACGGTATCTCATTTGAGCTTGAAGCTGGCAAGACGCTTGCGGTCGTTGGTGAGTCAGGATGTGGTAAATCAACGCTTGCCCGCCAGCTGACGCTCATCGAACAGCCTACTGACGGTGAGTTATTTATCAACGATGAAGCGACGACTGGCTATAGCCGAAAAGCATTAAAAGATTTGCGTACCGAAATTCAGATGGTATTCCAAAACCCTTATGGCAGTTTAAACCCGCGTCATACTATCGGTTATCAATTAACTGAACCGTTAGATATTCATACCAAGCTATCAAAGGAAGAGAAGCGCAACAAAATTAATGAGATGATGAGACATGTTGGCCTGCGTCCCGAACATGCTGGCCGTTATCCGCATATGTTTTCAGGTGGACAGCGTCAACGAATTGCCCTCGCTCGCGCTATGATGCTTAATCCAAAGATTGTGGTCGCTGATGAGCCTACCTCCGCGCTCGATGTCTCGATTCAAGCGCAAGTATTGAATTTATTCATGGACTTGCAAGACGAATACCATACCGCTTACGTCTTTATCTCACACAATCTATCAGTGGTACGCCATGTCGCTGATGATGTAATGGTGATGTACTTAGGTCAGGCGGTCGAACATGGACCTAAAGAAGCCATTTATAATGCCCCAAAACATCCTTACACCATTGCTTTATTAGCAGCGGCACCGACTGTAACTGGCCATAAAAATGACTTAACCTTACATGGCGAACTTCCAAGTCCACTTAATCCACCAAGTGGCTGCGCGCTGCATAAACGCTGTCCTTATGCCAAACCTAAATGTAGTGAAATAGAGCCGGAGCTGCGAGAGTGGGAAGGTCGATTGGTCTCTTGTTTACGGTTGGAAGAAATTTATGGTTGATATAAATAATCGCCTAGTCTTTAGTTTGCAATACAATGTTAAATACGAGATAAAAAAAGACTTAGACGCGCTGACATTAAAGTTTTTATTTACCGACTAAGGTAATATTGCAACTATAAAGTCATACACATCTAAGTCTGAATGAGTGCTACCAAATTTATATTTATTTTGGTACTTTTATATATTACTTAGTACTGCCATGGTTGGTCTTGTTCTATACCAGCCGTGTCTAATTTATTTCTTTTTTTCTTAATTTTGGTATCTATTTTTTCCTGTTTTTTACTAGCTTTTTGATTGATATCGTCAATTAAGCCTTGAATCATCTTATCTACTTTGCCTTGCTCTTTTTGACGTTTCTTATCTACTTTACCAAGCTCCTTTTGACGCGCCTTGTCTATTTTATCTTGTTCTTTTTGACGCAGCTTATCAAGCTTACTCAGCTGCTTCTTAACCTTTTTACTGAGTGTGATATCATCTTTTGTATTATTCTTAGCAGATTTGTCTGACATAAGGCAACTCCTCAATTGTATTGTATAAATCGTTTAAATACTTGATGTTAAGTTAATATCATTGTCTAATCAACGTGTTAGTACAAAACAAATACACATCGCAAAGCGCCCTTGAATTGGTAGACCAAACATAATATTGATCGTTATTCATCATGTAGTCGTTACTAAATATAGTCGTTACTAAATAAAACCAATACGTTGTAACGTGATGCGCAACTGGTATAAATTTTTCTTACTTACTTTGTCTACGCTGGCAGAGGCTACAAAAAATTTATACCAGTCTCGTTGTATCGTTTTATAGCAGATTAACTATAGAATAACCGTATTAAGCCCTATTAGCATCAAATGATTAATCGGTGTTTATCACACCGCGACATTTAGGAAACTGGCTACAACCATAAAAAACTTTACCTTCGCGCACGCCTTTTTTAGCGGTGCACTGAGTCATCTTACTGTTTCATTTTGGGCAAACTGGTGTTTGATCTAAGATTTCTATTATCTCAACGGCTGCCGTTTCAGGCGTTTTTGGCTTAGACTCTACAAATTTATTGTTAGGCGACTTACTTGGGTTGCTATGTTTATCTTTTAAATAGGCTTTATGCTGACTGTTAGTTTTCCAAGATTTGCTAAATCTATTATTTTCAATCTCCTCGACGATAGCTTTGACTTCTTCATCGTTTAATATCTTATCTTGCTTTTTCTTCACATAAGACACCATGCCGCTCGTCAATACGTGCTCAGGTAACTCATCACGGGTTTTTAGCTCACACTCACCGATGAAAGCAATCATCGAATGAAAGTAGTTCAATTCCAATCCTAATAAATCTGCAAGCGTCTTGATGTGCAGATAATTTTGGCGCAATGGGTTTTGGAATTTGAATTTCCTTCCATTTGGGAAGGCTTGCGTCCACTGTCTTTGCTTCTCGCTACCATATATCCAGCCTTTATAATTTTTGGTTTCGATGACGAAGATGCCATAGATCGAGACGATGACATGGTCAATCTGGGTGCTGCCGCCATTGTCTCTTGGCAAGGTAATATTGTTTAAACGGTGATAGATCTCTTTATCAAGCTTTAGCCACATAGCGACGTTGATAATGGTTTCACCTAGGATACCTTTAAAGCTAGAGATAAGGGACACTTTTAACTACCTATTATTTATTGAATTATCATAGTTAATAGAAAGTTAGCAAAAAACATACCTGTTTTTAAAACTTGAGATAAAAGCACCATTTAATAATTTTGAAAATATAGAGCACTCATTATCGGTACATTGAGTTTAACCTACTGGCTTTTATAGCCGAAAACAGCTATCCAACCGGCACTTCCATCACCAATACCTGCGCCTTGCTAATCACGTCCATCGTAAACTTATCAGTCTCACTAATACCTAATCCATCGCGCTGCTGTAAGACATTGCCATCAATGACCACACTGCCTGAAATGACAAATACGTAAACGCCGTTGCTAGCATCATTTAACGTATAGGTTTTAGTCACGCCTGCATCAAACTCACCGACACTAAACCATGCGTTTTGATAAAGCCATACGCCAGCATCATGCATACTTGGTGAGAGCACTTGATTAAACTGATTACGGTTTAATAGCTCAACCAAGCTGACTTGCTGATAGCGCGGTGTCACATCTTTTTTGTTTGGCTCAAGCCAAATTTGTAGAAACTTAACAGGTATCTCTGAGCTGGCATTGCTCTCAGAGTGCACTACCCCTGTACCTGCGGACATTATCTGAATCTCACCACTATTGATGACACTTTCATTACCTATATCGTCTTTGTGCAAGAGCGTACCTGACAACGAGATACTGACAATCTCCATATTACGGTGTGAGTGTGAGCTTAAGCCATGACCACCCTCGATATGATCATCATTAATCACCTTGAGAACGCCGAACCCTACCCGCTCACGGTCATAGTAGTCGGCAAAGCTAAAAGTGTGCTTACTCCTGAGCCAACCATGATACGAGCCGCCGCGTGTATTTGCTGGATGATGGATGGTTTTCATCATGAGTCCTCGTTTGGTTTGAATTACTAAAAAAACGATATTCCACATTTTATCTCATAAAAAAGAGTTGCCAGAATACTCTAACAACTCTTTTATGAAGACGACTAATCAAAAAGCTTTCTAAAATGACAGTTTGATTCAATCGCTAATTACCACATGCCGCGGCGATGGTTTTTCACCCAGCGGTGCATACCAAGCGTGTTCAGTGTTTTCATGTTACTAAAGTTGGTCCAGCTTTGTACTTCTGGGCTAAACTCAACATTGCGATATAACTGATCCCAGCTTTGTCCAGCACGTTCAAGAGTCAATACTTGCTTATGCAAATCAACCATGTAATCGCGCAGTGCGACTTGCTCAGCTTTAGTCGCTGGGGTGTAATGACCGATATCGATAATATCAACGTCTTGCTCAATCACCCAATCTAAAGTGTTGATCCAGCCATCATAATAGAAGTCTAAGAAATCATTGTAAGGCATGGTTTTGTTTTGGCAGACGTCGGTGCACTGTAGCGCTTTTTGACGCGGGAATAGCACCATGGTCATACTGTTTGAATGACTAGGATCGACGCGGTGTAGCTCAACCGTCTCACCGCCGAGAGTAATGGTCATGTCTTCGTCGAACACTCTATCAGGGATGGCATAAGGCATTCTTTCCCCAATCACAGGCTCAATCACATTTCTGTGTGCAACGATGGTCGCGCCTTGCTTTTGAAATACTTGGCTACCTGCCATGTGATCCGCATGAGCATGGGTTAAGACATTGTATTTGACAGAGACACCAAAACGACTTTTGATCTCTTTACTGAGCCATTCTGTAGCACAAGTTGCGCCGCCATCAACAACTAGTGCGCCTTCATCGGTGATCATCACGATACCACTATGTACAGCCAAGCCCGAGCCATTAGTATGGCGATATAAGTTGTCTTTAAGCTTCGTTAACGTTGGCGCTGCATCATCGCACATACCTACTGTAAAGTCTGGTAATACAGCACGTTTGGCAACTTTTGATTTATCGACACTGATACCCGTATCAGAAGCAGCAGTTGCCGCCACAGATAAGGCAAGACTGGCAAGAGTCAGGATGGATTTCTTGAGTAAATTCATTGTAAGCCTCTAATGTTATTGAAATAATATTGGTATTGACTTAACCTTAAAAAAAGTTAGAGAATAGAAAAGGTAAGTCACAAGACGTTACTAGCCTGTAATAATATATAATAAATATAGTGTAATTTGAAGTTTAAATTAACCTTATACGTTGATAATTAACAATTATTTAACAATAGATAGTCATTATTTATTATAATGCGTACATAAATACTCATACCAATAATTAACTACTAAATAATTAATTACTAAAGGATAAGTAATGAAACCATCAGTGAATGACACTAGCGAATTAACCAAAAAATCTATCTCAAGACGTAAGCTATTAGGCGCAGCTGGTATCGGTCTTAGCGCGTTACCTTTGATGAGCACGCAAGTTTTTGCAGCAGCGAATGACGCTACTAGACCACCAACGCCCTATCTTGCCAGTACCGCAGAAAAGAAAATCAACATCATTAGTCTTGATCGCTTAGAAGTCGAAGCGCGCGGTGCGATTCCAAAAGCAGGTTATGAATTTGTCTCAGGCGGCGCAGGTGATGAGTGGACACTACGCGAAAACCGCCGTGCCTTTAATGATTATCGTATTGCAGCCAAACGCCTAGTTGGCTTATCTAGTGATGATATCGATATCAAAACGCGCTTGTTAGGTTTAGAGATGCCATCTCCTATCATGGTTGCCCCCATGGGCGCGCATGCCATGGTGCATGACCAAGGAGAGAAGGATACGGCTCGCGGCGCCAGTCTTGCTAAAGCTTTATATTGCTCATCAGGTGCTTCAAACGCGACGTTAGAAGAAATCGCTCAAGCCACTAGCGGTCCAAAATGGTTTCAGCTCTATTGGAACAACGATATACAAGTCACACGCTCACTATTAACACGTGCCAAAAAAGCAGGCTATTCGGCGATTATTCTAACGGCTGATGCCCTAGGACCAGGACAGCCTGATGACTTCAAAGCAATGGGTAGCCCGTTCCGCCCCGACCGTAACTTTGGCAACCATGATCCTAAAAAAGGCGGCTCTGGTAACTTCTTTGATCAAAAAACAGCACTCACGACTAAAGACATTCAGTTCATCAAACGACTCACAGGACTGCCGGTCATTGTGAAAGGAGTATTACGTCCAGACGACGCTGACAGATTTATCCGTGCGGGCGCTGATGCTATTCAGGTCTCCAATCACGGCGGTCGTCAAATCGATGGTGTCCCTGCCAGCATGACCGCGTTGCCACCTATCGTAAAAGTTGTTAATAACCGCGTGCCGGTTATCTTAGATGGTGGTATCCGCCGTGGTATTGATATCGTCCGTGCCATAGCAATGGGTGCAGATGCGGTAGCAGTCGGTCGTCCGATGCTGTATGGCTTAGGTCTAGGCGGCGCGCAAGGTGTAGAGTCAGTTATTAACTTCCTAAACGTGGATTTAAAAACCACGATGCTATTATCAGGAGCAGCGAAATTGTCTGATTTGAATCCTGACTATATTGAGATCGTCGGACAAAATGAAGAATATAGTACGTTTGAAGGCTAGGAGCTTTTAAAACTACGACGGCTGAAGGTTTTAAACCTAACTTTTAGAGATGCGAAAAAAAGCGACCAGTTATGCTGGTGGCTCTTTTTTGGGTTTTTGGTTTGGTTGTATTACAGGTCAGAAAAAGAAAAAATTGGCCTCAATATCTGAATGCTTTAAAAGTGGAGAAATATGCGAGGCATGGGTCGGTTTTCTTTAATGGTTTTGCTCGGCGCTTCACTCAAGCATAGCTTTCGTCTTGCACTCGGGCAGAGCAGTACTCTGCTTAATCCTCGCTCACCCTCGCGCATACTCTTTCACCATATCGTTCTAATCGAATTCGAATAGCATATGATATTTGCCGTAGGGTGGCGTTAGACTTGTCAGATTCTCGTAGAGAATGATGACGAGGCGTAACCAACCGATTTGAGTGATGACTTTTCTGATTTTGGTGGGTCAAACTATCGCTAACCCACTCTACATCCGATAAAGCGGACTGGCTTTAGTAGCAGTACGATTAACGATGATTAAAAGAATATAGAGCCGTAACCTTCACAACTTATAAAAGCGAGTAAATCTGACGTGAGAAATTATAACTATAATATAGGTAAGGCCACTTTTATAAATGGCGGTAAGCTAGCTTGCGCTATGTTGTTAGCCACCACAGTTGTTCAAGCGAATGATTCCACTGGCTACATAAGTACAGGCGGCGTTGAATACCTTAAAAACAAAAATATCAGCATGCATAGTGAAGACCTATATATCTCCAAAGATAAAATCCGCGTCAATTATGAGTTTAAAAACTTAAGCAATAAGGACATTACCGAAACCGTTTTATTTCCTATGCCAGCTGTGCCTAGTTTTACAGACTCAGATTTTGCTGATACCAGTGAAACTTATAATAAGTTTAAACTGTGGGTCAATGACCAACCCATCGATACTGCACTGCATGTCCGTACTTTTATGCGTCCAATTGTCGTCAAAGATGGCGATAGAACCTATGCGGACACCTCTATTGATACGACTGAAATATTCAAATCCTGTGGTCTTAATGAGGCCGATATGATGGGACCTTGGACGTATCAAGTTGACACTGAATATGTCAATCAACAGCTTTTAGATTGTAATAATAAAGGACTAGATAAGTTCATCTATGATAGAGAAAGTCTTTATATACCTTGGGATTCGCAGGTAATCTATAGTTGGAAGCAAAAATTCAAAGCCAATGCTACGACCAAAATCAAGCATTCATATACACCATTGGTCGGTGGATCAGTATCTTTGGACGAGGAGCAATTTACAGATTTTTGTGTAGATAAATCAACTCAGCGAGGATTTAATAATAACGGACGGCCCTATCACGCTCTAAGCTATATCCTGAAGACAGGGGCTAACTGGGCAAAACCGATTAGCAACTTTAAACTTACCGTAGAACGCGACCCTGATGAATTAGTGCCGTTTTGCTGGAAAGGAAAAGGTAAAGTCAAAAAGGTAAGCGCGACGACGTTTGAGATTAAAGAGACCAACTTTATTCCAACACATGATTTTGATGTGGCTTTTATTATGAAGTAACGGTTAGCGCGTAGGTTGGATGAAGCTTGCGACACCCAACGTTTCGATTAATAAGTCTTTGGGTCTCGTATCTCGACACTAACCTACCCATCAATTCATTTTTAATGATTTAAAACCAAAAACCAACCATAAAAAAAGAGCCACCAGAATAATCCAGTAGCTCTGCTCAATAATGTCATCAACTCAACTATAAATCATAGCTAAGTGCTGGGCTAAAGCCGCAGCCTACGATCCTTCTAAACCAAACTATTCACCGCATCAACCACAGCGTCAGCCGTAATTCCAAACTCTTTATACAAGTCGCTAGCAGGTGCCGACTCGCCATAAGTGGTCATGCCGATGACTTTGCCATCTAGGCCGACGAACTTATACCAGTAATCGACATGGGCAGCTTCTACCGCAACGCGAGCGCGGATATTAGTCGTAGGGTGCGCCCAGCGCACTATTGAAAAATTAAACTTCTAAATCGAAAGTATATTTATAAGTAGCTTAGGGTAGATTCATTTGCTTAAATAAGTACCTACATTTTATTGTTTCCAATTTATATGTTGGTGCGCGGAGTGCACCCTACGAAAACTTTTTACCTCCTACTTTCATTAATTAGTTTCCTGCCTAATTAATTTTATGTTCACTACTTATCTTTGCCATAAATTCTAAATATAGATCTTTAGCTTGTTTTAATTGCTCGGGAGTTAGTGATCTAGGGAGTAGTTCAATGAGATCATCTTCTACATTTTCGAACATCTCATTTGCTGGATCATTGACAAGGTCTTTGCGTATATCTCTAGTGATATAGGCATAAGCCAACGCTTTGATGTAATTTAACTCTGAACCAAATTCTTCTGGATTGAGATAAATACCAGAAAGAGCAGTTGATGACTCCCAGTTTTTCTCTACCAGCAAGTCCTCTTTATAAAGCTCAATACTTTCGTCTATCTTAGACTTGTCTCTTAGATGATGAGTACATAAGAACGCTAAAGTATATCTAGAGTACTTAACGTCGCGTTGAATAGCGATTTTGTTATAGTATTCAGCTTGGTCATAGTCAATACGGTTATATTCTGGCTTACGATAGATGAGCATGAGTAATCTAGCGGCATCAGGTGAGCCTGCGTCAGAGGCTTGTTTTAAAAAGTTGATATTTTCGTCTATAGTTAGGCGATTGTCATTATCGAATAATTCTGGATTAAATATCTGAAACTTTGCAATAAAAAAACCTGTTTGTTTAAGACCTAAATCGAATGCCTTTTTATAATAGTTATAAGCTTGTTTGATATCCTCTGTTAATATTTCATGGTACGAGGCGTAGTAATAACAGGATTTGGCTATATTTTTCTTATCACATTCGAGCTGAAAGTGTTTGGGGTCATCAGCTTCTTCTAAAAACCTTATAAAATTAATAGCTTCTTTCTCTGGATTTGCGGTATCAAAATGAACGATAGATGTAGGCTCAGTAGCGTCTATAGTCTCTGTAATGATAATAGTATCAGAAGCTGCACAACCTATAGTCATGCTTGATAATAAGATTATAATAGCTGTTTTTATTCCAATACTTTTATTCATTGTTTACAGCCCTAAAACATAGGTCACCATTGCTACTTTTAATATTTCCTTCGAGAAAAGGCCTGTTTACTGGATTGTCCATCCTACCGCTTAACATATTAACTGTTAATAATAAGAGACTAAAAATTAAAAACCAGAATAAAAGGTTTAGTAGTTTGACTTAGATACTCGTTTTCGCCTTTTGGTTTAAGTAGTCACATTAAAAAGCTCTTGTCACTCAGGTGCATAAGGGTAATCAAACTCTTTTTGAAAACTTATAAAGTGTTCTTCCTTATCATCCAGACCTCCGATTGAAACTACTAATAACTGCCTATTTAACTTAGAGTAAATGGTTTGTTCTAAATCAATGTCATTAGAGTTCAAACATACCTTTTGACCATTTTTCAAAGAAAAATAATCTTTATTTACAGGTTTAATTTGTATTTTGACATGACTGCTTACTTCTGTATTAGGATCTAATATAACAAGCTCTTCCATTTTAATATAATTAAAACTTATAGGATTTTCCATAACAGTGGCAGAGCTAAACACTGGCATAAAACATAAGTCACCTTGGCTATTTTTCGATATATAGTCAGTTCAAAATAAAAATGTTATGCCTTGGACAAATATCATAAAACAATTTGGATAAGTCATTTTGCATCCAACCTTGGCGTAGAAACTTCACTTGAGCCCATTTCTTTTCGATAGGGTTTAGGTATGGGCTGTACGGCGGCAACCAAAGAATACGATGCCCGTGCCTGTTTAGTAGCTTTTGAATGCGTTTGCTCTTATGAAATCTGGCGTTATCCATCACAATCACGCATTTAGTTTTAAGACTTGGGATTAGCTTGTGTTTGCACCAGTGATAGAAGACGATGCTGTTGATGTTTGTCTCAAAGTAATCAAGCGCAAACAGCATCTTTTCATACAGAGCACCAATAACGTTGGTTCGCTTTTTACCTTGCCAGTTGTAGCTATCGATACAAGGCTTACCGATCGGCGCATAGCCATGAGAGCGGATGGTCTCGTGCTCAAAGCCGCTTTCATCCATATAGACAATGGGATAGCCTTGCTGCGTAAAGCTATCAAGCTTTCCCTGATACGCCGCTCTTTTTATTGGGCAAGCTTTTGGATGCTCTAAGGTCTTTTTTTTGACTGATGCCTAGGCGCTTTAGGGCATGATAAATGCCTGTTTTACTACAATTTAAACGATGTGCTCGCTCATACTGGTAATCATCAGGACGTTCTTTGACATCATTAAGTAGCACGTCATCTGGTATTTTATAGGGTTTGGTTTGCCTGATTGTTTTGCTATGAACACGTCTCTTCCAGTTTTGTATGGTGGTTGGGCTGAGATTATAGAACTCAGCCGCCCCGGCAATGGTCATACCCTCGTCTAAGCTTTTTAGTACTTGTTTGCGAAAATCTAGTGAGTAAGTCATGGTCTTTATGATAACAATTGGGTTTAATAATTAGTTTATAACACTTTTAAATGGGTTTGGCTATATCAATACTTCCTTCAATAGGAGGTCTATGTGTAGGATGATTACAACCAGACATAATAATTGTCAATAGTAAGAAACTGAAACTTAAAAACTGGAATACGAAAGGTATAGTAGTTTGAATTAGATACACGTTTTCGCTTTTTGATTTAAGTAGTCGCATTTAAAACTTTTATCACTCAGGTGTATAGGGATAATCAAACTCTTTATAGAAAATTATTGAGTGTTCCTTTTTGTCATCTAGACCAGCAATTGAGACTGACAATGCTTGCTTGTCTAGCGGTGTATAAACAGTCTTTTCTAACTGAGGATTATTAGAATTTAGACATATTTTTTGTCCATTTTTCAAAATAAAATACTTGTTACTTGTAGGCTCAATGTTTATTTTGATTCGGTCTCCTCCTTTTGAATTAGGATCGGAGATAGTAAGATACTCCATATTTATATTTTCTATGTCTACAAACTCTTCCATAAAAGTGGCAGAGCTAAATATGGGTATAAAACATAAGTCACCTTTGCTGTCTTTTGATATTTCAATATCCCCAGTAATGGAAGGACTATGCGCAGGGTTATTTAAAATGCAGCCAGAAATACTAAGCGATATCAACAAAATGCTTAAGCTTAAAAAGTAAGATAAAAGATTGTTTGCAACTTTAGTCATGTTTTTTATTACCTTCTTGAAAAATATATTGCAAAAATTTTCTAGCTGAAATAAATTATAATTATTTTTTGGTGGTGTATCAAAAAGTATGCTGATTAAAATTTAAACAATTTTCAATGCTTTGAAAGTCTTGTAAAATCAGAGAATGAAGCATGGATTCTTTATTGACTTTCATTGCTAGCATACTTTTTGTAACACCACCTATTTTTTAATTACTGTATCTACTACTATTGAATAGTGAGTTAAATATGCTTCACTACGATTAATAGCTCTTTGATTAACTTTATCAATAAGCCCATTTTTAAGTGCCCAATAATCCGCAACAATGGAAGCTTGTTGTTCTATCCCATAATCAAGTAAATCTTTTCTTACATCAAGCTCATAGCCATAAGCACCTTTAAACCCATCTATTTCTATAGAAAATTTGTTCCCGATATGATGTATTGCTCGACTTGGGAATTCAAAAAACAGTTGCTCGCCAATAGCACGTAAGGCAACAGTTTGACCATTCTGATACTGCCATACATGGGTCATTTCATGTATAAAGAAATGCTTGCTGGCGTCTGAAGCTAGAGAAAAGTCTTTTTTGTGTACTTTTGGCGCAAAATATATATTGCCATTAGGGGCAATAGCCATAGTGTCACCTTGATCAGTGATAAACTTTTTGTCATAAATACGAACAGTATTATAATTTATCGCGTTACCAAACATACTTCTAAGAAGCGTTATCTCGCCAGAGGTTAACTTTCTCCCAACATTAACTTCAATACATTTGTTACCGTTATTATCAGCCCTAGTTAAATGATAACTGCCGCAGCTAATCTCTCGTCTTGTCATATTATTCATCCTCATCTAGCAATAAATAAATATTTACTTCCGCTGAGTAATTTGCCTCAATTATTTCAGTAAATCCCTCAGCATCAGTTTTGCCCTCAACGGATTTACCGTTATAATCTAAACGGTAATTGATATAGGCTAACGGAAGTTGGCTATGTTGATCCAGCAATTGAAATCTATCATCATACATATCTTCATCTATATCGTTAAACATACTGCTCGGATCAGACTTTGGAAACTGTAAAGGCTCAGGCTGCTCAACCCCCTGCACCTTAAAGTCCGACTCACAGAACGACTGCTGAATAGCAATCAATTTCGCACCGCAGCTCGTCACATCACCACCGCGTGCAATAGGCGCACCATCGACGATAAAAGTAGGATCGCCAGTAAGAATAGTAGTAAGCTTTTTACATTTTTTGCAGATGACTTTATCGCCTTTACGTGAGACTTGCACGCCATTGTGCGTGGTATGCGGTGAACCCGTAATAACTGTACCGCCGTGAGTAGTTGTAGCGCCAACGGTGATATAGGCTGCCATAATATTATCCTAAAGTATTATTCTAAAAACTTAGTTTGCAAAGAAGCATACTGCTTACTAAGCAGATTTCCGTTTAGTTAAGCAGAATAACAAACAAATATCAATTAAAAGCCAAAAACCAACCAAAAAAAGAGCCACCAGAATTATCCAGCGGCTCTTCTCTATGTAGTAGCTGGGCTAAAGCCACAGCCTACGAACTAAGTTTAATCTAAACCAAACTATTTACCGCATCAACCACAGCGTCAGTTGTAATACCAAACTCTTTATATAGATCGCTAGCTGGTGCTGACTCACCATAAGTGGTCATGCCAATGACTTTGCCATCTAGGCCGACGAACTTATACCAGTAGTCGACATGGGCCGCTTCGACAGCGACGCGAGCACGGATATTGGCAGGTAATACAGCGTCACGGTAGCTAGCATCTTGCTCCATAAAGATTTCTGCACACGGCATAGAGACCACACGGACGCCAACGCCATTTGCGCTCAACGTTGCATACGCTTCCATAGCTAAGCCAACTTCTGAACCGGTCGCGATAATGATTGCTTTTAACTCGCCCTGTTCTTTCGCTAGTACGTAACCACCTTTAGTGATATCGGCAACTTGCTCAGCATCACGTGCTTGATGCGGCAGGCTCTGACGGCTAAAGATGAGCGCTGACGGATTATTTTCTGACTTAATCGCTTCTACCCAAGCCGTAGCAGATTCAGTCGCATCACACGGACGCCATGTACGTAGGTTTGGCGTAGTACGTAGGCTAGTCAATTGCTCAACTGGCTGATGCGTTGGGCCATCTTCACCCAGACCGATAGAGTCATGCGTGTAGACGTGGATGATACGTTGCTTCATCAATGCGCCCATACGGACGGCATTACGTGCGTATTCCATGAACATGAGGAAGGTTGCAACGTAAGGGATAAAGCCGCCATGTAGCGCGATACCATTGGCAATCGCGGTCATACCGAACTCGCGCACGCCATAGTAGATATAGTTGCCATCAGCATCGGTTTCGATGCCTTTCGCGCCTTTAAATAGTGTGAGGTTTGAGCCTGCTAGATCCGCTGAACCGCCCAACAATTCTGGTAATAATGGCTGCAAGGTATTAATCGCGTTTTGACTGGCTTTACGGCTGGCAACATCACCGCCCTGCTCTTGAGTTTGTTGGATATAATCCTGCGCTTGCTTATCAAAATCCGCTGGCAATTCACCATTTAAACGGCGCAATAGCTCACTTGCCAGTTCTGGATAGGCCTTTTTATACGCTTCAAAGTCCGCATCCCAGTTCTTTTGTTGGACATCGCCTTTGGCTTTGGCATCCCATGCTTCATAGATTTCATCATCTAATTCAAACGGTGCATGCTTCCAAGATAACGCATCACGAGTCAAGGCAATTTCATCATCACCAAGTGGCGCACCATGGCTAGCGGCTAGACCTTGTTTGTTCGGGCTACCAGCACCGATAGTCGTTTTACAAATGATTAAACTTGGACGAGTTTTCTCTGCAATCGCTCGTTCAGTTGCTTGCGTGATCGCATCAGTATCATGGCCATCAACTTTGATGACTTGCCAGCCGTACGACTCAAAACGGGCCTCAGTATCATCAGTGAACCAGCCTTCGACATCACCATCGATAGAGATACCGTTGTCATCATAGAAAAATACCAATTTGCCAAGCCCTAACGTACCCGCTAATGAGCAAACTTCATGACTGATACCTTCCATCAAGCAGCCATCACCTAAGAACGCATAGGTATGGTGGTCGACGATGTTATGACCGTCACGATTAAACTGTGCCGCTAAGGTCTTTTCAGCGATAGCAAAACCAACCGCATTGGCAATACCTTGACCGAGTGGACCAGTCGTGGTTTCTACACCTGGTGTATAGCCAAGCTCAGGATGGCCGGGGGTTTTTGAATGTAGCTGACGAAAGCCTTTTAAGTCGTCAACGCTAACATCATAACCTGATAAATGTAGTAACGAGTAAATAAGCATCGAGCCATGGCCGTTCGATAACACAAAGCGATCGCGGTTGTGCCATTGCGGGTCAGCAGGATTGTGCTTTAAAAATTTGCGCCACAGAACTTCAGCAATATCAGCCATACCCATCGGCGCGCCTGGGTGTCCAGAGTTGGCTTTTTGAACCGCATCAAATGAGAGTACACGGATGGCATTGGCTAATTTACGTTCGTTAATTGGGGTGGGCATAGAGTGTCCTAATATTCGAATGAGAAGTATGGAGGATAAGAGGAAAATCGATTGAACAATGAAATAAAAGCGCGATAAACGCTCTTGCTAATAAGGTATTTAATTAAGGTGCAATATTAACATATTTGCCATGAGCCAAGCCAAAGACGGCATCATAAAAACGTTCGTATTTAACTTATGGCTTATATTGGTTTTGTCAAACAACCTTTAACAATCGGCTAAAAGTAATAAATGACAAGTTATCATGCTAACTTGCCATTACTACAGTAAAACATTTATTAAGCTGATATAGTCTCAGCACCGCCCATAAACGGACGCAATACTTCTGGAATAGTGATACTACCATCCGCATTTTGATGATTTTCCATCACCGCAAGTAAGGTACGGCCGACTGCCAAACCTGAGCCATTTAACGTATGCGCAAGACTGGTCTGCTTGCCGTCTTTGACCCGCGTGCCCATACGGCGTGCTTGGAAATCACCGCAGTTAGAGCAACTTGAGATTTCACGATAGGTCTCTTGACTTGGTAACCATACTTCGATGTCATAAGTCTTTTGCGCGGCAAAGCCCATATCGCCAGTACACAATTTGACCGTGCGATATGGTAAGTTAAGCTGCTGCAAAACATACTCAGCTTGTCCCGTCATCGCCTCTAATAGCTCATCAGATTGCTCAGCTGAGGCAATATTGACCATCTCAACTTTCTCAAACTGATGTTGACGGATAAGACCACGAGTATCGCGGCCGTGTGAGCCGGCTTCACTACGAAAACAAGGCGTATGCGCGGTGAACTTAAGCGGTAGCTCTTTGATATCTAAACGCTCGCCGCGTACCAAGTTGGTCATCGGTACTTCCGCCGTTGGAATGAGATAAAAATCCATCTCATCATTATTGGTATGATTGGTCAATTTAAACAAATCATCTTCAAACTTTGGCAACTGACCGGTGCCAGTCAGGCTCTCAGAGTTGACAATATAAGGCACATACGTTTCTGTATAGCCGTACTTAATGGTATGCGTATTGAGCATAAATTGAATCAAGGCACGGTGAAGCTGTGCCAACTGACCTTTTAATACATTAAAGCGGCTACCAGTAAGCTTCGCTGCGGCTTCAAAATCAAGCATACTGAGCGTCTCACCAATGTGAGTATGGTCTTGAATCTCAAAATCAAACTCGCGTGGCGTGCCCCACTTGCGTACTTCGACGTTATCATCTTCTGACGTCCCCACTGGCACATCTGCTGCTGGGGTATTTGGGATTTGCAGGGCAGCTTGATTGATACGTTCTTGTAGAGTGCGCAGCTCGTCTTCTGCTGCCTTAATCTCACCACTGACACTTTGCATCTCAGCCAATAGCTCGCTGGCATCTTCGCCTGATTTCTTTAGCGCGCCTACTTGCTTAGCACCCGCGTTACGGCGCGATTGCAACTCTTCGGTTTTGACTTGTAGCGATTTACGCTCATTTTCGATGGTTTGCCAGAACTCCATATCAAGCTCGTAGCCACGAGTGGCCAGCTGCTGTTGTAAATCGCTCAAATCGCCGCGTAAGAGTTTCGGATCAATCATAATAGTTGCCTATAACGCTGAGTGTGAATAAAAGGTTTAAATAATATTATTAATATAATAATCGAACAGCTGAGAGTGAGAATCAAATTTGATGACAGCTGATTTAGTTATGAGAATAAATAGTAGTCGCTATAATACCAAGACCTAGCAGTTTTGACCATGTTTCGACCCTGTTTAAACTGAGTTTCGACCATTTTTTTAGCGAGATGATTAATTATAATTTACAGTACATTACCTGCAACACATTATTTGCATTATTCCAATTGCAGCACGCTGGAATGCAGTGGTTTTATACTACCCTTTTGACACGTAGAGCTTACTATTTAATTAACTGAGCTATAAATACGTGCATTAATATCATTAATATGGCATCTATCAGTGAACAGATATCCTTATATGTTCCATTTAAGAGTACTTTTCGGTAAGATAAGCGCATACCTTTATTCCACTTTCAGCCAAATATGCGTAGCTGCTTCGTTTTGGCAATTTAAACCCAACACTTTTAATATAAGTATTTGAGAAACCTTTATGGCCCTGTACCCCTACACGCTACAACCTGTCCCCCTAAACCTGACTGAAGCTGAATTTCATCAAGCACAGTATGAGCTATTTGCCAGTGCCAGCCCCTCTTTCGGTCTAAAAAGCATCAAAATGAAAGAATGGATTATTATGGCAGTGGTCGTAATACTAGCGGTTGCAGGGCTAATATTCGTGACAGGCTATTCCACTATTATATTTTGGGTCATGCTGGTCTCGGTCGTCATTTACCTATTGGTTCGTACTTTAGGCTTTAAATGGTATGTCAAAAAACAGTTTGATAAACAAGTCGCTGAACAAGAGATGCCAGATGAGATGCGTCAAATGAAGCTTGGTGTGCAAAAACACGGCTTAGTCATGGCAATGCCGAGCAATCAGCCAGACTTGATGAATAGCAATAAGATGCGCGGTATGCAGATGCGAGCTGGCGCTACCCAACAAGCTGTCATCCCATGGACTGCAATAAAAAGCTGGGATGAGACTGATGACTATATCTTTATGATGTTTGAAATGAAAGGGCAACAAGGCAGTCAAATTGTACCCAAACGTTTACAAGCACAGAAATTCCCTATCGATACTGTCCGCCAGCACTTACAAGAAGTCGTGCCGATACGCGGCTTAAACCCTGAAAGCTTACAACCACCTTCACAGTAAGGTTTTATAGAATAAATCATATAGTTATATTTATTAAAATTAACTAATGCATCATAGTTTGCTATTATTATAAGCATCAAAGGAAGAGATAGAGTATATATTGATGGATATAGATGAACGACGAAGTATTTTATCTATAACCAAATTTAGTAGAACACCTGCTCTTCTTTATTTATTATCGTATAACCACACTCACACTATAAGGACGATACTATGAGTAATTCTAATAACGCTACTAATCAGATCGGTCTAGAAAAAGCAGACATGAGCGCAGTCATTGCACAGTTAAACAATCTACTATCAACGTATCATGTATTTTATTTAAACGTACGCGGTTATCATTGGAACGTAAAAGGCGAGCACTTTTTTACATTGCATCCTCAATTTGAAGAATTATATACGTCGCTACAATTACAGATTGACGAGATTGCTGAGCGTATCTTGACCTTGGGTGGTACGCCACTCCATGCTTATAGCGATTTTACGCAGCATACTAGCATCAGTGAAGATAAAAACGTTAAAGATGGCACAAGCTGCGTTAAAGGCGTGGTTTCAGGGTTGCAAGCATTAATCGCAGAACAACGCAAAGTGTCTTCACTAGCGGCAGAAGGTGAGGATCAAGGTACTGCTGATTTGATAGATGCATACGTACAAGAGCAAGAAAAACTGATATGGATGTACAATGCATTCTTAGGTTAATAGTCTGATTAAAACATATAGAAATCAAGACACAAAAAAGCACCTATCATTAGGTGCTTTTTTATTACTTATTTTTATAATAGTGAAGCTTTTTAATACTAAGACTTTATTTTTGGATCCATTGACGCATTTTTTCGCGCTCAGCAGGGGTTGCATTAAGCCAGATCTGCATAAAGCTATCAAGCGTATTTGTAGTCTGTGCTGTAGTTGTAGAGCTTATCGCGCCAGTGTTTACTCTAGGCTGTGTGGTCACAATTTGTGATGTGCTTGGCTGTTCTATTGCAGCAATGGCACGCTGATTTTGTAGTTCAGCATCATTGCCACCACCGAATACGCCGCCTAGAGCCTTACCGATGCCTGAGAGTAAACCACCGTTATTCCCACCAAGACTTTGTTGACTAGCAATCACTGTGTCATTGCTTAGTATCGCCAGTGTTGGACGCTCAGCATATTCTTTGGCGGCTTTATAGTCTTCTGGTTGATTGGGCATAGCCAAACGGTATGTTTGGTTGTCAGCCAACCCTGCTGTTACGCTGATGTTGCCTGAACGCAAATAATCATGCTCATCATGAGATAATTTATATAAACGGTCGTATTTAGCAGTAATAGCATGTTGACCCGGCTGCAAAGTAAACGTCTTCGTTAAAGGCTGAAATGCACTTTGTTTGACTTCCTGTCCGTTGATAGCCGTTACTTTGATATGATCATCAACGTTTAAAGTAACCTCTGCATGTGAGAGCATAGATACCGCACCTACGCTTACGAATAGCATACTGGTGGTCATTTTTTTGAGCAAAGAAGCAGAGATTTTCATAAGACATCCTATCCACGATAAAAAATTTAGTGAGAAAATTAACAGTTACAGCATCAAGCTATCTATCTTTAATGAGCTTACCTTAGTGAGCTTTGATATCTAAAAATCTAAGGGTATTGTATGATTATCATTATTTGCCGCTTCACTATCGTCATGGACTTCTTGAGCAATGTCTGCAAGCTCAGCGGCAAGCGTTTGCTCATCAATAGTACGCAAAGCATCGCTTATGACTGCTTTTGATATATTGCTACGTCCAAGATTAGAGAACATCGGCTGAATATAATTGAGTACTTCCATCATTGCACCGATACGATGAGGACCATCGGTAAGCAGATGATCAATAATACGCCCATCGAACTGCCAACCTCGCCTGCGTAATATAGATTGTAATAATGCTTGACGATCAGCTAGCTCATGACCATTAGGTACTTTAAAAGTAGGCGCTTGTGCTAAACGTGTCAGTAAGTCAGTCAGCTGAAACGGCAGCTCACTGGCTGGTCGATTGGCAGCAAATAGCAACTGCCGCTGCCCTTCTCGGCTACGGTTTATTAAATGAAATAAGGCTTCTTGCCATTGACTACTATGTTCTAATACTTCCAAATCATCAATAGCAATAAGATCAAAATTTTCTAGAGATGACAGTACATGGACATCTGTATGGATCAATTCATTGAGCGATAGACAAATTGCAGTCTTGTCCATCTCAATAAATGACTCACAAATAGCCGATAATAAATGAGATTTGCCAGTAGCGGGGCTACCAAATAAGTACAGCTGACCTATCAGGCCGACATGTAGTTGCCGCACTGCATCAATAATCGACATCCAACCTGGACCTGAAAAGTCACTGAGGCTTGCATCGTGTTTAATGTCCAGATTAAGACTTAGCTGTGCTTCTGCCATGAATCATCAACTCGTTTTGCATCGTACAAAAAAAAGAAAAAACCACCTGATTAATGACTTTCTTTTAACTGACTTGAATACTGTGTAACATGAATTTCCTGCTATTGACTGTGACTTTTCTAACCGACATTTTGTTAATGAATGTCTTTTTTTAAGAACAATGAATAAGCAATTACTCTAGTCAATACTGCGCCTATATATAACATATTTATAAAATGACTGACAACTCTTTTACTCCCTAACCTACATTAACCATTTGTATGCAGACTGCTGTCCGACTACTGCCATCAATGTAGGCTATGAGCTCCGGTACTATATGACTTACTTTTTTTCGAATAAATTTAACTGTTTACGTCCTTTATAAAGATCCGTAGAACGGTAATAATCATATAAATGATGAAACAATACGTTTAGTACAGCGGATACAGGTAAGGCAATCAACATACCAACGAACCCTAATATACTTGCGCCTGCCAATACTGCAAATATCACCCAAAGTGGTGACAAGCCAATCTTATCACCCAGCAACAACGGCTGTAGAATATAACCTTCTGCTGCCTGACCTACCAAAAACGCACCCACTATTAAAGACAGATAAGTCCAATTTAAACCAAATTGGAAGAGACAAGCGATAACGGCAGCAATAAAACCAAGACCAAAGCCTAGATAAGGAACAAAGCTTGCGATACCTGCTCCCATACCGATGATTATACCAAGCTCAAGCCCAATAAGTTGTAATTGTACAGCATAAATGATTCCCAATAATACCATGACCAACAGCTGACCTTTGATAAAAGCCATCAATGCACGATCACACTCTTGAGCAACCTCAATCACTGTTTTGCAATAAGCAGTGGGGATGGCAACTTTCCAGCTAAGTAAACGTTTGTCCCAATTAAACAAAAAGTAAAAAGTCAAAATGGGCACTAGCACAATAAGTCCAGCGCTATTAATAAAACTCATACTTGAGGCGATTATTTGAGTCATCCAAGTACTGGCGTCTGAAAATCTATAATGTGTTTGCATATAGTCCATTAATGTCTCAGACAGCCCTTTCGCCTCTAACTCTGGTAGACGAAAACGAGTATTAGCACTAAACCATTCGCGCACAACCTCATCATACCAATTCAAAATCTTAGGTAGATACTCCCAAGCTGCCTGCAATTGGTGCCACAACGTTGGCACAATCCACCAAAGTAGCAGTATCATACTCAACGTCAATATGGCATATACAACGATTATCGCTATCCAACGTCTGACATATTTGGATAAACGTCTAACCAACGGATTTAGTAAGTATGCCAATATAAAAGCAATTAAAAACGGTATAATAACTGGCAACATTAAATACAACAGAAATAAGGTTATAACAATAGCAACGACAATAAATAAGCGCCGAAAAAATGGATCTATTGGTTGGTTTATCATTAAGGACAATCCTACAATTAATCTGATTTAAAAATAATAACGTTACCAAGTTTGGTTATGTCATTTATAGAATAATTTACTATAGCAGCCATCATTAGTACGTTAATTTTATAATGACTTAGGCGTCTTATTATCGCAAAGTACAGTAAAAAAGCAGTCATTTTTTGTGTCTTAGCTTTTTATTTGTGACTTATAGCGAATCTTGGCTAAATATTGGTAAGTTGCTTTGCGAGTGTGGCCCATTTTTGGGTATAATGCGCGCACTACATTCAGATTCCCTAATACTGACTACAATTATTCATTTTGATGAACGACTTCAACTATTGATTCCAATTATCTATCCCCAATTGTGAGATGACTATGAGTGACAAGCCTTCTTTAAGCTACAAAGATGCCGGTGTTGATATTGATGCAGGCGATGCGTTGGTTCAACGAATCAAATCCGTAGCAAAAGCCACTACTCGCCCTGAAGTTGTGGGTGGTCTGGGCGGTTTCGGCGCGTTATGTCGTATTCCGACAGGTTATACTTCTCCGTTACTGGTCTCTGGTACTGATGGTGTCGGTACCAAGCTTAAATTGGCGTTACAACTAAACCGTCATGACACTATTGGCATTGATTTGGTCGCCATGTGTGTTAATGATTTATTAGTATGCGGTGCAGAGCCATTATTCTTTTTAGATTATTATGCGACTGGTAAGCTGGATGTTGATGTGGCGGCAACTGTGGTTACAGGCATCGGTGATGGTTGCAAGCTTGCCAACTGCGCACTTATCGGTGGTGAAACAGCTGAGATGCCAGGCATGTATCAAGATGATGATTATGACTTAGCAGGTTTTTGTGTTGGCGTGGTCGAAGAAAGCGAGGTCATCACTGGTGAAAATGTCAGCGAGGGCGATGTATTGATCGCACTTGCTTCAAGTGGCGCGCACTCAAACGGCTACTCTCTTGTACGCAAAGTTATTGAGGTAAGCGGCGTTGATGTCACTAGCAGCGATGAGCAGCTAGACGGCCAGCCTATTCAAGATGCCCTAATGGCACCGACTCGTATCTACGTAAAAGCCATTAAAGCTTTGCAAGATACGCTTGGTAGCTCGGCTTTACATGCAATGTCGCACATTACTGGTGGCGGCTTAACAGACAATCTACCACGCGTATTACCAGATAATTTGGCTGCTAGTATTGATACGAGTAGCTGGCAGTTCTCAGAGCTATTTACGTGGCTACAAACCCAAGGTAATATCGAGCAAAGCGAGATGTATCGCACCTTTAACTGTGGGGTTGGTTTTGTTATCGTAGTACCAAAAGACAAAGCAGATATCGCTATTAAAACGTTGAACGAGGCAGGTGAAAACGCTTGGCAAATCGGTGAAATGGTTAGCCGTGAAGCAGACGCAGTGGTATACCGTTAATGCCAGACAGTCATAAAAAAGATAGTCATAAAAAAGGGAATCACAAGCCATTGCGAGTGGCTGTCTTAGTATCCGGTAGCGGTAGCAATTTGCAAGTGTTAATAGACGCGGTACAAGCAGGTACACTACCAGTTGAGATAGTCGGGGTCATCAGCAACCGCGATGACGCTTATGCCATCACACGCGCAAAAGATGCTTCTATTCCAGTAGCAGTGTTGTCACATGCTGCGAGCGGTAAACGCATGGGGATTAAGACTTTTGAGACTCATGCCAGCGCCCAGTTAGCGACATGGCAACCTGATCTGATTGTATTGGCGGGCTTTATGCGGGTGCTAGGCGCCGAATTTATCGACAATATGTCAGCGCCAATGATTAATCTACATCCTTCTTTATTGCCGGCCTATAAAGGGCTTGATACGCATCAACGCGTCATACAGGCAGGCGAGCGTCAGCATGGTTGTAGTATTCATGTGGTTACAGCTGAGCTGGATGCTGGTGCTGTTTTGACCCAAGCAGTGCTAGACATAAATCATAAAGATACTGCTGATAGTTTGCAAACACGTGTGCAAACGCTTGAGCATCAATTGTTACCTTGGACAATTTTGCTAATATCCAAAGGTGTCTTGTCGTTGAACAACGAGCAATTATCAAATCAGAAACCTACCTATATGCCGACATTACCTTTGAAGCTATATTTAAACAGTTAAAGCAATGGCAAGAAGCAAAAAAAGATATTAACCATTTAAAACTATCGATCATAAAAAAGCCCAGTCATTCATACTTTGAATAACTGGGCTTTTTACTGTTCACTTTTAAAGAGTATTTAGAGGGTTTTAGCTCTCAATACTTTTATGCATTATTAACCTTTATGGACGTGTACACCTTTGATGTTAACAAACTCTTTAATACCAAAGCCACCATGTTCACGGCCATGACCTGAGTTTTTTACGCCGCCAAATGGTAGTGCTGGATTGGCAAGACCATAGCCATTGATATATACCATACCTGTATCAAACTCTTCATTGGCTAAGCGAATAGCTTTGTCTTCATCTTTAGAGAAAATTGCACCGCCCAAACCATAACGGCTGTCATTAGCAATACGTAAGGCATCATCTTGATCTTTAGCACGTATTAGCGATGCTACTGGACCAAATAGCTCGTCGTCATAAGCTGGTTGGCCTTTTTCAACATTTTCCAAAATAGTCGCTGGATAGAAGCTGCCCTTACCTTCTGGTAATTTACCACCAACAGATACAGTAGCACCTTTGCTTACACTCTCTTCTACTTGCTCATGCAGTTTTTCTTGCAGATCTTTGCGCGCTAGCGGACCAAGATCAGAGCTATCATCCATCGGATCGCCTGCTTTTTTGCTTTCAAACTCTTCAACGATGCGCTTACGGAACTCGTCATACAAACTATCAACAACGATAAAGCGTTTTGCAGCAACACAAGTTTCACCATTATTAATAAGACGCGCGAGAGTGCAAGTTTGTACTGCAAGCTCTAAGTCAGCATCTTCCAAAACGATAAATGCATCGTTTGAGCCCAACTCTAGGACTGCTTTCTTGATTGCTTTTGCTGCTTGCTGACCGACGATGCTACCTGCACCATCACTACCAGTAAGCGTCACACCGCGTACTTTATCATGGCCAATTAGAATTTCTGACTGATCATGATCAATTAGAATAGTACGGAATAAGTCGTTCGGTAAGTCAGATTCATGGAATATTTTTTCAATTAATAAGCCAGAACCAGTCACGTTTGCTGCGTGCTTAAGCAGAATGCTGTTACCTGCCATCAAATTGGCGATGGTATAACGGAACACTTGATAAGCTGGGAAATTCCAAGGCTGCATACCATAGATAACACCAATGGGCTGATAAGTGACAACACCTTTTTTGAGACCTTCAATGTCACGTTCATCATCAGCAAGCGCGGCCACACCCTTCTCTGCGGTGTAATCACAAATCGCTTTACATAGATCAATTTCTTGTAAACTCTGACTATAAAGTTTACCGCGCTCCTCAGTCATAAGTCGAGACAGCTCCTCTTTGTACTTCATCAAGGTCTCGCCAATAGAGTTAATAACCTTCGCACGCTCTTCATGGCTAGTTTTGCGCCATTCTAAAAACGCCTGATGTGAGGCTTCAACAATCTTATTGACCTCCTCATTACTCATATAGTTATATTCTTTAATGTCTTCGCCTGTTGCTGGGTTTACAGTAGTAATATCTGCCATGATTATTAACCTTATCTATTTGTTTAGTTAATTGATAAATTGCTTAGATGACACTAATTATGAAAAATATATTTCTTAGCCTGATCATCTAGGCTTAATTAGTTATTATTTTGAAAATATTCGTTAGACGTTCATTTTAAATATCTTCTTGCTTAACGTTTAACTTTTTTAAGTTGGAAGTATCATAACAAAACTATTTGGCTTACAGTTTTACAAGATATAAAGAAATGTGCTCAATATGTTAAGAGTGTGACTGTCTTATTAAGAAATACTTAACCAATGCCAGGTTTAAGCAAATAAAAAACCAGCACGGTAGCTGGTTCTATACTGTCTCTTTTCTAATAAATATATGAATAAGAGATGCTTATTCGTCATTTTTTTAGAACAGATGATTAATAGTAGGTATTTCTTGCTCCTGATTCTCTTCATCAGCAACCACTTGCCGTGCGACATGCATAATTAGTTGCCGTAACCAGCGATGAGCTGGATGATGCTGTAGTAACGGTGACCACGCCATTGTTAGCTCAAACTCAGGAATAAAAAATGGTGGCTCTTTCATCATGATGCTGTCGTTGTTAGCCTGCATGCGTGCAACTCGTGTCGGCAATGTGGCAATCAAATCTTTATTTGCTGCAAGCATCGCTGGCATCTGATAATGACGAGTAAAGACGCTGATCTGTCTTTTTTGTCCCAAACGTTGCAATGCTTGGTCAATAGAGCCAAGTCCCCCAGATTTTTCTGGATTGACACCGAACCCCACGCCCATACCAGTTTTAGACACCCATACATGTTGCGCTTTTAGATAGTTTTTGAGATTAAAACGATTGGCATAAGGGCTTTCTGATGCTAGCAAACAGCTAAAAGTATCACGCCAAACCAATACTTGATGAAAGCTTTGTGGTATCTCATTAAAGCGGTTAATCGCCAAATCGACTCGGCCCTGCTCCATATCACGATAAGACACATCTGATGGCGTTAAGAAGTCCAAAATGACATTGGGTGCTTCAGAGCGTAAGGCTTTGACCAATTTTGGTACTAATGTCGCTTCGGCATAATCTGAGGTCATAATACGAAAGACACGTGATGTGCTATACGGACGAAATTCTGTACGGGGTTCTAGCACTTGAGTCAAATCAGCAAGTATTTCGCGAATACGCGGTTGTAACTCTAAAGCTCTCTCAGTCGGCGTCATGCCTTCAGATGAACGTACTAACAATGGATCATTAAACAGTTTGCGTAAACGACGCAGTATATTACTCATCGCAGGTTGAGTAATGCCAAGCTGCTCAGCTGCACGAGTAACGTTTTTTTCTCGTAGCAACACGTCTAAATGTACCAGTAAATTCAAGTCTACCCGCTGCAAATTCATATATGTGTCTCTTTACCTTAGAATAAATACCACTATAAACGCGGCACTTTTTGTCCTGTTATTGAGTACAAGCTATCTATATTAAAATGAAATAAGGATAATTTTGGAGTGGCTTTCTTATTATATACGCATTATAACTTAATTCATCTATCATAAATCGTTGTTTTATAAATACTATCATCATAAAAAATACCCAAGATAATAATCATAAACTAGATAAATCAAGATAACCTAGCTATAGTGTTTAGCAAGTGCTTAATTAGTTTTTGTTATTTATCAGGCTATCACTGTGAACTTAATAGATTAGTTACAACGTGTATTTTATCGCATTTTCATGCGGAAATACGGACATAACATTTATTACCCCTACTTATTTTTTGCTATTGTTTGTTCTTAAGCTTGGATTAGGTATCTGTATCTTTCAAGATAACAAGCACTTTGTCCATCGAATAAGCCTTATAAAAGAACCCATTTAGCCTGAAATAAAAAATAAACAATAAAAGCTGACCAAATCGACAGGTTTTATTTGCTTTTATGATAATTTTCTTATAGTTTAGTAGAGCTTGCTAACGCAAAAGGTTTATATTTTAATTTTTACTTCTGCCAGCATTTTTCTATACATACCAAAATTATTCCAATACTTCTAACTTACTGTTTTACACCCCACCAAGGAGATTATAGATGTCAACTGCTTATAAATCAGCGATCGATGTAGTACGTGAACTAAAACAAAAACACGGTAACTGGCAAAATATCAGTGAAACCGATGCGGCGCGTATGATGTTACAAAACCGTTTTAAAACAGGTTTAGATATCGCTAAATATACTGCAAAAATCATGCGTCAAGACATGGAAGAATATGATAATGATACCTCTCAGTACACCCAGTCTTTAGGTGCTTGGCATGGTTTTATTGCTCAACAAACCATGTACGCTAAGAAAAAATACTTTGGCACGACTTCTAAAACCTATATTTACCTATCTGGTTGGATGGTTGCTGCTCTTCGTTCTGAGTTTGGTCCTCTACCTGACCAATCTATGCATGAAAAAACCTCAGTTGGTAAGCTAATCGAAGAAATCTATACCTTCTTACGTCAAGCTGATGCTAAAGTATTGAACGACTACTTCCGTGAGTTAAATGCAGCTGAAGAAGCGGGTCAAGACACTAAAGCTATCTTAGAAAAAATCGAAAACTTTGATTCACATGTTGTGCCAATTATTGCTGATATCGATGCAGGTTTTGGTAACGAAGAAGCGACTTACTTATTGGCCAAACAGCTAATCGAAGCGGGTGCTTGTGCGCTACAAATCGAAAACCAAGTATCTGATGCAAAACAGTGTGGTCACCAAGCTGGTAAAGTAACTGTCCCTCATGAAGACTATATCGCAAAGTTAAATGCTATTCGCTATGCATTCTTAGAGCTTGGTGTAGAAGATGGTGTTATCGTTGCCCGTACTGACTCTGAAGGTGCGTCTCTCACGCAAAAAATCCCAGTATCAAACGAGCCAGGCGATCTTGCTTCTAAATATATCGACTTCCTAGAAATGGAAGAAGTGAGCATTGAAGAAGCCAACGAAAACGACAGCTTACTTAAGCATGACGGCAAATTAGTACGTCCAGTACGTATGCCAAACGGCCTATATAGCTTCCGTGAAGACACCAATATCGATCGCGTGGTACTTGACTGTGTGACGGCGCTAGAGAATGGTGCTGATTTATTATGGATTGAAACCCCAACGCCAAACGTTGAACACATCAAAATGATGGTTGATCGCATTAAAGAGCAGCAACCAAAAGCGAAGCTTGTTTATAACAATAGCCCATCGTTCAACTGGACGCTAAACTTCCGTAAGCAAATCATCGCTCAGTGGGAAGATGAAGGTAAAGACATCTCTAAGTACAATAAAGATGACTTGATGAGCGCTGATTACGACGGTACTGAGCTTGATACAGCAGCTGATGAAGCGGCTAAAAACTTCCAAAAAGATGCCTCACGTGAAGCAGGTGTATTCCATCACTTAATCACCCTACCAACTTATCACACTACAGCATTAAGTGTACATGAGCTTGCTAAAGGCTACTTTGGTGAAGAAGGTATGCTTGCCTATGCTGCTGGCGTCCAGCGTAAAGAAATCCGTGAAGGCATCTCTTGTGTTAAGCACCAGGCAATGGCAGGTTCTGACCTTGGTGATGACCACAAAGAGATCTTCTCTGGTGACAACGCGCTTAAAGCTGGTGGCGGTAAAAACACCATGAACCAGTTCTAGTAACCCACTACCTATAATGGTATTTTATAAATACCAGTTATAAAAAAAGCCGCTCTGCATTATGTAGGGCGGCTTTTTTTGTGCGCTCTGTTAAGCCAAGCAAAAATAAAGTTTTACTTGTTATTCAGCGATAGCTTTCATACGATGGTAGTCACCTAGATAATAACTTATATAGTATTAAAATAATCGGGAGCCATTATGCAAGAGATTGAGCTAAAGTTTTTGGTACCAGAGTCGCGACTAAAAGGTCTAATGCGTCAAGCGCAAGTTAAATCCTCAAAGCATATGCAACTGGCGGCGCATTATTACGATACGTCTGATCAAAAGCTTGCGCAGGCTGGCATTGGTTTACGTATCCGTAAAGAAGGCGATACGTGGGTGCAGACCATCAAAGCTGGTGGTGATGGTATTGCTGCGCGCCTAGAGCATAATGCTGTATTAGATAATGAGCAAGTACAGGCAATGCTAGATAGCGACACACTAGCGCCTGATTTAACAATTTACAAAGATACCTCGGTAGCCCCTGCTCTTGCTGCTTTTAAACTCAAAAAGTTGGCTAAAAAACTTACACGACTATATGTGACCGATGTAGAGCGCATCACACGCTTATTAATAAAAGACAATAACGATGAAGATGAAGATGGTAGTAGCATTGAGATGGCATACGATCATGGCGAGGTCATCCATGGTCTTGATGATACTCAGCGAGACTCTATTCAAGAAATCGAGTTTGAACTGGTAACAGGAGATGTAGATTTTTTGTTTGCGACAGCCAAGACATGGTGCAAACGTTATAAGCTTTGCTTGTCTACTGTCACCAAAGCTGAGCGCGGTGGATTACTGATAAGAGGACAAAACCACAGTGCAGCGGTTAGTGCTGACCTAAGCCAGCTAACCGTCAATAAAGACAGTAGCATGCCTGCATTTGTGCGCGCAGCCGTGCATAACTGTCTATTGCATATATTACCAAATAGCAGTGCTATCGTAGCGGGTAGCATTGATAATACACATGTCTTGCAATTGACTATCGGACTCACTCGCTTGCAAGCTGCCTTGACAGTGTTTGCCGATTATTCTGATGAGATCAACCCTGATTGGCTACCAATATTAACACAAACCGCAGCCTTACTTAGTGACTACCAAGAGCTTACTTACCTAGCCGCTCACATCGAGCCCAAGCTACAAAGTTGCGGCGCACCTAGCGTTGATTGGACAGCAGATATCGATGCACTCAAAATTCAGCCACTTGATGTCGTAAGCGCCAATGACTTTCAACTTACGTTATTAGAGCTGATTGCTTTTACCATGAGTGATCCAAGTCTCGAACCAAAAGCAGATAAGCCTGCTGTCGACAAATTGGTGAAGACTCTATCGAAGCAGTATACAAAGTTTATTGAAACTGAGCGAAGATTACAGGATAAAAATGCAGCCAACGACAATGGGCCTTATAGCGAAGACTCAAAAAGCGTCAATCTAAAAAGCAGAAATCATAATCAGGTCCAAGACGACTTATATTGTCAGTTAGTAAACTTGCGTTATGCCAGTGAATTTGCCTCACGCTTATTGAATAAGAAAAAAGCTAAAAAGAAAACCAAACGCTGGCTAAAACATGTATTAAAAGCACAAAAAGCAATGGAGAAATATCGTAAACATGCACTATATCAACAGCGTTATCAGTTAAAATCTGCAACAGATATTAATGCGCTATATGGTGCAGGATGGTTTGCTGCCACGCTAAAAAAAGACGTTAAACGCGCTAAAAAACGCTTGGCTAACGTTCAAGATAGCCCCACCTTTTGGTAAACGTGCTAATAACGGTATAACAAAGATATAGAGTAAAAAAGACAGCCCTATTGGTAGGTGCTGTCTTTTTAAGCTTTAAATGAATAAATATAACGTTATCTATTGTCTACAAAATCATTCATTAGCTTGCAACTATAGTAACGGCATCTCCCTCTTCAACTTGATCAAATAGCTCAACGATATCCTTGTTACGCATACGTACGCAGCCGTGTGAGAGGGGGATACTCATAGGTTCAGTATCTGGTGTACCATGAATATAGATGTAACGCTGATAAGTATCACAGCCACCCTGGTTATTATGGCCTTTATTTACCCCTTCTTCTAGACCACTTAACCATAATATACGGCTCAATATCCAGTCGCGATTAGGATTTGATATACCAAGAGCTGCGTTGTATACCTCGCCTGTTGGCACACGTCCAACAAACACAGCATTCATAGGCTCACTACCTCCTATCTTTTCTGCAACGATGTGCTCGCCAAGTGGTGTACAGCCACTATCTTGCTGACTGCCAATGCCGTTTTTTGCCGTTGATACCGTATATTGAACTGCAACTTCGTGCTGCTTGTATAGAGTCAAAGTCTGCTGAGCAATGTTAATAATTAGCTGTTTATCAAGACTTGCGTGATTGTTCATAAAAGCATCCGATTGTTATTCATGACATGACCAATAGCGTTATGATTAAAATTGGTCAAAATTTCTATTATTAGGGGATTGTATCAAGACATTTGGCACCGTAATATAGAGGCACATTCTTTGATGCTAGCAGATTATGACGACTATTTCACCGACACGTGTGTCGATGTATGACTTTTTATATCAAGATATCCAGCCGATGATATCATTATTAGCTGATGTGTCTCAGCTATCATTACCGCAGACGCGTCTTGCCGTTGGTTCTGGCTTACAAGCAATAGTATGTGCTTTACTTACGTATCAGCAGCGTTATCAAGGACAGTCGGTTAGCAAAAAACTATTCAATCGCAGTGCTATAAAAGAGCTGCGTCGATATAACTCTATGAATTTTGCGACTATCGATGCGACATTATACTATCGTCATGATACTGCTGATACTGTATTTAAAGACAGCACTGATATTATTAAAGCTAGCGATCACATTGCCAGTCAAATTGATGCTACTACTGTGCAGGTACAAACATTACTTAAGTGCTTGTGCATTATTGCTCTACGCGAACTTGCGATACTAGCAGACTATAGTCAACTTGATTATGATGAGATAGACAAGTGGTTCGCCTTACAGCCTCAGTTTTTATCAGCGGAGCGATTTACCACTACTGTGTCAGACATTATCCCTACGAATGTAGAACCCACTACTAGTAAAGCACCTAATATAGAAAATACAGAGACCGAGCTAGAAAACACAGAGTTAAAACGTTTAAATAACGAGCAGTTATCAACTATGCCACCAGCCTTTGATCCCTTTTGGTATGAGCTGATGGCATTTACCCCGAACAATAATGAATCTGCACAAGACATGCAGCTTGCAACCGGTAATTATTTAAAGGCAATTGGTCGTTCATCTGAAAACATACAGCAAGGCGGCCATAATGATTTACTTATGTTCGCAGAGATGTCCGCTGTTACGTTACCACACCAGCGCTGGTTACTACAGTTGGCTAAAATTTCAGAGATTTACTTGCAGCGTAATCGTCTGCGTATTACTTCTGAACCCGAAAATCCACCAAAACCTCCGTTGGTTAGCTTAGGGGTTATGAACGGCAATAGCGATAATACTCCAGCGACCATTAGCGAAAAACCGATTGAGTATGACGCCCCGGCTCCTATTTGGAAAAATCCTGTCATTTTAATTGTTATTCTTGTCATCGGAAGTCTTAGTGCTCTTGCTACTTTGAAATATCAGATGCAAAAGTCTGCTGGTGTCGTCTCTGCAACAGAAGAGGTATTGGCTCAAGATTCTGTCAAAGAGCGTCAGCAGCAGGATGTCGCTATTGTCATGGTAAACGATGACGAAAATGAGGCTAAAGAAACCGCTACAGCTGAGTAAATAGCAACTAGGATTACATAGTTTTAAATGCTGTGCTAGAACACATTTATAATAAAAAACAGAGACACTACGAATATAGGTCTCTGTTTTTTACGCTTTAGAGGGTTATTTAACTATTAAAGATAGTTTCTTTTGATTATTTTGATAAGTCGCGGCCACGACTGGCTTCGATAGCCAAGCGCAACCCATTTAGACGGATAAAGCCTTCTGCATCTTTTTGATCGTAAGCACCAGCATCATCTTCAAAAGTTGCAATTTTTTCGTCAAATAACGAATCATCAGACTTACGACCAACGACGCTGACACTGCCTTTATACAGCTTCACACGTACCGTACCATTGACGTACTCTTGTGATTTGTCGATTAGCGCTTGTAGCATCATACGCTCAGGGCTGAACCAATAACCGTTATAGATGATTTTTGCGTAGCGCGGCATCAGCTCGTCTTTTAGATGGGCAGCTTCACGATCTAGCGTTAGTGATTCAATACCGCGATGCGCTTTTAACATGATCGTGCCAGCTGGCGTCTCGTAACAACCGCGTGACTTCATACCAACGTAACGGTTTTCTACAATATCCAAACGGCCGATACCATGTTTACCGCCAATCTCATTGAGCTTAATCATGACTTCGTAAGGCTTAAGGGCTTCACCATCGATAGCAACGATATCCCCTTTTTCATACTCAAGTTCTAAATACTGCGGCGCGTCAGGCGCTTCTTCTGGGCTCACTGACCAGCGCCACATATCATCTTCGGCTTCTGTATACGGCTCCTCTAACACACCGCCTTCATAAGAGATGTGCAAAAGGTTGGCATCCATCGAGTATGGTGACTTTGTCTTTTGATTGGCATAATCAATGGCAATGTCGTGCTCTTCGGCGTACTGCATCAAGCTCTCACGGCTAGATAAATCCCATTCACGCCATGGTGCAATCGTCACAACATCTGGAGACAAGGCAACCGCACCCAGCTCAAAACGTACTTGGTCATTACCTTTACCAGTCGCGCCATGGCTAATTGCATCAGCATTGTGTTCTTTGGCAATTTCAACCAAACGTTTGGCAATCAATGGTCGTGCAATAGAGGTGCCGAGTAGGTACTCGCCTTCATAAATAGCATTGGCACGGAACATTGGGAACACATAATCGCGAGCAAACTCTTCACGTAAGTCTTCGATATAGATGTTTTTGATACCCATCGCTTCAGCTTTAGCGCGTGCTGGCTCAACTTCCTCACCTTGACCGATGTCAGCTGTGAAAGTAATCACTTCAGCATCATAAGTTTCTTGCAGCCATTTAGCGATAATTGAGGTATCAAGGCCACCTGAATAGGCTAATACGATTTTATTAATATTTTTTGGGTCAAGCTGAGCCATGAACAACTCCTAATATAAGAATGTAGTTATCAGAAAAAACACTGACAATGAATCGAAGTTTAAATTGCTTAATCAGTGTACATCATATTCACAATTGGCAAAAGGACAACGACTTTGTAAGCGATGATTTATCAGATATATCTGTCATATCTGCTAGTAACGCTATCATGTTTAAAAAGCATCACTATTAATAGCAGATTACGCGGTTATATTCGGGCATATATTTAGTCCAGCGGTCAAATCTGCTATGATGGTTAAGGTTCATACAGCATTATAAATAAACAGGGTGATGAACACACAGCGTTGTGTAAAGCAGGCCATTTGATCACACGTTTTTATAGCTAAAATAATTGCACACAAGCTTTTGCTCAAATCAAAGTGGCCAGGTCACAACGTTTATACCTTAGTATGTTTATACCTTAGTATATTTTACACTCCCCTTTTTTCACTACCTCAAGACATAGAACACTATGACTCAAATTACTGATTCCATTAAAGAGCTAACCATTCTGCAGCCAGACGATTGGCATATTCATTTGCGTGATGATGACGCGCTAGCGACTACTGTAAAACACGCAGCTGCAAGTTTTAATCGCGTTATTTGTATGCCAAACTTGGTACCCCCAGTCAAAAACGTAGATGATGCCCGCGCTTATCGTGAGCGCATATTACAACACCTGCAAGCCAGTGACTTAGAGGCGGGACGCAAAGCTGCCTTTGATCCGCGAATGACTTTATATCTAACCAATCAAACCACTCCAAAAGATATCGAATTAGCTGCTCAGTCTGGTATCGTACAAGCAGTCAAGCTTTATCCTGCAGGGGCCACAACCAACTCTGCTGATGGGGTAACTGACATCAATGCTTGCGTTAATGTGTTTGAAGCCATGGAAAAGCACAATTTACCACTGCTATTACATGGCGAAGTGACGCACGATCATGTCGATATTTTTGACCGTGAAAAAAGATTTTTAGAGGAAGTGCTTGGACAAATTATTGCCAAATTTCCTACCCTTAGGATTGTGATGGAGCATATTACCACTAGTGACGCCGCTGACTTTGTCTTGGCTCAAGGCAATCAAGTAGCAGCTACGATTACCCCGCAGCATTTGATGTTCAACCGTAACCATCTCCTACTTGGCGGTATTAAACCGCACTTTTATTGTTTGCCTATTCTAAAACGTAAACAGCATCAAGAAGTACTGCTCAATGTGGCTACTAGTGGCAGTCCAAAGTTCTTTTTAGGAACGGACTCAGCGCCACATGCTAAGGATAAAAAAGAGGCTGCTTGCGGCTGTGCTGGTTGTTATAGCTCATCAATAGCCCTACCTTTATACGCAACCGCATTTGATAGTATTGGCAAAATTGACAAACTAGAAGGCTTTGCCAGTCGTTTTGGTGCTCAATTTTATGGCCTGCCAGTCAACGAAAACACTGTTACTCTAACCAACAACCCTATGCAAGTGCCGGCAGGTTACCCTTATTTTGATGGACAAACGCTTACCCCACTCATGGCTGGTGAGACGCTACCATGGTCTATCAAAGCTTAAACCGTACTTAAAACTCTTAATGCGACTGAGATGCTGTGAGTGTTCCATTACTATTACGTTAGTAGTATTGGACACTTTGAGCATGTCAATGTATTTATATCATCGATAAAAGTGACTTAACTTAATATGACCATTCAAAACGACGCTACCTTGTCTAATGATGATTCATTACACATTCAAACTAATAAGCCTTCATGTAATCATAAAGGTATAGACTTACCTACTGACTCTAATGCCAACCAAACCCATGAGGAGACCGAGCAAGACTTGGCTCCCATGACTATGAAAGAGCGCTTTCGTAAGTTTATACCCGTCATTGTAGATGTCGAGACGGCTGGATTTAATGCACAAACCGATGCGCTGCTTGAGATTGCCTGTATTCCAATTCTGTTAAACGAGCAGGAAGTATTCTATCCAGGAGAAGCGCTTAATGCTCATATTGAACCTTTTGAAGGAGCCAATTTGGAGCCACGCTCATTGGCCTTTACCGGTATTGATCCTAACAATCCTATGCGTAAAGCGATTGCAGAAGATGAAAAAACTGCCCTGCGTCGTATATTTAAAGGTTTAAAAGAAGTGCGCCGTGCTGAAGACTGTCGTCAATGTGTGCTAGTTGGTCACAATGCTCATTTTGACTTAGCATTCTTAAATGCCGCAGTCATGCGTACTAATAACAAAAACCATAATCCATTTCACCAGTTTTCAGTATTTGACACAGTCACTTTATCAGCGCTGGCTTTTGGTCAGACGGTACTTGCACGGGCTTGTAAAGCCGCAGGACTTGAGTTTGATGGCAATCATGCTCACTCAGCGCTCTATGATACCCAAAAGACTGCTGAGTTATTTTGCCATATTCTAAACCACTACCCTATGTTGCCAAATGCTTTACATACTGAGCAAACAGAGGTAGAGTTGAATGACAACGATGACGAATAAACAGTAACGGACGAATATTGTTACCTTTATGAGCCAGTGAGTTGATTTCAATATTTAGATGACTTTACCATCTTGATTTTATAATCCATAACAAAGGTAACTGTCTATTAAGGTTCATATATTTCACGGCATAAACACAATTGATAGGTTCACTTCTCTTTTTTATTCTTATCCATATCAATATAGAAATTTTCTATAGATGATCTAAGTTGCTCATATTCTATACCGCGTATGTGATACCTTATATAGGAACAACGGAGGGACTTTATAATGGATCCACAATTCAAATTATGGGCTACCATTCTTGGTTATATGTTATTGGCTGTGACTATTAGTGCTTGCACATCACTGTGGATTCGCCATCATTTAAAAAGTAAAGACTTGCATCCCCGCCGCGCTATCAAAAAAAGATATTTAATTTTAAAAAGACGAAGAAAAAGGCTTGACACAAAGCGTCGACGCCATTAAAATGTGCACCACTTCAGCATAAACGGTGAAAGCAGCTGAAGCGTAGTACCTAGTCCCCATCGTCTAGAGGCCTAGGACACCGCCCTTTCACGGCGGTAACGGGGGTTCGAATCCCCCTGGGGACGCCACATATTAAAACGCTATAGCAGTTAATTTAGCGTTTTTTAAGCCCATAAAATCTAATAGATTTTATGGGCTTTTTTTATGTCTATTTTTACCCTAATAGCTTTATTATTTTAGACATAAAACATAAAACATAAAACATAAAACATAAAAAGCCAGCAGGACGCTGGCTCTTTGTAAAGCATTGAAGATTTATCTATTATTAGAATTTATCAGAGAGCATAAACCATAACAATGCCAATATAATAAGTGCACCCAATACAGTTTGGATTAGGAAAAAGGCTTGATGCTGCCCCACTACTTTCCCTAATGTCAGACCTAGTGCATTGTACTTAATCGGTTGAGCATCGATGTCGCCTGTTCCCTCTTGCTCTTTATAATAACCTTTTAAAATTTTCAAGAATTGCTTCCATTCATTAGGGGCCCAATTGTAGGGCTTAAAAGGCATAAGTGCCTTCGCTTTAGGATCGTTAACCATCCAACGTTCAAGGATGATGGAGCGTAACGACCAGCCAGTAAATCCGCGCTCACTAATCGCCGAAAAGTCTAGAGTCTGTATATCTTTATGTCTATCATCTAACAAAAGACGGTTTTTCAAGTTGGTTAATACTTGCTCCGTCCCTTCCACACACTGAAAAAAATAACCGTTGCCATAGCAGAGTACGCCAGTAATGTTATCGCTCTTATTATTCTTTATAGAAAATTCAGCGATATCATTTAGGGTACTCGCGCCTGATAATCCAGTAGAAGTAATTCGGCTAACATATACAAACTGATAGAGTTCTAATTCTTCTGATGTATTCATAGTAGTAACGTCTGACAATCAATTGCCCCTTAAAGTCAAGCGAATGAACGCCTATTATTTTTAAAATAAAAAAATATGATAAAAAACAAGACTTCATACATTGTCATAGTATTGATATTATAAGTTTTATTATTTATTGTATGAACTTGGTTACATAATAAGGCAGTTTGGTCAACTAAGCAACTTAATATGTAACATGGCAACAAAGAATTGTAACCAGACAATGTTCTGTATTTTGCTTTATATTCGCGAATGCAGATATATAGAGGGCTAAAGTCATTTAAGATCAAAAAAGAGGTAGAATAAAAACGTTCTACTTCATTCTCTTTGTTACTGCTCTATGCCGATAAATATTTATAACGACGAAAATGAGTATTATTAGAAAAGTCAGTAGCGTACTAAGATTGCTACTGATAGTCATAGTGATGTAAAAAGAAGGAGGGTATTAGTTTTGAGCAGTTAGGATAGCGGCTAGCAATATAATATCGTCAGGATAAGTAAGTTTGATGTTTTGACGACTGCCATCAACCAATCGAATAGGAAGGTTTAGATGCTCAAAAGCACTGGCTTCATCTGTAATCACCAGCTGATGTTCAGACACATAAGCCAATACTTGCTGCAATTGACCTAAGCGAAATACTTGCGGCGTTTGCGCTTGCCACATATGACTACGATCAAACGTACGTTTGATGTAAGAGTGCTGATTGTTTGTACTTACAGGTCTATCTGTGGGTTCATATTGATCGTTAGAGTCAGTAGACACTTTAAGGGTATCAGCCACAGGAGTGGCTAGAATCGCGCCATAAGGCTCCAGTATTGCCGCTTCAATCACTTTATCAATATCAGAACGTGGTACAGCAGGACGCGCAGCGTCGTGAATAAGAACCAGATCTGAGTCCTTAGCACCCGCGTTAGCAATAGCCTCTACGCCTGCTTGTACTGACTGCCAACGCTCGTTGCCACCTATAGCGTAATCTATAGGAAGCGCAAAATCTAAGATCTGTGCCGTGCTGTCATCTGCTGCTATAACCAATAAGCATTTATCAATATAGGTACTACTAGCAAGCCTTGCGACACTGTTTTGTAGTAGCGTCTGCCCTTGCAATTTTGTGTATTGTTTAGCGACAGATGCACCGAAACGGCTACCGCGACCTGCAGCGACAATCATCGCGTGTACACTAGGTTTAGTATTCATAACGTGCTACTCATGATTTAAGCCCATCACAACGTTGCTTAAAAAAGACAAAGCTTGAAAGTTATCAAAGAAATAAACAGAATCACCGTTATATAAGAAGGATTTGATGAAATATCAAAAAGCTACTGATGACTATGGGTGGTGGGTGCAGTTGATACTTGTACAAAGGTCTCGTTTGGCTTAATTAAGCCTAGGTCTAAACGAGCATGCTCTTCAACTGCTTCAAGACCATTTTTTAGGTCATGTACATCAGTGCGTAACAAGTTATTTGCCGCCACTTGATTGTCGTTTAGGCGCTGCTGATCTTCAATTTGAGTAAGCAGTTTATTATGTTCAAATCGACCATTTTCACCCAACCAATACTGATATTGCAATCCTAACAGCACTGCCACAGCTAAAGCGAGTAATATAAATTGGCTGAAGTATTTCATAAAACAATAACGCCAAATAATCTAAAGAGGATAAAAGAAAGACTAACTAAGCTGACTAGACAATATATAAACTCCTATATACCGTCTAGCACTAACACTTAATATAGCTTTATAGCTTAAACATTAACCACGTAGACCGATGAACTCTTCACGGCCACGATAGCTTGCGCGTACTTGCTGCTCGATACGTAATAGCTGGTTGTATTTCGCTACGCGATCTGAACGACACAATGAGCCTGTTTTGATTTGTCCTGCCGCTGTACCTACTGCCAAATCTGCAATGGTGCTGTCTTCAGTTTCACCTGAACGATGCGAGATAATCGTTGCGTAACCGTTTTTCTTCGCAAGATAAATTGCATCTAAAGTTTCTGATAACGTACCGATTTGATTAAATTTAATCAAAATTGCATTAGCGATGTTTTTATCAATACCTTCTTGCAAGATGGCAGGATTGGTCACAAACAAGTCATCTCCGACCAACTGGACCTTATCACCGATTTGCTCAGTCAAGTATTTCCAGCCATCCCAATCAGACTCATCAAGACCGTCTTCGATAGAGATAATTGGATACTGGCGCGCCAGCCCTACTAAATAATCTGAAAAACCTTGGCTATCAAAGGCTTTATTACCCTCGCCTGCTAAGACGTATTGACCATTTTTATAAAACTCAGTAGCGGCGCAATCCAAAGCTAAATGAATGTCGTCACCAGCCTTATAACCAACTTGCTCGATCGCTTGCATGATGACAGTGATGGCTTCTTCGTTGCTACGTAGATTCGGTGCAAAGCCGCCTTCGTCGCCGACCGCTGTATTTAGACCTTGTGATTTTAGGACAGATTTTAAGCTATGGAAAATCTCAGTGCCAGCGCGCAATGCTTCTGAGAAGCTTGTAAAACCAACTGGCTCAATCATAAACTCTTGGATATCAACTGTGTTATCCGCGTGCTCACCACCGTTTAAGATGTTCATCATCGGTACAGGCATCGTTAAAGAAGTCTGATTCCGCAAGTCAGCGATGTATTGATGCAGTGGCAAATTTTTTGATTTGGCAGCAGCTTTAGCAGTTGCTAGAGAGACGGCCAACATGGCATTAGCGCCTAGATTGTCTTTGTTTTCTGTACCATCTAGCGCAATCATCGCATTATCGATGCTTTGCTGCTCAGTGACATCTTTGTCCATTAATGCACTACGAATTTGACTGTTGACATTGGCAACGGCTTTTTTGACGCCTTTACCCATGTAGCGATCTTTGTCGCCATCACGTAGCTCGAGCGCCTCACGTGAGCCAGTTGATGCGCCACTTGGAGCAGCAGCACGGCCAACAGTGCCATCAGCCAAGATAACATCGGCTTCAATCGTTGGGTTACCGCGCGAGTCTAAAATCTCACGAGCGCGAATGTCTTTAATTGCGGTGACGTTGGTAATTTCTTCAGCGTACATAATGTCTGTTAATTCCTTTGGTCATGCCAAGTTTGTGGGATAAAAAACGGCAACTAGAATACAAAAAATAAAGAAAAGTATCTGATAGCTCATGCATTTACAACAATGATAAACCATCATACAACCAGCTGTTTTTGAAAGTCATTGAAGGTCTATTCGATACAATAATACTCGGCTATAATGCTTGGCATCATAGCATATATTTAGTCAAACTTCCCTTATCTTACACCAACTGGCGTCCATAAAACCAAACATTTATATAACGCTTGGCATCATTGTCTCGTTTAAGTGCATATATTATTAAAAAAATATATTATTTACGTTTTTGTTGGGTTCTGGCTGTTCATATTAGACGCAGATACGGTGTTATTCAGTTCAACCTTTGTCTTAAATTGTGTTAATCGTAGCGCATTCATTAATACTGAAATAGAGCTCAGCGCCATAGCAGCAGCAGCGATCATAGGGTTTAAAAAACCAAAAGCGGCAAGCGGTATACCTAAGCAATTATAAATAAAGGCAAAAAACAAGTTTTGTTTGATATTGCGTAAGGTTGCTTGAGCGATCTTTTGCGCAGCGTCAATATGCATGAGCGACTCGCCCATCAAACGTGCAGACGCACTATGCTGAGCCACATCTGTTCCCTCAAACATGGCAAAACTGGCGTCAGCGGTTGCCATCGCTGGTGCATCATTAACCCCATCTCCTGCCATCGCCACTTTATGACCCGCCGTTTGCAGTACAGCAATTTGGCTGGCTTTATCACGAGGACTCATCTTGCCATAAGCTTGCCCAATACCCAGCTGTCCTGCCACATGATCGACGACAGACTGTTTATCACCACTCATCAAAATAACATTGATACCAGCATCTTGTAGTGCAGTAATAGCCTGCGGAGTATCCGTCTTTAGATCATCAGCAAGGGCAAAGGCGCCTAAGGGTTCATCATTAATACTGACAGCAACCGTACTGGCGATTTGCCACACTTTTGGCATCAGCTTAGGTAAATTTAGACTGGCAAACTCTGCCGTACCGACTTTAACCAAACCAAGACCTTCTATATTTGCTTGTATACCAGCACCTCTAATGACGCTAATATCAGTGACCGTCAACAACGACAGCTTGCGCGCTTTTGCTGCATTGATAAGCGCCGTTGCCAGCGGATGACTGGCATGTGCTTCAACACTTGCAGCAATTTGCAACACATCATCTATTGGTAAAGATTTATCGACCATCACTTGATCAACGATCGTCGGTTTGCCAACAGTTAAGGTACCGGTTTTATCCAAAACGACAGTATCAATATTACCTGCTGCCTCAAGGCTTTGCGCGTCTTTAAACCAGACACCATGACGCGCAGCGACACCCATACCTGCCATAATAGCCGCCGGCGTCGCCAAACCAAGGGCACAGGGACACGCAATCACCAATACTGAAACTGCATGCATTAAGGCCGTATCGATCGCACCGGTCAGCCACCATGTCAGCGCAAAGGTGACGATAGCAATGGCCACAACAACTGGGACAAATACTGCTGTTACTCTATCAGCCAGACGCGCCAAATTGGCTTTGGAGCCTTGCGCATCGCTAAGCGCTTGCACCATATCACCAAGTTTGGTATCGCTACCTTTTGCACTGACGCGGTATAATAAGCTACCATTCTCGACCAAAGCGCCTGCAAGCAGCTCACCTCCTTCTTCTTTTTTTAGGGGCACAGACTCGCCAGTTAAATGACTCTCAACGCACCAGCCACTACCATCAATGACCACGCCATCGGTGGCAACGCGACTGCCTTGTTTGGCACGCAGGATATCTCCGACCTGCACGTCTTGCAGTGCGACATTGTGAAAGTCGCCATTTGACTGTTGTTGTTCGACTTCATCTGGCGTCAATGACAACAATAGATCGATACTATTAAGACTATGCTTTTTGGTACGTTCCTCTAAATACTTACCCGTGCGGACAAAAGCAATGACCATCACCCCTGCTTCAAAATATACAGCTGGTCCGTGTCCACTACCATGACCGCTTTGCAATAGACTGTTTAACGTACCATCGCCATGCGTGAGCCATAGATACGTTGAATATGCCCAAATAGTGACCGTACCAATGACCACCAGCACATCCATATTGGCAAGACCGCCCTTGATGGACGCCCAAGCACTTTTATAAAACGGCAACGCCAAGCCAAATTGTACAATGGTTGCAAGGATAAATTGAATCCAAACAGGCGGCATCCACGCCATACTCTGTCCAAAGAGCATCCCCGCCATACCGACCAAAAAAGGCACCAAGCAGACCCATAGCGCAATCAATCGCCATGGATACTCTGTCGCGGTGTCTGTATCCGTCTTGGCAAACAATCTATCTCCTGCCTGCACGTTTGCGACAAAACCTGTTTTACTTACCCACTCTGTGATTTGTTCAGGCGTCGTCTGCGCTGGATCATAATCGACATTGGCAGTCTCACCTGCGAAGTTGACATTCACCTCATAAACTGAGGACTTCTTGTTAAGGACTTTCTCGATTCTAGACGCGCAGGCCTGACATGTCATACCATCAATGGCTAGTTGCAAGTGCGCACGCTGAGGCTCAAGCAGCGTATTGGACTGAATGTCAGTATCGACATCATAGGATTGGTCATCGGCAGTACGGATAGAATCATTCATAAATAAAACTCGTTACAATGTTTATGGAGAGCGTTTATAGAGCATTTATAGATTGTTATGAGCTATAAAAAAGGCTAACTGTTATGCAAAACTTTAAGCGTATCAGGTAGCTTAATCAGTCTGGTAGTTTAACTGGGTCTCAGCATAGATATCTGATCTGTAGCCCCGAATAACCTACATATTATTATACTAAAATACATATTGATATACATAGTAGATGGTTGTGGTCACTAACATTTCAAGGGCATTCAATTAAACAGCATGAACATAGATGATAGATAAATCATAGTGACCAGCTACAAATTATAATCGTTAAAAACTACTAAAAAGATAATAAACGACCATTAAAAAAACCAGCTATGATAGCTGGTTTTTCTGTAGAAAAAAACTTAAGAGTTGGCGACTGTGGCATCAAATCCTGCCTCATCGATAGCAGACGCAATAGCCTCTGCGCTGGTCTTACTATCGTCGAAAGTCACCGTTGCTAGATTGTCAGCAAGATCGACAGAAATAGTGTCTATACCATCAATACTGTCAGTCGCAGTATGCACACTTGCCACACAACCGCCGCAAGTCATACCGTCGATTTTGATAATACGTGTTTGGCTTGCCATGTTGAGCTCCTTATTATTATAAATTAATGAATTGCTTGTATGAAAATCTAGTAATTAACTATTAAAGACTTATCAAAACAACGTTCGACTAGCATAAGCCGAATCATCGTTAACAACAACACCTTTTGGTTATCACTTTATTAAAGAATAATAGCTTTTTGCTAACATGATAAGGTTATTTAATTATCATAATTTGGATTTTGCGGTGCATCAATAGGATATGGCTGGGTCACATAATCGACCGTACTAATCGCAGCTGTTAGGGCGTGAATACTGGTATCGGTATCATCGTAGCGCACGGTTGCGATGCTACTCGCTGCATCAAGATCTATCGCAGTGACCCCTGTGATGTTCTTTAACGCTATCATGACACTGTCTAATCCTTCAGCGTCATCGATATTCTCAATACTCACTTGTGCTGTCTGAATCGCCATTGTGCTGCCCTCTTTGTTACTTATCCATTAATGAGTATCTAACACCTCAAAGCTTTTTACTAAATCATCCACTTGCTTTAACTGACGCAAAAATGGCTCTAATTGACTGGTTCTCAAGGCGCATGGCCCATCACACTTTGCCGTTTCTGGGTTTGGATGCGCCTCTAAAAATAGCCCTGCTAGTCCGGTTGCCATACCAGCACGTGCAAGGGTTGTGATTTGCTCACGGCGTCCGCCTGCACTGTCACTACGTGCCCCTGGCTGCTGTAGACTGTGGGTCACATCAAAAAACACTGGTATATTCATCTGCTTCATCGTATCGAACCCGAGCATATCGACGACCAGGTTATTATAACCAAAAGCACTACCACGCTCACATAGAATAAGTTTATCGTTACCTCCTTCAAGACATTTATTAACGATATGACGCATCTCATGCGGCGCTAAAAACTGCGCTTTTTTGATATTAATAATCGCATCAGTCTTTGCCATCGCATGCACTAAGTCAGTCTGACGCGATAAAAACGCCGGTAACTGAATAATATCGGCAACCTCAGCGACGGGTGCTGCTTGATACGGCTCGTGCACATCAGTGATGATCGGTACTTGAAACTTTTCTTTAATTTGACCGAGCCAATCGATACCTTGTTCCAATCCAGGCCCACGATATGAGTGTAAGCTTGAACGGTTGGCTTTATCAAAGCTGGCCTTAAATACATAGCCAATCCCTAAACGCTGGCATATCTCGACATACTGCTCAGCAATCTCAAATGCCAACTCTTTAGACTCCAAGACGTTCATACCGCCAAACAACACAAACGGCTGATCGTTACCAATATTAATCGTATTATTGTTAGGAGTAGTAAGCTGAATATGCGATTGAGCTGTAGATAAATTATCCATGAAACAGTGATCCTCTTTATAGTTATCGATATCTCTATCCGCTATTGTAACCGATGGCTCAATTAAAAAAAGTATCTAAGCGTAATTAGAGGCCACAGACAAATGGTAGATGGACAGATACAAATATTGTGAAAGTTCAGCCAACTATCAGCTCATAAAAAAAGACCAATCCGAAGATCAGTCTTTTAATTAATATAATAGCTGTAACAAAAGCCTAAAACCCTATTTAGCTTCGCTATAGTTCTTCGCAGCTTTCACAAAGCTGTTGAACAGTGGATGACCACCGCGTGGCGAGCTGGTAAATTCGGGGTGGAACTGTACCGCGATAAACCAAGGATGATCGCTAATCTCAACCGACTCGACCAGATGCTGCTTGGCTGAATAACCTGATATAGTCATGCCTGATTGCTCTAATGGCTCGATATAACGGTTATTCATCTCATAACGATGACGATGACGCTCTGTGATATTACTAGCACCATAGATTTGGCTTAATTTGCTACCAGAAACCAGTTCAGCTTGCTGTGCACCCAGACGCATCGTCCCACCAAGATCTGAATCATCGCTGCGAATCTGTAACTCGCCGCGCTCATCTAACCACTCAGTAATCAGACCAATGATAGGCTCTGCAGTCTTGCGATCAAATTCAGAAGAGTTAGCATCAATTTTGATTACATTACGAGCATACTCAATCACTGCCAGCTGCATACCAAGGCAGATGCCTAGATATGGGACGTTGTTTTCACGAGCATAGGTGATGGCTTGTATTTTGCCATTCGTACCACGCTCTCCAAAACCACCTGGCACTAAGATGGCATCAGCATCATTTAACTGTGTCAGTAAGCTCTCATCATCTTCTAAATGCTCAGCATCAATGTAGTTGATTTTGACATCTGCTTTATGAGTAATACCAGCGTGTAGCAATGCTTCGTTGATAGACTTATAAGCATCAGGCAATTCGACATATTTACCCACCATTGCTACTGTAACAGTCGATTCAGGGTTTAGCTGAGCCTCAACCACCTTGTCCCAATCGCTCAGATCCGCTTCAGGTACATCAAGACCAAAACGCTCACAAATCAAATCATCAAGGTCTTGCTCATGAAGGGTACGCGGTATCTGATAGATACTTTGGGCATCTTCACACATAATGACCGCACGCTCTTCGACGTTGGTAAATAGTGCAATCTTACGGCGGTTGTCTTGAGAGATATGATGGTCAGAGCGGCAAATCAAAATATCAGGCTGCAACCCAATAGAGCGCAGCTCTTTCACTGAATGCTGAGTGGGTTTGGTTTTGGTTTCACCTGCACTGGCAATATAGGGCACGAGCGTTAAATGCATTAGCATGGCGCGATTACGACCAAGCTCTACTTGCATCTGACGTACCGCTTCCATAAAGGGCAGTGATTCGATATCACCGACCGTACCGCCAATCTCGATAATAGCGATATCATAGCCTTCGCCACTGGCTAGAATCTTACTTTTAATCTCATCAGTGATATGCGGAATCACCTGTACCGTACCACCAAGATACTCACCGCGGCGCTCTTTATTCAGCACGTTTTGATAGATGCGACCACTGGTAAAGTTGTTGCTCTTACTCATCTTAGAATGACGTAAAAAACGCTCATAATAGCCTAAATCTAAATCTGTCTCCGCCCCATCTTCAGTGACGAAAACTTCACCATGCTGGAACGGGCTCATCGTCCCTGGATCAACGTTTATATACGGATCCATCTTGGTCATGGTTACACTCACACCGCGCGCTTCTAATATCGCGGCAAGGGAAGCTGCGGTAATACCTTTCCCTAGTGAGGACACTACCCCACCGGTCACAAATATAAACTTGGTCATAGTACTCTATCGGTAATTGGTAAAAGAGGATTTTACTAAAAATACGCCATAAAATATAGGGTAAAAACTCAAAGTCTCTTAAACTCTTAGGTTTTACTGGCTGTTACCCTATTAAAGTTGGCACAACGAAAAAACCCACCCCGAAGGATGAGTCCTTTAACATTATATAGTTATGATGTTTAGCTATCACTTGGACGATTTTACAATACAGACTACTTAGATAAAAGCCACTAGAACAGATATTCCAAACCGCCACCAACGGCGAAGACCTTAATATCTGCGACAGAGTTGGTAGGATCTAAAGGACTGGTATAATCGGCTGAGTTTTGACCAACATAAGCGTGAGCGATCACATTATCTTTCAACTCGTATTCACCGCCCAATACAATCTGATCCGAATTATTATTGTCGATACCGTTTAGATTGTCTGTTTTGTTATATTGAAGATAGACAGAAGCTGGATGAGCAAAGTTCTCTAATGCCATTTTGCCACTAACTATCAGGCCTTTTTCTTTATGAGAGCCTGCAAAGTCATAGTCAGCTTGCTGATATACTGCCCCTAAGGTTAAGGGAGTTGACATATCTATATATTCATCTAAATCGACGGTTACTGTACCGCGAAAGGCATCACCGCCATAATTTATAAGACCTTCAGCATTATCATCAGTGACAAAGTCTAAGGTATTGATACTACCACTTGCCTCGATATCCTTACTATAAGCGATCGCGGCAGTGTAACTATCTTTATCTAGCTTGAGTGCAGCCCCATAGCCATCTTTGTCTTTGTTGTCATCAGAACCCTCATCAGCCACATACTGCACTACCAGCTGCAAGTCTTTATATTCAGGGGCAATCCACAACACCGAGCTATCAGAGCGCGTGTAGTCAAGCATATTTAGTGCAGCAACTCCGCCATTGTCATTCAGGGTTCTTTTCCCTAGATTATCCCAGTAAGCTCTTGCAACCATCGGATCGTACACATACCCTAATACAGAGGTATTACGGCCAACGCGAAACTCGCCGTAGTCTTTATTTACTAGACCTAGATAAGTATCACGACTTGTAAAAGTATTACTGTCATCGCCATCGATATCAATGCCATACTCTAATCGATATATTACATCAGTATTTGCAGTAATCGCTTCAGAACCTCTGAGACCTAGTCGTGAAAAGTTTGAGTTAATTTGTACTGAGTCCACATCAGAGTCCTCAGGGGCATCATCTACACGATTAGTGTAATCCGCCTCGTCATTAATATAATCAGTGGTCAAGAATGCTTTGCCATAGATTTCTGGGGCTGCTTGCGCAACTGGTACAGATACAATAGCAATCGCTGATGTTAAAAGGAGTTTTTTCATCATAAATATTCACTCTAATACTTGGTCATTCATTAAGCAGGGTATTAAATGCACAAAGCCTAGAATGGCCTTGCATTTTTACGTTTTTTCTGTCTGTTCTAAAGCAAAATCAACACAACAAAAAAACCCACCCCGAAGGATGAGTTTTTTAGAAGCAAATTCTAGTTCATACTAGAATAAGTATTCTAGACCAGTACCAACTACGATTACTTCAGCATCGCCAGGTTGGCCATAAATTGGATCGTTATTATCATCATCACCTAAATAACGGTTGACGTTATCAGCTTTGTTCATACCAGCATAGGCATGTGCAATGATGTTATCTTTATACATGTACTTACCACCAACAACGATTTGGTCTGAATCAGCATTATCAAAACCGTTTAGGTTAGAGGTATTATTGTACTGAGCATAAACAGACGCTGGACGAGCAAAGTTAGTTAAACCCATTTCAGCACTGATTATAAAGCCTTTCTCGTCTTTATCGCGATTATCGTAATCACCTACTTGATATAGCGCACCTAGATTGACTGGATAAGCCATGTACTTGCCCAGATCTACAGTAGCGGTACCACGGATAATATCACCGTCGATGTTTTGATCTTTGTCATAAGCAATACCAGCGGTAAAGCCAGTACCTTGATCAAATAGCGCTGCTACACCAAAACCTTCGTTATCATTGCCATTTACATCGTCAGAGCTGTACATAGCAGACAGTTGTACTGGTAGACCTTCATACTTTGGTGCAGTCCAGATAACTGAGCTATTAATACGACCACTATCAGCCATGTTTAACGCTTCAACAACCTCACTTTCATTTTGGGTTTGACCTAGGTTATCCCAGTAACCTTGGTTCACTACAACGTTGTCAATACGCGCTAGGCT